>NZ_JAILYE010000004.1:0-376577 GCF_021011285.1 Enterococcus sp. SMC-9 | reverse complement strand
CGAACACAGAAGTTAAGCTTCTTAGCGCCGATTGTAGTGAAGGGTTTCCCTTTGTGAGAGTAGGACGTCGCCACGCGAACTTATGGGGGTTTAGCTCAGCTGGGAGAGCATCTGCCTTACAAGCAGAGGGTCAGCGGTTCGAACCCGTTAACCCCCATATGAGCCGTTAGCTCAGTTGGTAGAGCATCTGACTTTTAATCAGAGGGTCACAGGTTCGAGCCCTGTACGGCTCATAAGAAATATGCGGGTGTGGCGGAATTGGCAGACGCACCAGATTTAGGATCTGGCGCCTTACGGCGTGGGGGTTCAAGTCCCTTCACCCGCATAAAAGGCCGGCTTAGCTCAGTTGGTAGAGCATCTGATTTGTAATCAGAGGGTCGAGGGTTCAAGTCCTTTAGCCGGCATCAAAACCATGCGGAAATAGCTCAGTGGTAGAGCACCACCTTGCCAAGGTGGGGGTCGCGGGTTCGAACCCCGTTTTCCGCTTTACTTTAAAAAGTAAAAAAGCCGGGGTGGCGGAACTGGCAGACGCACAGGACTTAAAATCCTGCGGTGAGTGATCACCGTACCGGTTCGATTCCGGTCCTCGGCATTAGAAAGATGCGCCCATAGCTCAACTGGATAGAGTGTTTGACTACGGATCAAAAGGTTAGGGGTTCGACTCCTCTTGGGCGCGTAGTAATAATTTAACGGGAAGTAGCTCAGCTTGGTAGAGCACTTGGTTTGGGACCAAGGGGTCGCAGGTTCGAATCCTGTCTTCCCGATTTAAAAGAAACAAGGGGCCTTAGCTCAGCTGGGAGAGCGCCTGCTTTGCACGCAGGAGGTCAGCGGTTCGATCCCGCTAGGCTCCATATCATTTTAATAGTAATAATAAAGTGATTATTCGCGGTGTAGCTCAGCTGGCTAGAGCGTCCGGTTCATACCCGGGAGGTCGGGGGTTCGATCCCCTCCGCCGCGATTTTTTAGAGCCTGGACCTTTAGCTCAGTTGGTTAGAGCAGACGGCTCATAACCGTCCGGTCGTAGGTTCGAGTCCTACAAGGTCCATCCGTGGCATTGTAGATTTGATTTTTTTGGAGGATTACCCAAGTCCGGCTGAAGGGAACGGTCTTGAAAACCGTCAGGCGGGTAAAACCGTGCAAGGGTTCGAATCCCTTATCCTCCTTTGCTACAATTCTATATTTATGTAGAGAGTTAGTAAAACTTATATTATCGCGGGATGGAGCAGTCTGGTAGCTCGTCGGGCTCATAACCCGAAGGTCGTAGGTTCAAATCCTGCTCCCGCAATTTTAAAAACTAAATCCTGGTCCCGTAGTGTAGTGGTTATCACGCCTGCCTGTCACGCAGGAGATCGCGGGTTCGAGTCCCGTCGGGACCGCCATGCGGGTGTAGTTTAGTGGTAAAACCACAGCCTTCCAAGCTGTTGTCGCGAGTTCGATTCTCGTCACCCGCTTTTAGTTTTTAAATATGGGCCTATAGCTCAGCTGGTTAGAGCGCACGCCTGATAAGCGTGAGGTCGATGGTTCGAGTCCATTTAGGCCCATTACAAAATCAAAACATTTTTGGTTTTTGGGGAAGTACTCAAGTGGCTGAAGAGGCGCCCCTGCTAAGGGTGTAGGTCGGGAAACCGGCGCGAGGGTTCAAATCCCTCCTTCTCCGTTCTAGCTGGCCCGTTGGTCAAGTGGTTAAGACACCGCCCTTTCACGGCGGTAACACGGGTTCGAATCCCGTACGGGTCATTTTTTTTTTTTTTTTTTGGAGGATTACCCAAGTCCGGCTGAAGGGAACGGTCTTGAAAACCGTCAGGCGGGTAAAACCGTGCAAGGGTTCGAATCCCTTATCCTCCTTTGCTACAATTCTATATTTATGTAGAGAGTTAGTAAAACTTATATTATCGCGGGATGGAGCAGTCTGGTAGCTCGTCGGGCTCATAACCCGAAGGTCGTAGGTTCAAATCCTGCTCCCGCAATTATAAAACTAAACCCTGGTCCCGTAGTGTAGTGGTTATCACGCCTGCCTGTCACGCAGGAGATCGCGGGTTCGAGTCCCGTCGGGACCGTTTTGGCTCGGTAGCTCAGTTGGTAGAGCAATGGATTGAAGCTCCATGTGTCGGCAGTTCGATTCTGTCCCGCGCCATCTCTTTTTTAATGTATTTCATTGAAAAAGTTGTTTAGTTTTATATGGGCCTATAGCTCAGCTGGTTAGAGCGCACGCCTGATAAGCGTGAGGTCGATGGTTCGAGTCCATTTAGGCCCATTAATGATTGGTCCGTTGGTCAAGCGGTTAAGACACCGCCCTTTCACGGCGGTAACACGGGTTCGAATCCCGTACGGATCATGAGAAGATACGTCGTGTATCTTCTTTTTTTTGTTTTATTAGGAAATATAATAAAATAAGCGAGCTTTATCTGATTAAATCTGCTATACTACAAACGTTGCAAGTTCCCGAGAGGATTCGCACTGCGAAGATGCCTTGTAACCGAATATTATTAGGGGGAATCATCATGACAGAAAGACATTTATTTACTTCAGAATCTGTTTCTGAAGGACATCCAGATAAGGTGGCTGATCAAATCAGTGATGCAATCTTGGATGCAATTTTAGCGAAGGATCCAACTGCTCGTGTAGCATGTGAAACTTCAGTAACAACGGGTTTAGTTTTAGTGTTTGGTGAAATTTCGACATCGGCTTATGTAGATATTCAAAAAATCGTTCGAAATACGATTAAAGATATCGGTTATACACGCGCTAAATTTGGCTTTGACGGGGATACAGTTGCTGTTTTAGTAGCAATTGATGAACAATCACCTGATATTGCACAAGGCGTAGATGCCGCTTTGGAAAGTCGCGATAATAAAGATGCGATGATTGATGAGATTGGAGCAGGCGACCAAGGTTTAATGTTTGGTTTTGCTTGTGATGAAACACCAGAATTAATGCCATTGCCAATTTCTTTAAGTCATAAATTAGTTCGTCGTTTAGCAGAGCTACGTAAAAATGGTGAACTTAAATATTTACGTCCTGATGCAAAGTCGCAAGTGACGGTAGAATATGATGAAGCTGGTAAAGCTAAACGCATCGATACAGTCGTAATTAGCACACAGCACGATGATGCTGCTGACAACGCGACAATCCGTAAAGATGTGATTAAAAAAGTTATTGAACCAGTTATCCCAAGTGAATTATTAGATGAAGATACAAAATACTTTATCAATCCTACGGGACGATTTGTAATTGGTGGGCCACAAGGAGATGCCGGGTTAACAGGTCGTAAAATTATTGTAGATACTTATGGGGGATATGCCCGTCATGGTGGCGGTGCTTTTTCTGGTAAAGATGCTACTAAAGTTGACCGTTCGGCTAGCTATGCTGCTCGTTATATTGCAAAAAATATTGTGGCGGCTAAACTTGCTAGCAAAGTTGAAGTACAATTGGCTTACGCAATCGGTGTAGCACAACCTGTTTCGATTTCAATTAATACTTTTGGAACTGGTACTGTCAGTGATGAAAAATTAATTGAAGCAATTCGTGAAAACTTTGATTTACGTCCAGCTGGCATTATTGAGATGTTGGACTTGCGTCGTCCGATTTATCGTCAGACAGCAGCTTATGGCCATTTTGGTCGGACTGATGTTGATTTACCATGGGAACACACGGATAAAGTAGACGCATTGCTAGCTAGTGTGAACGCATAATACTGATTGTTTACTTGATTTTTTTGGCCGCTATTGCTTAGGTGATAGCGGCTTTTCTTTGAGGAAAATAGCTTTTAAAAAAGGGATACGAAAATTTAAATGCAATTTTTTGCCAGTTGTTGTAAAAAGAGAGTTTAAGTTTAGTTGAGGAGGTTAAAAATGAAAAAAGAAACAAATGTTACGCTAGTTACGGTTGCTGTTTTTGTGGCAACATTTATGACAGCGGTGGAAGGAACAATCGTAACGACGGCTATGCCAACAATCGTCGGCTCATTACACGGTATTGAAATTATGAACTGGGTCTTTTCAATCTATTTATTAACCAATGCCATGTTAACACCGATTTACGGGAAATTAGCTGATAAAATCGGTCGTAAACCAATTTTCATTTTAGGAACCGTACTATTTATTATTGGTTCGGCGCTTTGTGGTCTATCTAATACGATGCTGACGTTGATTATTTCCAGAGCCATTCAAGGAATGGGAGCTGGCGCGATGATGCCAGTAGCATTGACGATTATTGGTGATTTGTATGACAAAGAAAAACGTGCGAAGGTGCTGGGGTTAAACAGTACTGCCTGGGGAATTGCCTCGGTAGTCGGTCCATTAGCTGGTGGCATTATCGTAGATACCATCGGTTGGCACTGGATTTTCTTTATTAATGTACCAATTGGAATTATTTTGATCATTTTAATTTGGCTTTATTTGGTAGAAGAAAAAGTAAGGCATCAGCAAAAGAAGATGGATATTTTTGGTAGTCTATCTTTAATGGGGCTGTTATTAGCACTATTGTTAGCTTTCCAGTTTTTAGGTGATGAAGGTTTATCTGTTAAAGTTATTGTTTTAGCAATTGTAGCAGTTGCAGCAGGGATTTTGTTTGTTTATGCAGAAAAGCGCGCAGAAGATCCCGTTATCTCGTTACACTTATTCACACAGCCTTTATTTGTGGTGGTGAACTTAGTAGCAGCGCTAGCTAGTGGCTTTTTAATTGGGGTAGATGTTTATATTCCAATGTGGATGCAAGGTGTGCTGGGACTTTCGGCTGGAATTGGCGGACTTGTTTTGGCACCATTGTCGTTATTGTGGTTAGTGGGTTCGTTTTTGGCAGGACGTTGGATGGCAACGATTGCGGTTAAACGGGTGTTGCTTCGAGGAATAATCATAACGCTTTTTGGGGCGGTTTGTTTGGTCGTGGTGCCCCAACACACAAATTGGCTTTGGTTTTTTGCTATCTCAACCATTCTCGGTATTGGTTTGGGGGCGGTGACGGTGACCTGTACGGTTAGTGCGCAAAGTAGCGTTTCGCCGGAACAGATGGGGGTAGCCACTTCTTTTAATACGTTAGCGCGGACGATTGGCCAAACGATTATGGTCTCTGTTTTTGGTATCTTATTAAATGGGATTACTGCAGCTAAGTTGCAAAGTGTGACAGTGGCAAATAAAAATGATGTCATGAATCAATTGGTAAATCCTCAGACAGCAAAACTTTTGGCATCGGGTTTACGGGAAACCTTGCGGGGGATTCTTTTTGCTAGTTTACATGGTGTCTATTTGGCGGGGGCTATTTTAATTGTTGCGGCTTTGGTTTTGACCCTATTTTTGAAAAAGTCTGATACAATGGAATGAAGAAGAATTTTAGCGGGGCGTTTGTCTGCCAGATAAGAGGATGTAATTTTATTAAATTGCTTTAGAAATTTATCCCAAACCTCTCCAAGGACAGCCAGGCGTTATCATTTTGGAAAACGAGACATTGAAAAGTCGAGGTGGCAAAAATTGGCATTTATACAAGCAAATATTTATTCAAGTGTTTTAAATTTAGACGTAGGATTGAATTTAATTTTACCGCAAAGTAGCGCGCGGTTAACGCGAGACAAAAAAGACGATGTGCCGGTTTTATATCTGTTACACGGTATGGGCGGGAATGAGACAGCGTGGATGCGCCGCAGCAGTATTGAACGCTATGTACGGGAAAGTGAGATTGCAGTGGTGATGCCTACGACGGAACTAGGATTCTATACAGATACCCGTTATGGCATGCAGTATTGGACTTTTATTTCAGAAGAATTACCAGATATTTTACATGAATTATTTCCGCAACTAACAACCAAGAAAGAAAAAACATTTGCGGCTGGTCTTTCAATGGGAGGCTATGGTGCGATTAAATTAGGTTTGCGTTGTCCGGATAAATTTGCTGCTGTTGCTAGCCTTTCTGGTGCTTTAGCTTTGGCTAGCGATCCTGAAGTGTTATTACAATCAGGTAGCCAAGCCTATTGGGAAGGCGTTTTTGGTCCCGTTGAAAAAATGAAGGGCTCTGAAAACGATCCGATTCACCTTTTAACTACAGTGGCGCCAGAAGTCGCACCTAAACTATTTGTTTGCTGCGGGACAGAGGACTTTTTGTATCAAAGTAACCAATACTTTGTTCAAAAAGCGCAAGCAGCTGGTTTTTTCATTACCTATGAAGAAGGACCAGGAGCGCATACGTGGGATTTTTGGGATGAATGGATTCAAAAAGTTTTGCAATGGTTGCCTGTTGAGATTTAACTAGTAAAAAGCTGTTTGTTTTATAAAGGAGAACAACATGTATACCAAGACAGATATCAGAACCAAAATTGCCAAAGATCGTTTTGATGTACGGTCAAGCGGCATTTTAATTCAAAAAGGCCATATCTTAGTTGCAACAGAGGACGATGGGACACAAACCTTACCAGGTGGAGCAGTAAAAACGGGGGAATCTTCCCAAGCAGCTGTTATTCGTGAGTTGAAAGAAGAAAGTGGTTTAGACGTAAAAACAAAAGATCTCATGGCAGTCATTGAAAAATTTTTTGTCTATGAAGGCGATGATTATCATCAAGTGCTTTTTTTATATCACTTGCAAACTGTTACGGATAGTCAAACATTGCCAGTTATCAGTGATATAGAAAAGACTATTACACTTTCTTGGCTAGATTTGGCCTCTAAAAAATTGGATTTACGACCACCTGTTTTAAATGAAGTGGTGAAAAATCTTTTGGCAAACCAAGCTACTTCATTTCAGCATTTGATTTATCATGACTAAAATTACCTTTTAATTAAAAAACACGCGGATTTGGATGATTGTGCTCTTTATGAGAACCATCCAAATCCGCGTGTTTTTATTCGAGCTAGTGTTCACTATTACTTGGCTTCAATGCAAAATAATAATGGTGGCTGATTTTTTTGATTGATAAATTGATAGGCTAAGACGTTGTATTGTTTTTGTGGCAAATCACTGCAATAGGCTTGAATTGTTTCTAATTCTTCTCTACCACCAGGATGACCGTAATAACAGACAATGATAATACGTCCTTTTGGTTGTAAATGGGCCAAAAGCGCATCTAATGATTTTTTTGTTGTCTGCGGTAAAGTGATAATCTGTTTATCACTTTGTGGCAAATAGCCCAGATTAAAAATAGCGGCTTTAATTTTTTCACCTTGCAAGTAATCGGCAACATTCTCGTGACCGGTTAAATGTAAATTGACAGCCACTCCCTCAGGATGGGCAGCTAATTTTTCTTTTGTGGCTAAAAGGGCAGCCTTTTGAATATCAAAAGCATCAACTCTACCACCTACGCCTACTAATTTAGCTAAAAAAAGCGTGTCGTGACCATTGCCCATAGTGGCGTCGACGACATGATCACCAATAGTTACAACTTCACTTAAAAGTTCGTGGCTATAATGCATGGCCGTTTTAAGCATGAATTTTTGCCTCCAGCAAGACATTTTTACTTCCTTGATACGTATTGCGCCGACGCATTTCTTCGTCAATGGCATTTAAGACTTCCCATTTTTTTAAACTCCACATCGGCCCAATCAAAGAATCCCACGGGGCATCGCCGGTTAAGCGGTGGATGATCACTTCAGGCGGAATTAATTCCAATTGATCACAAATAACCGTGACATAGCTTTTGCGGCTCATCAGTTGCAAGCGGCCTTCATGGTAATCTCGTAACATGCGGGTGTTGCGCATCAGATGCAATAAATGTAATTTAATACCTTGAATATCACTGTCTAGTAAGGTGCGCCGAACATTTTCCACCATCATTTCCGGTGTTTCCCCAGGTAAGCCATTAATTAAATGTGTACAGACATTTATGTTGTGTTTGTGCAAGCGAGCCACAGCATCAACATAAGTTGGATAATCGTGAGCGCGATTAATAATTTTACTTGTTTGTTCATAAGTCGTCTGTAAGCCTAATTCAACCCATAGATACAAACGTTCGTTTAGCTCAGCTAAATATTCTACCACGTCTTCAGGCAAGCAATCTGGGCGAGTCCCCACAGAAAGTCCGACTACCCCGGGTAAATTAACCACTTGTTCAAAACGCTCTTTAATGACTGCTAAAGGGGCATGGGTATTCGTGAAATTTTGAAAATAAACAATATATTGGTCGACATGGGGCCATTTTTGGTGCATCATATCAATTTCTTTATGAAACTGAAGGGGTAGGGGATCTTCTGGTGCAACGATCATGTCTCCAGAGCCAGAAACACTGCAAAAAGTGCAGCCGCCTCGCGCAACGGTACCATCGCGATTCGGACAATCAAAACCACCATCGACAGGTACTTTGAAAATTTTACCACCAAATTCTTGGCGTAAAGCATAATTCCATGAATGATAACGTTTGTTGGTATCTTCACTATATAAAAAAGTCATTTGCTATTCCCTCATTATTTCTGTTGGTTTTTAAAACGCCAGGCAAAGCGTTTTTCGCTAAAGTAAGGATATGTTAGGCAGAGCCAGCCCAGAGCAAGGCTATAGCCACCAATAATATCACTTGGAAAATGAACACCGAGATAAATACGGCTAGTACCAATAAGAACAATTAAAATGCCAAGCATAATTTGTAGTCCGAGTAAAATTTGCTTGTTTTTCAGTAAACCTGGCAAAATGAAAATCAAAGTACCATATAAAATCATGCTGGCACAAGCATGTCCACTGGGAAAACTAAAACTATGTTCAGACACTAAATGCTCTAATGTAGGACGTTCACGTTGGAAGACCAGCTTAATCAGCGGATTTACAATCCCTGACACTAAGCCGACATTTATAAAGAGCCACAGTGCTTCTGCGTAATACTTTCCGCGATAAAATAAAAATAAAAAGGCCAGTGCCAAAATGACAATCGTGGCAGGGTTAGCAAATTTTGTAATCCAAATAAAAAAACTATTCCAAGTGGGATATCCACTACGAAGGATGCTGGTAATAAAATTATCAAAGCCTGTTAACCATTGGCGGTAAAATTTCACCACATAACCTAAAAAGACAAACAGTAATAAGGAACAACTACCAGCAAATTGGTAATAAAGTTTATGTTTCATAAATTCTCCTTTAGTAAATGTAAGTAATTATTTGACAATGGAATTATTATAGCATGAGAAGTTGTCCCTTTCTTTTATTGGTACAAATTTTTTCTGATATTAAGATAAGGTTAAAAAAAGTCGAAAATATCACTTTTTCACATTTTTATTAAATAATATAAAAATATTTTGTAAAGCAGAACTTATGTAATCGTTTTGCAATATTTTGCTGTTTTTTTAATAACTTAATTTCTGAATAATTAAGCAGATAAAACTTGATAAAATAAATAATGTTAGTAATAAAAATAACTAAATAAAGATAATGTTACAGCAATTTAACAAATTGCCGAAATAATCGTTTAAAACTTTTAATAAAAAACATTAGCCTGTATACTTAAAGTTAAGAAAAGCTTAAAAAAGGAGGCGAGCAACTTGACCCAACTTGTTTCTCGTAAAGAACGACGTAAAGAAGAAAAACAAATTAAGTTTTACCGCGATGCTAAAAAAAGCGCGGCAATCGTGGGCACAACTTTAACTGCTTGCTCTGTAGTGGCACCTTTAGCAAAACCGGTGACAGCAGAAGCAACAAGCAACAACCAAGCACAAATTTCAAGAGACTTAAGCCAAACTTCTAGTCGTAGTAATTCCACTGCATTGATTACAGAATTGGCAGCTCATGCACAACCTGTAGCGGCAGCAAACGACTTATATGCTTCTGTCATGATTGCCCAAGCAATTGTTGAAAGTGGTTGGGGAACAAGTAGTTTATCCCGCGCACCTTACTATAACTTATTTGGTATTAAAGGCAGTTACAATGGTAAAACTGTCTATATGAACACCTTAGAATATTTAAATGGGAAATGGGTGACCATGAAAGAACCTTTCCGGGATTATCCTTCCTATAAAGAATCTTTTGCTGATAATGCTGCAACATTACGCAATGTTTATATCGGCGGTCAATATTATTATCGTGGTGCTTGGAAGAGTAATACCAGCTCTTACAGAGATGCAACGGCTTGGTTAACTGGACGTTACGCTACTGCACCAAACTATGCTTCAGCATTAAATAGTGTGATTGAAAGTTACGGACTGACTCGCTATGATACACCAGCTAGCGGTAATGCTGGCGGAGGGGCTTGGAGTGGTGGTTCTGGTTCGACTAATAACAACAGTTCCAGTGGTTCTTCTTCAAGCGTAAGCCAGTATTATACGGTACAAAGTGGCGACTCTGTGTGGGGCATCGCGAACAAATATGGCATTAGTATGAATAATTTGATTAGCTGGAATAATATCAAAAACAATTTTATTTATCCTGGCCAACGCCTAGTGGTGAAAAAAGGTACTAGCGGTTCTACTACAACAAATGAAACACCAAGTAAACCGACACAAAACAATAATAAACCAAGTGGAAATACAACAAGTTCTAGTGCTACACAATACTATACTGTTCAAAGCGGAGATTCAGTTTGGGGCATCTCAAATAAGTACAATATTAGTATGAGCAGTTTAGTCAGCTGGAATAATATCAAAAACAATTTCATTTATCCCGGCCAACGTCTAGTGGTGAAAAAAGGTACTAGCGGTTCTACTACGACAAATAACACACCAAGTAAGCCGGCACAAAATACCAATAAGCCAAGTACCAATAAACCAGCCAATACAAATAATAGTAGCGGGAAAACCTATTACACTGTGCAAAGCGGAGATTCAGTTTGGGGTATCTCAAATAAATATGGTATTAGTATGAATACATTAGTGAGCTGGAATAATATCAAGAATAACTTTATTTACCCGGGGCAACGCCTAGTGGTGAAAAATGGTTCTGCTAGTACAACAAATAATAAACCCGCCCAAAATACGACCGCAGCTAAGCCAAGTAACAATACAAATACAAGTAATACGGGCAATAGCGGTCAAAATCAATACTACACCATTCAAAGTGGAGATTCGGTTTGGGCTGTAGCGAACAAATATAAAATTTCAATGGATCAATTCCGTCAATGGAATAATATCAAAAATGATTTTATTTACCCAGGCCAAAAAGTTATTGTGAAAAAAGGCAGCGTACAAGGCGTTCAAGCACAAAATTCTAGCAGCCAAAACAACAGCAAAACCTATCAAGTACAAAGTGGTGACTCTGTTTGGGGAATTGCCGATAAGTTTGGTATTACGATGGATAAATTGATTCAGTTAAACAAAATTCAAAACAATTTCATTTATCCTGGTCAAACGCTAAAAGTAAAATAATAATTGAATTTTGGTATATTCTTTGTTAGTATAACTAACAAGTAGAAAACTTCGCTGTGAGAAGGAATAGTAAAAAGCAAATCGTTTTAGAGAGCACATGGTTGGTGGAAATGTGTACGAACTCTTTTGAACTCGCCTTTTAGCGTTAGCAGTTGAAATAAGTAGGCTGTTACGGTGACGATCGTTACAACGTTTGAGGCTTATCTTTTTTGATGAGCAAAATTAGGTGGTACCACGTAGATTACGTCCTATAAAAAGCATAGCTTTTTATAGGACTTTTTTTATACGACTGATTGCCAGTCAATTAATTTTTAGGAGGATTTAGCAGTGTACGATCATAAGCAAATCGAAAAAAAATGGCAAAAATATTGGGCTAAAAACAATACGTTTAATACCCATGACAAGACAGATCAACCCAAATTTTATGCCTTGGATATGTTTCCATACCCATCTGGTCAAGGGCTACATGTAGGCCATCCAGAAGGTTATACAGCAACGGATATTTTATCACGAATGAAACGCTCACAAGGATTTAGCGTATTACATCCAATGGGGTGGGATGCTTTTGGTTTGCCGGCGGAACAATATGCTTTAGACACAGGCAATGACCCAGCTGAATTTACAAAAAAAAATATTGAAACTTTCAAACGTCAGATTAATTCATTAGGTTTTAGTTATGACTGGAATCGTGAAATTAATACGACTGATCCAGAATACTACAAATGGACGCAATGGATTTTTACCAAATTATATGAAAAAGGCTTGGCCTATGAAGCTGAAGTTGCGGTTAACTGGGTTCCAGAATTAGGGACAGTAATTTCCAATGAAGAAGTTATTGATGGGAAGAGTGAACGTGGCGGCTACGATGTCATCAGACGTCCAATGCGTCAATGGATGTTGAAAATTACCGCTTATGCCGATCGTCTCTTAGACGACCTTGACTTGGTTGACTGGCCAGAAAGTATTAAAGAAATGCAACGCAACTGGATTGGTCGCTCAGTGGGAGCAAATGTTACCTTTAAAGTTGCTGATAGCAATGAAGATTTCACTGTGTTCACTACCAGACCAGATACATTGTTTGGTGCGACCTACGCTGTTTTAGCACCAGAACTTGATTTAGTTGAAAAAATCACTACGCCAGAACAAAAAGAAGCAGTAGCAGCTTACATTGAGCAAGCAGCAAAAAAATCAGAATTAGCGCGCACAGACTTAGCAAAAGAAAAAACAGGGGTCTTCACAGGAGCTTACGCCATTAATCCAGTTAACGGCAAACAAATTCCAATTTGGATCGCAGATTATGTGCTGGCGACTTATGGGACAGGCGCCATTATGGCAGTACCTGCTCACGACGAACGGGACTATGAATTTGCACAAACATTTGGCCTGGATATTATTCCAGTTTTAGCTGGCGGCGATGTAAAAAAAGAAGCCTATACAGGTGACGGCAAACATATCAACTCTGACTTTTTAGACGGTTTAAACAAAGAAGAAGCCATTGAAAAAATGAACGCGTGGCTTGAAGAAAACGGCGTTGGTAAAAAAGAAGTCAGCTACCGTTTGCGGGACTGGTTATTCTCTCGGCAACGTTATTGGGGTGAACCAATTCCAATTATCCACTGGGAAGATGGAACAACAACAGCTCTTTCAGAAGAAGAATTACCGTTGCGTTTACCTGTTACAGATAATATTAAACCAAGTGGTACCGGTGAATCACCACTAGCCAATATCGAAGACTGGATTAATGTCGTTGATGAGAAAACGGGTAAAAAAGGTCGCCGTGAAACCAATACAATGCCACAATGGGCAGGTAGTTCTTGGTATCATTTGCGTTATATCGATCCTCACAACAAAACAGCTTTAGCAGACTATGATAAATTGGAACGCTGGTTACCAGTAGATATTTATATCGGTGGAGCTGAACACGCGGTCTTGCACTTATTGTATGCTCGCTTCTGGCATAAATTCTTGTATGATATCGGTGTGGTGCCAACAAAAGAACCGTATCAAAAACTATTTAACCAAGGTATGATTCTTGGGGGCAATAATGAAAAGATGTCCAAATCCCGTGGTAATGTGGTAAACCCAGATGACGTGGTGGAAAAATACGGTGCAGATACATTGCGGATGTATGAAATGTTTATGGGGCCACTTGATGCGTCGATTGCCTGGAGTGAAAATGGGCTAGAAGGTAGCCGCAAATTCTTAGAACGCGTTTGGCGTTTAATCGTAGACGAAGAAGGAAAAATGCGCGATCGCATTACGACCTTTAACGATGGTAAATTGACTAAAGTTTACCATCAAACGGTAAAAAAAGTAACCGAAGATTACGAACAGATGCACTTTAACACCGCAATTTCACAATTGATGGTCTTTATCAATGAAGCATACAAAACAGAAGCACTTTCCTATGCGTATATTGAAGGCTTTGTGCAATTATTAGCACCAATCGCCCCCCATATCGCAGAAGAACTTTGGGCGATTTTAGGCAATGAAGGCGGTATTTCTTATGTAGCTTGGCCAACTTATGATGAAGCGCAATTGGTTGAAGATGAAATTGAAGTTGTCTTCCAAGTGAATGGTAAAGTTCGCAGCAAAGTCCAAGTTGCCCGCGATCTTTCAAAAGATGAATTAGAAAAAACTGCACTGGCAGATAATGCGATTAAAGAACATATTGCCGGCAAAACAGTTCGCAAAGTGATCGTCGTACCAAATAAATTAGTGAATATTGTTGCCAATTAAAAAAATGAAAAAACACAGGTAGAAGCAATTTTTCTGCTTATTGTTAAAAAAGGATTCAGTGGATAGCCGTTAGGGCTTTTACACTGAATCCTTTTTTATCTGGAAGGAAAGGATAAGTTTTTCGCAAGAAAAATTAGCGTAGCCGATATAACAATTCCTAGCTTCACGAACTAGCTTTATCGGCCTTAAGTCAAAATATCAAGAAATTTGTAGGGCAATTTATTGAAATTCTGTCTTAATGCTCAAAAGCTAAACGAGTTCGAAACGCTTTTCTAACTGTCTAGCTTCACGAATCACCCCTTCGACCCTAAGCCTAAATTTGCGAAAATGAAGGAGCCATTTTAACAAATTTAGATCTTATGGCTCAGGGCTACCCGATTCCTTCAGCTTTTCTAACTGTCTAGCTTCACGAACTAGCTTAATCGGCCTTAAGTCAAAATTTCAAGAAATTCGCAGGGCAATTTATTGAAATTCTGTCTTAATGCTCAAAAGCTAAACGAGTTCGAAACGCTTTTCTTATCCTAGTGACTATTTACATAAAATATACAGGCTTTACCAATCTTTTACTTAAAGGTGTCAAGTCATTAACATTTTGTCTCTATACTGAAGTCAGTGAAGCGGAATTGATAGTTTTTTCGAAAATTTCAGTCAAAAGAAAAGGGGCAGAGAAATGTTAGAAATTCAACAAGTAAATAAAAGTTTTGGTGCACAGACGATTTTGACCGATATTGATTTAGTGATTAAACCGGGGGAAATTGTTTCCATTCTCGGTCGCTCTGGTTCTGGCAAAACTACTTTATTAAATATGATTTTAGGTTTAGAAAAACCCAACAGTGGGCGTTTGGTATACAAAGGGCAAGATATCACCAACGTGCCAATGGAAAAACGCGGCTTTAATATTGTCTTTCAAGATTATGGTCTGTTTCCTCATTTAACTGCAAGAGAAAATCTACTTTATGGTTTGAAAAGAAAACCTAGTCTTTCTACAAAAGAAGAAGTAGCGGAATTAATTCAACTACTCGATTTAGAAAAACATTTGGATAAACCAATCAGTGCTTTATCTGGTGGGCAAAAACAACGCGTAGCCTTGGGAAGAACATTGGTAATGAAACCAGAAATTTTATTGCTAGATGAGCCTTTAAGTGCATTAGATGGTGTCATCAAAGAATCGATTAAAGAAAAAATTCAAATGATCGCTAAAACATTGCAGCTAACCACTATCATCGTGACCCATGATCCAGAAGAGGCGTTGACAGTGTCAGATAAAGTGATGGTCTTAGAAAATGGTCGGGTCGCAAAATTTGCTGCGCCGGCAGAAATTATCGCCGAAGCGGGCAGTCCGTTTATTCAGGATTTTGTAGTGGCGCAATTGGAAACGAAATATCGTAATATTCAAAATATCTTTGCCCTATTTCAAGGTACCCACCAGGTGGCACAGCTATGAAAGCAATAAAAATTACAGATCTGGTACAGTGGCTATTAATTGGCGGAATTATCATCTTCTTTATTATCCCAGTGATTACTTTAATTACAGCTGGACTTTTTGAAGGTCAACCACTTCAAGGGGCAGTTCGTATTTTATGGCAAAGTGGTTGGCTAGCAGGCTTTTTAAACAGTGTGATACACGCTGGCATTGCTGCGGCGCTTGCAACAATTACCGCATGGCTTTTGGCTTATGGGATGCATTTTTCACGACTTTTTCAACCTATACGTCAGTTTAGCGATTTGCTCTTTCGTTTGCCAATGTTATTACCAACGATTACTTATGGCTTTGTCTTACTTTATTGTTTTGGTAAACAAGGGCTTTGGACTAGAATCTTAGGCTTTGAACTTTTTGATTTATATGGTTCTAGTGGCGTCATTTTAGGCTATTTTATTTATACGTTGCCAACTGCCTATTTGCTCCTTTATAACGGCATGGATTATTTGGACCAACAATATTTAGTCGTTTCGCGCTTATTGGGGGATAGTCCAATAACCAGTGTATTACAAAATGTTTTACGCCCGATGCAAAAATTAATTGGGATCAGTTTTTGTCAAACATTCTTCATGGCGTTTACCGACTTTGGGATTCCAACGGCGGTAGGTGGACGCAAAGTGTTTATTACGACGTTACTCTATGAAGGGTTTACCGGCTCTATTCCAGATTTTCAAAAAGGCTCACTTGTCGCATTATCCATGTTGATACCATCATTATTCAGTGTTTTACTGATTCGTCAGTTGCAAAAATTACAGCAGTCCTTTAAACAACGCCGTAAGGTACCAGTGGTAGCCAATCTAGCCCGCGACAGCTTTTTGGGTTTATTGTTTGTCCTAGTCGGCGGCAGTTTGTTGGCCATGTTTTCAGTTATGTTTATTATTCCCTTTGTCACAGCCTGGCCTTACGAAATGATTTTCACCACAGAGAACTTTCGTGCATTTTTTGCTGATGATTTATTAAGTAATACATTAAGTAATTCGTTAATTGTCAGTCTGATTTCAGCGGTGGTGGGGATGAGTATTGCCTATTTAGCTGGAATTGTTACTTCCTTTAGCCGTCAAAATAGTATTGCAGCTAAAGGCATTGATTTATTTGCAACCTTAACCAATAGTTTTCCGGGGATGGTTTTAGGGGTCATGTTCTTGTTGGCTTTTAGTGGAACAACGCTACACAATACGCTAAGTATTTTAGTGATCGCCAATATTATTCACTTTTTTGCCACGCCCTATCAAATGGCAAAAGAAAGCTTTCAAAAAATGGATCATAGTTGGGAAAAAACTTCGCAAATTATGGGAGATCGTTGGATTGATTTAGTATGGCGCATTATAATTCCTAATTCTCGGGGGACGATTTTAGAGATGATGAGCTATTATTTCACCAATAGTATGGTAACAATTAGCGGTTTGATTTTCTTAGTTTCTGCGCGAACCAGTGTGATGACTACAAAAATTAAAGAGTTACAGCACTTTGGGCGTTTTGTAGATATTTTCATTTTATCCTTATTGATTTTAGCAATTAATTGTGTCGCGTTATTTGCAATTAAGTTAACTAAAAAATATTGGGGGAAGAAAAAAGAGGTTACCCTTAATCAAAAACAGTTTCACTTTCCTCGAATTTTATTTAAAAGAGAAATGCAAAAATTTTCTTCTAAATAGCACATAGTAATTGCGATTCACTACTAGCTAAAAGTGAGTTGTAAAGGCAGCATGTTTTTAGCCGGTAGCCTATAAAATAAAAATTATTGCAAGGAGCAAATGAATGAAAAAAGTAATGAAGTTTGTGGTGGTTGGAATGTTAAGTTTAGGGTTGATTTCTTTAGCCGGTTGCAAAAGCGGTTCCGGTGCGGAAAAGACAAAAGACGACAAAGCAATTATTTATACCAATGCCGATGAAGAACCGGTAAAAGCAATGGAAAAAGCTTTGGATGAAAATGGGTTTAAAGGTAAATACCTTGTCCAAAGTTTAGGGACTTCTGAATTAGGGGGCAAACTCTTAGCCGAAGGGAAAAATTTAGAGGCCGATATTGTTACCATGAGTACCTTTTATTTGGATAGTGCGGAGGAAAAAAACAAGTTTTTAGAAAAATTAGATGTCAGTGTTAAACCGCTCCAAGTTACAACAGGTTACACATTACCTCTAACAGTTCAAGAAGGAGTCGTTTTTTATAATACAAAAGCGTTGAAAGAAGCGGGGATTAATCCACCGAAAAGCTTGAAAGATTTAGCGAAACCAGAGTATGCGGGGCAGCTATCAATTTCTGACATTAAGCAATCTTCAACAGCGTGGTTGTTATTCCAAGGTTTAATTGATACGTATGGTGAAGATGAAGCCAAAGCTATTTTAGCCAAGATTTATGAAAATGCTGGAGATCATATCGAAGCTTCTGGTTCTGGCCCGTTAAAGAAAGTCAAAGTAGGAGAAGTCGCAATAGGGTACGGTTTGCGTCACCAAGCAGTGGCGGCTAAAAAAGCGAAAGATCCAATCGACTATGTCGAACCTAGTGAAGGCACATACAATTTAACCGAATCGATTGGCATTTTAAACAAGGGACAAAGTAAGGAAAAAATGGCAGATCTACAAAAAATGGTGGCTATCATTTTAACAACAGGACGCAAAGAAATCATCACCTATTACCCAAGTGCTTTGTATGAAGAAGAAAAAACTGATGGATTGGAAATTGCCAAAGATCAAAAAGTTTACAGCGAAAAATTAACACCAGAATTATTAGCAAAACATCAAGGGATGGTGGAATAAAATGGAATATAAATTATTAACACCTGGACCGTTAACGACAACGGCAACCGTTAAAGAGGCAATGTTAGTAGATCATTGTACCTGGGATGATGATTATAAAATCATCACCCAGCACATTCGCCAGCAATTACTGGCATTAGCCCATGTTTCAGAAACAGAATATACGACGATTTTAATGCAGGGATCAGGTAGCTTTGCAGTTGAAGCCGTTTTAAGCTCAATTGTAGGGGAAAAAGACAAAATCTTAATCTGTGGCAATGGTGCATATGGCGCGCGGATGCAACAAACTGCTGCTCGTTATGGCCTGAACCATCTGTATTACGAAGTAGCAGAGACCAAAATACCCGATGCAACAGAAATTGCGACTATTTTAGCGGCTGATTCTGCCATTAATTTTGTAGCAATGGTACATTCTGAAACAACTTCAGGTATTGTAAATGATATTGAAAGTGTCGCAAAAGTGGTAAAAGCACATCAAGCTACCTTTATTGTGGATGCGATGTCTAGTTTTGGTGGTATTGAAATTCCAATGGCAGAAATTGGCATTGATTTTCTCGTTTCAAGTGCGAACAAATGTATTCAAGGCGTCCCAGGTTTTGGCTTTATTATTTGTCGTCGGGATCAATTGGCATTAAGTTGTGGTAAAGCGCGTACTTTAAGTTTGGATATTTTTGATCAGCACCAAGTTATGGATCGTGATGGAAAATGGCGTTTTACTTCCCCAACCCATACGGTTTTAGCCTTTCACCAGGCGCTAAAAGAACTGGTACAAGAAGGCGGTATTGCAGCCCGCTATAACCGTTATGCCCAAAATAATCACATTATTAGAACTGGAATGGAAAAATTAGGCTTTGCGCCATTGATTGCAATAGAAAATCAAGGACCCTTTATCACGACATTTCACTATCCTTTTCCAGAATTTTCTTTTGCAGATTTTTACGAATATTTAAAGGAAAACGGCTATGCGATTTATCCTGGTAAGATTAGTGAGATTGATTGCTTTAGGATCGGCAATATTGGCGAGGTTTATCCCTCTGACATGATGAAAGTTCTTCAGCTAGCAGAAGAATACTTAGTAAAAAGCAATGTGAAAGGAGCGATGGCACTATGATTCGCGGTGTAATTTTTGATTGGGCAGGTACGACAGTCGATGATGGCTGTTTGGCACCAGTAGCGGCTTTTGATACAGCTTTTGCCAAGGCGGGAATTCATTTGACTGAAAGAGAAATTCGAGAACCAATGGGTTTATTAAAAATCGACCATATTAAAACTTTACTAGCTTTGCCTCACGTCAAAGTAAAATGGCAAGAAATTTATGAGCGTAAAGCAAACCAAGCAGATGTAAAAAAGCTGTATGCTGATTTTGAAAAAGTATTATTTTCGTCTTTGGCACAATACACGACGCCCAAAGAAGGTTTACTAAAAACGGTTCATTGGTTACGCAAAAATAATATTAAAATTGGCAGTACAACAGGGTATACCAAAGACATGATGAAGATAGTTGCCAAAGGGGCAAAACAAAATGGCTATGAACCTGATTTTTTAGTGACACCAGATGACGTTAACGGGGTGGGGCGGCCTGCGCCAGACATGATTTTTCGCAATGTAAAATTAATGGGAATTAATGATTTAAAACGGGTAATTAAAGTTGGCGACACCACTTCGGATATTAAAGAAGGTAAAAATGCTGGTGTGATTTCTGTTGGTGTCATTGAAGGCAGTTCAGCTTCACAATTAACTGCAGCAGCTTTTTCAAAATTGTCTTTTGAAGAAAAAGAATCACTGCGAGAAGCAGTAACACAAAAATATTACGAAGATGGCGCAGATTACGTCATTGATCGTTTAAGTGATTTACCCTTTTTGGTAAAAGCCTTGAATGAAGAATTGGAATTTGCTGCTTTATAAGTTGAACAAAACAAATAGGAAAATACTAGACTAGGGGCGAGTGAGTTGTCCCTAGTTTTTTTTAGCTTGTGAAGCATAATTGTAAGCGCTATACTTTTAAAAAATGAGTAAGGAGGAGCAATTATCATGGGTTGGAAATTAGTAAATCGTTTGGCGCAAGTACGAGAAGACGGTGGTCTCACCCAAGTAGAATTGGCGGATAAATTGTTGATTTCCCATCAAACAATAGCAGCAATTGAAGCGGGAAGTTATGTTCCCAGCATTGAATTGACGCTACGAATTGCTTATTTTTTTAAGCGACCAGTAGAAGAAATCTTTCGCTTAAATCAAAAAAAGTGAGTAGGTGAAAAAATGAACGTACGACGTTATCAGCGAGATGAAAGAGAAAAATTAGTTTTTTGGCAAAGCTTAGGTGTAGCGTTTTGGGTTTTAGCAGTACTAACGGTTATTAGTAGTGGCTTTTTTGAATATCTTTTTTCTGATTCACTCAATATGTTCTATCTCAATTTTTTTCTTAGTTTTACAGTTGCGCTATGGTATCAATTTTTACAAAAAGCCTACTTTTTTGGTGAAGAGCCTAATTTAAAGGGACTTGCAGTGGGGCTATTTTGTAGTTTTTTTATCGTTTATATTCAATTTAGTTTTATCTCACAGCCAAGTTCAACTGACAAAATTGGTGACCGTTTCTCCTATGTCGGCTTGTTAGTATTCGCTGTCTCTCAAATGATTTTTTACATATATTTTTTTAGGCAACAAAAGAAGTCAAAAAAATTACAAAAATAAAAGAATAGTTTGGCAGCGGAAAATAAGATAATTTTAGTATCCGCTGTTTTTGTTTAAAGAGCTGATAATTTTTTTCAATTTGGCCTACGTCTAATTTAAATTTTTTGTAAGGCGCTATTTTTTTTTGTTATTTTCTTGCATAATAAAGAAAATTTAATTGGAGTAGAATATGGATCAGGAACTTTTAATTATTGATTTATTAAGCGGCAAAGAAATTATCTTAGCCATTTTACAACAGTCAAAAAAACAATTTTTTCTTTTTTTTGGTGGTCTAGCATTCCTGGTGACCAGTTTTTTCTTTGGTCTTGGTACGGTGGTGTATCACTATTTGCAAAAGCATGTGATGTCAATTGCAGCAATACAAAAAATAATTTGGTTACATCGTTTTTCTAATTTATGCGGCGGAGTTTTACTCAGCCTATGTCTGATAATGATGTTATTCATTTTGATTAGTTATTTTGTCATCAAAAGCGATTTTCAAAATTGGTTGGAAAAACGTGTTAGAAGATCGGCGGGTTTTCCTGCGGTAATTGAGGATGTGGATGAATACTTTTTAAAGACGAAAAAAGAAATTAGACTAGCAAAAAGTGACTGTGTTCTTTTAACCCAACGTTTCAATGGCGATAAGCTCATGATTGGTGTGGAGGATCTGGGCTGGGGCTTAACTAGAGGAAGAATTTTTCTGCTAGCTGTTGAGAGTAGGCAAGGACATGTACGATCAGGAAAACTATCCAATAAAAAACCAGCTGGGAAGTTAGCGATTGCGATAGGAATGGTATTTTTGATAGTGGGCGGACTATGGTTTTATGTCGCGCAGGTAACCAGCAGTCTGCAAAATAATACAGCAGCACCAGCTGATTTAAAGACCGAGGTAGTAGAAGACAGTCCGATAACAGGGCTATTAAAGCAACAAGGTGCAGCTCCTGATAAAATTGCGAGTCAAAAAAATGAACTTTATCTCGATGTTAAAACCCATCAGCTGTTTCAAACGACAGATCAAGGGGCACATTGGCAATTCGTACCTTTAAAAGCAGATTGGCTACGAGGCGGGAGTTACTTATTAACCAGTGGTGAAATTCCTTTTGGTTATTTTATGGAGGACACGTATCAAATCGGGAAAGATTTTTCTTGGTATCTTTATACCACTGAAGCTGGGGACTATCTCAATTTATATTTACTAATTTCAAATGATAATGGTAATTCCTGGCAGAAAAGACAGATTGGAGAAAAAGTGAGTGGCTTGCGTTATCGAAAAGTACAATTTTTTGAAAATGGTAGTGGAATAGTGGCAATTTCTAAAATTGGTGCCACTTCTGCTGAAGAGGTGACGTGCTTTATTACCCATAACAATGGGGAAGATTGGTATGAAGCCAAAAGTAAAGTGCTGAATGCACCGGTTCAAAATGTTAGTTTTATTAATACAGAGCTTGGCTTTATTGCCACGCGAGAAAATATTTTTTATACCAAAAATGCGGGAGGTTCGTATCATGAAGCGGTGGTCAATGTAGAAGAGCAATATTTATTAGGCGGCTTAGATATTTTTCAGCCGCCAAATGAGGTGACAGAACTTACGAGCACGACTTTAGAAGCTAAATTTTATCTGACAAAAAAGACAGGGCATATGTACGCCTGCTTGTATCGTTCCAATGATGGCGGGCAAACATGGGAATTTGTCCGCGAGCTGTCAGAGGTTACACCAGTCGATTAGCTGACGTGTAGTTTTAGGCCGGCTAGAAGGTTTAAGAAGTCATCGTAAAAAAGCCCCAATAAGTCTGAGATTCACCTACAGGAAGCTTTATTGCTTGGGGATACTCAGTTTATTTGGGCTTTTTTAGCAGGAAACATTTAAATACGGCCATCAAAGCTGCGTTTGTAATCTTGCATTTCTTTGATAGGTAAATTGATAATCGCATCATCTGGTGCGGTGATGATGATCCGTGTTTTACCGTTAAGGTCTTTTTCTAATGTTACCAAAAGTTCGCTGTCAACGGGAAAACCAGCGGCATCCAACATTTTTTCTGGGAGTAAAAGTCCAAAATTTTTATCCCACTGTACAATTTTTGATTTACATGCATCGATTTTCATTTTTTCACCTCGTCTTAAAGCGTGGGCTTATTTAAAATATAAGCGGCTAAATTCAGTCCTGCTTGATCGCCACATAAATTATAACCAGTCTGAGTGTAATGATAATTGTCTTTCATTAAATCTAGTCTATCCATCCATTCAAAGGCATTGGCGATTAAAACAACTTGTTTTTCTTGGGCAAGTTCTCGTTGGGCGTGAATAATCTGTTGATATTTTTTTGGTTCATCTTTTTTATTGCCAATTTGAATTAGAAAAGTTTCCTCTATCCCCGCTTCAGATAGAGCCTTTTGCAAGGCGGTAAAGCGCATTTTATATTCAGCGCTACTCATGGCGTGATCGCCATCGGTTTCACCTTGGCACCAAACTAAAAAGCGACTTTTAATTGGGATATTTTGCTGGTGCAAAAAATTTTCACAACGTTGTAAACGTTCTAAAATATCGGTACAATAAGGACTTTTTGGTTGCCACTCTAAAATACTACTCCCGCCTTTAGCCGCAGAAATTCCCACTACAATGCGACGGGTACAGTCGTAATACGCATTTACAAGACTACTAACAAGCGAGCCTGATTTTTTATTTTCATCATTAATCCCAGTCGGGTTGTCTTCAGTTTTTCCAAAGGGCTCTTGCAGATGAAAAAGTTTTTTAGGCGCACTTACCGGACGAAACTCGTAGCCTTCTTTAACATAGGGAGCCAAATGGGCTTTTCCACGCCCCGCCATATTACTTTGACCAGCAAAAAGAATTATATCCACGCCATCTTGTTTAGACTCTAAAGGTTGTGGGTAGTGTTTTTTTAATTCAGCTCTTTCTTTTTCTAACAAACCGCGAAATTCCGTAATGGAGGTAGGGCGATGAACCGTTAAATTTTGCAAGAAAATCACTCCTAATTTATCTGTACTAATTAAATGGTACCTCAACTTGGTAAGCGTGACAAAGTTTAGAGCGTCTTTTTGTAAAAATAAAAAAACTTATTCAAAGTAGACTGTCGTTTGCTGTGAATAAGTTTTTTATTTAAGAAAGTAAGTTGCACTTTATGTTTTATGCTTGGTTTTCCTTGATTAAGCGCTGGGCAATGAAGTAGTCACCTTCATAAGGCATATCTTCACCGTTGATTTTTTGATATTCATCGACACCTTTACCGGCAATGACCACAGCATCAGCAGAATCACTTAAGGCAAGTGCGGCGGCAATAGCTTTGGTGCGATCCATTTCAAAGTGAACTTCCAATTTTTCATTGGTGATATGAGCGTTAATTTCTTCGGCAATTTTTTGTGGGTCTTCAAAAGCGGGATCATCTGCTGTTAAAATAACGACATCTCCATGTTCTGATAATGCCTTACCAAAGTCGGCCCGGCGGGAAATTGCTTTGCCACCAGTACTACCTAGCACGACAATTACACGCCCTGTGGGATGTTCTGCTTGGGCAAATTCCAATAAAGTTTTTAAGCTCAAATAATTATGGGCGTAATCGACATAAACACTGGCGCCGTTTGTATTGAATAAATGATCCATTCGTCCTGGAACGCGGGCAGTAGCTAAGGCATCTTTTGCAGATTTCACATCAGCACCGACAATCGCCGCAGCTAAAAGGGCCGCAGTCGCATTTTCCTGATTGAAATCTCCGGCTAATTGGATACTGTAATCTGCAGCAATTTGTAATTCGTCATTTTTGCTAGTAACTGTGAAATGCTTGTTCTGGCCACTAGTGACTAGATAGTCGGCATTTTTGCGACCGTAGGAAATATATGGTGTTTGCAATAATTCACAGTTTTCTTTTAACAGTGCAAAATAGTCACTACCAGAATTTAAAATCATCTTTTTCGAGTGACGTAAGAGCTGCCGCTTGCAATAAAAATAATCGTCAAAAGTCGGATGCTCAATCGGACTAATGTGGTCAGGGGAGATATTTAAAAAGATACCCACGTCAAAAGTCAAACCGAAAACCCGCTCTGTTTTATAGGCCTGCGAAGAAACTTCCATCACCAAATGGGTCATTTTATTGGTTACAGCTTGGCGCATCATTTGGTATAAATCTAGGGATTCTGGCGTGGTCAAATGAGATTTAAAATAAGTTTTGCCATCTAAAGATGTATTCATCGTCGACAACAAAGCTGTTTTATTTCCTGTTGCTTTAGCCAAGAGCGCGTGGGTGAAATAAGCCGCTGTTGTTTTACCTTTTGTCCCAGTAAAAGCGACTAATTTTAATTCTTTTTCGGGATGGTCGTAAAAAGCCGCTCCTAACAGTGCCATCGCTTTTTTGATATCTGTGACAATGATGGCACATTTTGCACTGACGTCAAAAGGCGCTTCTGCCACGTAAACTTCTAGACCATTGGCTAGTGCGCTGATTAAATAGTCAACTTTAAAATTAAGTCCCTTACAAAAAAACAAACTGTTCGCATCTGCTTTACGAGAGTCGTAAGTTACGCTACTAAATTCTTTTTTTGGTAAATCCACGCAGGTTAAATGCCAACCAGTCGGCGTAATCATTTCTTTTAGTAAATCATTTTTCAGCAAAATTGCGCTGATTTTTTCTAATGTTAATGTCATGGCACAGGCCTCACTTTACATTTTACTTCGGTTGTATTATAGCATTAATTAAAGTTGCTACCAACCAACAGGAAATAAAGTCAGTTTTATGACATATTTTGCCAGGTGTTGCAAATCAATTAAATTTACTCAAAAAAGATTGCCGGAGGGAACTTTTGTAAGTAAAATAGAACATATGTCTTGAAACCAATAGAAAGTAGAGAAAATAAATGAGTGAAAAATTCGTGGCGCAACAGGAACTATCCACTGAAGAAAAAATGGCCAAAGGTTCCACGTGGCTAACGATTGGCAATATCGGTTCTCGTCTTTTAGGGGCGATTTATATCATGCCTTGGTATTACTGGATGGGAGAGCATGCTAACCAAGCCAACGCGTTGTTTAACATGGGGTATAATTTTTATGCCTTGTTCATGATGCTTTCTACTGCCGGCATTCCAGCCGCAATCGGAAAACAAACAGCCTATTACAATTCATTAAATGAATACGCGACCAGTCGCAAATTGTTACATCGCGCCTTGCAGGTTATGGCCGTCTTTGGTCTAATTGCAGCAGGGGCCATGTATTTGATGTCACCTTGGCTAGCAGATATTTCCGGTGGTGGCGCAGAGCTGATCCCAACAATTCGTTCTTTAAGTGTTGCGATTTTAGTTATTCCTTGTATGAGTGTTATTCGTGGCTACTTCCAAGGTCAAAATGAGATGAAGCCTTTTGCCATCTCCCAAGTCTTAGAGCAAGTCGCCCGCGTATTTTACATGCTACTTGCAACTTTCATCATTATGAAAGTTGCCAAAGGAGAATACACGACTGCCGTAACGCAATCAACTTTTGCTGCTTTTATCGGAGCCATTATTAGTATTTTAGTCTTAGTCTATTATCTTAGAAAAGATAAAGTGCGGATGGATTACTTAATTGAACACAGTGCCAACAATGTCAATTTGGATGCCAAAGATTTACTGATTGAAACAGTTAAAGAAGCCATTCCTTTTATTATTATCGGATCAGGAATTACGATTTTTAAACTTGTCGACCAAGTTACTTTTGTGCGGGTGATGTCCTCTTTTACTGCATACTCACAAAATCAACTGACTTCTTTGTTCTCCATTTTTAGTGCCAATCCAGATAAATTAACGATGGTGGTAATTGGTCTGGCAACTTCTATGGCACTAGCTGGCTTGCCTTTAATTACCGAGGCGAAAACCCGTGGGGATCACAAAGGACTAGCTAAATTAATTAGTAACAATTTGCAATTATTTGCATTTGTTATGTTTCCTGCAACATTTGGGATGATTGTTTTGGCCTATCCGTTGAATACTTTGTTTTATGCCCCAAGTCATTTAGGTGCGAGTGTTTTAGTTGAAGCAAGTATTTCTGGTCTTTTCTTAGGGCTTTACATGATGACTTCAAATATGTTGCAGGGAATGTATGAGAACTTAGCGGCGATTGGTTATTTTGTCATTGGCTTGGTTATTAAAATTATCATACAGATTCCACTAATCATGGTTTTTGAAGTTTATGGTCCACTCTTAGCTACTATGATTGGCTTTGGGGTAACCTGTGGTTTGAATTTATATAAATTGCACAAAATTTCTCGCTTCAATCGTATTTTAACTTTCCGGCGGACAGTTTTGATTTTTATCATGACAGTGATTATGACAGTGATTGCATTTATCATGCGCCAATTAATGGGGCTGGTTTTAGATACCGATAGTAAATTGCAATCATTTGTAATGATTTTAGGGGTTGCTGCTGTTGGTGGGGCCAGCTATGTCTTTATGGTCTTGCGGGTGCGCTTAGCCGATAAATTATTAGGGACGACAGCGGAAAAAATCAGACGACGCCTGCATATGTAAGAAATAGACAAATAAGAAAAAGGGACTGTGATATTTTTTTCACAGTCCCTTTTTGCAAGTAGAGCAGTTTTTTTAGTAGCTTGAAGCATCATGAAGCATCTTTAAAAGGCATTCAGTAAAGGCAGGTTTAGTCTTTTAGAGAAGCTTGGAAAGCTGCTTGGATAGATTCCATCAATTTTTGATCGCTTAATGTTTTGAGAATAAATAATCCGATAACTTTTGCTCCACCTAAAATTACAGGATGAATTTTAGATGGAGTTTGCATGATAGTGGTAACTTCTTTGGTGTGTAAAGAAAACCAGTGATCAGAGATTGCCATCATAGGATGAAAAGCCGGACAAATATAGCTGACATTCCCAATATCAGAACTGCCGGTAGCATTTCCTGCGGGTTCATCACAATGAGGTAGCTCAATGGCCGTCATGATTTCATCAATAGCTGCAATTCCAGGGGCATTTAAATTCATATCATCAAAATCTTCACCTGTTTTTTCGTAGGTGACAGAAGTTTCCGTAGCCTGTGCAGCACCTTCCAAACAGTTTATGACTTTGCTAAAATTCTCGGCTAAATCATATTTATTGGCATGGCGCATATTGATGATTAATTCCGCTTTGTCGACAATGACGTTTGAAGCAGTGCCACCTTGGGGCAAGATATAAGAGACGCGACTGCCATCTTTCATTTGCTGTCTGGCCATATCAATTGCATGACAGGCTAGCATCGCGCCATTTAAGGCGTTTTTTCCTTGCCAAGGTGCAGCTGCCGCGTGGGCTGTTTGACCGGTAAAAGTCGCTTTGATTTCACTTAAAGCTAAGAAACGACACGCAGGCCAGGTTTGGTCACTGTTCATATGGATCATCATCACAAAAGCATAGTCATCAAAAACACCGGCATTTGCCATCGTGATTTTATCACCAGTCGCTTCTTCATTTGGTGTACCAATTAAATCAATAGTAGCAGAAACAGTAGGTGCCATTTCTTTTAATGTTAATGCGGCTAAGAGACTCAAGCTACCGCTAGCACAATGACCGCAGGCGTGACCAATGTCGGGTAGGGCGTCATATTCCATTAAAATCCCAATTTTGGGTTGTGTTTTTTCACCGGGAATAACATGGGCTACAAAAGCCGTAGGTAAACCGGCAACATTTTCAGTAACGGCAATTTCTTTAGCCTTTAAAATTTCAATAATTTTTTTGACCGAGCGGAATTCTTGTCCCGATATTTCGGGATGTGCTGCTAAATCATCATTTAAATCGTAGGCAGTTTGTTCATTAAGGGAGATTTTTTCTAAAAATAATTTTTGTAATTGGTCCATAAAAAGGACTCCTTTCTTTTTAACTAAATAAGGTAGCAATGGTTAAAACAAAGCAGACAACAACAAAAATGATACCTAAAAGTTTTGCGGTAAATTTTAACCAAGTAGCGTATTCAATATGAGCAATGCCCAATACACCCAACATAATAGCCGATGCCGGGCTAACTAAGTTCATGGTACCAGAGCCAGCCTGAAAAGCTGTAATTATCAAATCTTTTGGTACGTGAACAAAGTCTGCTAAGTTGCTCATAATCCCCATTGTGGCAGAGGCTAAACCAGAAGTAGAATAAATTAAAAAGCTCATTGGAATATAAAAAATATAAGTCAAGATTGTAAATAAAACAGGCGGCAGGCTGCTTAATGTCGTTTCACCAAAATGTAAAATCGTAGCCGTAATCATTCCGTCATTCATCACGACTTGAATCCCGCGGGCAACTGCGACAATTAAAGCAACTTGAATCATGTCTTTGGCACCAGTGACAAAATGCTGCACAATTGTACTTTCATTCATCTTATATAAGTAGCCAATTACAATTGCCATAAAAATAAATAAAATCGTGATTTCAGTAAAATACCAGTCGCCAAAAGCGGGGAAATCTGAGCCAATCATTTTACCTAAAATAGGAATTTTGATTATGCTGTCTCGCAAGTTGGCAAAGAAAGTAAAGTTTTGATTGATTGTCTGCCAAGGAATCAAGCCTAATATCATGACAAGAAAGGTTGCGATAAATGCGACAATCACATGTTTTTGATTTTGATTCATCGTGTCGATCTCTTGGAGTTTAAAACTAGCCAAATCCGCTTTGCGCTGATTATAGACGAGGGATTTTTTTGGATCTTTTTCAATTTTTTGCGCATAACGATAGACGTAAATAATGGCGATGGTAGTTAAGATTACCCACAAAACAAGTCGCCAGATAATGCCTTGACCAGGTGAAATCCCCGCTGCTTGAGAAGCAACCCCTGTAGCAAAAGGATTAACGGTAGATGCTAAGACACCTACTGTTGTGCCAATTAAAATGACACCTACTGCGACTAAACTATCTAAGCCAATGCTGTACATAACAGGCAAGAGTAAAGGGTAAAAAGCTAATGTTTCTTCTGACATGCCAAAAGTCGTACCTCCGAGTGAAAAAAGAATCATGAGGACAATAATTAAGCGTTTTTCTTTACCGTGATATTTCTTTACAATGGAACTAATTCCGGCATCTAGGGAACCAGTCGCATTCACCACGCCTAAAAAACCACCAATTACTAAAATAAATAATGACACTGGCATCGCAGCAGAGGTCTTGTCGTCACCTAGCATACCCACGACCGGTGCTTTTAAAATATCCCAAAAGCCTTGTTCGTTTTGTGTAACATGATGATAAGTACCCGGAATCAACTGTTTGGCTTCGTTTAAATTGTATTGACCTGCTGGTATAAGCCACGTTAAAACAACCATCAGAAAGATAATTCCAAATAAAATGGCGTAAGATGATGGCATTTTTCTTTTCATAAAAAAACGACTCCTTTTAATAGTTTTTGTAAAAGTAAGCGTAAGAATTCATCAGCTTGAAATTTTTAGCACTTCAAATGAATACAGACGAAGGATAAATAAAGGGAAAAGTACTAAAAAAATTCGTAACGGTTAACCAAGAATTGCCAGAATTGTCTTTTCATAGAGCGCTTACTTTCTGCTATAATAATAACGAGAAAAAAAGGCGGCCAACTTTCCATTTTGGAATGTTGACTTGCCTTTTTAGGAGGTTTAAAGGATGTTGAATTTGAAAATTTTACGCTCATATAAATATGCAGTCGATTATTCTTCATTTAAAGCGGCTGCTGAAAAATTAATGTACAGTCAATCGACAATCAGTAAGCATGTAGCCGAGCTGGAACAAGCTGTGGGTTTTCCATTATTTAACGAAGGAAAGGTTCAATATGGCTTAACTGAAATCGGGGAGTTGACATATAATTATGCCCAGCATGCTTTAATTGCGTATGGCCATTTCAAAGAGCAAGTAAAAGCGACGGCATCTCGGCAAACAGTCATAAAAATTGGTGGTTTGGAACGTTATTTAGCAGAAATGGTAGTCACCAAAGTGGTAAATTATCAAATTGATCATCCCCAAGTTCGTTTTGATTTAATTCACGGTACAAGTGATGAAACATTAGAACGTCTAAGGGCAGGCAAATTAGACATGGGGATTATTGCCGATCGAATGGTACCAGCAGATTTTACCAGTTTAGCAATCAAACGCGAAAGCCTGGTGTTAATAGCGTCTTGTCAAACGTATGAGAAAATATTGCAAGATGCTTCTTTAATGAAAAAATTGCCGGTCCTAATTGACCGTAAAGCCAGTGTGATCTTTGAATACGTCTTAAAGGACACCAACGAATTTGCACAAGTAATTCACGTTGAAGGTGATTTGATGGTTGTAACGGGAGTAGAAAGTCAAATGTGCCTGGGTGTGGTAAGTGATGGCTGTTTTAATCCAAATGATTATCACGTATTAAAAATATACAATGAAGCAGCACCCATTCGGCTAATTTATCCTGAAAAATGGGAAGAAAAAAATAAGAAACTATTTGCAGAATCCCTCATTCGCCAGTTGCAGCAAGATTTTTTAACTCCACCGCAATAAGGTGGAGTTCTTTTTAGAACATTTTTCATTCTGGTACTAAAAATTTACTGTTTTACTAAAGGTTCTAACTTTGGTGGAAACAATCCCTTTTGTAAACTTTCCATTTGATTGTTGCCAATATCTTCTGTCAGTTTCTAAGTTATTTAAAAAGCATCCTCCAGTGGAGATGCTTTTTTTAGTTGACTTTTTTTATCACTGGATATATAGTTAGTTACACAAGTAACTAACTAGTTAAGTTTAATGTGAAGTTGAGGTGAAAGGAATGGAATTTGACTATTCCGGTACAACGCCCTTGTTTCAACAAATTGCTGAACAGATTGAAGAAGGAATTTTAAACGGCTCCTTTAAAGAAGGTGAACAAATTCCCTCTACAACAGAAATATCAAAAAGTTTCGCTATTAATCCTGCGACCGTTTTAAAAGGGATGAATTTGTTAGTTGAACGGGGTTTGATTGAAAAGAAAAGAGGAATTGGCATGTTTGTTTTAGTAAGTGCACAACAAAAAGTTAGAGAGTATCGGCGGGAACTTTTTTTAACGAATGAAGTATTACAAATTGTTACAGAAGCAAAGAAATTAGGTATTACAGTAGAGCAGCTGAAAGACCTAATTGAAAGAGGGTATGAATCATGAGTTTGGTTATTAAAGAAGTTAGCAAAACGTATAAAGATAAAAAAGCGCTGCAACAGATTAATTGGAATATTCAATCCGAAAAAATATATGGTTTACTTGGGCGTAATGGTGCGGGGAAGAGTACACTGTTAAATATTATCGCTAACCGTAGTTTTGCCAGTAATGGAACAATCACGTTAAATGGCCTCCTTCTTGTAGATAACGAAGCAGCTTTAAATCAAATTTATTTAATGTCAGAAGATAACTTATATCCCGGAAACTTAAAAGTAAAAAAATGCTTTCAATTAACTGCTGACTTTTATGGGGATTTTGATTGGGCTTTGGCAGAAGAAATGATAGTTGGATTTGGCTTGGAACAAAAAAGTAGCCTGCGAAAATTATCGACGGGTTATCGCAGCATTGCCAAATTAATTATGGCGCTTTGTGTGCCAGCAGATTACATCTTTTTAGATGAACCAGTCTTGGGCCTAGACGCAAACCATCGTGATTTATTTTATCATTATTTATTAACAGCTTATGCTAAGCGTCCCCGTACATTTGTTATTTCTACTCATTTAATTGAAGAAGTCGCAAATTTGTTAGAAGAGGTCATTATTATCGATGAAGGAAAAGTACTAAGAGAAGCCACAACAGAAGCTATTCAAGCTGCAGGTAAAGTAATCACAGGGCCAAAAGAAATCGTGGCACAGGTGGTAAGTGATCTGAAGGTTATTGGTGAAGATGAGCTAGGTGGGATGCTTAGTGTTTATATTGAAGGTGCGGCACCAAAAGATATTCCACAAGGGGTATCCGTTGCTCCCCTTAATTTACAAGCATATTTTGTCCAATTAACAAAAAAGGGTGTGGCGTAAAATGAAATTAAAAACAGCAATTCAATACAAGTTATCCGTACAATGGCGCTCGGTGTTGATTTACCTTGGTTTCTTTCTTTTATTTGCGGTTATTTTTCCATTAATGCCGATGTTACTGATAGATGGGGTTACAAATGTTCACGTAGACTTATTAGCTCCAGCCATGATTTATATCATGATTTTATCTATTACGAGTGTGGGCAATGATTTTAAACTCTTTATTCAATGCGGAACTTCACGACTGCATATTTTTGTCGCAAATTTTGTTTCGAGTCTGATTTTGACGTTTGGTCTAAGCATCGTTTTGAAAATGTTGTTTGAGTTATTTAATGGGGGCTTGATTCCAAATTTCTTCTTACAATATCAACTGATTACGTTGATTACCGGTGGTGATTTTTGGCCATCAATGTTTTTATTGTGGGTGTTTCTTATTTTAGCCGCCAGTATTGGAATGATGATTGGGGCACTTTTAAATCGCTTTGATGGTTATCTGCGCTTAGCAATTGGTGCACTTTCTTTGGGCATCGTCATTTTAGGCTCCATTTTATTTCAGTTATTATCACCTGCTGCCAAAATGGCAGTGATAGATTTTATTAAATTGGTAATTGGATTAGGGGCAAACGGTTTAAATAGCTGGCAATTTATTGGCTTCATTTTTGTAGTAAGCTTGATTTTATTAGTAATAGTTTACCTGTTAAATCGCCGCCAAGAAGTAAAACGGATCAATGCGTAATTGTAATGAAATAGCATGGCTAAGACAGCCGTCTGAACAATTAGTTCAGATAGGCTGTCTTATTTTTTACAACGTACTACAATCACGCTGTTTATTTTTCTGGGGTATTATCTTTAAAATATTGCGTTTGTGTACCATAAAAAATAGGCAATAAATCAGCTAGCGTACCTGCAAGTTTCTTTGTGGGAAGCTCATTTTCTGGCAGCCAAAAAAGTTTCCCTTCTCCCATAATGGTGGGTTCAAAAGAAGTCTTAGCGGTAAAAAGTCCAGCTAATTCGCGACTGCCATCGGCTTTGTTGAGCCACTCTGCAACGCCCATTAACTGCGGTGTGATGACAAGGCCGGTTTCTTCTTTGACTTCGCGGATGATAGCAGTAGTCAGCGATTCGTCAGCTTCAACATGACCACCGGGAAATGTCCAACCAGGCCAATCTGGTTTCTTACGGTCTTGTATTAAAATCTCATTGCGATTATTGAAAATCATACACATACATGTTAGTTGTACGGAAAAGCTTCTTTTCATTTTCTCACCTCGTATTTACTGTATAATAAATTGGTAGAATTGTTAATCAGAAGGCAGTGTGGATATTTCTATTTTTAGAGGTGTGTTGCAAGTTTGCAAGTGCAGATAATAAAAATATCGTCAGATAGGATAACAAGGAGGAGCCATGCGTTTAGATAAATTTTTGGCAGATATGCAGATAGGCAGCCGCAAAGAAGTGAAAAGCTACATAAAAAAAGGTTTAGTCAAGGTTAACCAAGTAACTGTAAAACAAGACAAATTTCAAGTGAAGCCTGAGACAGACGAAATTTTTTTTGACGGTGAAAAAATTAGTTATCAACAATTTTTCTATTATATGTTAAATAAACCAGCCGGGGTTATTTCTGCTACAAGAGATACGCAACATAAAACGGTCATGGATTTTTTGCAAAAGCCGGATTTTAGACCGGATTTATTTCCAGTTGGGCGTCTGGATAAAGATACAGAGGGATTTGTTTTATTAAGCAATGACGGCAATTTGGCTCACCGTCTCCTCGCACCTAAAAAGCATGTGGAAAAAGAATATTTTGCTAAAGTTGAAGGTATCGTAAGTCAAGCAGATGTGACAGCTTTTGCCAAAGGCTTATTGTTAGATAAAGGAGAAGTGGCTTTACCAGGAGAATTGACGATTTTAAAGGTTGATGAAGAAAAAGAGACATCAGAAATCTCTTTAATTATTCACGAAGGAAAGTTTCATCAAGTAAAAAGAATGGTCCAAGCGGTTGGCAAAAAAGTCGTGTATTTAAGACGAGATCGCATCGGCGGTGTTCGTTTGGATAAAGCTTTAGCCTTGGGAGAATATCGCCCGTTGACCTTAGAGGAGCTAGCGATCTTAACTAAAAGTTAAAAAGTAAACAATGAAATTTTTGTGTCACTTCTTGAAGTGGCACTTTTTTTATCGTCAAAAAAAGAATTATTTTGTAAATTCATAATCTCTTTATGAAAAAATTATATTTTGTGTAATCTAGCTGAAATTTAGAAATCCTATTGTAAATAAAAACGCATTCATTACAAAAAGGCATGCCCGCTGCAATAAAACTGTAAGTTGGCTGTTATCCTTTTCATGAAAAATCATGCTAAATTAAGCAAGTCAAAAAAACGAAAAGGGGTCATTAATTGAAACTCAAAAAAACAATTTTAACAATTTCACTTCTAGGAAGTTTATTCTTTTCTACAACCGCTTTTGCTTCTGAAAATAGCGACAAATTAGCAACAGTGAAAGCTGATGTGACGCAAAGTGAAACAAAAATAAATGATTTTAAATCACAAATAGAAGATACACAATCCCAAATTAAAATAAACGAAGAAACAAAAACGACACTGACAGGACAACTCGATGAAGAAGTTGAAAAACTAGCAGCTGTTAAGGCAAAATTAACTAAAAAAGAAGCGCAACAAGCAGAAGTAGCGGCATCGTTTTTAGGCTCTTCCCTTGATTTGTTAAATGGCTTACAAGGAAAAGAACAAATTGAAGCACAAGTAACAAAATTGAAAGAAGAACAAAGTAGTCAACGAATTGAAGTTGCTGCTTTACAAGGAAAATTGGCACAACTAGAACAGACGAACCAAGAATTAGCGACCAAAGCAACAAAATTAGCACAAGAACAGGCCAATTTTGAAAAAGAGATTGCAACAAAGAAGGCAACAATTGAAAAACTTGCGGCAAAAGTTAAAGCTGAAGAAGAACAAGCTGAAAAAGTAGCGCAAACAGGTTTTGCTTCTCCTCTGGTAGGAAGTCTAAATGTCAGCAGTCCTTTTGGCTGGCGCCAAATGCCTTTAGGTGGAGGGAATGAACATCACGATGGTATTGATTTAACAGGTTCCACTGGTCAAACAGTTATGGCGGCGCGAGATGGTGTTGTTGTAGAAGCAGGCTTTGATGCTAGCTGTGGTAATCACGTAATTATCAAACACGATAATGGCTATTACACCTATTATTTTCATTTAACGACTATTGAAGTAAGTAATGGGGCTAATGTAAGTGTCGGCCAACGAATTGGCGGCATGGGTACTACGGGTAATTCAACCGGCGTCCATTTGCACTTCGGTGTTGCAACGGGGATGTGGGATGGTTTTGTTGATCCGGCGCCATTAATTGGTGCCTAATAATAAAGTGAAAATTTAAATAGCCCTCAAATTTCAGGCGTATTTTCCGCTGAAGTTTGAGGGCTGTTGTGTTTTTCTAAAGAGCTGCCCGGTACCTTTTGCTTTTCTTATTGTCCAGCATTTCGAACTAACTCCTTTCGGCACGAAGCTGAAATTTCAAGAAATTTGGAAAACAATTTATTGAAATTCCATCTTAATGCTTAGAAGCAAAACGAGTTCGAAATGCTTTTCTAATTGTCTAACTTCATGCACTAGCTCGCCAAGAAATAAGGTGAAATTTTCGGAAATTTGAGGAACAATTTCTGAAAATCCCACTCTTATTTTTTGAGAGCTGCCCAGTGCATTCCGCTTTTCTTATTGTCCAGCATTTCGAACTAACTTCTTTCGGCACTAAGCTGAAATTTCAAGAAATTTGGAAAACAATTTATTGAAATCCCATCTTAATGCTTAGAAGCAAAACGAGTTCGAAATGCTTTTCTAATTGGCGAGCTGCCCAGTGCATTCCGCTTTTCTTATTCCCATAGGCCGGGGGTGGCGGTGACAACTATTTTTTCTTTCGAAAAAGGATGTTCTAGATGCATTTGGCTGGCATGTAGCATTAGGCGAGGGGCTTTTTGGGTACCATACAGAGGGTCACCAACAATAGGGTGGCCGATGCTTTTTAAATGGACCCGAATTTGATGGGTGCGCCCGGTTTCTAATTGACAATAGACTTGGCTTTTTCTGCCTGCGTGGTGAACTGTCACGTGGGTAATGGCAGTTTGCCCGTTTCTTTCATCGATAATTCGTTTGCGCCGATCATGACGATCGCGTCCGATTTTTTTTGTAATGGTTACAGCGTGGGCCAAATGGCCACTAACGACGGCCTGATACTGGCGATAAATATTTTTTTGTTCCAATAGGCGACCTAAAATTGGTAATACTAAAGGATTTTTAGCAAATAAAATTGCACCGCTAGTTTCTTTGTCCAAGCGATGGACAACATAAGGACGTTGCTTTTTAGGTGCTAAGTAGGCTGCAAGATCATTTAAGAGTGTATCTGTTTCTTGCGCCTGATTGGGATGTGTTTTAACGCCATAAGCTTTATTCACTACAATCAAGTGATCATCTTCGTATAAAACCACAATCTTATTTTTATCCCCCAATGCAACCTCTTGATAGGTATAATCGTCTTCTTCAATCGTTAGGGTAATGGTATCGCCGGCTTGGCAGTGTTCATGGAACATTACAGGTGCACCGTTTTTACGAACATTTTTGCGCACTCGCAAAAAATGGCGTACCTTTCTAGGAACCAGCCATTCTTTTTCCAATAGCTCACGAATGGTCATCTCTTTTTGATTTACCGGTAGTGTTATTGCATATTCCATGGTAGTCCTCTTTTCATATTTCTTAAGCTCTGCTTTATTTTAAAAGATATTTAAGGAAAATGTAACGAATTACTGCATTTTCTTTGCTAAAATGTGCTAGATTTAGTTAAATATGCTATTTTCAGTCTAAAGACGCAGGTCAGGTGGAACCTTTCCTGTTAAACTGACACAAATTAAATGAGTGGAGATTGTTATGGACGCAAAAGAAATTTGGACAAAAATCAAAGGGGCGTTATTGTCTTTTTGGCAATGGCTTAAGCCTTATTTACAGCAATTTCATCAATGGCGCAAACGGGTATGGAAGAAATATCACGTGAATAAAATTATCATCTTATTAGGTTTGGTGGCAGTATTGGTTACCAGCAGTTATTTATTTTACTTATCCAAACAAGTAGATGTTGATCGCCTACAATCGGATTTAAAGAATACAACGGTCATTTACGATAAAGATGGGGATACTGCTGGAAAATTGAGTTCTGGCAAGGGCTCTTATGTCGAAATCGATAAAATTTCTCCCAATATTATTAATGCGGTGGTTTCAACAGAAGACCGTAATTTTTATCACCACCACGGTTTTGATATTAAAGGGATTGCCCGGGCTGCAGTTAGAGCCGTGATTAATCGTAATACTTCAGGTGGTGGCGGGAGCACGATTACCCAACAGTTAGCTAAAAATGCGTATCTAACGTTGGATCAAACCTTTAGTCGAAAAGCAAAAGAGCTATTTTTAGCGATTGAGATTGAAAAGAAATATACCAAAGATCAAATTATAACCATGTATTTAAACAATGCTTATTTTGGTAATGGTGTCTGGGGTGTACAGGATGCTTCTAAAAAATACTTTGGGGTAAATGCAAGTGAAGTTGAGTTAAGTGAAGCGGCAACACTAGCAGGAATGTTAAAAGGTCCCAATATTTATAATCCAATTGACCACCCCGATTTAGCTAATCAGCGCCGCAACGTTGTTTTAGGTGTGATGGTGGATAATGGTAAGATTACTAAAGAACAAGAAAAGCAAGTCGAACAAACCAACATTGCCGATTCTTTATATGATGCGTATGATAACGAAGATGGTGGCAATAAATATCCTTACTTTATCGATGCTGTTTTAGATGAAGCAGAAGCCGAGTATGATATTGATGATTCTGATATTTTAACCAAAGGCTATAAAGTTTATACAACATTAGACCAACAACAACAAATTCAAATGCAAAATGTGTATGATAATGCCAATAATTTCCCAGAAAATGCCGCCGATGGTGCGATGCCCCAATCTGGATCAGTTTCAATGGATCCAAATACGGGTGGCATTCGTGCATTAGTTGGGCGTCGTGGCGAGCATACTTTCCGCGGCTTTAGTTTTGCCACGCAAATGAGACGTTCGCCAGGTTCGACGATTAAGCCGATCAGTGTTTACACACCGGCGCTAGAAGCGGGATATAAACCAGATAGTATCTTAAAAGATGAGAAATTAAAGTTCTACGATGTAAAAAATTATGACGGTACGTATTCTGGCGAAGTACCGATGTATCAATCTGTTGCTTGGAGTTTAAATGCACCTGCAGTCTGGTTGCTCCACGAAATCGGGATTGATAAAGGCTATAAAAAGGCACAAGAATTTGGTCTTTCTTTATCAGAAAAAGACAAGTACTGGGGCGGAGTGGCCTTAGGTGGATTAGAAAAAGGCGAATCGCCAATGACAATGGCCGCAGCTTATGGTGTTTTTGCAAATGGTGGGCAGCTTTACACACCACATGTCATCACGAAGATTGTTGATTCCAAGGGGACAGTTATCGTTGATAACACGAAGCCAAAAGGTAAACGTGTTATCTCTGAAGAGACAGCCAATCAAATGACCAGTATGTTATTGGGCACATTTTCTAATGGGACCGCAGCACAAGCCAATCCGGGTTACACAATGGCCGGTAAAACGGGAACAACAGAAACCAACTTTGACTCAAGTAAAGCCAATGACCAATGGATTGTAGGGTATACGCCCAATGTTGTAATTGCTACATGGTTGGGATTTGAACAAAGCAGTAAGGAACATTATTTATCAGGAACCAGCGGCGATGTTGTCGGTAAGATTTTTCAAGCCGAAGCCGCCAATATCTTACCTCACGTTAAAGAATCTGGTTTTGCCGTAGCAGATGCCTATCAAACAAAAGGCAAAGTTGTGGCAGCCGATGAGGTAAATCGCGATCAAAGTGGTGATAGCGATTGGAGCAAGAACGTAGATGACTTCGCAGAAAAAGCCAAAGATGGCTTGAGCGAAATTGGCGGGAAGGTAAAAGAAGGTGCAAAACGTGTCTTTCAAGATATTTGGGGCAAACTAAATGGCAACTAAATTTTTTATGTTACAATAAAACATATCAAATAAAAGCGAGGTTACAAATCATGGCGAACATTTATGACACAGCAAATCAATTGGAACGAGAAATTCGCGAATCAGAACAATTTGGCGACTTAAAAGCATCTTTTGACCGCTTGAAAGAAAACCAAGAAGCTCATGCGTTATTCCAAGAATTTCAACAGTTACAACAAGGCTTGCATGAAAAAATGATGTCTGGTGAAGAAATTTCAGAAGACGATGCTAAAAAAGCGCAAGAATTAGCTGAAAAAGTACAAAAAGAAGATTTAATTAACGAATTAATGCAAAAAGAACAAGCTTTTAGTGCCGTAGTTAATGACTTAAACCGCATTATCATGGGCCCTGTCCATGAATTATATAACTAAAAAATAAAAAAAACGGATGTGGTTTAATAAACTACATCCGTTTTTTTTATTGTGATTGAATTAAAAATTAATTTCTAATTTTGTAACGCAACAATGTTTGCAGTTTTTCCGGTTGCGTACGGCGAAAATCTTTTAAATAGATTTCTCGATGCCAATAATCTTCCATCAGAACAGTTTTGGCCAAATCATTTTCAGCCATAAAAGTCTCCATTTGGTTGAAGGTGTTAATTTCGGTATCAAAAGGACCGACATGGACCATTTGTAAGGCGGAACCTTCCTCGTAGACTTCCCATTTCACATCACTAAAATAAGGATTACTATTTTTTGCTACTAGATCTGCTTTTATTTCATTGAAAAAAGTTTTGGTTACGAGCTCTGGCTGACGCAGCATAATTTTGTATTTCAAAGCATCCTTATTCAAATTATTTCCTTGTGAGCCATCCGTAGTTGTCCAGACACCTTCTAAAGGATAAACGCGATAGTCGATTGCCGTTTTTAGCGCTCCTTTTTTTATTGCCATTTTAATTTTGTAGGCAATGGGAAAAAGAGCGCCAATTTTTTCAGCAAATAAGGCGTCGTTGGGATTGCCTTCTCCGCTTAACGTAATGAATTGTTGTGAGGGGATAGTGACTAACGTTGGCTTTTTGGCAAAGTACAGTGATTTTTCTTGCTTGCTCCAATCAACTTTCATAATTTCCTCCTATTAGCGCTGTTGTTGAATTCCGCTGAATTAATTTTACAGAAATCTTCCTGTCTGTTGGTTGTTTGCCAGCTTGCAACCAGCTTAATAACAATTTAGCCGCAGTGTTTCCAATTTTCTTAAAATCTTGCAAAATAGTCGTTAATGCTGGATCAAAAAAACGAGCAGCAGGAGTATCATCAAAGCCTGTGACAGAAAGTTCAGCGGGAATTTGCCAATTTTGCTGGCGCAATTGTTGTATCGCTCTTAAGGCAAAAAGATCATTTTCACACACGAGAGCTGTCACATTATTTTGACGTAAATAATCACTTAAAGATTCCCCGCTTAGGTAAGTATCCTCTAAATGAGTATGAAAAGGGAGTTTCTCTTCTGATAATGCCCGCAAATAACCAAAGTAACGTTGTCGTGTTGACTGAGGATGGTTTTTCGCACCAAAGTAATACGCGATTTTTTTATGTCCTAATTGTTGCAAATGCTTAGTTGCTAGATAGCCCCCCACTTCATTATCAGCAGTAACAGCAGGAAAAGGTAAGTCGTGTATTTTTTTATCTAAAATAATGACAGGAAAATTTTGCAAAGCTAGCGCAACGAGTAGATCCAGATGAGCCTCTTCATTACGCGCATAGTAAATTAAACCATCAAACTCGCTTGTAATATCACGTGTGTTGCGATGTGTTAAAAAATCGAAATTGGTCAGCAGAACATCGATTTTTTCCGCCTGTAAAATAGCCATCACACCTTCACTCAAGGGTGCAATGGAAAGCTCTGTGCTTTCTTCTAAAGGTAAAACCAATAAAATTCTGCGGGGAGCATTTTTAGGGATAAATTCTTTGACAAAACTGCCGCTGCCTTGAACGCGGGTAATGAAACCGTCTTGTTCCAAATCAGTTAAGGCGCGTTTTGCTGTAATCCGACTGACGTGATAACTATCTGAAAGCTCTTTTTCAGTAGGTAATTTACTACCAGAAAGGCGCTGGCCACTAATAATTTGATTTTTTAAGTCTGTTTTTATTTTTTGATATAACGGTTGCGTCACGATTGATACCTCATGTCTTAGCTGATTTTTGATATATCTATTTGCTATGATAGCATATTCTTTTTTGTTCATACATAAATAAAAATATTTCTGAAAGCGTAGACATGTTGGGTATATCCAAGTATAATCATTTTATAAATTGATATATCAAATTTTACAGAAAAATTTTTAGCAAAATAAGATAGCACAGATGAAAAGAACCATTTGGTACAACAAGATAGATTTGTGCCATCCAAAATTAGGAGGATGTAAAATGTATTACGGCGGTATTGAAGCAGGCGGGACAAAATTTATTTGTGCGGTCAGCGATGAAAAACAAAATATTATAGCAAAAACGAGTATTCCTACAACTACGCCAGAAGAAACATTACAAGGGACTTTTGCCTTTTTTGATCAGTATGAAATTAGCGCTATGGGAATTGGTTCTTTTGGACCAATCGGTATTAACGAAAGTAAAGATAATTACGGCTATATTTTAGCAACGCCAAAACCTGGCTGGTCTGAATTTGATTTCTTGGGTCAAATGAAAGCAAAATATGATATTCCCTTTGTTTGGACGACCGATGTAAACGCAGCAGCCTATGGGGAGTTAAAAAAAGGGGCGGCCCAAGGTAAAAATAGCTGTATTTATTTAACAGTGGGAACAGGAATTGGCGGAGGCGTCGTAATTGACGGCAAAATCTTCTCAGGAATTAATCACCCTGAAATGGGACACATCCATGTAAAACGTCATCCTGATGATGATTATGAAGGAAAATGTCCTTATCACAAAGATTGCTTAGAAGGTTTGGCTGCAGGCCCAAGTCTAGAAGCAAGAACAGGGATTAAAGGACAAGATCTACCAGAAGATCATCCGATTTGGGAAATTCAAGCGTATTATATTGCCCAAGCACTAATGAGCTATGTTCTAACCTTAGCACCAGAACGGATTATTCTAGGTGGGGGCGTAATGAATCAAGATCACTTGTTGATGAAAATTCGCCAAAGTTTTGTGGAGCAAGTAGCGGGATATGTGGAGACACCACCGGTTAGTGAATATATCGTGCGTTGGGGTTTACCAAATGAAAGTGGCATTACGGGCTGTTTATTGTTAGCAGAAGATGCTGTGAAAACGAAATAGAAAAATAACCAAACAATCTTAAAAAGCGTAACCTAGCTGTTACGCTTTTTGATTGTTTGTTTTTTGTTGACGAGGATAAAATTTTAGAAGACTGGAGGAGTAATTTTCTAAAATTCCACTTTTATTTTTGTGCTGCAGGCAGTTTGCAAAACAGCGCGTATTGTTTTAGTCAATTTTTTTGGCGGCATTTTCCTTTTAAAAAAGGCGAACAAATTTTCGTATTTGTGATGACGAAATAGGTGATAAATGGTATGATATAAAGGAATTTAACGTCTTTTTTTACCACTGAATTTTATAGATGTAAAACTTTTTTGAATTTAATTTCAAACCATTAAGCTCAAAATCGTTCCTTACTTTTTATGATAAAGCTAAAGTGAAACTATTGAATTAAGGAGGCGTTATTATGCGCTTTATCCATGTCGCTGATTTACATTTTGATCGCACTTTTGAAGGCTTAACAAAAGAGCTGCCTGCAGATTTTTCAAAAAAGTTAAATCAAGCCAACGAAAAAACACTGAAAAATATCGTCACCACAGCGATTGAGCAAAATGTCGACTTCGTCATTTTTGCTGGCGATACTTTTCACCAAATGAATCCTTCTTTGAAAAATCAGCAGTTGTTGATGCAACAATTTGAAAAGTTAGCACAAGCAGAGATTCCAGTATATTTGATTTTTGGTAATCATGATTATTATGAAAAAAATCGCTACTGGTTTGCTTTTCCAGATAATGTTGTCTTATTTGAAACAGAAACAGTCAAAACTATTACTGCTACTACCAAAAATGGTGAAAAATATGCGTTATCTGGTTTTAGCTACCGTCAGCAATATTTGACAAAAAAAATGGCCCAAGAATTTCCGCTACGGAATTTAGAAGTAGACTATCACATTGGAATTTATCACGGAGATGTTCAGGATGTTAATTTTGCGCCCTTTAGTGTGAGTGAGTTGAAGAGTAAAAATTATGATTATTGGGCCTTGGGGCATATCCATCAACCAACACAATTAAGTGCTGAAATGATTTATCCAGGTACTCCCCAAGGACATACAAAAAAAGAACTTGATTTAGGCAATGTTCTTTTGCTGGAGTTAACTGGAAGTAACATTAACGTAAGTAAACGACCAGTAGCTGCATTACGGTGGCAAAAAAGAACAATTTCATTAGCCAGTTGTGAAAATAATGCGACCGTTTTAAATTATTTGAGCAAACAATTGGCACCAGTATCAGCTGAAACAGCGTTATTGTTAGAATTAGTCCTGACTGACAGTGAACATTTACAAAATTTCGCTGAAATGATTACAAATGGGCAATTACAAGACTTATTAAATCAACAATGGCCGGCACAAATTTTTGTCCATACTTTAAAATTACAAGAAACAAAACATAAGATTTCGCTACCAGCTAGTGATTTACTAAAAACACAATTACTGCAAGAGTTTAGTCATGGTGAGATTTTTAAAGAAGTATTAACCGAACTTACTATAAATAAAAATACCACTTTACTGCTGGAAGATCCTGAATTTCGCCAAGAAGTTTTAAAACAAGTAGCCGCCGAATTAAACGAGCAATTTGAATGGGGGCAAGATTGATGCAACTTCTAAGAGCGGAGATTACCGGTTTTGGTAAATATCGTAATAAAACCATTGATTTTACAGCGGGCAATCAGTTGTTTTATGGTGCTAATGAAGCAGGCAAGTCAACCTTATATCAATTTATTATGGCAATGTTGTTTGGCTTCCCTCTTAAAAGAGGACGGAAACGAGATTTTGAACCGTTAGATGGTACGAGTTATGGCGGACGGTTAGTTATTGTACTACCTATTCATGGACAAGTGACAATCGAACGCTTTAAACAAGTCAACCGTGGGAAAGCAAAAGTTTATTTTGACCAGCAAACAGGTAGCGATGACCTGTTAAATCAGTTGATTGCACCTTTGAATCGTGAATTATTTGAAGATGTCTTTACTTTCCAGCAGGAACAATTGAGTCAATTAGAGCGCCTACAAGAAAAGCCGCTTCATGATGCCTTAATTTCATTGGGGATTACCGGTAGTAAAAAGTTGTTAGGTAAACAGCAAGAATACCAGGATAATGAACAAAAAATATTCAAAGTTAGAGGACAGCGCCAAGCTTTAAACAAGGCGCTAAAAGAAAAAGAGAAAATCGCCCAACACGTTTATCAGCAAGAAACAAAAGAAGCCGCCATTACTGATCTTTTGGCTGAAAAAAAACAAGATGAATTGCGGCAGCAGGAATTAGCTGAAAAAATACAGCAAACACAGCAAGAATATTTGACACTAAAAGAAAAAGAAAACAGCTTCTCGCAATATGAAGAGTGGCAACTTTTGCAAAAAAAATATCCTAACGATGACTTAGGAGCAGAGCCAGAAAAACTGCAAGAATTTTACAATCAATATAATCAATTGAATACACGTTTAGCCGAAGGAAAGCAAGCCTTAATTGCATTAAATGAAACACAAGGATTAACCGATCGCTATCGCTTTTATCTCGAGCATGAAAGTGAAATCAAAGGTTTGTTACAAGAACAAGTTGCAGCGGTACGTTTAACCGATGATTTTCAAAATCAGCTCCAGGTCCAACAAGACTTAATTGAAGCTGTAACGGTATTAGAGGATACGTACCAATTCCAGGTAGGAGAAGATCCACAGCAAAAGGTTAAGTTGATAAAAAACTTAGCCCAAGACTATCAGCAACTAACAGATAAAATTACCCAGACAAAACAAGAAGAACTTTGGCAAAGTGCCCACCTGCAAGCTGCAATTGATAACAAAAGTACGCCAAAACAGCCTGTAAAACCACCACTTGCTACCATAATGTCTGGTATTGTCGCTTTAATTTTTTTGATTAGTGGCCTTTTAAGTAAAAATGCACGTTTTATTTTATGGGCAATGGCGGCAATCGCGCTAATTTTTGCTACGTATAAGTATTATCAAAAAACAAAGAGCAATCAGACAGCCAAAGTAAAAAACAAAGCGCAGCCAGTAAATCAGACAAAGACAGCAGTGACGCAATTGATAGCTAAGCAAGAAGAACTTTGGTATCAACTGCAACAAAGGCTACCCCAGCTTATATCCCCAGAAGATTTACCAACTGCTTTGGTTCAGTTGGAAAATGCTGCCAAAGATTATCTGATAAAAAACGAAGCGCTAATGAACGCCGACCAACGTTTAGATCAATTAGATCAAGCCTATGGAAGTTTTTTGCAACGTTTTCGATTTTTAGATAAATGGTTGCCTCAAGCTAATCAAGATGTTTTACAGCGTTTACGGCTGTTGCAAAATTTTACCGATGAAATGCAAGAAGTTAAGCTGCAACAAGAACAGCCGACAGCTGCCCTACTAATTCGGCAAAACCAGTTATTACAACAGCAACTCGATCAATTATTGGCAGAAAATCAGCGCTTGTTGCAAAGTGTGGGAATTAGTCAACCGACAGAAATTCCACTATGGATTGCCCAAATGCATCAAAAAGCAGGGGATTTAGCCCGAAAACAAGAATTAGCGACGCGACTAGCAAAACTATTCCCCCAAAAAATTACCGCTAGTCAATTGGCAATGGCGCTAGCTGCTGTCAAAAGTAAACTAGCAGAGTTGCAGCTAGAAGACCGCAAACTTAGCCGTAACTTGCAAAAGGCACAATTAAAGCTGGAACAAATGCAAAGTGATGGTACCTTAGATGAGTTGCGCCAAAGATTAGCTCAAGCAGATAGTGAGGTATATGAACTTGCCTTACAGTGGAGTAAAAATAAATTAATGGCAGCTTTATTAGGTGATTTGGCCACGGAGCTTTCAGATAAACAGTTGCCACAACTATTACAAAAAAGCAGTGAATATTTAAAACTTTTGACAAAGGATAATTATTTTTCCTTGGATTTTATCGCTGGGGAATTAGCGGTCAAAACTAAAAATCAAAGTTGGAAAGTTTACGAACTTTCGACTGGTACGAAAGATCAAGTGATTATGGCATTACGCTTTGGTTATTTAGCTTTGCAGACAAATGTGCTATGTCCGTTAATCATCGATGATGGCTGGTTGCATTATGATAGTGTTCGCAAAGAACAGCTGGCAGTATTATTACAAGAGTTTTCACAGCACTATCAAGTGATTTGTTTGTCTTCTGACGTAGAAATGGTAAGCTATTATGAGAAGCTGCAGCAAAAGATTGTCTTGTTGCGTTAGTAGAAAAAAATTGTGATAAGGAAAAAAGAAGTAAAAGGAGATTGCCATGAAAAAATTAAAAGATTTAGCCGTGGATGAAGAATTTCAAGCCTTTTTGTTAATTAAGAATGCCGATGTGCGTTTAGCCAAAAACGGTAAAAAATTTATTGCATTTACTTTCCAAGATACATCTGGAACGATTGATGGTAAATTTTGGGATGCTTCTGAAGAAGAAATTAATAAATTTGAAGCAGGAAAAGTGGTTGCCTTGCAAGGAAAACGCGAATTGTACAATGGCAATCCTCAAGTGAAGATCATCCATTTGCGTCTTGCTCGCGCTGATGAACCCAGCGAACCAACGCAATATATGGAGCGAGCACCACTTAAAAAAGAAGAGATGGAAGAAGAGATCAATCAGACCTTATTTGAGATTATCAATCCCCATTGGAATCGAATCGTCCGCTTTTTGTTGAATAAATATCAAAAAGAATTTTTTGACTATCCAGCAGCAAAACGCAATCACCATGCTTTTGCCGGTGGTCTAGCTTATCATACGGTTTCGATGTTGCGCTTAGCCAAAGCCATCGTCAAAGAATATCCAGAGTTGAATCCATCTTTATTATACGCAGGCGTCATTTTACATGACTTAGGAAAAGTGATTGAGTTGTCGGGCCCGATGTCAACAGAATACACGCTCGTGGGAAATTTGGTTGGACATTTGGTGTTGGTGGATGAAGAAATTACGAAAGCCTGTATTGCTTTAAAATTTGATGAAAATGAAGAAGACATTGTGGTTTTACGGCACATGGTCTTAGCACATCACGGTTTGTTAGAGTATGGGTCGCCAGTTCGTCCCCGCATTATGGAAGCAGAAATTTTGCATCAAATTGATAATTTAGATGCCTCCATGCAAATGATGTTGACGTCTTTGCGCCAAACACAACCGGGAAATTACTCTGATCGCATTTTTGGGATGGACAATCGCAGTTTTTATCTGCCCAAAGACGTGTAATCTTTAAATTAAAGTGATGAAAATAACAATAGCTTAGTTTACACCGTTAATTTTAATCGGGGTAAACTAGGCTTTTTTGTCGTGTAGTGTCCGAACACTAAAGAGTGAGACACGTTTTTTTGCTGGTCCATTTTTCTTAAACTTTTTATAAGGCGGTTAGAAAATTTCAATGAATTTCAGTAAATAAAAATTTCCTGTGTTATCTTTTTTTGTAGACGATTTTCAAAAGGAGACGCTAAATTTGGAAAATAGAAGTGGTTTAAGCTTAGCTGCAGTGCAGGAGCGAAAAGAACAAGGATTGCAAAATAATTTTACTGAAAGTGCAACCAAATCAACGGGGGCAATCTTTTACGATAATTTAGTCACCCTATTTAATTTTTTGAATTTATTGATTGGAATTTGCCTGTTCTTAGTGGGCGCATATAGCAATATGTTTTATCTGATCATTATTTTGATCAATATCACAATTGGTATCTATCAAGAGATTCATGCCCGTAATTTGGTTCAAAAACTTTCAATCGTGAATAAAAAGCAGGTTAGCGTCCTGCGTGACGGGATAGAAGTAAAGGTAGATTCTACAGAATTGGTAATGGATGATTTGGTGAAAATAGGTGCCGGCGAACAAGTTCCGTCGGATATGCAAGTTGTCACAGGCTTTGCTGAAGTCAATGAAGCAATGTTGACCGGAGAATCAGACCTAATTGCAAAGCAGGCGGGGGCCTCCTTGTTGTCTGGGAGTTTTTTAGTTAGTGGGGAAGTATTCGCTCAAGTTGTCCATGTAGGCAAAGATAATTATGCCGTGAAATTAACCAATGAAGCGAAAAATCATAAACCACTTAATTCAGAATTAATTCGGGCCATTCGTCAAGTTGCAAAATTCACAAGTTTTGTCATTATCCCTTTTGGTATTTTACTTTTCTTAGAAGCATTTTTCCTGCGTTCTAGTGGTACAAAAGAAGCTGTGGTTGTTTCGGCTGCTGCTGTGTTGGGGATGTTACCCAAAGGTCTGGTTTTATTAATTAGTATTGCGCTAACCACGGGGGTTACCAAACTAGCGAAAAAGAGAATTTTGGTTCAAGATATGTACGCAATTGAAACCCTTGCTCATGTGGATACGCTTTGTTTGGATAAGACTGGTACGATTACCAAAGGGGATATGCGGGTTTTAAAATTACACAGTGTACAAGAAGCGTACACAGAACAACTTTTTGCAATTATTGGAAGTTATTTAAAAAATAGTACAGATAGTAATGTGACGATGCAAGCACTACGGGATTATTTTCCGGAAACGACTACCTATGCTGCTAGCCAAGTGACCCCTTTTTCTTCTGAACGAAAATGGAGCAAAATGGATTTGGCAACGATTGGGACAGTCTACTTGGGGGCGCCAGAACGCGTATTGGCAAAAGAAAATATTCCACCTATAGTTTTGCACGCACAAGAACAAGGATTGCGTGTTTTAGTGATTGCCGTAGCAGCTGACCAAGAAGAACCGCAGGCAATCGCAGTAATTGAAATTGAAGATATTATTCGCAACAAAGCAGAAGAAACCCTTGCTTATTTAGATCAAGAAGGTGTTGCGTTAAAAGTTATCTCTGGTGATAATCCGATTACTGTTTCCAATATTGCCAAACGAGCAGGATTACCACATTATGAACAATATATTGATCTAACGACCTGTAAAACAGATGAGGAAGTAAAAGAAGCAGCATTGAAATATACGGTTTTTGGTCGCGTTGCCCCACAACAAAAGAAACTCTTGGTTCAAGCTTTAAAAAAAGCCGGAGGAACAGTTGCGATGACAGGCGATGGTGTCAATGACGTTTTGGCTTTGCGTGAAGCGGATGTCAGTATTGCGATGGCTGACGGGGATGCAGCGACCCGCCAAATTTCCAATTTGGTATTACTCGATTCAGACTTTACCACGTTACCAGAAGTCTTGTTTGAAGGACGACGGGTTGTAAACAATGTGACCAAAGTCTCCGGTATCTTTTTTATCAAAACGATTTATTCTTTCTTACTAGCCATTATTTGTTTATTCAGTGTCAGTGCTTTTCCTTTTATCCCAATTCAAATTACCTTGATTGACTTGGCGATTGAAGGCTATCCTTCTTTCTTTTTATCTTTTGAAAGCAACAAAACAAAAGTTAGTGGGAAATTTTTACCTACAGCACTGAAATCTGCTTTACCGAATGCCTTATTAGTTGTAGTGAATGTTTTGGCCGTGGCAATACTTGCGCAACAAGCCAATTGGCCCCAGATGCAGACCACCACATTAATGTATTATTTATTAATTGGTATCAGCTGTCTAGCCGTGATTAGAGCTTGCTTACCGCTTAATCCATTACGGTTATTTTTAACGATTACTACCATTGGCGGAATTTATGTGGCAGCAATGTTATTTCATAAAATTCTAGAAATTGGCTTTTTAACTTCGGCGACGATACCAGTATTTGCTATATTGATGCTGGGAAATAGCATTTTATATGGACTGATAACTTGGTTGATGAAGAAAAAAGTGAAGTAGGAAAAGCCAACAAAAGTAAGCTGATTTCTGTTGGGAAATTTTGACAGCTTGTAATAAAGATATTTTTTTATCGTTATAAAAAACCGCTAGGACAAAAGTTAATACTTTGTCCTAGCGGTTTTTGAATGGTGCAGTTTAGTTGCAATCAGCATAGTTTATAGCTGTTGCCGGTGTTATTAGCTACTACATTATTTAGATTCAGCAGTTGAACTTTCAGCTGTTTTTGATTCTTCAGTAGAAGAGTCAGCTTTTGAATCTTTCGTTGAGCTTGATTTTGTATCTTTTGTTTCAGCAGCTTCAATAAAGTCGCTTAAGATGTTTTGTAGGGCATCATCTTTTACTTTTACGTTAGCATCTTTTAATTCTTGACCGATTACTTTAGCAGAGAAAGTAGAGTCAGATGCTTTGGTATTGATCGCAATTTCTTTTAATTCTTTTTTGTAAGGGTCCATTGAATTGCCTTTGGCCTTATTTTTATCCATCCGGACAACGTAATAGCTTGTCATCATAGTAGATTGGTCAGTCACAGGGATAACAGCAGAAACTTCGCCGTCTTTCAGTTTGAAAGCAGCTGTTTTCACATCAGCTGGCACACTTGCTGTTTGAGAATCAAAGGAGATTTTACCACCTTTTTCTTTGGTAGCAGAATCAGTTGAACTCTTCTTGGCAATTTTTTCAAAGTCAGCATCTTTTTTACTTACTTCTTCTTTTAATTTTTTCGCTTCGTCTTCACTAGCAGCAGCGATGATATGGGCATCAACTTCTGGATGGAAAGAATCCCAAGCGGTTTTTAAATCTTTATCAGTAACTTTAACATGAGATTTGATCCCTTTTTCTAAAGCTGCTTGTTGGGTTAAATATTCTTTGAAAGTTTTCTTAGTGAAACCAGATTGTTCCAATTGTTGTTCAAATGAATCGCCGTAAACTTTTGCTTGTTCATTGTATTGCTTGTCGATTGCTTTTTGGTCCACTTTGTCGCCATACTTGTCACCGAAAACTTTTAAAATAATCATGTTACGGATTGTTTGTTGATTATTAGAATCATATTTTGCTTGATCGTAAAAATCTGAAACCGTGATTTTTGAACCTTTCATTGTGGCGATGTCTTGGTCTTTAGAGCCACAAGCAGCAAGGGATAAAACAGCCATTGCGCTGACAGCGGCTAATAACATTTTTTTCTTCATTTAGTCGAGCACTCCTGTATTTTCAATTTAATTTTCACAAATATTACTATAGCACATTCTGTTTTTAAAAAAAATCACTGGCTGGAAGTTTCAAACAAAATTCACACAATGGTCGCTTTTCTTTAGTTTTCCTTAGAGTGTACCGGTGTATCTGCATTTTGTAGCGGAGGATCTGCTAAGACATCGACATGTTCACTTAACGTTTTGACTTGGTCTTTTATTTGGGCAATCCGTGGCTCTGCTTGAAATTTGAAGTCTGTAATATCTTGTTCTAACCCGGCAGTAAAAGCAGGGATAATCGCTTGTGCTGTTTGTTGGGTTGTCTGCAGCGCTTTTTTGAAATTTGTTAAGCTATTATTTAACTCAAGTGTTGTTTGGGTAGCAACATCTAGCTCTTGGGCTAATTTTGCCCGAGTTTCATTGCCGCTTCTTGGTACCGTGAGTAACGTACCCACACCGCCGGCAACAGAACCAACGACTAAGCCTTTAAGGAAACTTTTTAACATTTATTTCACCTGCTTTGCAATTGCTGTGGCAATGGCTTTTAATTCAGCTTCATTATGCAGACCTTGATGATCACCAAAATGAACAGAGAAGTCATCTGTTTTTTCATAGCGGGGAATCAAATGGATATGAGAATGAAAAACAGATTGATAAGCCAACTCTTTATTGTTGTTTAAAATGTTTAAACCTTCCATCTCCGGAAAAGCCGCTTCTAGCGCGCGGGCAATTTTGGGAATGCGGGCAAACACGGCACTGGCCAATTTTTCATCGTATTCAAAAATATCGGTGACGTGTTTTTTCGGGATAACTAAGGTATGTCCTTGTGTCACTTGAGATAAATCTAAAAAGGCATAGACGACATCATCTTCGTAAACTTTATAGCTTGGAATTTCACCTGCTGCGATTTTACAAAAAATACAATTTTCCATGAATTTCATCCTCTCTAATTTTTAACAGCGCTAATTTTTTGCTGTGAGTTTTTGATGGATTTCGTTATTCTTACTTTACCACAACCAGCCAGTTTTTTTCAGAGAAAGGGTGTTTTTTGGTATAATGAGACTGTGTTCAATTTAAATTTTAAAAGCTGAGATAAAGGAGCTTATCAAAATGAGTTTAATAGTAAAAGATTTAACAGGAGGCTATGGTCAGTTTCCTGTTTTAAAAAATTTAAATTTTTCGATTGGTGAAGGAGAATTAGTCGGGCTGATTGGGTTAAATGGAGCCGGTAAAAGTACGACAATTAAAGAAATTATCGGACTATTACAACCACAAAAGGGCAGTATCACCTTAAATGACTTAACGTTAAAAAAAGACCCAGAAAATTATCGCAAACAAATCGGCTACATTCCCGAAACACCTTCTTTGTATGAGGAATTGACCTTAAAAGAACACATTGAAGTGACGGCAATGGCCTATGACATACCGCAAAAAGAAGCCTTCAAACGAGCGGAACCTTTGTTAAAAACATTTCGCTTGGAAAATAAGTTGGAGTGGTTTCCGGCTAAATTTTCAAAGGGGATGAAACAAAAGGTGATGGTATTGTGTGCCTTTTTAATCGAACCGAGCCTTTATATTATCGATGAACCATTTTTAGGGTTAGATCCATTGGCAATCAACGCGTTATTGGAATTGATGGAACAAATGAAAAGAAATGGTGCGGCTATCCTAATGTCTACTCACATTTTGGCTACAGCTGAAAAATATTGCGATCGTTTTATTGTCTTGCACGAAGGTGAAATCATCGCCCAAGGGAGCTTAGCTGAATTACAGGCGACATTTGGCTTAGAAGGCGCCGACTTAGATGAAATTTATTTGCATTTAACTAAAGCGCAGGTGATAAAAAATGCGTGAGTTGTTTAAAAAGCGTCTAGCATTACATCAGCGCCATATGCAAAAATATCTGCGCTATGTCTTTAATGATCATTTTGTCTTAATTTGTGTCTTTTTACTTGGGGGAGTTGGGCTTTATTATTCCGAGTTTGTCAAATCCCTGCCACGTAATTTTTGGCCGGCAGCAGGAGTAGCATTACTGATTTTAGTCGCAATTTTGCCGTTGGGACGTTTTGCAACTTTAATGCAAGAAGCCGATATTGTCTTTTTGTTGCCCAAAGAACGAGCATTGAAAGAGTATTTTAAAGGAGCTTTTAACTATTCTCTATTGTTGCCTTTTTTTATAGAACTATTAGTTTTAGGTTTTTTAATGCCGCTTTTAGTGGCAACTACCGCTATTAAATTTCCCGCCTTTTTCATTCTGTTAGGAACGATGTGGCTGTTAAAACTTGCGCAATTAAAAATTGCCACACTAAAAATTTATCAAGTAGCACCATCAAAATTAAGGCAAGTCGAACTGCTTTGGCTGGTTTTATCAGTACTTTGTCTTGCAGCTGGTATTTTTTTAAATCCTTTTATCGGTTTAATTTTAGCGTTTGTCACTGGGGTGGGCATTTTCAAATTATTAGCAAAAAGCGAAGAGAATTTAGATTGGGAAAAAATGATTGGCATGGAGAAAAGCCGGCTTCACCGCATTTACCAATTTATCAATCTTTTTACTGATGTACCAGAAATCACAGCGACAGTTAAACGCCGCGCGTATTTAGATGGTGTTTTGCAAAAAATCAAACCGCAGCAAAAAAATACGTATTTGTATTTATATGCGAGACGATTTGCCAGAGGTTCAGAATACAGCGGTCTTTTTATCCGTTTAGTAGTGATTGGAAGTTTATTGTTGTATTTTGTTCAAGACGTCTATTTTAGTTTGGGTTTAGGCATTTTGTTTATTTATATGATTGGCTTTCAATTAATCCCGTTATACAATCAATTTCGCTATATGATTTTAACCCAACTTTATCCAGTTTCTAGCCAACAAAAGGCTAAAGCATTACAAGTTTTACTCTTGCTGTTATTAAGTTTGGCGGCTTTTGTTTTTGCAATTAGTGCCAGTTTGGCGCTATCTTTATGGTACGAGCGTTTCTTAGTAATCGCTGCATATTTTCTCATGGTATTTTTCTTTACCCGTTGGTATGTCCCGCGTCGTTTAAAGAAGATGGCATAATAGCGGGCATTAAAATAAAAAAGCTCTTAAAAAGCACTTCAGGGGAACGTATATGCGCTTGACGATAGCGCGTGAGACCGCTAGAATGGGGGTACTTTTGTTTTGAAGGAGGACGGAGCGATGGATATTCAGTTAGGCCAAGAATGGAATTTAAGTCCCATTAAAGGCGATACCGGAAAAGCGTATGTTGGCTCGCGGGAAAACGATAAAGTTTTTGTGAAGCGCAACACAACGCCAATGCTTGCTGCTCTTTCAAAAGAAGGGATTACCCCGCGGTTAATTTGGACCAAAAGAACCGGCAATGGCGATACTTTTTCAGCTCAGGAATGGTTGGAAGGAACAATTTTAACTGCTGAAGAAATCGGAAAAAGAAATGATGTTGTGGATGTCTTATATCAATTGCATCATTCCCAGTCCTTAAAACGGATGCTACAAAAAATCGGCGGTGAAGTTTTAACCCCGAAAATGATGTTAGAACAATACGAGAGTGCATTGGCAAACCCGATTGCAGAAAATCGTTTTTTACAATTGGTTTTGCATTATTTAAAGCATAATATACCCGAATTCACAAAAGAAGATGTGGCGGTGGTTCACGGTGATGTCAATCATCGTAATTGGCTAGTCTGTCGTAATTATTTATATTTGGTAGACTGGGATTCTATTTGTTTTAGTGATCCAGCAGTGGATATCGGCACGTTTTTGGGTCATTATTTACCTAAATCTTCTTGGAGTCGCTGGTTAATGAGTTATGGTATGATGCCAAATGGCGCCAATTTGGAAAAAGTATACTGGTATGCTTTGATGTCGTTGTTACAAGAAGTCAAAAAATATTACGTTCGTGGTGATTTTGAAACAATGAATGAAGTCATTATTCAAATTAAACGAATTTTTAGTGAGTAGAGCGATGTCGTAGGCGGAAGCTTTTGACTTTGCTCTTTTTTTGTGAGTTGCTTCAATTTAGTTAGGAAAAAGAAAGGAAATGAGCATGCGGGTAAGAAAAAGAAATGGTGCCGAAGAAATGCTTACGGCACATCCAGAAATCGTGATTGCAGAGCCGACAGCCCATAAAGGCAACTGGCATGAAGTGTTTGGCAATAATAAACCACTTCAAATTGAAATTGGAATGGGAAAAGGGCGTTTTATTAGTGGGATGGCCCAGCAAAATCCTAATATTAATTATATCGGAATCGATATGCAAGTAAGCGTGGTTTCCCACGCTTTGGATAAGGCCTTGGCGACAGAAGTCAAAAATTTACGTCTTTTACATGTTGACGGCTCAGCCTTAACTGAATATTTTGCAGATAGTGAAATCGATCAAATTTATTTGAATTTCTCTGATCCTTGGCCCAAAAAACGGCATATTAAACGCCGGTTGACTTCACCAGACTTTTTAGCAGTGGATGAAGCCATTTTGAAACCAAAAGGGGAGATTCACTTTAAAACCGATAATCAAGGATTATTTGAATATTCATTGGCTAGTTTTTCGCAATATGGTATGACGTTAAAACAAGTTTGGTTAGACTTACACAATAGTGAGTTTGCTGACAACGTTATGACGGAATACGAAGAAAAATTCAGCGCCAAAGGTCAACCCATTTATCGTGTGGAAGCCCAATTTGCAGATAAAACTAAAAAACAACGTTAAACAGCTAAAAACTGGGACAAAAGTTTATGACTTTTGTCCCAGTTTTTTTTATTTATAAAGAAAGAATAGCTTTTGTTATATCTTAGATCTGAAGGCTTCCTACAGCTTTTCTTGCTGAAAAGCTGCAATTTTTAAAGCGGCGTTGCGTTTTATTTGGCTAATAAAAAAAGTTCCTGTTGGTAAACAAAAATTTATTTTTTTGGCGTAATTCTTTGTGAGGAGGAAAGTAGATGGACGTCACCGAATTATCTGAAACGTTAATTACCTATGGGATGACGCACAAAATGGAAGACTTATATATTACGCCAGAAAACCAACTATGGCAGATACAATTTCGCCAAGGCAGTAGACGTATTCATTTTGATAGCATCCCAAAAGATAGTGCTGAAAAATTAATTGCCCGGTTTAAATATTTAGGTCAAATGGATGTCGGAGAGAAAAGAAAAGTGCAACTAGGAGCTATCACCTATGAAACAGCAATGGGAGAGCAACGTTTGCGTCTTTCCGTTGTGGGAAATTATCAAGGGAATGAAAGTTTAGTTCTGCGCTTTTTACAGCCCATCGCCAAAGTCGCACATTTCTATTTACCGGAACAATTGGCAATTGTAGGTGCAATGATTCAAAAAAGACGCTTGTATTTATTCAGTGGCCCGACAGGTTCGGGCAAGACAACATTAATGTATCGTCTCGCTAAATCAGATGGTGGTCAAGTCATTACGATTGAAGATCCCGTAGAAATTGAAGAAAGCACTTTTTTGCAATTACAAACGAATGAGGCGATTGGACAAACGTATGATAAGTTGATCCAACTGGCTTTACGACATCGTCCGGATTGTCTCATCATTGGTGAAATTCGTGACGCTTTAACAGCCAAGGCGGCGATTCGAGCCGCACTGACCGGACACAAAGTTTTTGCCACAGTTCATGCGGCTAATTTAATGGAGACCAAAAGTCGTCTGCGGGATTTACTGCCGATTGAAAATGAATTGGATTATTGTTTAGGTGGTATTGTTTATCAGCGCTTGTTGCCTGATAAAAGGGGGGAAATTGCGAGTTTATTGGCTTATCAGTTTGAACATGAACTACCATTTTCTAATTGGCAACAAAATTTGGCGCGATTAGTTGAAGAAGGGCGAATCGATGAAAAAATTTACCAGCAAGAAAACTGAAAAACAGCGCTTTGTAAAAACTTTAGCCGATTTATTGCTAAGCGGCTTTACTTTACTGCAAGCTATTGAAGTTATCCAGCGAAGTCACGGTTTTAACGCAGAAAAATTAGGCGCATTTCGTGACAAATTAGCAACAGGAACACAATTAAGTGAAGTTTTCCAAACACTTGACTTTACCGCCAGCGAAATCGCCCAAGTACAATTAGCAGCAGAACAGGGCTTGTTAGCTGAAACACTAGGACAAATTGCAAAACAACTCCAACTTGCTGCAAAGCAAAGGCGCGCCCTGCGACAAGTTTTAAGTTATCCCTTTTTATTGCTCATTTTTGTCAGTGGTGTAATGGTGAGTTTGCATCAATTTTTATTACCGCAATTGCTAGCTTCTGGCATGTTATCCAAACGTCATTGGGGCATTTTATTTCTTCGTTATAGTCCGTATGTGTTGTTCATTTTTGTTTTGCTACTTGTATTAGCCTATGGCCTTATTCAACAGTTCTTCAAAAAAAGTTCCGCTTTAGCACAGGCGAATTTTTTAAGTCAAATACCTGTTGTTAAACAATTTTATCGCCTCTTTATCGCCAATTATTTTGCCTTGGAGTGGGGAAAATTATTTCAACAAGGATTAGAAATTAACCAGATTATTTACGTTATGAAAAAGACAGATAGTAGTTCTTTGTTAAGTCAATTGGCGACTGAACTGGATTGTGCCTTGCAAAAAGGAGAGTCCTTAAGTGATAAATTGCAGGGATACGCGTTTTTACCACCGGAATTTAGTCTGATTGTTTTTCAAGGGCAGGCAACAGGAAAACTCGGCATCGAACTTATTTTATATAGCAAATTGTGTGGGCAAAAGTTAAATAGCAAAGTTGAAAGAGCAATTAGTCTGATCCAGCCGCTGGTTTTTGTGGTCATTGCCGTTTTAATTATTAGTGTTTATGGTGCTTTGTTTTTACCTTTATATGGAAACATCCAGCTATATAACTGAGAGGAGAGAGAATGTGCGCTTGCTAGTTAAGAAACTCAAATTTTCAAAAAGATACAGAGATTTTTCTGCATTCACGATCATCGAAATGTTAGTTGTGTTATTTATTATTAGTATTTTATTGCTGCTTTTTGTACCCAATTTATCACAACAAAAAGATGAAGCACAAAAAGGAAGTGAAGCGGCCATCGTTAAGACGGTTGCGACACAAATTGAATTGTATGAATTAAATTATGATAAAAAGGCTACGGGAGAAGATTTGATAGAAAAAAATTATGTCACAAAAGAACAGTGGGAAATCTATGAAAGACATGCTGAAGAAAATAGTCCCAAAAAGCCTATGCCATAAGAAAATGCCTGCCTTTACTCTCGCAGAATCTTTAGTCGTACTCGTTGTTATTACTTCTTTTTTATTAATTCCGGTGTTAATTTTGCGTCCGGCTGAAGAAAAAGTGAAAGTGGAAATATTTCTAGCGCAGTTTGAGCAGAATTTTTTATTATTGCAACAGACTGCAATTGCCCAACAAGTCGGAACGACACTTGAAATTAATCGGGAGGAACAGTTGCTGCATTTTAAAATTTCCGAACATAAAAGCTATCCTGATTTGCAAATTCCGACAGAGTTGTCTTATAAAATGCCAGATAGTATCACAATAAGTGCAACAACGGGAAATTATTCTGGGATGGATACTGTAACCTTCGAGTGGGAAAATCGCAATCAAAGGATTGAATACGTGTATCAGATGGGAAGTGGCCGTTTTGTCAAAACTATTACCTAAAGCTTTTATTTTGCTGGAAGCTGTGGTGGCACTTACCATTTTAACGGGTTGTGCCTTAATTTTAATCCAGCAACAACAGCAGTTACTAACGCAAAGCAACAACGCCAAAGAACGATTGACACAAAGCCGCATAATGTATGAAGAGGCAAAAATTATCCTGCGACAAGGTGGCAAGCTTACCCAGACTCTAATTTATGATGACCAAAGCTACCATATTCGCTATAATCCGCAAGCTTATCATTTTTATTGTGAGACAGACGGTGTGGTAATGGAGGTGCAACTTGAAAATTAAAGCATTTACCCTCTTAGAATGTTTGATAGCATTATTAATTTTCAATTTATGTTTATTGTTGATTACGGGGCTTTTCTTACGAACGATCCGCCTAAAAGAGCATATTATGAGTAGAGAAGAGCAGGAGTTTGCAACGTTTATGTTGCAATTAGAAAATGAGCTACAAAATACTAGCATGATTTCTTGTACAGAGGCCATTTTAAAGTGTAAAGATCAAAAAGGGCAGACAATCTCGATTGAAAAAGGGCAAAACATGATTCGAAAAAAAGTGGATAAGTTAGGGCATCAACCGCTTTTAATGGATGTTTACCATTTACGGTTTTCAAAAGATTTAACTACGAAAAGTGTGACGTTAAAAGTATTCTTTCAATCTGGGAGGGTTTGTTATGGGAAATGGGTGGAAAACTAAACCAAAAGCAAGTGTCTTACTTTCCGCATTATTATTAGTCGCATTGCTGAGCCTGGTTAGTTATGGGGTTTTAACACACCATTTTATTACTGTAACAGGTACGATAAAAACAGAAAGGTTGTACCGCGCCAAAACGATGCAAGAATTATTTTTCGTTTACTATTTCACACTACCAATTGAAGAACGTAAAAAAGGTGTCGTGAACTTTTCACAAGGAAAGTGTGAATTTGCCAAAGAAAAGGACAGTCTGAAACTTACAATCCGGTTGGATAAACAAAGTTTTCATTTTTTGGTTAGTAAAACAGAGCTGACAAAGCTTTCTCAACGTTTTAAAGATAACAAAAAATCTGTTTCGGATTAGGAATATAACAGTTGCTGAGAAAACCTTACCATTTGTGTTTCTCAGCTTTTTGGTATCCTTCTCAAAAAAGCCGTATGTTCGTTGTTTCACAAACAAAAATATGAATTTTTGATTGATAATTTTTTAGGAATCGGCTATCATTAAACAGGTACAAAAGGTGTTATAATCTCCAGAAAGAAGGTGTCATATGTTTCCTGATCAATTCGAAAAAGCTTTTTCATTGAATCTTGAAGCAGTCCAACTGCTGCAAAATGCTTTGGGGTCCTCATTTCTGGATGCATACATCGAGAATGTGGAAAACCAATTGGATGGATTTACTGTACGAATCTTAGATGGTGTACCAAATGCTGAGACTGTTGGGAAAATCGAAGCATTATACACAGAGCTAAAGGAAATCCCTTTAGCAGGAGAAGATTTACGAAAGTTATCCCAATTACTTTTATTAAAAGGTAGTAAGACAGAAAAGTTGCAAGCCAATCATCAGTTAACACCAGATGGGTTAGGATTTTTGTTTGTTTATTTATTGGAGCAGTTTTATTCTGACAAAAAACAAAGCTTAACTATTTTTGATCCAGCAGTAGGAATGGGGAATTTATTATTAACAGCCCTGTTAAACTTAAAAATTGCTGGTTATGAAGCAAAGGGTGTTGGTGTTGATATCGACGATACGTTATTGGCGGTCGCAGCGGCAGATGCAGAATGGACTAAAGGGAATATGCAGCTTTTCCATCAAGACAGCTTGCAAGACTTATTATTAGATCCAACTGATGCGGCAATTTCTGATTTACCAATTGGCTACTATCCTAACGATCAAAAAGTGCAAGATTTTATCACCGGTGTCACCCAAGGACATTCATACGCACATCATTTATTGATGGAACAAGCAATGAATTATGTGAAAGACGCGGGCTATGGTTTGTTTTTAGTACCAAGTAATTTACTTGAGTCTGAACAAGCGACATATTTCAAAAAGTGGTTGGCTGAAAAAGTCTTTTTACAAGGTTTAATCCAATTGCCAGACCAACTTTTCCGTTCCGAACAATCACGTAAAAGCATTCTAATCGTGCAAAATCATGGTGAAAATGCAAGTCAAAAGGAAGTCTTTTTAGCAAAATTGGCTTCACTAACAGATGAAAAAGTCATTGCTAAATTCTTTAAACAATTTGAAGACTGGAAGTTAGCTAATTAATTATTTAGAAGGAGAGTAACATGTCTAAAACAATCGCAATCAATGCAGGAAGCTCAAGTTTGAAATGGCAATTGTATCAAATGCCAGAAGAAAGTGTTGTCGCTAAAGGAATCGTGGAAAGAATCGGCTTAAAAGATTCAATCTTCACAATTAAATACGGCGAAGATAAAAAATACAATGAGGTTGTGGATATTCATGACCATGAAGTTGCTGTTAAAATGTTGTTGGATAAATTAATCGATTTAGAAATTTTAGCCAACTATGACGAAATTACCGGTGTTGGTCATCGCGTTGTTCACGGCGGCGAAACATATAAAGATTCTGTTGTTATCGACGATGAAGTAATGGAAAACATCCAAGCATTAGCTGAATTTGCACCATTACATAATCCAGCTAACTTAATGGGAATTCAAGCTTTCAAAAAAATCTTACCAGAAATTATCAGTGTTGCTGTTTTTGATACTTCATTCCACGCGTCAATGCCAAAACACAACTATCTATATAGCTTGCCAATGGAATACTATAATGACTTCAAAGTGCGTAAATATGGCTTCCACGGCACTAGCCATCGCTATGTTTCAGAACGTGCTGCTGAAATGTTAGGTAAACCAATTGAAGAGTTAAAAATTATTACATGCCATTTAGGTAATGGAGCTTCAATCACAGCTGTTGATGGTGGTAAATCTGTTGATACTTCAATGGGCTTCACACCACTTGCTGGTGTAACAATGGGGACACGTTCTGGTGATATTGACCCAGCCGTTTTACCATACTTAATGGATAAATTAAACATCAACATTGAAGAAATGGTTGATATTTTAAATAAAAAATCTGGTTTACTTGGTCTAACAGGTCTTTCCAGCGACATGCGTGATCTTGAAGCAAACTATGATAAAGAAGAAGTAAAAATTGCGTATGATGTCTTCACTGACCGTATTCGCAAATACATTGGCGGCTACGTAACAACAATGAACGGCGTTGATGCAATTGTCTTCACGGCGGGTATCGGTGAAAATGATGCGCACGTGCGTAATGAAGTTATTAAAGGCATGACTTGGTTTGGTTGCGAAATCGATTCAGAGAAAAATAAAGTTCGCGGTGAAGAATTAGACATCTCTACACCAGAATCAAAAGTAAAAGTATTACTAATTCCAACTGACGAAGAATTAATGATTGCCCGGGACGTAGAACGTTTACGTTAATTTAGAGCTTGAAATAGGCGTATAGGTAGTTCAACTACCTATACGCCTATTTTTTTTACACTAAATAAATTAATTTACTAAAAATAGACAATAAATTTAGAAAAACGTTTACAATTCAAAAAAATTATGATACATTCGATTAGTAAATAAATTCACTAATTAGAGTATATTTATTTTATTAGCAGGTTTTAGAACGGATTTAGAAGATAAGGAGATAATACAATGCTAAAAAAATTACCAAAAGATTTCATTATGGGCGGTGCTACGGCTGCTTATCAATGTGAAGGTTCTACAGATGTTGATGGTAAAGGACAAGTTGCCTGGGATCAATTTTTAGTTGAAAAAGGTCGATATTCAGCGAATCCGGCTAGTGACTTTTATAATCAATACGCAGTGGATATCGCGTTATGTAAAAAATTCAAAATTGATAGTATTCGTATGTCTATTTCTTGGAGTAGAATTTTTCCAAATGGATATGGCGAAATTAATCATAAAGGTGTGGAATATTATCACAAAGTTTTTGCAGAATGTAAAAAACAAGGGGTGATTCCTTTTGTAACATTGCATCACTTCGATACACCAAAATCATTGTTTGATGATGGAGATTTTTTAAATCGAAAGAATATAGACTACTTTGTTGATTATGCAAAATTTTGTTTTGAAGAATTTACTGAAGTTTATTATTGGAGTACTTTTAACGAAATTTACCCTGTTGCTTCCAATCAATACTTATTAGGTTCGTTTCCACCCGAGGTACAATTTGATATCGCAAAAACAGTGACTTGCTTACACAATATGATGTATGCACATGCCCGAGCAGTAAATGTATTTAAAGAAGGAAACTATGCTGGTGAAATTGGAGTTGTACACTCGTTAGAGACAAAATATCCAGCTAGTGAAAGTCTTAAAGATAGACATGCTGCAGCGTTGGATGATGCTTTATCAATCAAATTTTTGTTAGATGCAACTTATTTTGGTTATTATTCGCCAGAAACGATGGAATTGGTTAATGAGATATTAGCCGCAAATAGTCAAACTGTTGAAATAGATGAAGAAGATTTTATTGAAATGAAAAAAGCATCAAATCGAAATGATTTTTTAGGGATTAACAACTATGGAAGTCACTGGGTTAAAGCGTATGATGGCGAAAGCAAGCTTCATTACAATACTACTGGTGAAAAAGGAACGCAGGTATACCAAATTAAGGGGATTGGTGAGCGAATAGTAAGAGAGGATTTACCTAAAACTGATTGGGATTGGATTATTTATCCTAAGGGGCTATATGATTTGTTGATTCGCATCAAAAATGAATACCCTAATTACAATAAAATATTTATTACAGAAAATGGTCTGGGGTATAAAGATGAATTTGAAGAAGGTATTATCATGGATGATGCACGTATTGACTATGTCCGGCAACATTTTAATTCTATTGCAGATGCGTGTGAAGAAGGTGTAAATGTAGCTGGATATTTCATCTGGTCATTGATGGATGTATTCTCATGGGTCAACGGTTACACCAAGCGGTATGGACTATTTTACATTGATTTTGAAACACAGAAACGTTATCCAAAAGAATCGGCTTATTGGTATAAGTTTGTGAGTGAAACAAAAACCATTATCTAAAAAATGTAAAGGCAGAGGTATTTTCTTACTTTGATCATAATAAATTAGGAGGAATTAAAAATGAATAAGGAAGAGTTAGCAATGTTAGGCTTTGAAATTGTTGCTTATGCAGGGGATGCTCGCAGTAGCTTGTTAAAAGCATTACAAGATGTTCGATTGGGAAACTTCGATAGCTATGAAGCTCTGTTAGCAGATGCAGATGAAAATTTGAAATTGGCACATAATGCACAAACAAAGGCATTAGCTGAAGAAGCTAGCGGTACAAATTTGGAAATTGGATTTATTTTTATTCACGGACAAGATCATCTAATGACAACGATTTTACTTCGTGAACTTGTTCAAGATTTTATTTCTCTTTATCAAGAAAAGTACGGAAATTAAAAAGGAAGGAAGTTGTAAAATGAACGTTATTATTAAGCAAATTGAAAAAATGAAACCGTTTTTCGAAAAAATATCTCGTAATATCTATCTCGGAGCAATTCGAGATGGGTTCCTAACAGCAATGCCTGCGATTTTATTTTCAAGTATTTTCATTATGATTGCCGCAGTGCCAGAAGTGTTTGGTATTGCACTACCAGAAGCATTTGCCAATTGGTTATGGAAAGTTTATGGATACTCAATGGGCTTTGTGGGCTTATTGGTTGCAGGAACAACAGCACGTTGTTTGGCTAATTCAATGAATCGAAGACTATCAGATTCTGGCAAACAAATTAATGAAATTTCCGTTATGCTTGCTTCAATTATAAGCTTTTTATTACTTGGTGCCGATCAAATCGATGGGGGTATTTCTACCGGATATATGGGAACAAAAGGTTTAATTGCTGCTTTTATCGCTGCATTTATTACGGTAAACGTATATAAATTTTGTGTGAAACGTGATTTAACAATCAAAATGCCAAAAGAAGTACCCGGTACTATTACCCAGATGTTTCGAGATATTATTCCTTTTTCAATTGCGGCTTTTATTGCTGCAATATTAGATGTTTTAGTACGAATGGCAACAGAAGCTTCCTTGGCAGAATCAGTTATTGAGTTACTACAACCGCTATTTTCTGCGGCTGATGGCTACGTAGGTATTGCTATTATCTGGGGAGCAATGGCGTTATTCTGGTTTGTTGGTGTACATGGTCCATCTATTGTAGAGCCAGCAATTGCTGCCATTATATATGCAAACGTTGAAACGAACTTTGAACTTTTCAAAAACGGTGAGCAAGCATCAAAAGTTTTAACTGTGGGGTTAGGAAATTTTGTCGGTACAATGGGAGGAACAGGAGCTACTTTGGTCGTGCCATTTTTATTCATGCTGTTTGCGAAATCCAAACAACTAAAAGCAGTTGGTAAAGCATCGTTTATTCCAGTCTGTTTTGCAGTAAATGAACCGTTATTATTTGCTGCTCCTGTTATCTTGAATCCTTATTTTTTCGTGCCATTTCTTCTAGCTCCAATGGTGAATGTGTGTATCTTTAAATTCTTTGTTGATGTGCTCAGTATGAATAGTTTCATTTCTGTTTTACCGTGGGCTACTCCAGCACCAATTGGGTTAGTAATGGGAACAGGCTTTGCCCCGTTAGCCTTTGTTTTAGCAGGCGTATTATTATTGGTTGATACGGTAATTTATTTACCCTTTATTAAAGCTTATGATGCAGAATTAGTATTAGAAGAAGCTAAGAATATCGAAGTAGCAGAGGTAAAAGAAGAATTAACCCACGTAGTTGAAACAGTTGGAGCTACGGCAGCAACTGTCATCTCACAATTGGATGATACAGTTGACGCAGAAAAAAAAGTATTGGTCTTATGTGCGGGAGCAGGAACTTCTGCAATGTTAGCAAACGCATTGGAAGAAGGGGCTAAAGAAACGGGGGTTAAGCTAAAGGCACAAGCAGGCGCATATGGCTCACATTATGATATTATGAAAAATTTTGATTTAGTTATTTTAGCTCCTCAAGTTAACGCCTATTTAGAGGATATAAGAAAAGACGCAGATAAATTGGGGGTAAAAGTAGTCGCGACAAAAGGGGCGGAATATATCAGTTTGACCAACAATCCAAAAGGAGCAATTGATTTTGTTCTTTCTGCTATATAGCGGAATAAAAAAGGCTTCAAAAGATAACGGTGAATTATCTTTTGAAGCCTTTTTCTAATTTGAATTTGTGAAGGGAATAAAACTTTTCCGTACAACTAAATTGGCACTTAATAATATAGTTTTGGTGATGTCGCGAGGATAGACCAACTGATCTGACAATAAATCGATAGTTGATTTTGCCATTTCTTCGATATCAATATGAAAAGTGGAAAGTGGAGGCGTGACAAATTTTGCCATTTCGTAATCATTCACACTGATGAGTGCCATTTGGTTTGGTAAAAATACGCCTTTATCATTAAAGCCTTGTAGCGCACCCACAGCAATTGTATCAGAAGCAATAAAACAGGCCTCTGGTAGATCATCTTTCAAAGAATCTACCATTTCTTTTGCCAATTCAATCCCAGTTTCCATTGTAAATTTACCTTTAGTAAAAATGTACTTTTCATTTAATAACCCTTTATTAGCCAAATGTTCACGAAAAGCTCGTTCACGATTATCTAACTCTTCTTTTTTTGTACTTGGATTAAAAAACTTTCCTCCGATAAAGCCAATTTTTGTAAATCCTTCAGCTAGAAATAAGTCAATAGCTTCACGTGTCATCTCTCTGGTATTAGAATCAACGGTATCAAAAAGTTTTGGGGTGGGATTAATCCCACGTACTACCCCTTTAATTCCCTTTTCATACAGTACAGTTAACTCTTCTTTTGTAATAGGGCCAATTGCAATGAAGCCTGAAACATCTTCTGGAATAGATTCAATCCCTTTTTCTCTACTAATAAAAACCAGTTCCATACCAGCTATCTTGCCATATTTTTTAAGTCCGTCTTTTAAATTTCTAAAAAAAACATCTTCTTGCACTTCTGATTCAGATAGCCAAAATAAGACAGCAATTTTGTATAAAGTAGTTTTAATTTTAGACCGATCATACCCCATTGTAAGAGCGGTTGTAATGATTTTTTCTTTAGTTTTTGGCGTTATCGCTAAAGACTCATCGCCTTTAAAAAGGCGTGAAATCGTTGCTGATGAGAAGCCTGACTGTTTTGCAATTTCTCTTATTGTTACCATAAAGCTCCCCCTTTTTAATAATTATACTAAATAAATTTACAAAAAACTATGGTATATGTTTATTCCTTTCATTTGGAATAGAAGAAGATGAGCTTGATTTGTTTAAATAACCCAGGTAGGTAAGTATTTAATTTATAAGCTATAATGAATTGGAAAGTTAGGTACATTATTTTTACGATTGGAGAATATATGCATACAATAACAGAACAATTTGCTCTTGATATTGGCTGTTCTATAGCTGACTTAACTACAGATGTTTTTTGTTATGGACAACCGACAAAAGAAATGTTTTCCTATCATAGATTTGCCGGTGTTGCGCTTATTTATCAAGGAAAACTTTATGTACGGGCAAATAGCGCACCTTTACTGGCGCAATTAAAAAAACAATATCAAGGCAAAAACAATCAGTGGTTTTTTGAATTACAAAATATTCAAACTTTCCAAGCGATTTTAGCAGAAAATGGTTATTCTTTAAATGAGTGGGGCACGTTTTTACTTCCTCAAAAAATAGTCAATAAAGAAGATGAAGCCATAAAAATTTTTTATGAAGAAGATATTAAGCAATTTAAAAATCAAAAAAATTTTGATCAATGTTTCGCCGATAGCGATGAAGACCCTGACAAAATAGGGGTTGCCTATCAAATGAATGGTGAAATTATCGGGATGGCCGGCTGTAATGAAAATGGCAAATACTGTTACGAAATTGGTATGAATATTTTGCCACATTATCGTAAACAAGGATTGGCGACAAAGTTAATTCAAAAGCTTACAGCTGAAATTAGGCATGGGACGAATAATACGAAGATTCCGGTGGCAAGAACGGAATTTTCACATACAGATTCTATTAATGCTTTTTTGAATGCAGGCTATAAAATGGGTTGGACGGCGATTAGTTTTGTGAAAAAAGATGATGATTAACTTAGGTTATCAAAAATAGTACTTCAATAACAAATCGTGACATGATATTGCTACTTTTTTCATTGAAAAAGTCTTACAAGCAATTGTTTTAAGCGATAGATTGAATTAGCTGTTAGTTCCTCAACGTCTAAAACTTACTACCTCATCAAGTAGTACCTAAGGTGATAGAAGCACAAAAGATTCCTTAAAGAATGCTTCTGACAATATTGCTTTAGTTTGCTTAACTTTTTATCAGTAAATGTAGCAATTACTAAGATTTTTCTGGGGGTGTCCTAGCTACTTATCTCCTTAGGTGTTTCTAAGTCATTTTTAGGTGATGGTAGGATAAATGAGTTGGATTTTATCTTATCTGTGGAATTGTCAAAAAATGTTTAGGTGCCTGTAAAGTCATGAAGGGTTTAAGTGTTAAACCGTCTGTGTGAATGTAAACAAATAGAGCGTTAGCTTTTGTCGCTAACGCTCCTGTAGTTTGTGTCTAGGTTGGTATTTATGATTTCGTAAGTTCAATAAAGTTTTGATGTTGCCTTAAAAATCTTGTAAAGTCTGAAATTATCTTTTCAGAAGGCTCGTTGGTTGTAAGCAAGTGTGTCAATACGCCTACCAAACCATTGGTGATAAAGATTGCGTTCACCTCTGAGACAGAATAGTTTTCTGTCAGTAAGAAATCTCTCAATTGAGTAGTAAAGAAACCCTGAGTATCTGCTTTTAGTAATAAGGAAATCATGTCTTTTTTAGTTAACATATATTCGAGGGTTTTTGTTAAGTGATCTGCATTTTCTTCATGTTCTGCACAAAATTCAGTTAAACTTCTGATCTCTTTCTTAATTACTTGTTCAAGCAAATCATACTTGTCCAGATAATTAAGATAGAACGTTCCTCTATTAATATCAGCTACTTCACACAGTTTGCTTACTGTGAGTTGTTCAAAGCTTTCTTTTGCGATAACTTCATAAAACGCATTGACAATATTGGCTTGCGTCTTCCTTTTTCTTCTATCCATAATCATTCATCCTTTTATGTTGAGTAATCAACATACTTCTAAATCTGTTGATTGCTTTGAATATTTCTTTAGCTTACTATAACTTGCAGATGTTGATTAATCAACACGTGTCTATTATGGAGGTATTTAATTATGAAAATATTGATTTATGGTGCTGGTATTCAAGGAAGTTACTTAGCACATAGTTTAGCTCAAAACTCTCATAACCAAGTCATAATGTTGGCTCGTAATAAAAGATTAGCTCAATTGCGATCAGATAATTTAGTTCTTTATCATCAATTACAAAAGAAACGTACAGTTGATACGTTAACGTATGTTGAACAACTTAACGCAGATGATTTTTATGACATCATTTTTGTTACTATGAAATATAGTGATTTTGAGAGTGTGTTACCTGTTTTAGCTGCCAACATGAGTGAAAATATCATATTTGTAGGAAATCAAATGGATACCTTGTATCTTGAAACCCAATTAATGAGTCTTGCAACAAGTAATAAGAATGTATCCTTTGGTTTCCAAACAACAGGCGGTACTAGAAAAGAAGACCTGATAACAATCTTAAGGTTTGGAAAAGGGAAGCTTAAGATCAATTCATCTGTTAATACCTCTAAGCTTGAACCTATTCTTGAAGCTATTTTTTCTAATACGAGTTATACATGGGAAATAGATAAAAAATTAGATGATTGGCTTAAAACTCATGCTGCTTTGGTTACGGTATTAAATACCTTCGACAAGCTTCAAGCTGGTATTAGTAATAAAAAAGAGAAAAAAGAGCTAATGCGTTTAGCTTCATTAAGTTATAAAGAAGCCTTTCAGATATTGAAAGACAATGGTGTTAAGATCACTCCACCTATGCTGGGCACTGTATTTTCTAACGCTAAAGTAGCTTACAGTATCATGAAGCTTATATTTGCTACTCCTATAATGAAAATGCAAGAAGGTGACTTTCGAGAGATTGAGGCAATGATTGAGTCTTTGCTTAAGTTCCAGAAACAATCTAAAACCTCTATTCCAAACTTTTCAAAATTACTTGCTAGGCTTTAAGCAAGTAAATTCAATGTTCGTAGTATGAAATTTACGAAGACTCTTTTAACCAATTTTGTTAGTACCTTAAGAGATTTTTTTTATCCCGTAGGTATGAGTATTAAAAATAGGCTCCTAAAGTTTTATTTAGGAGCCTATTGGTTGGTTGCTTTGGCTTGTATCCCCTAAGGTTTAAACGGTTAGAGATCATGTAAAAAACATTTTTACGCTGTGTTGTGCGTGTTTGCTAACCGCTAGTGTCGTTGTAAAGATAATAGAACTTCTCTTTATGCGAACATGGTAAGATGACATAGTGACTCATAATTGAATTCTTCCTAGTAGTTTTCTTAGATAAGACTTTTCTAGTTGGGAATTCGGTATGAGTCATTTTTTACGTGTGCACTTAGATTGTAAGTTCAAGAGCAAAAAAATTCTAAGAAACTATTGACCAATAAATAGAAATCGATTACACTAAAAATGTAAAACGTCATATAACGTTATAAACATAAAAATGATTTACTGTAAAAACAGGTACGCTATTTAAACAATTTTTTTAAATTTAGGAGGACAAAAAATGGACGTAACCAAAACTGTTGAGAAAATTTTGGCTAAAAATGAAGGGCAGCTTTCAGGTATTTATTTTGTTGCTTGTGGGGGTTCTTTAGTTGACATGTATGTGGCAGAGTACTTTATGAAAGCTGAATCAAGCAAATGTTTTACCGGTTGGTATACTGCTAATGAGTTTTGTCACGTGCCACCGAAAGCTTTAGATGAAAATTCGGTTGTCATTTTATGCTCCCATGGTGGTAATACCAAAGAAACCGTTGCAGCTGGAAACGTGGCACAAAGTCGCGGCGCACAAACAGTGGGGCTAACTCATAATAAAGAAGCTGATTTATTTTCGGTATCAAATTACAGTTTTTTATATGATTGGGGAGCAGATGCTGAAGTGAAAAACAATCCAATGGCGATTATTTTGGATTTAACAGTTTCACTCGTTGCGCAAACAGAAGGGTATGCTCACTATGATAAATTTAAAGAAGGTATGGGCATTATTGATACCGTCGTAAAAAATGCAATTAACCAAGTACAAGAGCGGGTAAAAGTTTTTGCTGATAAATATCAAAATGATACGATGTTCTACATTATGGGCAGTGGACCTAGTTATGGTCACGCTTATGGTTTTTCAATTTGTTCGTTAATGGAGATGCAGTGGTTGGATTCAACTGCTGTCCACTCAGGCGAATATTTCCACGGACCTTTTGAAGTGACAGATCAAGATCGCAATTACATTATGTTAATGAGTGAAGGACGCAGCCGACCACTAGATGAGCGGGCAAAAACTTTCTTGCAAGCATATGCTAAAAATGTCGAGTATGTCGATGCAAAAGAATTAGGGTTGGATTTAATTGCACAAGAAGTTAACGAATTTTTCAATCCAATTTTATTCTATAGCGTTTTAGCTGAATACCGCTTAGCGTTAGCTAACGTGCGCCAGCATGATTTAGACGTGCGCCGCTATATGGGAAAAGTTGCTTATTAAAATATTTTTTTAAAGACAGTTGCCAAAACTTCGTAACTGTCTTTCTCTTGAAAAATAAAATATATTTGTTATTTTTGCAAATGTAAAAATAAATTGTAAAGAAAGGGGCAGTTGCAATGAAGGTTCTTGGATTAGGCGACAATGTTGTTGATAAGTACGTGAACTATCAGCTGATGTATCCAGGAGGGAATTCTCTGAATTTTGCCGTATTTGCGCAAAAATTAGGAGTAAAAAGCAGTTTTATGGGGGTCTTTGGAACAGATAGAGAAGGGCAGCATGTCAAAAAAGTTGTCGATGAAATTGGTTTGGATAATAGTCATTCTCGTGTAGTTGAAGGCGAAAATGGTTGTGCACGTGTGGAAATTAAAGCGGGAGATCGTATTTTTTTAGGCAGTAATGAAGGTGGCGTAACGCGGACGCACCCGCTTACTTTAACCAAGGAAGATCAAGCCTATTTAAAAAGTTTTGATTTAATTCATATGGGGTTATACAGCCACGTGAATCATTTGTTACCGGCTTTAAAAGCAGTCCCAGCTAAAATTTCATATGATTTTTCTGACGATTTTACTGAAACTGAAATTCAAAATGCGATCGCTGCAGTAAACTTCGGCTTTTTCTCCATGAGCGACAGCAGTGATGAGGATACAAAACAGTTTTTGCATGAGCATTTTACCGGTAATAATGAAGTTTTAATTGTTACTCGCGGCGCTAAGTCTGCTTTTGCTTATGATGGTCAAAATTTTTATGAAGTTGTACCAGTTTTAAAGGAACCTGTGGATACAATGGCAGCAGGAGATTCATTTTTGACGGCCTTTTTAATTCATTATTTAAAAGGGGCTGGCATTATAGAAGCCATGGAAGCAGGAAATAATTTTGCAGGAGAATCTTGCCTTATAGAAGGCTCTTTTGGTTATGGTGTTGCCTACTAGCGGCTTGTGTTAAACAAGGGCATTTGGTACTCTACTTGAGGAGAGATCTTTTTGATCAAAAACTAAGTGAGGGACTAATATGCTTGATGCTAATGCACAATTGCCACTATATAAACAATTAAAAGAAGTAATCAAAACAAAAATAAATACCGGCGAATATACTGAAAACAAACGCATCCCAACAGAACCAGAATTTATTGAAAATTATGGTGTCAGCCGGATTACAGTTCGTAAAGCGATTGAAGAATTGGTGGCAGAAGGTTATTTGGTAAAAAAACAAGGCAAAGGAACGTTTATTAGCGGTCACAAAGTATTACGCAAAATTGAGTACGTGACCGGTTTTAGTGATAGCGGAAAAAGTAGTCAGTTAAAGACGACGAGTATTTTATTAAAAAAAGAAGTACTAGCCGCAAATCAAGAACTAGCGGAAAAATTAGAAATACCGGTAGGAGCTAAAGTTTTATACACCCAAAGAAAACGTCTAGGCAATGGTGTACCTTTACTACTGGAAAATAACTATTTTGATTTTGAACGTTTTTCTTTTTTACAAACAGAAGATTTAACCGGTTCGTTATATGCTATTTTAAGAAAACATGATATTTTACCAATTAATCCAGGGGAAACAACATTAGAAATTGTTTCTGCCGATGATTTTATCGCTACGACAATGGCCGTTGCGATCGGGACACCGTTTTTTTACATGCAGACAGTAGTGAAGGATCAAAATATGCGCCCAATTCATTTTGGTAAGCAGTTTTATTTGGGTGATGCCTATACTTTTAGTATTTGATTTGCCGCCAAGCAATTTGCTGGAGGAGGAATCATGGAAACAATTATTCGCACCAATTTGCTTTTTGATGGTATTCATCCCGTTCAAAAAGGCCACATTGTGATAGAAGATGACCAGATTACCGCGAAATTTTTCAACTGGGAATATGGTGAAATTTCTAATAATCGCCAACTACTTGAATATGATGATTATTTTGTGATGCCTGGCTTGTTTGATAATCATGTCTTTTTTAGCGGCTATTTGCGGATGAATGCAGGTCTTGATTTAAGCCAGTGTTTAGATAAAGATGCTGCTTTAAAAAAGATCAAGGCCGCAGCAACAAAAAAACAAGGAGAGCCGATTTATTTTCACGGCTTTGACTTGACACAATGGTCAGAAAAACCAACGCAACAAGATTTAGATAACCTAAATTATGCCGGTGCAATTAGCGGCATCGATAAAAATCGTTCGTATTGTTGGTTAAATCGTGCTGCTAAAATGCGCTATGGTTTTAAGGAAACAGATACCAGTGCTGAGGCAGCTGAAAAGTTGATTAACGAGTTATTAAGGAGTGAAGCTGAGCTGGCTTGTGTTTATCAAAAGTATGAAAGAGCCTTGCTTTCTCGTGGCGTGGTCGCAACAAAAGAAATTGTTTTTGACAATGCCGATTATTTTAAAAGACGTCCACAAGGGAAAATTCAAACACGATTTTATATTCAAGCGGTGGCAAAACCCTTGAATATAGCGCAGTTAATCCAATATCAGCAAGCTGAATTTGCAAAGAATATCACTTTCGGCGGTGCAAAAATTATGGTAGATGGCGTAGTAGCAGATGAAACAGGTGCTACCTTTGGAAGCTATTCTTCTGAGCAAATACAGCCACAGATTGATTACACTGCTATTTATAATTTAGTGAAAGCGTGCAATAGTCAAAATATTCCTTGCTGTTTAACCACAGAAGGCGATAAAGCGGCAGCAAAAGCTGCTGAAATTTTAGCTCAGAATGGTAAGCGTTTACCTAAAGGTGTTTATAATTCTATCAGTGATTTAGAAATGGTCACTAAGCAAACTGCACAGAAAATGGCAGATAACAAGATTGTAGCAGAAATCTATCCGCAAGTATTGGGACTAAATGATAGTTATGAAAAAAGCTATATGGAAAATGTTTTGCCACAAGAATATGCTGAGCGTTTCTTTAATTATGGCACCTTAAAAGATGCAAAGGTATTGCTTACCAGTGGTACTGATTTACCACTTTTCATGACAGACTTACCAGAGTCCATTATCCGCAGTGTTTGGCGTAAGTTTCCTCATGGACAGAAACGCTGGCAAGAAAAAAGAGGGCTGGATTGTCTTACCTTGCTGCAAACTTTTACCCAAAATGCTTTTGCCGCAAATGGTATGCTGGACTGTGGTACTTTATGTAAAGGACAAAAAGCACATTTAGCAATCTTTGATCAGGATTTAACGACTCATGATATTATGGCTTTAACTAAAGCAAAAGTAGTCGCCACCTATATTGATGGGCAGGTCGTTTACCAAAGTTAAAAAAATTTAGTCAAAAGAATAACGTCTTGATACGTATTTTTAATTGAAGGAGGAAAAGAAATGGAAGTAACAGAAACAAAAGCAAAAAAGAAATTTGTCTTTCCCCATAGCTATACATTGATTTTTTGCTTGATTATCGCAGCTGCAATTTTAACTTGGGTTATTCCCAGTGGTCAATTTGAGACAGTTGTTGAAAATATTAATGGCGCAGAAAAAACAACAGTTGTTCCGGGGACGTATCACCAAATCGCTAAGGCTGGCTATGGTCAAGGAATTGGTGCTATCTTAGAGGCCCCAGCTGCGGGAATTATTTCGGCGGTTGAAGTAGTTGCTTTTGTGTTGGTTGTTGGTGGTGCTTTTGGGGTTATTCTAAAAACGGGAGCAGTGGACCGTGCTTTGTTTTCATTAGCAACTTCTCTTGGGGATAAAGGAATTTTAGTAATTCCGCTGTCTATGATTTTATTTAGTCTTGGCGGATCGACTTTTGGCATGAGTGAAGAGGCGATTCCTTTATTTGCAGTATTTATTTCGTTGATGTTTTCATTAGGCTATGATTCGATGACGGCAATTTTAATTTTATTTTTGGGAACGCAAGTGGGCTATGTTGGATCAACGATTAATCCCTTTAATGTTTTGATTGCCCAAGGCGTTGCAGGTGTACATGGCAATCCATTATTAGGCTATCGTGTCATTTGTTGGGTCATTTTAACTGCAATTTCTATTATTTTTACTATGAATTATGCTCGTAAAGTAAAAGCGAATCCTGAAAGTTCAATCGTTTATGCTAGCGATCAATTGGTCAAAAGTAAATTTCAAAATTTTGAGCAAGACAAGCCTTTTTCCAATGGTGATAAGTTGATTGTGGCTGGATTTATCGGCGGTTTAGGCGTTATGATTTGGGGGATTATTGCCCAAGGATGGTACATGGTGGAAATTTCGGCATTGTTTGTCGCGCTGGCCTTATTTGCTGGCGTTGTCGCTAAATTTGGACAAAAGAAGATCGCGGAAGCTTTTGTAGAAGGCTGTGCAGATTTCGCCTATGCTGCTGTGATCATCGGTTTAGCACGGGGAGTTTTGGTAATCTTAGAAAATGGCATGATTATCGATACGATTTTAAATAGTTTGGCCACTCTTTTAGGGGGACTACCCAAGGCATTATTTTCGACGATTTTGTTAGGTGCACAAGTTTTAGTAACATTCTTTGTACCATCATCTTCGGGGGCTGCTGCTTTAACGATGCCAGTAATGGCTCCATTAGGTGATTTACTAGGTCTAAATCGCGATGTTATTGTTTTAAGTAATCAGTTTGGCAATGGGTTAATGAACATTATTTCCCCAACAGGTGGCGTGTTGTTAGCTGGATTAGCGATTGCAGAAATTAACTTTTCAAAATGGTTTAAAGTGGGTTTGAAAGCCTTCGGTATTTTGGCAGTTGCTTCGGCGATTTTACTTTATATTGCAACATTATTCTAAATTGTAGGTCTGCTTATAAACAAAAGCCGTTTCCAGCAAAGTCGGTGGGCGGCTTTTTTGTTTGGATCTGGCTACTTATAAAGTAAAGATTTCAAAAGGAAAGCTTCAGGACGAAACAAGCAGCTAGAAGAATTTGGAAATTTTGGGGATAATTCGATTCGCATCATCGCTAGTCAAAATTTTTGTGACAGCGTAAAGCTTGGTTTGGGATTCAATTTTTTAGCTTGTAAGTGACAGCTTGCTATAGATTATTAAGGACAAACGTAATGAAAATCAGGTATAATACATTTGTGAGGCTAACGTTCAACTTCAATTCGTTAGAATCATTCTTTCGCATTTTAGCGAAATGACACCAACTATTTTATTATTCACGCCAAATGGATAATAAAAGTTGGTGTTTTTTTTTTTGACTATAAAGAAAGTATGGATTTTTTTTTAGAAAAAAGTGATTTGAAATTTTTTGAGATAAAAGTGTTGACAATTGTTCGGTACCGAAATATAATCACCAATGTAATAAAGTTCGGTGCCGAAATATTCGGTGCCGTAATAAAAGCGAGGTAATTTTAATGAATACATTTAGTGACCAATTATTAAAACAAATTCGTTTCATCAGTGATGCTGGCAATGCGTTTATGAGTAAAAGACAAAAATTAACAGGGCAACAGCGAGTATTGGCAGTATTGCGCTTGGAAGACGGATTAACCCAAGGCTATTTAGCAGACATTTTGGGTTTGAGTCCTAGTTCACTGGCAGAATTATTGAAGAAATTAGAAAATAGTGGCGCCATAAAACGCATTGAAGATGAGCAGGACAAACGTATTAAAAAAGTATTTTTGACCGAAGTAGGCAAAAAGCAGGCAGAAGCATCGGCACAGACAGCACAAACAAGTGAAAGTGCACATTTCTTTGATGGCTTAACAGAAGAGGAAATGACGGAACTAGCAGATTTATTACAAAAAATTAAAGACGGCTGGAATGATGACATGAAACAAAAAGCCGAAGCCTTTGTAGATCCTTTTGATCGTCTCGCAGCTATTCAAAATATGCAGGAAGTTTTTAAAGAACAGTTTGGGCAAGAATGGGCTGAAATGGATGCTGCGGACATGAACAAATTACGTCGGGAAATGCAGAAAAAAATGCGGGAAATGTCATTTGAAGATTTAGAACAAATGCGTAATTTCCGTGGCGGCTTTGGCGGCTTTGGTGGTTTTGGCGGTGGACCAAGAGGGGGGCGTGGCAGCCGTCATGGTGGTCGTAATTTTCACGAAAATCACCCCCATGCAACCAAAGAACAACAAGAGGCCTGGTTTGATTTTTGGAAGAATAAATTTGGCGGTATGAAGCCAAATCACGGCAAAGAAGATCAACAAGATCAAGATGAATGGAAAGATTTTTAAAAGCGTTAACGACGTTTTAAAATGACTATGTTTAAAAAGATTTAGTCTGGCAGATGCTTTTTACAAAAAATTTCAAGTTTGTAAAGGCTACAGGCGGTTTTTCTTTACACGTGCGTAATGCCAGATGCTTAATGAAGAAAAGAGGAATTTACAATGCCACAAGGTGGAGGCGGCCGTGAAGCTGCAATTTTTGAGGATGAATTACCAAAAGCTAAAGGAACATTTAAATTTAAAGATTTTTTGAAACTAATTAATAGTGTGAGCACCAAAAAAGCACTTTTTGCTTTTGGTTTATTACTAAGCTTAATCACGAGTGGTGCGAGTCTTGTTGTGCCACAGTTAACAAAAGGATTAGTAGATACGAGTGAATTAGCAAAAATCGATGGCAAAATGGTTGCCGTCTTGGTGCTGGCGTTTATCGTATATTTAGGTTTCGGTGCAATTGGCGGTTATTTTTTACGTTATGTCGGGGAAAGCTCTGTCAAAACATTACGAGAAAAATTATGGCACCATTTGTTACATTTGCCTGTCGCATATTATGACGACCATAAATCTGGTGAAAGTAGCTCTCGTTTGGTGAACGATACCAGTGTAATCAAGGACTTGGTAACGACCCAATTTCCTAATTTTATTACGGGGGCTATTCAATTAGTTGGCTCGGTGATTATCTTATTTATCATGGACTGGAAAATGGCGGCGCTAATGTTTATATCTGTGCCCATTGTCATGTTAGTGATGATGCCAATTGGAAAAGTGATGATGAAAATTGGGCGCCAAATGCAAGGTGCGCTAGCAGATTTTAATGCGGATACGACAGAGAAGATATCTGAGATTCGCTTAATTAAATCCAGTAATGGTGAAAGCTATGAAATTAAAAATGGTGGTCGCTATATTGATAAAATCTTTAAACTGGGTTTAAAAGATGCCAAAGTTGAAGCTGTTTTGCAACCGGTAATGATGACGACGATGTTAGGTTTATTTGTTGGTATTTTAGGTTATGGCGCAGTGCGGGTGCAAGCAGGGACACTAACGAGTGGTGAATTGGTCGCTTTCTTATTGTATCTCTTCAATATCATTACACCAGCTGCTAGCTTTGCTACCTTCTTTTCTCAAGTGCAAAAAGCAATGGGGGCAACAGAACGGATTCAAGCAATTTTAGAAACGCCAACGGAAACAATTACAGTGGATACTAATATCGCTGTCACAGGTAAAACGATTGAAGCAAATCACTTATCTTTTAGTTACGATGAATCAAAAGTGATTTTACAAGATGTTTCTTTTGAAGCTAAACCTAATACGGTGGTGGCATTTGCCGGACCTAGTGGCGGAGGTAAGTCAACGATTTTTGGTCTGTTGGAACGTTTTTATGAACCAAAATCGGGCACCATTACCATTGGCGGACAAAACATTAATGATTTGTCTTTGAAAGATTGGCGTTCACAAATTGGCTATGTCTCACAAGATAGCGCGGTTTTTGCCGGTAGTATTCGAGACAATTTACAATATGGTTTAAATCAGTTATTAACAGATGAAAAAATGTGGGAAGGTTTGTCATTAGCGTATGCGGATCAGTTTGTTCGCGATTTTCCTGATCAATTGGACACGCAAATTGGCGAACGGGGCGTCAAATTATCCGGCGGACAAAAGCAACGAATTGCGATTGCCAGAGCCTTTTTACGCAATCCGAATATCTTGATGTTAGACGAAGCTACCGCAAGCTTAGATTCCCAATCAGAAGAAAAAGTACAGCGAGCATTAGATCAGTTAATGGCAGGAAGAACAACATTAGTAATTGCGCACCGCCTATCAACGATTGTTGACGCAGATAAAATTTACTTTATCGAACATGGAGAAGTCACATGTAGTGGGACACACCGTGAGTTAATTGCGACGCATCCTTTATATGCCAAATATGTAAATGAACAAGTCGTAGATTAAAAAAGTCTAGCATAACCATTAGTGATAAGATGAAATTTATGAAACAGTTTAAACCGTTACTTAAATTTCATCTTATTTATTTAGCGGACAAATTTGAAATTTACGGCTAATTAAAAGCAAAAGTCTTTTTGTTTTACAATTTTTGAAAATGGCGATATTATTTTCACGTAAAGGGATGGTGTTCCCTATAAGTGCTGAAATGGCTGATGACACCTGTTGTAAGAGTTTATTTGAGATGTTTTCAAATACTTTTACAACAGGTGTTTTTTTGCATTTCAAATTTTGCCACCCAAAGAATCTAAGGAGGAATTATCATGTCAGTAGTGATTGAAAATGTTAAAGCAAGAGAAGTTTTTGATTCAAGAGGTAACCCAACTGTCGAAGTCGATGTCATTTTATCTGATGCAACATTAGGACGTGCACAAGTGCCATCAGGAGCTTCAACTGGCGATCGTGAGGCTGTCGAATTGCGCGATGGCGGTGATCGCCTGCAAGGCAAAGGTGTTTTAAAAGCAGTGAACAATGTAAACACAGAAATCAAAGATGCACTAGTTGGGTTGAGTCCATTTGATCAAGAAAAAATTGATCACATTATGATTGATTTAGACGGCACAGCCAATAAAAGTCGGTTGGGTGCTAACGCTATTTTAGGTGTTTCGATGGCGGTTAGTCGGGCCGCGGCCGCTAGCAAAAAAGAACCTTTGTATCGTTATTTAGGTGGTGTTGATTTAGAATTACCACAACCATTTTTTAACGTAATTAATGGTGGTGTCCATGCAGATTCGGGCATTGATGTTCAAGAATTTTTGATTACGCCAGTTAAAAGAGCAAGTTTCCGTGATGGAGTAGAAAAAATTGCCAATATCTACCACACGCTAAAAGGAATTTTAGCTAAAAAAGGCCTTGAAACAGCGGTTGGGGATGAAGGCGGCTTTGCGCCAAAACTAGGTAGTACAGAAGCTGCTATCGAAACATTGTATGAAGCAATTAAAGCTGCTGGTTACATGCCAAAAGAAGAAATTGCGATTGCGTTAGATCCAGCTTCAAGCGAATTTTATAATGAGGATACCCATAAATATAATTTTGAAGGCAAAGAAATGTCCAGTGGCGAAATGTTAACCTACTACCAAGAATTAGTAGCGAAATACCCTGCTATTATTTCAATTGAAGATGGTTTTTCCGAACATGATTGGGACGGGTTTAAAAAACAAACGGATACGATGGGGGCTAACATTCAACTAGTTGGCGATGATATTTTTGTTACCAACCCCACTATTTTTAAAGAGGGCATTGATAAAGGCGTCGCCAACGCAATTTTAATCAAACTAAACCAAATTGGCACAGTTTCTGAGTCCATTGCAGCTATTAAATTGGCGCGCCAAAATGGTTACAATACAATGATTTCCCATCGTTCAGGAGAAACTGGTGATACTTATATTGCTGACTTTGCTGTCGCAATGAATGCCGGACAAATTAAAACAGGTTCTATGGCCCGCAGTGAACGAGTGGAAAAATACAATCAATTTTTACGGATTGAAGAAGAATTGGAAGGCTACGCTAAACTAGCACATTTTCCTAAGAAATAGAAGATAGTAAGAAGTTTAAAAAGAGTACCCTAATAAAGTGCGCCTCCTAAGTTAGATAAAAAATCTAGTTTAGAAGGCGCACTTTACACTTCAAAATAAGGATACTCTTTTTATTGTACCGTGATTGTAGTCCTTGGGTTTTTTAGTGAAAATTCACCTGACAGTAGCTTTTTATGAAAAAATATAGCAAACTTAAAGCAAAGAGAGGGTGAAGGAAATGGGAACAATTGGGTTTTATGGTGGGGGAAATATGGGGCAGGCGATGCTTTTGGGACTATTACAGGCAGAGCTATATGATAAAGCTGATATCTTTGTCTATGATGCATATGCGCCTACCCTAGAAAAAATCAATAAAGATTTTGGTGTGAGAACACTTCAAGCTGCTGATACGTTAATTAAAAAAAGTGATAGTATCATTTTCGCAGTTAAGCCAGATGTTTTACCTAAAGTTTTACCGCAAGTAGCCAAAGTTATTAAAAAAGAGCAATTAGTAATTTGTATTGCTGCAGGAGTTACAATAGATACAATCGCTGATTATCTTGGAGAAGACCAGAAAATTTTACGGGTGATGCCTAACACGCCAGCCTTAGTTGGTGAGGGGATGTCAGCTGTTTGTGCCAATCAAAACGTTACCGAGGAAGAATTAGCGCAAACTTTGGCGATTTTTAGTAGTTTTGGCAAAGCTGTGGCTGTGCCTGAAAAAATGATGGATGTTGTAACGGGGCTAAGTGGTTCCGGACCGGCGTTTGTTTATCTGTTTATTGAGGCGTTAGCTGATGGTGCCGTTTTTGAGGGAATGCCGCGAGAAGCGGCTTATGAATTTGCAGCACAAACGGTTCTTGGTGCCGCAAAAATGGTGGTGGCAACAAAAGAACATCCCGCTGTTTTAAAAGATCGCGTCACTTCACCTGGTGGAACGACAATTGCCGGCGTAAAAGTATTAGAGACAGAAGGGCTACGTGCTGCAGCAATGAAAGCTGTGAGTGCCGCAACCAAAAAAAGTCGAGAGTTAGGTAAATAACGGAGGGGATGAGATGCCAAAAGCTACTTTTTTGAATTTAACTGTTGATAAACAGGAAAAAATTGAAATGATTTTATTGGCAACTTTTTACAACCGTCACATTTCTCAGGTGAAAGTATCTGAAATTGTTGAAAAAATGGGGATGTCACGGGGAGCGTTTTATAAATATTTTAATGATTTGGAAGATGCGCACCAATATGTGGTGCAAAAAGCTTCAGTTGCTGTTCATCGGGAAATTTTGACTTTTGTTTATACGATGTCAGATGATTTGTTTGCCGGGATTAAAACTTATTTGAAAAAAATCGCAGGAGTAGATAAAACAGCAAAAGAATGGCAACAAATCCAGTTGTTAACAGCCAATCCTACCATTTTTGCCAAGCGCAATAGTCATAATAACGGTCAAAATGCGATGGTTTTGCAGTGGCAAGAGCTTTTGATCAAGAACGATATTAGCTTGGATACGCTAGCAGAAAGTCAAGAATTGTTATTTTTAATTATGGATTTAGTGATGGAAGTATTGACTGCCTTTATTGTAAATGACTGGGGTGAAAAAGAATTGGTAGATGTCTACCAATTACGGATTAAATGGCTTAAACAGGGTATTCAACAAAAATAAAATAGTTCAGATTAAACCAGGTATTTGCAGCTAAAAATAGTAATTTTGCTATTTTTAAAGCAGGTATCTGTTTTTTTACTATAAGAAAATATAAAATCTTGACAAGAATAAAGTGCTCTACAACAAATATCGTCATGTCAGATTTCACACTCGAATATTTGTAAAACTAAAGTTGGCAAAACACCAGAAAATAAATTGCAGGAAATTTTTAGAAATCATTTGTGTTATGCGCAGATTTGACTTCATTTGCATTTATAAATATTAAGAAAACATTAAGCGATTTACAATTGGTAAGCAGAATTAGTGACAAAGTGTTACTGGGCGTTTAAAGTGAATACCGTACTTAATGAAATTGTAAATAAAGGATGATGAATATGTTTTTAGCAATTAAAGAAATGCGCTATGCGAAGTTACGCTATGGCCTAATCATTGGCATTATGCTGCTAGTTTCTTACGTAGTTTTCTTGTTGTCGGGCTTAGCGTCGGGATTGGCACAAGAATTTATGCAAGCAGCAGGTGACTGGCAGGCCGACACGGTAGTATTAGCCAAAGATGCGAATAAGTCACTAAATGCTTCCCAGTTGACGTTACAAGATTTTAATGACGTAGCTACCACCAGCAAGAAGGCGCCCATTAGTATTTATAATGGTGCTGCAAAATTAGATAAAAAAACTACCGATATTACGCTATTTGGAACTGACGCAGATGCGTTTATGTTACCCAAAGTCACTAAAGGTAATCGCAATCTAAAGAAAAATGATATTATTATTTCGCAAAATTTAGCGGATGAGGGTTATCAGATTGGCGATAAGATTACGATTGGCAAATACGAAGAAAAATTAACGATCGTTGGAATTTTCAAAGCGACGTATTACACAGTTACGCCAGTTATTTATTCTGATACGGAAACATTTGTTAATGTAAAATACAATGGTCAAATTCCACAAGATAAAACAAAGACGCCAATTAATGGAATTTTAGTAAAAAAAGGGCGTCCTACTTTTACATCAGAACAAAAAGAAGATCTGGATTCACTAACTTTGGCAGATTTTATTGAAGCAATTCCAGGTTATTCTGCGCAAAACTTAACTTTGAATGGGATGATTTATTTCTTATTTATTGTTGTGGCTGCCGTAATCGGTATTTTCATGTACGTGATGACACTGCAAAAGACAGCGACCTTTGGGATTATGAAAGCAGAAGGTATTTCTACTAGCTTTATCGCAAAATCAATTATTGCACAATCCTTTATGGTAGGTGTGATGGGTGTGCTAGGAGCTGCTTTATTAGCCTTTTTAACGAGTCTGATTTTACCAAGTGCCATGCCGTTTCAAATTGTTGTAAATGATTGGTTGTTATACGGTGTCGTCTTGTTAGTTGTAGCTGTTGTTGGTGGTTTGTTCTCAATTAGAACAGTGACCAAAGTCGATCCAATTACAGCCATTGGAGGTTAAGAATATGGAAAATGCTTTAGAAATGAATAATGTCAAAAAAGTTTTTGGTAGCGGACATACACAAATTACCGCTTTAAAAGGAATTGATTTTGCTGTTCAACCAGGAGAATTTGTCTCGATTATTGGTCCTTCGGGCTCTGGGAAAAGCACCTTTTTGACCATTGCTGGTGGCTTACAGACACCTTCTAGTGGGAGCATCTTAATCAATGGACATGATTTTACGAATCTAAATGAAAAAAAACGTAGTCAACTGCGTTTCAAAGAAATCGGCTTTATTTTACAAGCATCTAATTTAATTCCTTTTTTAAAAATCGAGGAACAATTTTTCTTAGTAGATAAAGTTAAAAAATCTAATTTGGACAAAGAAAAGGTCGAAACAATTTTACGTTCATTGGATATTTTTGACCTAAAGGATAAATATCCCCGTGACTTATCTGGCGGTGAACGGCAACGGGTTGCAATTGGACGGGCCTTGTATAATGATCCAAGCGTGATTTTGGCAGATGAGCCGACTGCTTCTTTGGATACGGATCACGCCTTTGAAGTAGTAAAATTATTGGTAAAAGAAGCCCATCAAAATAAAAAAGCTACGATCATGGTCACCCATGATCCACGCATGACGCAGTGGAGTGACCGGGTCTTGAAGATGACCGATGGCGTACTACAACCGGTGCCAAAAGAAGATTAAAAAAGAACTGTCTGATTCACACAATAGTGTGATTCAGGCAGTTCTTTTGATTAAATACTATGTTTCACCGATTCATCACTGATTTCTCCAAGTTCAACTTGGATTGTAATATGAGATAAGACAAAATTTTTCGTCAGCTCATGATCCAAGTTCTCCAAAAATTGATTGTTATCTGCTAACGTATCACGACAAACGTGGACTGTTAGTGCATTTTCGGTGGTGCTTAATCCCCAAATATGAAGATCGTGAATGGCTAATACGGTTGGCTTATTTTCAATAAATTTTTTAACTTCATCATAATCTACAGCTTCTGGAACAGCATCTAAAGATAAGTTCACAGCACCTTTTAGTAATCCCCAAGTACCGATAAAAATAATCCCAGCAATGATTAAACTAATGACAGAATCTAGCCAGAACCAATTGGTAAATTTAACGATAATAGCTGCTAGGACAACGCCAACAGAAACTAATGTATCAGCTGCCATATGCAAAAAGGCGCCCTTTACATTTAAGTCGTGTTGCTGGTCTTTCATAAAGAGGTAGGCAGTAAAACCATTGATAATAATTCCAACTAAAGCTACTAGAATGACCTTATTTTCAGCAACGGGTTGACTATTTTGCAAACGAGAAATGGCCTCAACTAAGATGCCACCTATAGCCACTAATAAAAAGATAGCATTAAAGAGGGCCGCTAAAATAGAACTGCGTTTGTAGCCGTAAGTTCTAGTTGCTGTTCGTGGACGGGCGCTTAACAAGATTGCGATCCACGAAATAACTAGTCCTAAAACATCACTTAAATTGTGACCGGCATCGGCGACTAAAGACAAAGAGTTGGCCGAAAAACCAAAAATAGTCTCAATTACAACAAATAAGAGATTAATAATAATTCCAATTTTAAAAGCGCGTTTAGTTTTTGTGGTGGGTGTGTGTAAATGATGCTCATGCATAAGGATGACCTCCAATTTCATTCGATAAATATTAAGCACATTTTTATAAAGAGGTAAAAAATAAAAAACTTACATATGACTGTTTAATCATATGTAAGTTGATTTTAACACAACCAATTAAATTGTGCGAATAATACTCTAACCTTTAACTGGTGTATTTAGATAAACAGAGTAACAGCAATTACAGGTCAGAAGCCGAATTTTTTGAAAGACAATTCAAGCCAATGTCTCTAGCCCAAAATCTGCTGAATAAAAAACATGCGTTACATTAAAATAATGAAATAGGTATTAATTAAATGACGTAATTTTGTTCATAAAATGAGGGTTATTTAATTGAAAAAAGAGTGCATATGAGGTAACTTAATGAGACGATAGCCTTTATAATAATGGTGAATAGCAATGGGAAAATAACATTATTTTATTCTTTAAAAATAATAAAATTTATTTTTTGTGACCATAAAAAAACAAACCGAGAAGTTGAAGGGTGGTGGAACTCATGAAAAAACGCGAATTGCTACTGGCGAGTTTAACGTTGCTTTGTCTGATAGTTGTTAGTATTAGCTTTTTTAAAGTTTATGCAAGTGCCAAGCGACGCTTGGATCAAGTATTAGTCGAAAATGTAACATTTGACGCTAGCGCCAAAGAAGTTGTGAGTAAAGAGGCATTGCTTGTCGCTGCCCATATCAATAAAATTCCTCAAGTGACAAAAGTAGACGTCCCTAATTTAGAATTCATCCAGAATATGCAACCAGGAATTTATGAGGTCCCAATTAAGGTTTATATTCAATTTGATGAAGTCATTACCCGGCAGATTACGGTTCGAATCGTTGATCAAACAAAACCTATTATCAAACAAAAGAAAGCCTTAGTCATTCCCCACAATACCAAAATTGATTGGGCTGACTATTTCTCAATTTATGACACGGTTGATGGGATCATTTCCTTAGATAAAAGTAAAATTAGCGCAGTTGATACAAATAAAGTTGGTAAGCAGACTGTGGTAATAAGCGCAAAAGACAAGGCGGGAAATACTGCTAAAAAAGAAGTAGTAGTAGAAATTGTTTCCAGCACGAGTAGTCACGCGGAAAAATTAGAACAGCCACTGTCTCTTCAAAATAGTTTGAAAAAGACAACAGCACCCAATACGGCAAAAACGCCGCAAAAAGAAAGTTCTGCTGAGAGTCTAGCTTCACCTACAACAAAGGATGATTTGAAGTCATCTGACAAGTTCACTTCAGTTATCCAGTTTAACGGTCAGACAATTTCTTATTCGCATGCGACAGGTGCTAATTCTGCTCCTGATGAAGGAGCCGCTACTTGGCTTGGAAAAGGGCTTGTGGACGATAGTGCACCAACACATTTTATTGGACATAATCCCGGTGATTTTGCGACGGTAATGGAGCTTTATGTAGGAGCGCCGATCACTGTTTATGATGATAATGGTAAGCAAAAAACATATCATGTGTACGAGGTCGTTGATGTGACGGATGAAGGATATAATGCCAATGACTTAAAAGACGACGTTTTACCACGCATGTTAGATGAAAAAGGTGAACGGATTAGTTTACAAACTTGTATTAATGATCATATCAATCGTTGTGTGCTAGCCCGCTAGAAAAATAAAAAAACGACGTGGATGAATTTTACTCTGGATTTTTTCTCATAAAAAAATACCTAAAGATATCAGCATTACCAGCTTATAAGCTCGTAACACTAGAAATCTTTAGGTATTATTTGTTTTTAAGGAATGCAACACGAAAACACGGACTGTTGCTTATTCTTTTTCTTCTTTGACAACTTTGTTATTTAAGTCAGTCCGGACAACTAAAACATCACAAGGTGCGTTACGGATAACATATTCAGAAACAGAACCGATAAAAAGACGCTCTACTGCATTTAACCCGGTAGCCCCTAACATAATTAGATCTACGTTGTGTTCTTGTGGCAATTGTTTTGCAATGATAGGTTTTGGTGCACCATATTCAATAACGGTATTAATATCATGGCATTCTTGTTCTTTTGCATAATCGGTATAATCTGCTAATGTTTGTTTTGCCATTTCTGTGGCCTGTTCAGCTAACATACCATCAAAAGAGGAAACTGTTTGAAAAGCTCTTGTATCAATAACGTGTGCAATTAATAGTTTTGCCTCGTTTCGCTTTGCTACATTGACAGCTTTTTTGAAGGCAAGTTCAGCTTCACTAGAACCATCGACTGCCACCATAATTGTTTTATATTGTTGTAACATTTTACCCACTCCTTTACATTTACAACGCCCTAACTACAAAGCATCTTGTTAGCTACAATTTTATTGTAAACTACTTTAGGTGAATTGCAAAAAAGAAGCTATCAAAATCAGAATTATTTTTTGAGTGATTTTGCTAGCTTTAGACTAAAACTTGCTGCAAGTATAAGGACAAGAAAAATATAAAGCAAAATAATGATTTTTAAATTGATGATTGCTGCAATGAAGCCCAAAATACCAAAGCTTAAATAGAAGTGACCATAGGTTTTTAAAAAGCTCGGAATTTCCTCTTGTATTAATAATGGGGTTAATAATTGCGGTTTTTTCAATAAAACATAACTTAAAAGTAATAACAATAAAGCAAATAAAATGACTAAAACACGAATCATAAAAGTAAACTCCATTTCTAAGCTAAAAATAAAAGCCGTCTGTCAAAAGACAGGCGGCTACATTCATAAAGAATGGGTAATATCCGTAGATGCCGTTATTCGTCCCATAGTATTGATCCCGCAATTTCTAGCAGGTGGGTTCCACGGTTTAAGTATCGAACTACCAAAAGAAAAGGCATGTTACCAACTCACACACAGGACGGATCCCAATATATCAATAAAAATGTTCGGTCAACACACAAAAAGGATAACTCGTACATCACAGAATTCCCACTTACATAGTAGCATAGGGGGACAAAAGTAGCAACCAGATTGCTTTTGTTTTTGTAATCGCTATCTTTAACTGTCTGACAGCTTTTTGGTTTGTCGCCTTTTATGCTGCCAATCTTTGATACGATAATATTGTTGGCCTAATGCTTGTTCATATTTTCCCGATGCTTTAGGGTGATAATAATGCGCGTCTTTGATTTTATCGGGGAGATACTGTTGATTAACCCAAAAATCTTCGAAGTTGTGGGGATATTGATAACCCACTCCCCGCTCTAAATCTTTTGCCCCTTTGTAGTGACTGTCCCGTAAGTGATCGAGAACATCCCCTGTAGCTCCTGTTCTAATATCAGTAATGGCAGCATCAAGAGCGGCATAAGCGGAATTTGATTTAGGCGATAAACATAAATCAACGACACAATCTGCTAGTGGAATTCGTGCTTCTGGCAGACCAAGACGTTCAGCCGCTAAAACCGCATTGACAGTCCGTGCCGCAGCGGCGGGATTTGCTAAGCCAATATCTTCGTAGCCAATAACCATTAAGCGGCGACAAATAATCGCTAAATCCCCGGCTTCAACTAGCCGTCCTAAATAATGCAGTGCGGCGTCCACGTCGCTACCGCGAATTGATTTTTGAAAGGCTGAAATAACATCGTAATGGGCATCACCGTCTTTATCGTGGGTAAGGGCTTTTCTTTGGATACATTCTTCAATGATACTAAGGGTTAAATGAATTACTCTGTCTTTTTCTGGCGTAGAGCGAACGGCTAGTTCCAGTCCGTTTAAGGCGCTACGCAGGTCACCATTGGTAGCGCGGGATAAATGAAGGCGTGCGTCTTCATCAATTTTAACAGGAAAATCTCCTAAGCCTCGTTTAGAATCACTTAACGCGAGATCGACAGCTTGCAAAATATCAGCTTCTGAAAGTGGTTTGACTTCAAAAATTTGGCATCGACTGCGAATCGCTGGATTAATTGTAATATAGGGATTTTCAGTTGTAGCACCAATCATAATAATACTGCCGCTTTCTAAATGAGGTAAAAGAAAGTCCTGCTTGGTTTTATCTAGGCGATGGACTTCATCTAATAATAAAATGACTGTCCCACTCATCTTGGCTTCTTCGGCGACAACTTGTAAATCTTTTTTTGTATCTGTTGCCGCATTTAGCATCCGAAAAGCGTATTTGGTCGAACCAGCAATTGCTGAGGCAATACTGGTTTTACCAGTTCCAGGTGGTCCATATAAAATCATAGAAGATAACATTTTGGCTTCCACCATACGTCGGATAATTTTGCCTGGGCCTACCAATTGTTGTTGGCCGACCACTTCATCTAAATTACGGGGACGCATGCGAAAAGCAAGTGGCTTTTGCATGAGAGCAAGCCTCCTTTGTAGGGTTTATAGTGTGTTGTAAGCTAAAATGCAGCTCTTTAAAAAATAGTGTTGCTAACTTTTTGATCCCGTATCCCATGCCAATTTTTTGAAATTTTGAAAACGTGCAACAGAAAAAAAACGTCAGAATAGGGGGATATTTTTTAAAGAGAAATTCGCTAGTTTGGCTTTTTCTGATTTTTTTAGAATACAATATAGGATGGTTAAAGTATAACATAGCTTTTTGACAATTAAATCTTTTGAAATTGTGGAAAATCCTTAAAAACCAACTGATTTCATGGTCAGAAGCAGGTCTTTTGTGTACAATGAGGGAAGGTGAATGAGATGAGTACATTAAATGAAGCACAAGAAATTTTTAATACAAAAACGACACCGGAAATTGCTGAGTATTTGATTGGGATGTATGTAGAAAATGTGACGCCAAAAGGAACTACTGGTGGTTATATCGTCGACTGTGAAGCTTACCTAGGTCCGGAAGATGAAGCTGCCCATAGTTATGGCATGCGCAAAACACCCCGAGTTCGTGCGATGTATGAAAAAGCGGGCACGATTTATTTGTATACCATGCATACCCATTTAATTTTGAATATGGTCACTCAAAAGTCCGGTATTCCTCAAGGGGTCATGATCAGAGGGATTGAACCGGCTGCGGGCATTTCATTAATGCAAGCAAATCGTGGTGGCAAATACGGCCCAGAAATTAGTAATGGTCCAGGAAAATTAGTGGCTGCTTTAGGGATTAGCAAAGATTTATATGGCGATTCGATTTTTTCGAGTCCGTTGCATCTTGTGCCGAGTAAAAAGCGAGAACCCAAAGAAATTTTACGCTTGCCACGTATCGGCATTCCCAATAAAGGAAAGTGGACGCAGATGCCATTGCGTTATGCACTTGCCGGCAATCCTTATATTTCACAACAAAAGAAAGCTAAAATTACAGAAGATTGGGGCTGGAAATAGAAATGAAAACCAATATTTTAACTTATTTAGATGAAGCACTAACCAAAAAAATTCCCGATTATGATGTTGCACTAGATTGGGATAAGAAAAATCATACCATTGAGATTGTCCTGCGACTTTTTGCTGAAAATAAGGCAAAACTAACAATTGATGATGCAGCTGGAGTGGAATCAGAAGAAGAAATTATTGAATTTGAAGATGGTATTTTATTATTTAATCCACAAAAATCAAAATTTGAGGAAACAGACTATTTAGCTGTCTTGCCCTATGAAGGAAAAAAGGGAATGCCAAAAGCGATGTTAGATGGTTTAGTAGATTATTTACAATTAGTTTTAGACGAGGGGCAAAGTGATTTGCTGGATTTTTTGGCGGATGAAACAGCAGAAGTTTTTGCACTAACTTTTGATCATGACGTCTTATTTTCTATCATGAACAGCTATAAAAAAGATGGGGATAGTTATATTTCCTATCCTGCTTATTAATATAGTTAAAAATAGGCAGGAATAACTGATTTTAGTGGCTGTTTGTAACAGCTATTGCGAAAACTTTTATAAAGGAGCACAAAAATGAAATGGAATGAAATTAAAGTGGAAACGGCTAGTGAAGCGGTGGAAGCTGTAGCAAATATTTTAATGGAGGCTGGCGCTAGCGGAGTTGCGATTGAAGATAGTTTGGATGCAGAATATTTTCAATCTGACGCTTTTGGTGAATTGTTAGACAAAGAAAACTTTACTAAGTTAGATAAAGGAGCAGCGACAGTTCAAGCTTATTTTCCCGAAACGACATTTTTACCAGAAATATTACCTTTTATCAAAGACCAGATTAATAAATTACCGGAATTTGGTTTAGCTATTGGGGCAAATATTGTTACGACGAGTGAAGTTTCTGAGCAAGATTGGGCAACAGCTTGGAAAAAATATTATCATCCAGTGCGGGTCACACGTTTTCTAACCATTGTGCCCCAGTGGGAAGAATATACAGCTTTAATGCCGGAAGAAAAAATTATAACATTAGATCCAGGCATGGCTTTTGGGACAGGGACACACCCAACGACTAATTTAACTTTGCAAGCATTGGAAATGACGTTGCGCGGTGGCGAAACGCTGCTGGATGTGGGGACAGGTTCTGGTGTATTGAGTATAGCCAGCAAGTTTTTGGGCGCAAATGACGTTCATGCTTTTGATTTAGATGAAGTAGCTGTACGCGCGGCTCAAGAAAATATGGACTTAAACCCAGTTGCAAAAGATGTTCAAGTAAGTGCCAATGATTTATTAAATGGCGTAGAAATTCAAGCTGATGTTATCGTTGCCAATATTTTAGCCGATATTATCATCAAAATGATTCCAGATGCCAACCGTTTATTAAAATCCGATGGAACATTGATTGTCTCTGGCATTATTGAAGATAAAAAAGATGAAGTGCTGGAAGTCTTATTCACCTATGGCTTTTATGTAGCGCAGATTTTGCAGCAAAAAGATTGGTTTGCGATTATTTTGAAAAAAGAGGAAGTTTAAGATGCAACGTTACTTTATTTCCGCGCCATATCAAAGCGGTGAAATCCGGTTAGCAGGGGAAGCTTTTCATCATATGATTCGTGTCATGCGGATGAAGCCAGCAGAAGAAGTATATCTGGTTTATGAAGATCAGATTGCTATTATTGCCCAAATCACCGCCGTCGAAGAAAATGCGGTCGTTTTAAGGGAAGTCGCTAAAGAAATGCAAAATAAAGAATTACCTCTTTTGGTTACAATTGCCAGTGGTTATCCAAAAGGCGATAAGTTGGAATGGATTGTCCAAAAAGGAACTGAACTGGGTGCCTATGAATTTATTGGCTTTCCTGCTCAAAGTTCGGTTGTAAAATGGGATGAAAAAAAATTAGCAAAGAAAAAACAACGTTTAACAAAAATTGCCCAAGAAGCTGCTGAGCAATCACAACGGCAATTAACGCCAAATGTCGAACTTTTAGCTAATGAAGGGCAATTGTGGGACAAATTAGCAGAATACGACGGAATTGTCGTAGCTTATGAAGAGTCTGCTAAAGAAGGGGAAAAGGCCCAATTGGTTCAAATTTTGCAAGAATTGCCAGCTGGCAGCCGCTTACTTGCAATTTTTGGCCCAGAAGGTGGGATTACACCTAGTGAAATAGAAAAAATGCGTGCAGCTGGTGGTAAATTATGCGGTCTAGGTCCACGGATTTTACGAACAGAAACAGCCCCCTTATACTTACTAAGTGCGATTAGTTATCAGTGGGAATTATTGTAAAGAGGTGAGCTTATGAAAGTTAGTGAGATTATCAGTTTACGTTTGGTTGATCCGACGATGACAGACTGGGATTTTAAAGATCAACTTTTGTCATTACAGAACAAGCCTTTAAAAGAAATTGTTGTCTTGCCTAATCATTTGGAGCGGGCAAAACAGCTTCTAGCGAAGACATCCATTGAAATTGGTACGGTAATTGACTATCCTTTAGGCAATGGTACGATTGCAAAAAAAGCTTTTGAGGTTGGCAAAGCATTTCAAAGTGGCGCTGATTTTTTGGAAATTACTGTTTCACCTACGATGCTCATTCAACAAAGTGCAAAAGCAAAAGAACTAAACAAAACATTACAATCTTTAGCAATGGCGTGGGGTGAAATACGCCTCCGGGTAGACAGCCGCAACTTAAAAGAATTGCAAAAAATCGAAATTGCCCAACAAATTAAAGAGTTGGGCTGGCACCATTTAATCTTAGGTGAAGGGGATTCTTTTGATAATGCCAAGCACGATGCGACAATTTTTGATTATGACGCGGGTAAAACTGTCAAACTACAAATCAATTTGACCAGTGTAACAAGCGAACAGCTTCAAGAGTTAATTTTAAGTGGCGCTGATAGTTTTGGTGTTTTAACTTTAGCCAATTTGGATTTAACGGCAGAATTAAGGGAGTTTTAAGCAAGTTTTAAGCAATTGAAATCTCGCTAGTTTCTAGTGTATAATAAGCCTAATTATTCGCAAAGTACCGCTTTATTGTCGGTACTTTTCTTCATAAAATGAAAAATAATTTAAGCCAAAATTTAGCGAGTTTAAATTAAAGTTTGCTTGTTTTTTTTTAGCGGTTTTTGAGGATATTAAGGCGAAATTTTGAATAATTCGACGTAGTAAATCAAGACTTCGCCTTAGTAGCTAAAAATGATTTTTTACAAAGTTTTTCAAAAGAAAAGAGGTATGCTTGTGGCAAAAGATGAAATCGTAACAGGCCCCGGTGTGATTCGTTTAGTTAGTCAATATATGAGCCCAGAACATGTGGCCTTTGTGCAAAAAGCATTGGATTATGCCACGGAAGCTCACAAGGAACAATTTCGTAAATCTGGCGAACCTTACATTATTCACCCCATTCAAGTTGCGGGGATTTTAGCTGAATTGCATATGGACCCACATACCGTTGCAACAGGATTTTTGCATGATGTGGTAGAAGATACACCCATAACTTTAGCCGATTTGACACGGGATTTTGGTAGTGATGTGGCGATGTTAGTAGATGGCGTCACAAAACTGGGGAAAATTAAATACAAATCCCATGAAGAACAACTAGCTGAAAATCACCGTAAAATGTTGATTGCCATGGCACAAGACTTGCGAGTTATTATGGTCAAATTGGCAGATCGCTTGCACAATATGCGAACATTAAAACATCTGCGAGAAGACAAGCAGCGCCGAATTGCCAAAGAAACATTGGAGATTTATGCGCCGTTAGCACATCGTTTGGGGATTAGTCGAATTAAATGGGAACTAGAAGATACGGCTTTGCGGTATTTGAACCCACAGCAATATTACCGTATCGTTCATTTAATGCAATCAAAACGAGATGAACGGGAAGCTTACGTGGCCGAAACAGTGGAAGAAATTCGGGTGGCCACAGAAGAGTTAGACATTTACGCGGAAATTTATGGTCGTCCCAAACACATTTACTCCATCTATCGCAAAATGGTAGATCAAAAGAAAAAATTTGAAGAAATTTATGACTTGTTGGCAATTCGCGTAATCGTAGATACGATTAAAGACTGTTATGCTGTTTTAGGGACCATTCATACAAAATGGAAGCCGATGCCAGGTCGGTTTAAAGATTATATTGCGATGCCAAAAGCCAATATGTATCAGTCGTTACACACGACTGTTATTGGTCCTAAAGGCAATCCTGTTGAAATTCAAATTAGAACCCATGAAATGCATGAAATTGCAGAGTTTGGGGTAGCAGCACACTGGGCCTATAAAGAAGGTAAGACAGACAAAGTAAAACCAGATAAAATGACGAACCAAATTAGTTGGTTTAGAGAAATTTTGGAACTACAAGATGAAAGCTATGACGCTTCAGAATTCATGGAAGGTGTTAAGGGGGACATTTTTAGCGATAAAGTTTACGTCTTTACACCAAAAGGGGATGTAACGGAATTACCCCAAGGATCTGGACCACTAGACTTTGCCTACAGCATTCATACAGATGTTGGCAATAAGACCACTGGTGCAAAGGTCAATGGCAAGATGGTGCAGTTGGATTATAAACTGAAAAACGGTGATATCGTTGAGATTCTAACTTCACCGAATTCTTTTGGACCGAGTCGTGACTGGTTAAAATTTGTTGCCACAAGTAAAGCCAAAAATAAAATTAAACGCTTCTTTAAAGCACAAGATCGAGAAGAAAATGTGCAAAAAGGCCATGATGCAGTGTATAAGACATTGCAAGAAATGGAATTTTTACCAAAAGATTATATGAACAAAAACAAAATGGCGGATCTTTTGGAACGTTTTAATTATCAATCAGAAGATGATTTGTATGCTGCTGTTGGTTATGGTGAAGTTAGTCCGACAACTGTCGCAAATCGCTTAACAGAAGAAGAACGCCGTCAGAAAAAAGAAGAAAAAGAAAAGCAAAAAGTGCAAGAAATGATGAATCAGCCGGCGACTAAAAAAGAAGACCGTATGAAAGTTCGTCATGATGGCGGTATCGTGATTGAAGGCGCAGATAATTTACTTATTCGAATCAGTCGTTGTTGTAATCCAGTGCCAGGCGATGATATCGTCGGCTATATCACCAAAGGTCGGGGAATTTCGATTCATCGCCGGGATTGTCCCAATGTCAACACTCCAATGGCTGAAAAACGGCTCATTGAAGTAGAGTGGGAAGATACTTCCAATAATTCTAAAGAATACGATGCCGATCTAGAAATTTATGGTTACGATCGTTCGGGTCTTTTAAATGATGTCTTGCAAACAGTTAACGCTATGACCAAACGCCTGCAAAGTGTAGAAGCCAAATCAAATAAAGATAAAATGGCAACGATTCGCATTACCGTGGGTATTCAGAACTTAACACATTTGAAACAGATTGTTGATAAAATCAAACAAATTCCTGAAGTTTACAGTGTCAGACGAACAAAGGGGTAGAAAATGAGAGCAGTTATACAGCGGGTAAAATCAGCCAGCGTGGCAATTGATGAAAAAATCGTTGGAGAAATTAATCAAGGGTTTATGATTTTACTTGGCATTCATGAAGAAGATACAAAAGAAGATGTGGACTATTTAGTGCGTAAAGTTGCCATGATGCGTGTTTTTGAAGATGAAGCAGGTAAGCTGAATTTAAGCATTGATGCTATTTCTGGTAGTATTTTGAGCATTTCACAATTTACGTTATATGCTGATACAAAAAAAGGAAATCGTCCGAGTTTTGTCAAAGCGGCGCGGCCAGAGCAGGCCATTCCGTTGTATGAGGCATTTAACGATGGTTTGCGTCAAAAGGGACTTAAGGTAGAAACGGGTGAATTTGGCGCCGATATGCAAGTTTCTTTAATCAATGATGGGCCGGTAACCATCATTATGGATACGCGGGACAAATAAATAAAAGACCAGCCCAAAAAATCTTTTAGATTTTTGGGCTGGTCTTTTTGATTATCAAGTAAAAGGAAAATTAAAATGAGCCTAGTGATAGCGGGCATAATAGCTTCTTAAAATATCCAAAGGGTCAACGTCTGCTTTTTGTAAGATTACAGGTGAAAATTTTTTGTCTGGAAAAGTGACAGCTGGGCTGCTTTTTTTTATCTGTGTATCTACAATGACGCCATAAGCGATAAAATAAATTTTTTCTCTGTCGTCTCCTAAGGGAAGTTTTAGCGTCAATTGCTTTTTTTGACAGAATTCATTGCGCTGCAGCAGGTAATGATAGAAATGTTGGCAAAGTTCTAATTGCTCTTTTATCAACTGAGCGTGTTCAAAATTTTGCTGCTTGGCGCTGTAAGCAATGCGGGCGTTTAATAAATTGAACAAGTTTGTCTTTTTACCGGCAAAAAATTGTTGGCAATTTTTTAGACGCTCTGAGAGTGGTGTTTGTTCCACTGTGGGCAATTGTTGAAGAATCATTTTTTTTGTTACATTATTTACATTCGGCAACAAGTACGTTTCTGATAGTAACGCTAAAATTTGTGGCAGTTTTTTATATTGACGAAATGGGCCCAAGCTGGTTTTAGTGGGGACATCAGTTAAGATAGGCCCCGTTTTAGTAAAGTCAACGTAACAATAATTTTGATAATAGTTCATAATGCGATTGTAATGGGGATGAATTTCTTGGATTAGGCGACATTCCAATAATAGTGCATCTAATTCTGTATCAACTGGACGAATTTCTAAATCAGCAATATTGAAAATCATACGTTGGACTTTTTTGGTATGTTGTTGATTTTTTTGAAAATAAGAGCGAACGCGTCGCTTTAAATTTTTCGCTTTACCGACATAAATAATAGCGCCATGGGTATCTTTCATTAAATATATTCCGGGTGTTTCTGGTAATTTTTTTAGTTTATCTTGTAAAGTCATTATTTCGTCTTTTTTTTTTATTTTTAGTGGGTTTAGTATAACGTAAAAAAGAAATTTAGCCAAAAACATAAGAAGAGTAATTCTTCAACATTCAAGGTACAATAACAATGAGGTGAAAAAGATGGAAACTATTGTGATGGATCGTTTTACTTGTAGCAGCCATGATTTTGTCGTTGGTCGCATTAAAGCCGGCGTTTGTTATATTGGTACGGCAGCGGTAGCAAAAAAAGAGTTGACGAAGTTTTTTAAAGGCTGGCCGATAACAGAAGATATTGGGAGCAGTCAGGACGTAAAAGAACAATTAACAGCATATTTTAATGGTCAATTAGAAGAATTTAATTTTCCTTTGGCTTTTGTGGGAACCGATTTTCAAAAGCAAGTGTGGCAAAAATTAGTAACGGTCCCTTATGGTAAGACCATTGCCTACAGTGAATTAGCACGACAAGTCGGTAATGAAAAAGGCGTGCGGGCAGTAGCCAATGCTGTCGGTCGTAATCCGATTATGATTGTTGTACCTTGTCACCGCATTATTGGAAAGAACGGGCGCTTAACGGGCTATCGTGGCGGAATAGAGATGAAAGTTGCGCTATTGCGGCAAGAAGGAATATCTGAATTTGCATATTAAAATTTTTTTAAGGAAATGAAAAGACAAGAAACCAACGTTGTATTATAATTAATTTATTATCATGTAAACACTTTAATTTTAATATATACGATGGGAGGAGAACAAATGGCAACTGTTGGCACTTATTCACATCAGGCTATTAACCCTGATAATCATTTATTCTCAAGCTTTAAAACAATGGTGGAGTCTGTTTTTTATGGAAACAATGTTACGCTGGTAAAAGATTTAGCCACCGCTTATGACTTAGCAAAAAATGTTCCTGGCGCAGTCATCACGGATATGCCAGTCATTCACACTAAAGAGTTAGGCTTACCACAAGATGCAAAGGTGATTGTTTTTAATGACGGCAAAATCACTGGGCGTACCGCTGCTGCAAGACGTGTGATTGGGCAACCTGGAATTGATCGCACTTTTTATGAAGGCGTTTTGCGTCAAGCTTTGTATGACGGGCAGCATCACAACTTTTACCGCGGTGAAGTTTTAGTTGGCTTAGATCCGGAGTTTATGGTCAAGGGACATTTGTTATTGCCCGAAGGCTATGAAACCAACTTTTATTCTTATCTACTAAATTTTCAAATTTTAACCAATGAATTTCAAGAGTTGTACGCAACTTCAATTGAGTATCCGGAAAATGATATTTATTTGTACGCAGATCCTACATGGACACATCCGGATTTCCCACATGGATTAGCGTTATTTGATCCAGAACATAACGTCGCTGCTGTTTTGGGTTTGAATTATTTCGGAGAACTAAAAAAAGCTACGTTGACGCTGGCTTGGGCAACAGCACACCGCAATGGTTTTGTCGCATGTCACGGTGGTATGAAACAATATCATAAAGATGACAGCAAGTTTACAATGGCTGCTTTTGGTCTTTCTGGTTCAGGTAAATCAACAATCACTCTAGCCAAACACGGGGATAAATATCAGGTGGATGTCTTACATGATGATGCTTTTGTCATCAACAAAGAACACGGGTCGACAACGGCATTAGAGCCGGCTTATTTCGACAAAACGCAAGACTATCCACTGGAAGATGAGGCAGTAAAATATTTTCTGACTTGCCAAAATGTAGGGGTAACATTAGACGATGAAGAAAAGAAAGTAATTGTTACACAAGATATTCGCAATGGTAACGGCCGTACGGTTAAGTCGCGTTATGTCACACCAAATCGCGTCGATCATTTAAAAGAAGCAGTTGATGCAATTTTTTGGATTATGAAAGACGATAGTTTACCACCGATTGTTAAAATCGATGATCCAACATTAGCGGCAGTTTTTGGCTTAACGCTTGCAACAAAGCGGACGACAGCAGAAAATGTCGTCGGCAATGTTGATTTGGACAAATTGGTAATTGAACCTTTTGCCAATCCGTTCCGCTGCTATCCATTAGGTCAAGATTATGCTGATTTTCGAGAAATTTTTGCAAACGAAAAGACAGACACTGCTTGTTATATTTTAAATACCGGATTTTATAAAGGCAAAAAAGTTAAACCTCAAGATACATTAGGGGCGATTGAAAAAATTGTAGAGGCAACTGCCGATTTTATACCATTTGGTCCTTTGGAAAATATGAGCTATTTGCCAATTGAAGGCTTTGAGGTGGACTTTACAGATCCAACCTATCTCACACAATTGAAAGTGCGGATGCAAGGACGCCTTGATTTTATCTTGGCGCAAACTAAAGAAAATGAAGGTTATAATGCTTTACCAGAGGAAGTTGCAAAAGTTATGGAGAAATTAATGGAGCAAATAGTCTAAGTAAAAATGAAAATCCGCTAAAGATCGTTTTCTTTGCGGATTTTTTTTGCGGTTGCATTATCAAGAGGCTACAGATTTTTACCGATAAAAATTCATTTTACCAATATCAGTGTAAAGGAACTTTTTTTGGATAAATTTACAAATTGGCTTTTGGTAAAGAGTACCAGTAGAGTGATTACTAAGATTTAGTCAAAGGATTAAATCAGGCTTACCGTCTTTTACTCGTCAATAGATAGCTATTTTTACAATCATTATGAGGGAAATGGAGTGAAAAAAATGCTTTATGAAAAAAATAATCGCCGTGAAGCGGAATATTTAGAACCAATCTTTGGAACTAGAGATGAAGATGAAATGTTACCTTCTTATAAACTAGGAGAACAATCAGTGGAACCGCGGGTGGCCTACCAAATGATTAAAGATGATTTGTTAGATGAAGGAAAATCGCGCTTAAATTTAGCCACTTTTTGCCAAACCTATATGGAGCCAGAAGCGGTCAAATTAATGAGTGAGACGTTAGATCGTAATGCCATTGACAAGTCCGAATATCCTCGGACTGCCGAAATTGAAAATCGCTGTGTCAATATAATTGCAGATTTATGGCATGGACAAGAAAATTTTATCGGGACTTCTACGATCGGTTCTTCCGAGGCGTGTATGTTAGCGGGGATGGCGATGAAGTTTTCATGGCGTAAACGGGCTGCAAAACTAGGCGTGGCGCTTGAAAAAAGAAAACCCAATTTAATTATTTCGTCAGGTTATCAAGTTTGTTGGGAGAAATTTTGTGTCTATTGGGACATTGAGCTTCGGGAAATACCATTGACAGCTGATTGTCTTTCTTTAGATATTGAAAAAGCAATGGCTGAAGTTGATGAATATACCATTGGCGTCGTAGGAATTTTAGGTATTACCTACACAGGTCAATACGATGATATAGAAAAACTCGATGCAAAATTAACAGAATATAACAAACAGACAGAACACAAGGTTTATATCCACGTAGATGCAGCTTCAGGGGGATTGTATGCACCTTTTGTAGAACCAGATTTAAAATGGGACTTTCAATTAGAAAATGTTATCTCAATTAATGCATCAGGTCATAAGTATGGATTAGTTTATCCTGGTGTTGGTTGGGTGGTATGGAAGAATAGATCATTTTTACCAGAAGAATTAATTTTTAAGGTGAGCTACTTAGGTGGTGAGTTGCCAACGATGGCAATCAATTTTTCCCATAGCGCTGCACAGTTGATTGGACAATACTATAATTTTGTACGCTTTGGCTTTAACGGCTATCAAAGTATCCACAAGCGCACCCATGATGTTGCCATGTACCTAGCAGAAAAATTAAAAGAGTCGCATCAATTTGAATTGATTAATGACGGTAAGCAATTACCGCTTGTGTGTTATCAGTTACACCCCGACGAAAAACGGCAGTGGACACTTTATGATTTGTCTGATCGCCTATTAATGAAAGGCTGGCAAGTTCCAACCTATCCTTTGCCGAAGTCTTTAGACAATCAAGTAATTCAGCGGATTGTAGTTCGGAGTGATTTTGGGATGAATATGGCGCATGATTTTATTGAAGATTTAAAGGCGGCCATCACAGAGTTAGAGCAGAGTCATTTGGTTTTTCACGAAAAAACTGAACGGAAAAATTATGGCTTTACTCATTAAAGATGCGCAAATTATTTGAAAAGTATAAAAGTATTTTTTACCAAAAAAGTAATGCGAGTTAAAAAAGAATCTGTTATACTAAGGAAAAGCGTTTTCAGAAAGGGTGCTTATTTTGGCAAAGAAATTACCATTGGCATTAAGTTCAGATATTCGTGGAATTGCAGTAGCAACAACAGATTTTATGGCAAATTTGACACCAGTAGAGATGGAAGAAATTGCAGCAGGGCTGATTCAATTTTTACAAAATAAAGGCTTAGCGCAAAAATATAAGAGCAAAAAATTACGGGTAGGAATTGGACGAGATAGCCGGATTAGTGGTCCAGAGTTGAAAAAAGCTTTTGTTGCTGCTTTACAAAAGCAAGGAGTAAATGTGATTGATTTTGATCTTGCAACGACCCCAGCAATGTTTATGAGTACGCAATTTGCACAATTTAACTGTGATGCGGGCATTATGCTGACTGCAAGTCACTTACCTTATTATTATAATGGTGTAAAAATCTTTACCAAAGCCGGCGGTGTAGAAGAAGAGGATATTCGCTACATCATGGCCCATCCTGAAATTCATGAAAATAATTTTGAAGGAACCTATCAAACTGCGGACTTGATTTCTATATATAGTGCTGATTTGGTTGCAAAAATAAAAGCTGCAACCAAAGACTTTGGTGAAAAACCATTAACAGGCTGGCATATTGTTGTAGATGCCGGCAATGGGGCAGGTGGCTTTTTTGCAGAAAAAGTCTTGCAAGTTCTAGGTGCCGATACAAGTGGTTCGCAATTTTTAAACCCTGATGGGAATTTTCCCAACCATATCCCAAATCCGGATAATAAAGAAGCAATGGCCAGCATCAAAGCTGCTGTTTTAATACAAAAAGCTGATTTAGGAGTAATTTTTGATACGGATGTAGATCGAGCGGCTTTAGTAGGGCCAAATGGCGCTGTCTTAAATCGGAATAATCTAATTGCGGTATTAAGTAAAATTATTTTGACCCAACATCCTGGAGCGACAATTGTGACGAATTCTCCAACGAGTGACCACCTAAAAGATTTCATCGTTTTACAAGGAGGGCAACAGGTTCGCTACATTTCGGGATATAAAAATGTGATTAATAAAATGATTGCTTTAAATGCAGAGGGGATTGATACACAGTTAGCTATTGAAACGAGTGGACATGCCGCCTTTAAAGAAAACTATAATTTAGATGACGGTGCGTATGTTGTTGCTAAAATTTTGATGATGTTACCTCAATTAAAAGCACAAGGTCAAACAATCACCGATTTGATTGACCAGTTAAACCAACCAGCGGAAACTTTAGAAATTCGGCTAAAAATTAATGAAAGCAATTTTAAAGTTTATGGTCAAGAAGTGATTGACGCGTTAAGAGCAGCCGATTTTGTCGGATTTAAAGAAGATAAGGAAAACGAAGAAGGGGTGCGCTTGACCCTGAGTGAACCTTATGGTGCAGGCTGGCTTTTATTACGACTAAGTTTGCATGAACCATTGTTGGTTTTACAAGTAGAAAACGATGAAGTGGGCATGATTGAAAAAGTTTTGCCGGTTTTACGTGAGTTTTTTGCTACATTTACGGAATTGGACTTGGCACCTTTTGACAAAAAATAACTTCTGTCTGGATAACGCTTGCAAAATTTGTCAAACTTGGGTAAAACTAAAGATGAAAAGGTTTTAGTCAAAGGGGTAAGAAAAATGATAGGTTGGGTTTTAGTTGGTGCAACAGTAATCACGTATGGGAGTAATTTTTTAGCATATCGTTATTTGAAAAATCGGCCCAGTGATTGGTTTGAAAAAATAGCGTTATACTTTGGCGTTAATATGAGTGTCTTATTTGCTGATGGAATATTTTTATTTATAGCCAAATTAGTGGAAGAGGGCATTTTATTAATTGAATAAATTATAATAGACATAATAAATGACTGTGCCAATATTTTTGGCACAGTCATTTATTTTAGCTAGACGGTGTTTTATAAGTAACTTCAATCGTGACCTTGTATCAGTCTAAATTAGCTAAGTTATTTTTAAATCAGCAGTCAGAACTTGCGACAAAAACTAAAATGCGCTAACGTGATACTAGCGAGTATTTTAAACGAATGTGTCTGATAGGAGGATATCATGGCAAAAATTATGGTAGTAGAAGACGAAGGAGTCATTCGTCAGTTAATTATGGAAGAGTTAAAAAAGTGGCAATTTGATGTCTTTGGCACCACCAATTTTGAAAATGTTTTTAGTGATTTTAGTGAAGAAGAACCACAATTGGTTTTATTAGATATTAATTTGCCAGTTTTTGATGGCTATTACTGGTGTCAAAAAATTCGTGAAGTTTCTAAGGTGCCGATTATTTTCATTTCGAGTCGCAATACGAATATGGATATGATTATGGCCATGAACATGGGGGCAGATGACTTTGTTACGAAACCTTTTGAATTGGATGTCTTGGTCGCAAAAATTAATGCTTTGTTACGACGTTCCTACAATTATTCCGAAGCAAATGCTGAAACGTTGGTCCACAATGGTTTAACGTTGAATGTGGACAACAGTACCATGATGATTCACGATGAAGTAATTGACTTGAGTAAAAATGAATACCGGCTGTTGTACATCTTAATGAAGAATAATGGCAAAATTTTATCCCGTGAAAAATTGCTGCGGGCGTTGTGGGATGATGAACGTTATGTTGATGATAATACGTTAACCGTGAATATTAATCGCCTGCGTCGAAAAATTGAACAGGCTGGTGTGAAAGACTACATTGAAACTAAAGTAGGACAAGGTTATATTGTTCCGTAAGTTATTTTTTCCCCGGTACAACAGGTCAGAATTTCAAATTTAGGAGCTAACATGAATTTTTTAAAATATTTAAAAGATCAATGGTTATTAGTTTTTGGCTGGGTCGGTTTTGTCTTTTTAACGGCATTTGTGATGTGGTTAACACCAGGATTTCAGATGAGTTGGCGCAATGTTGGCTATTTGGCCTTAATCGAAGGGGTATTTTTTGCGGTAATTCTAATTTATCATTATTATTATAAGCGTCGCTGGTGGCAAAAATTACAGTCTGCCGAAGAAGAAAGTCCCATTCAAAATTATTTAACTGGGGCAAGAACTTACGAAGAACAAGTACAACAAGACTTCATTAACCAAATTATTCGGGAACATCAAGTCCATATGCAAAAAATAATAGCGGCCCAAGAAGAGCAAAAAGACTATATCGACTCTTGGGTTCATGAAATTAAAGTCCCATTAGCAGCTAGTCGTCTTTTGCTACATGCAGTAGAATTTGATATTTCTGATGAAAAATATATGCAATTAGAAAATGAATTAGGCAAAATTGATGGCTATGTTGAACAAGTTTTATACGTTGCTCGCTTGGATAATTTTTCAAAAGATTATTTAATTGAGGAAACGAAGTTAAAGAGTGTGATACAGCCAATTATGCGGAGCAATGCCAACTATTTTATTCAAAAGAAATTGCGGTATCAAGTTATTGGTGAAAATCATAGTGTGCTAACTGATGCGAAGTGGATTGGCTTTATTTTTCAACAGCTGTTAAGTAACGCGATTAAATATACGCCGGAAAATGGTGAAATTTTCATTTTACTCGATAAATCTGATAAAGGGGTAACTTTGACAGTAAAAGACAGTGGAATTGGGATTCCCAAAGAAGATTTACGCCGTATTTTTGATAAAGGTTTTACTGGCCAAAACGGTCGCTTTTCTGAAATGCATGCAACAGGCTTGGGGCTTTATTTAGCGCAAAATTTGGCAAATCAGTTGGGCGTAGAATTAACAGCGGAATCAACCGTAGGAGTTGGCACAGCCATGACATTGTTCTTTCCGTATGTCTCTTATTATCAAGAACAGCGCTAAACTCGTAGGAAACTGCGAGTTTTTTCTTGTTTGCAAAACGTTTTCACTGCTACACTGATTGGGTGTCTTTTTAGATTATATAGATTGAGGAGAATGTCAATGGCTTTATTAGTAGCTTTAGTACCAATGTTTGCTTGGGGCAGCATTGGATTAGTAAGTGGAAAATTAGGTGGCGATGCCAATCAACAAACCCTTGGAATGACGATGGGAGCGTTTATTTTTTCACTGGGAATCTTTTTTGTTATGCGACCAAGCATTGATATGTTAACAATTATGATTGGTTTTATTTCAGGCTTGTTTTGGTTTGTGGGACAAAATGGCCAGTTTCATGCCATGAAGGCCATGGGCGTTTCAGTTGGCTTACCACTTTCAACAGGGATGCAATTGATGCTAAATACAATTGCTGGGGCTATTTTCTTTCATGAATGGCGTCATGGGCGAGATTTTATTCTAGGATTTTTAGCTTTGGCATTATTAGTAGCGGGAGCTTACTTAACTTCCCGTAAAGATCCCAATGGTAAAAGTAAACCAGAAGCCGGTATGAAAATGTATGATTTTGGCAAGGGGTTTCGTTTCTTGTTTATTTCGACAATTGGCTATGGTCTTTATACGATTATCATTACTTGGGCTGGACTTGATCCTTTAGCAATTATTTTACCTCAAAGTATTGGGATGTTAACTGGTGCGTTATGTTTTTCAGCGCGAAAAGTTGCCTTTGATAAATATGTCTGGCGCAATATTACTTCGGGCCTTTTGTGGGGGATCGGAAATATTTGTATGCTGTTATCCATTCAAACCGTTGGCCTAGCGGTCGGATTTTCGTTATCACAAATGGGGATTATCATTTCGACTTTGGGTGGAATTTTCTTATTAGGTGAACACAAGACGAAAAAAGAAATGTTTTATGTCATTATCGGTTGCCTTCTTGTTATTTTTGGTGGTATTCTTTTAGGATATATGAAGGCTTTATCTTAAAAGTCGACTAAAAGAAATATCGTTAAATTATGAGGGGGAGCCCAATGAATTTTCGCAAAAAAGAGATTGAAACAGGTTATGCTAATGACCTAAAGCGTAATCTGCAGCTAAAAGATTTAATTATGCTGGGAATTGGCGCTATTATCGGAACGGGGATTTTTGTGATTACGGGGGTGCCAGACGCCAATCATGCTGGTCCGGCATTAACGTTATCTTTTGTTTTAGCAGCGGTAGTAGTGGGTTTATCAGGACTTTGTTTTGCTGAATTTTCAGCGCGTATTCCTGTTATCGGCGGACCATATGCCTACATGTATGTTGTCTTTGGTGAATTTGCCGCTTGGTTTACAGGCTGGTTTTTAATTTGTGAGTTTTTATTAGCTGTTTCATCAGTCGCTTCTGGTTGGTCAGGTTATATGCAGGGATTTTTGGGTAGCTGGGGTATTCATTTACCCAAGGGGCTAACAGCTGGATATAATGCTGCAAATGGCACATATATCGACTTGATTGCTGCATTGGTGATTGTTTTTATTACTTTTTGGGTGAGCCAAGAAGCAAAAAAAGCATTACGCTTAAACAATGCGATGGTGTGGGTGAAATTTTTCATTATTATTTTATTTATTGCGGTTGGAATCTTTTATATTAAACCCAATAACTGGACACCGTTTATGCCGAATGGTGCCAGTAGTGTTTTTCGCGGATCATCTTTAGTTTTCTTTGCCTTTTTAGGGTTTGATTCAGTGGCAATGGCAGCAGAAGAAGTGAAAAATCCGCAGAAGGATGTACCAAAAGGAATTATTGGCTCTATTGGTATTGCAACTATTTTATATATTATTGTAACGTTGATTTCGACTGGGGTTGTACCATTTGCTAAGTTACAAGTATCTGATCCAATGGCGTTTGTGATGCGTTATGCCGGACACGGCTTTTTAGGTTCTGTAATTTCTGTGGGGGCCATTTTAACACTACTAACGGTAACAATTTCAATGATGTATTCTTTAGCGCGTTTATTGTATGCCATAAGCAAAGATGGTCTTTTACCAAAGCAAATGCAAAAAATTGATCAAAAAACGCGTACACCAAAAAATGCGACTTTTGTCGCGGGAGCCTTTGCATTATTCTTTGCCGCTGCTTTTCCGTTGCAGATTTTGGCGGAGTTGACGAACATTGCCGCCTTGGTTTACTTAATGATGGTTTCTGGTGGTATTTTGAAATTACGGAAAGAATTTGGTAAACCAGAAAAAGGCCAATTTGCAGTGCCCTTTGTACCCTTGTTGCCAATTTTATCGGTGCTGGCTTGTATCTTTTTAATTGCACAGTTTAGCGTGACCACGTATCTTGTTTTTGCTGTAACGTTAGTATTAGGTTTAGCAATTTACTTTTTCTATGGGTATCGCAACAGTAAGATGAACAACGAATAAATTGAAAAGATGTCAAAAACTTCCAAATTAAGTAGGGAGTTTTTGACATCTTTTTTCATTTTAGCTAGAAAATTTATGATTTTGGATAAACGAGTAGGCGGTCTTGATTTAAGATCTTAATTTGAATCGGCCGTTCATAAAAGTCATTTAAAACAGGCACGGTGATTAATTCAGCGGGTGTTCCTTTGGCATAAATTTGACCATTGCGAATCATTAGGACTTGTGAAATAAATGGTAAAATTTCTTCGGTGTGGTGGGTGACAAATAAAATCGTTGGGGCATTTTTTTGCTGTTTTAGTTTGGTAATCTTTGCTAATAAGTCTTCTCTTGCAAATAGATCCAGACCATTACAAGGCTCATCTAAAATTAAAAGCTCGGGGTCAGCCATGAGGGCGCGGGCAATTAAAACAACTTGTTTTTCTCCTTGGGATAAAATTTGATAAGGCTTTTGCAGCAGTTGGCCGCCTCCTAATGTGGTTAATAGGGCAGCTGCTTTTTCTTCATCTGCCCGATTGTGTTCTTGCCATAAGCCAATACTGGCAAATTTACCAGAGATGACGATGGAAAGTGCAGTGTCACTTTGATACAATTTTGCCTCTACGACATTGCTGACCCAGCCGATCCGTTTTGTTAAATTAGGTATATTTGCTTTCCCAAATTCAGATTCCAAAACAGTTAGTTTACCATTTGACGGCCAAATATTTCCGGCAATCATTTGCAATAATAATGTCTTACCAGCGCCATTTAAGCCTAAAATAGCCCAATCTTCGCCATTTTCAATTCTCCAGTTGATATTATTCAATAAAACTTTTTGTTTACGAATTAAATTGACTGCTTCAAAACTTAAAATTGTCATGGTAAGCCCACCTTTTAATTAGCAGAATTTTCCTACAATTTAATGATAGCAGAGGTAGCAACGTTTGGCTATCATAAAAAAATATGCACAAGTAAAAGAAAATACTGCAGTGCAGCTGTAGCGATGCAGCTGTATTTTGCAGAGGGTTTTAAGCTGTTATGTGAAATAAAAAAGTACTAAAGAAGAAAGTTCAACTGACTTTTTTTCTTTAGCACTCAGGTAGCTTATCAAAAATTATTTTTCGCTTTGGGTTAATTCCAAGAGGCGTTGTTTTAAATCAGCCTCCATATGGCCCAATTCCACTTCAGCGGCGCGGCGTTTTTCTTTACCTTCTCGTTGAATTTGTAAGGTTTGTTGGATAGTTTCGACTAAGTCGTTTTGAGTTTTTTGCAAGGTCTCAATATCCACAATGCCACGTTCGTTTTCCTTAGCTGTTTCAATTGCAGAAACTTTTAACATTTCAGAGTTTTTCTTCAACAATTCATTGGTTGTTTCAGAAACTTGACGTTGTGCTGTTACAGCATCTTTTTGACGTAATAGGGTCAAGGCAATCACAACTTGGTTTTTCCACAATGGAATAGCTGTATTAACAGACGCTTGGATCTTTTCTGCTAATGCTTGGTTGGTATTTTGAATTAAACGAATTTGCGGTGCTTGTTGGATCGTGATTTGACGCGCTAAACGCAAATCATGGGTTCGTTTATCCAAACGGTCTAAAAATTGATTATAGTCATTGACGATTTGGACATCCATTTGATCACCGGATGCTTGTGCTTTGGCTACTGCTTCTGGGATAATTTTGGTTTGTAATTCTTCCATCTTTAATTCACCAGCGGCAATGTAAAGATTTAAGGCATCAAAATAATCTTTGTTTTTATGGTAAAGTTGCTCCAACATTAAGTTATCTTTTAATAAGCCATCTTTTTCTTTGTCCAATTTAACGGCAATTTTATCAATTTGGGCCCCGATTTTTTGATACTTGGCCGTAATTTCATAAATTGATTGTTTTACTTTGCCAAACATTCGTTTAAAAACATTACCCTCCCCAGCTCTTAAATCGTCAGGATTGGCTTCGTTTAAACGATACATTAAATCTGTCAACGAATCGCCAACAGGACCAATATCCGCTGCTTGCACGTGATTTAACATGGATTGAGAAAACTCGCTTAATTTTTGTTGTGCTACTGCGCCGTAAGTAATAACGCCTTGTTGATCGCTAACATCGATTTTTGCAGCAAGCTCTTGTGCTTGTACTTTACGATCTTCTGGGAGTTTATCGACAAGCCGCTCTGCTTTTTGTTGGTCTTTCAAAACGTTAATTTCGTTTTGCTGTGTCTGTGTTAAAGAACCTACTGGTGTAGTAAAAGGATTGTTTAATAAATCGTCTAGTGTTTGATCGACGTTTTGTTGTGTTTCGGGTGTATCCGCCATGTTCATTCCTCCAATATTAAGTCATTGACCTAAATAAGTGTTTAATAAAAAATCTAGCTTGCGCTAGATTTTTTTCTGTAAGCGCCTGCTTACAAACTATTATCTCTTTTTAAGCTTTGTTTGGCAATGGAAAGCTCTACATCTAAATCCTCTAAATCATCAGCGACAAATTGTTGATAATCTTTTGCAATTAACGCCGCCATTTGATCGATAATTTGGGAGCTTTCTTCAATTTTTTCATATGTTTCTTTTGTTTTAATTTCATGACCATTGATTTCAATAAATTTGTCCGTTAAATCAACCATGTTTGGCAAATGGGTGTATAAAAAGTGATTAGCAAAATGCAATTTTTGTGGATCTTTCACCAACTCTTTAAACAACGCTTTTGATGCCCGTAAAGTATCATGCCGCAGGTCAATGGCTTTTAACTTGGCATTTTTATTAATATTTGTCTGTAATTGTAAAACTTGTTTTTTTGTTTGGTTCATTGTTTCTCGGAAAAATTCAATTTCTTTTTCTGTCATGCCACTTTCTAAGTAATGTGCTTCTTTTTCTTTGGTCATAATTGGCAATGCAGAAGGACTATTACTGCGACGACGATTTTTCACGCCGTAAATAATCAAAGCTGCCCCACCTACGACAAGTACAAATGGGATAAGTTCATCTGAATTGCCGGATTTTAGTAAACCAAATAGTAGTAAACAAGCGATAATTACCAGTAAGAGCGTGCTGGTTTTCTTCTTCATTTTTTTACCCTCCTATAATTTGGGTGATTTATCTTTTAAAGGTCTTCCCTTAACTTCACGAGTTCATTTTACCACGGGGGAAGGTGGAAAAAAATCAGACCAAGGGTGGATTTTTGCGATTTAGAAAATTCATAAGATTTATTATCGCAATCTTAAGTTTCCCGTTCGTGAAATTGTGTATAATAGTATTTAGTTTTGATAAACAACAAGTTCTTTTTTTGACTTGGTTTGTGTGTTGCTTTGCTTAAGCAAAGAGTAAATAAATATTACGGATAGAAAGTAGGGATAAGATGCTTTCCTTTGCAGATTTTGAAGAAAAAACAATTCAACGAAAAGAATTATTTCACGGCAAAATCATTGATGTCTTTTTAGACGATGTTGCTTTACCCAATGGCGGCACAGCCAAACGGGAATTAGTGTTTCATCCTGGCGGTGTGGGGATTATTGCCATTACGCCAGAAAATAAGTTGCTTTTGGTGAAACAATTTAGAAAACCTTTGGAAAAAGTTATTTTGGAAATTCCTGCCGGTAAAATTGATCCTGGTGAAGGAAGCCACCCTGAAATTACGGGTGCGCGGGAATTGGAAGAAGAAACTGGTTTTACTGCTAAAGAAATGAAGCACGTTGGTTCCATGTATTTGTCACCGGGCTTTTCAAATGAAATGCTACATTTGTATCATGCAGTAGATTTAATTAAAGTAGAAAATCCACGAGCACAAGATGACGATGAGGTGCTGGAACTATATGCCTTGACCCTTTCAGAAGCAAAAGATGCAGTGAAAAAAGGTTTAATTTGTGATGCCAAAACGATGTATGCTATTACCTATTGGGAATTATTACAGAAATGAGGAGCGTAAGTGAGTAAAGGTCCATTAATTACCCGCAGTGAATTGCGCCGTCAAAAGGAAAAGGCTGGTATTGTAGAAGAATTTGATGCACCGGTGCGGGAAAAAAACACGATGAAGTTACAAAAAGAATACGACCGCAAAGATGAAAAAATTAAAAACTTCTATCGTAAAGAGGCGAAAAGACAAAAAGAACTAACAAAAACGAGAAGTGGCGAGTCCCGCAAATCCCGTGAACTAAACAGTTTTTTAGTGGGGGCGATTATTGTCGTCTCATTATTAATCGGCGTTGTCTTATTAGCAACCTTCTTTTTATAGTTAGCACAAAGTAATAAGTTGAAATCATGGAATGCCGTTTAGGCTACTTGGTTTCAACTTTTTTTAGGATAAGTTGACCGAGTAGATAAAGCTTTTCAAAGTGTCTAGCTTTATGAACTAACTCGCAACGACAATAAGTCAAAATCTTGAAAAATTTGAAGAACAATTTATCAAGACTTTCGTCTTATTGCTCGCGAGTTGACCGAGTACATAAAGCTTTTCTTATCGAGTGAAATTTTTTTTAGAAACTGGTACTATTAGGCTAAATAATAGAAGTAAAAGCTGGAGGAATTTGTGTGAAAATTGGAATTATCGGTGCTATGGAAGAAGAAATTAAAATTTTGCGAAGCGCCATTGACAGTCCACTGTCTTGGGAGAGGGCGGATGCTTTGTTTATCTCTGGCCGCATTGGCAATCATGAAGTTATTGTTGTACGGTCTGGTATTGGCAAAGTGGCAGCCTCTGTCACAACGAGTCTATTGATTCAGCAATATGGGGTAAATATGGTTGTTAATACTGGTTCGGCTGGCGGAATCGGAGCCGATCTTAGTGTCGGCGATTTAGTAATTTCCGAAAAATTAGCTTACTTTGATGTCGACGTTACCGGTTTTGGTTACAAGAAAGGCCAATTACCGGGGGGCTTTCCCCTTTATTATGATGCTAGTGCTTATTTGCAACAAGTTATGACTGAAGCAGCAGAAAAAACAGCGCATCGAATCAAAAAGGGCTTGATTGTAACCGGAGACAGTTTTATCGACAGTCCGACTAAGGTGGATGCTATTTTAAATGATTTTCCAACAGCCTTAGCTTGTGAAATGGAAGGCGCGGCAATTGCTCAAACGGCCAGTCAGTTTGCTATTCCGTTTCTTGTAGTGCGGGCTATTAGCGATACTGCTGATCACAGCGCTACAATTAGCTTTGATGAGTTTATCGAAGAAGCAGGCAAACGTTCGGCAGAACTTGTTTTAGAATTTATTCGCATTTTAAAATAAGGTAGGAAGATTGCGTCAAAAAGACTGGAGGCATAAGATGAAAAAAGCGTTAATTTCAATTGACTACACCAATGATTTTGTCGCAACAGATGGCAAATTGACCACGGGTGCAGCTGGTCAAGCAATTGAACAAAAGTTGGTAGAATTTACCAAAGATTTTATTGAAGCGGGCAACTATACTGTATTTGCCATTGATGCCCATGACCCAAATGATGCGTATCATCCAGAGAATAAGTTGTTTTTGCCCCATAATGTAATTGGAACGACTGGGCGAAATCTTTATGGCAGCTTGAATTCCTTATACGAAAAAAATAAAGATGCTGCAACGGTTTATTGGATCGATAAAAGACATTACTCTGCTTTTAGTGGTACCGACTTGGATATACGTTTGCGAGAAAGAGAAATTACTGATTTGTACTTAACAGGGGTTTGTACAGACATTTGTGTTTTGCACACCGCAGTAGATGCGTATAATCTGGGCTATCAGTTACACATTGTAAAAGATGCAGTGGCAAGCTTTGATGAAGTGGGACATAACTGGGCGTTAACACACTTTCAAAATACGCTAGGAGCAGAGCTTTTATAGCTAAGTGAAGGAGAAAAAGATGAGTATTTTTGATCGTTTGAAAGACGGCTTTGATTTAGCCGATATCAGCGGCATTATTGGTGACTTGCAAAAAGAGGGCAATTTGAACTTTGATAAAATTCTAAGCAACGATTTTATTAAACAATTTACGGACTTTAACAATAAAGATGAATTGTTAGATAAGTTGGGGATTCATGATTTAAGTCAACTAAGTAATTTGCTACAAAATTCTGCTGCAAAAGAAAAAATTGACGGTGTTATTAACCATAACTCACAGTTTGCAAATTTAGAAGAACTATTAAAAAAAGCCTTAAAACGTTAAGCTATCTCAAAAAAACTCAGTGGAAAGTCAGCTAAAACTAGCTGTTACGATCACTGAGTTTTTCACGTATAAGAAAGCATAAGTTTTTTTAGCAGTAAAACATTAAAGGGGCAGTTCTGACGATGGCCATTCTTTCAAAGGAACTCACTGTGACAATCAGGCAAAACTTCAAGAAATTTGGGAAATAATTTATTGAAGTTCGCCTTATTGCAGGTGAGTTCCATGCGTTTGAGGAGCTTTTCTGAATTTTTATTGTTGTAAAAACCGTAGTAAAGCATCCTTTTGCAAATAAGGTATAGTACCATCGCCTTTTGTAGGTGAACCACCACCGCGTCCGGCAAATTTTTGGTTGGCAGTCCGAATTACTTGGCCAATTGGACGCTTTGGATCAGCTGTTTTTAAGTATAAATGATAGCGTAAACTATTCTCATCACTTGTGGCGGTACAAATCAGCTTATCAGGATAAATTTCGGCTATTTTTTTTGCCGCTGTTTGTAATTCTTTTGCTTCGGTGTCAGTTATTTCACTGTAAATGAAATGTGGTGTCAGTTCTTTGGCATTTGCCACCAACTCATTTACTTGATAAAGCGCAACTTGCCCTTGATAAAACTTGATTGTTTGTTGTTGTTCTTGGAAAGCTAAAGCTAGCCCATCAACAGGAACGTTAGCTTGTAGTGTCAATGCCGTCAATTGTTTTTGATTTGTTTCAAATTGTTGCAACAAACGATTACCACAAGCAAAATGCAAGGTAGTTGTTTTTTTGTGCTCTTTTACTTGCGTTAAAGCAATAGCTTGCACTTCGGCAGTATTTTTCACATGAGTACCACCACAACCAATAATATCAAAATCGGCAATTTTTATTAGTCGGAGATCTTTAAAGTATTTTGGTGGCGCGGTAAAGAGCGTTTCTTTTGCCAATTCTTCTTCAGTGGGAAATAGAATACTGACTTGTTTTTGTGCCCGAATAATTTCGTTGCTCCGTTTTAAAGCCGTTTGCAATTGTGTTTTATCAAGTTTCACATCAATTTCAAAAAATGAATCTTTTAATGTCATTTGTTCTTTTGTGATTCTTGCTTGAAATAGATCTTCGCAAACTCGGGCTAAAATATGTTGGCCGGTATGTTGCTGCATGAAGTCAAAGCGTTGCTCCCAATTTATTTTGACAAGAACTTTTTCAGGCAATGTCTCAACGTCAATGTCGAGATAATAAAATACACTGTCTGCTGTTTTTTGTATTTTTAAAATAGGATTGCCCGCAATCCAAGCACAATCAGCCGGTTGACCGCCACCACCAGGATAGACGACAGTTTCCCTTAAGCAGACAAAATTGCCAATTTCATCTTTTCCGCGTTCTGTAATAGTTGTTTCAATTTCAGTTAAATAACTATTTTGTGCGTATTTTTCCAAAGTAGATCACCTCTTTTAAAGTTGTTAAAAGAGCAATAAGTTAAACGTATTTATTTCTACGTAAGCTTACTGCTCTAATTTTTAATTACCAGATATGCACGCGTTTTTCCGGCGCTTTATACATACCATCGCCTTCTTTAATTCCGTAAGTTTCAAAGAATTCAGGGACATTTTGTAACTGAATATTCGCCCGTAATTTTGCTGGCGCATGGACATCAATAGCTAGTAACAATTGTTGGTATTGTTCCCGTGCTTTTGTACGCCAAATTTTTGCCCAGTTGACAAAGAAGTCTTCAAAAGCGACATCTGCTTCTTTTTTAGCTGCAGCTAGAGCACAACTAACACCACCGGCATCGGCAATATTTTCTGAAACGGTTAAGGTACCGTTAACCGTGCCACCGGCAAAGGCAATACCGTCAAATTCTGCAATCATTTGAGCAGATAATGTTTCAAAATGCGCTAAATCAGTATCCGTCCACCAATTGTTCATGTTGCCATACTCATCAAATTTCGCCCCGTTATTGTCAAAAGCATGGGAAATCTCGTGGGCAATAACGGCACCAATACCACCATAGTTGGCGCTAGTCGATTGTTCTAAACTATAAAATGGCGCTTGTAAAATCGCAGCAGGAAAAACGATAATATTTTTGAAGGGATGGTAATAGGCATTCACAGTCGCAGCGCTCATTTCCCATTCGTTGCGGTCAGCACTTTTTCCATAACGACTAAAATTATCTTCTCTGACAATTCGACTAAATTTACGACTATTTTCCACCAGCGTGCCACCGGCGTTTTTTGGCGTAGTATCAAATTTTTCATAAAAAGCAGGAATTGTTTCAGGATAACCCACTTGAACGCCTAATTTATTTAATTTTGTAATTGCTTTGGCACTGGTTTCTTTTGATAACCAGTCGTTTTTTTCCAAGCGGTCTTGGTAGATGCCAATCATAGTGTGAACCATGTGTTCAACATCTTGCTTTGCCTTTTCACCAAAGTATTTGGTTCCATAAAAGCGACCGACTACTTGACTAAAACGACCATTCGCTAAGTAAAAAGCTGCTTTTTCTTGTGGCATGGCACTAGGCGCACCAGACAATTGACGGGAATAAGTACCGCCTAATTGCCGCAATTCTTCACTTAATAAATTGGTGTATCCCAATGCAGTTTGAATATACAGCCAATTTTGTAATAAGGAGAAGTTCTCTTCTGTCAGCAGTGTATTTAATGCGTCAAAATAATCGGGTTCAGTTACAATAATTGTCTCAGGTGTGGCCTTAATTAAATTTTCTACTAGCTCTTTTAAATCTAAGACAGGTGCATAGGCACAAAATTCAGTAAAGCTGCGGGGATTATAGTTTTTGCTATAGTCGGCATTTTCTTCTGAACTTCTTACGTGAGGGACAATTAGGCGATCAAAAGCCAGTGCATCTTCAGTAATTTGTTGGGCTTCTTTCTGGTTATGGCCCATTTTTTCTAAGACAGCAATTGTCATAGCTGCAAAAACTTCCAATAATTTTGCCCCTTGAGGATGTTCTTTTGCATAATATGTTTTATCTGGCAAAATTGTATCAGCCGGATAAGCAAATAAAACATTTTGTTGGGTATTTTTCATATCTTGATCCACGTTTAAGCTAAAAGGTAGCGGGAGACCTTCTAAAACCCAATCCGTTAATTGTTGATTTAGATCTTCGTAATCTTTTAGCCCACGAATTCTACTTAACAACGGTTGGATCGGTTCAGCGCCAAGTTCATCTCGCGTTTTATAATCTTTAGCTAATTCGTAATAGGCAATGACGTCTTTCATTTTTCCTTGGGGAATTTTACTTTCATCAGCTAGCATATCCTTAAATTCTGTTTGCAATAATTTATCAATGCCATCGACTAAATCTTGAAACCCACCTGTGGCTGGTTTATCAGCTGGAATGACAGCGGTTTTCATCCAATCACCATTGACGTATTCATAAAAATCATCTTTTAGTAAGTTGTTCATAAGACCACATCCTCCTATTTCTAATATCTCAATTCTCCGTAAAATTAAGATAATTTTGGGACAATCTGCCCATTTTTTCGTATCATTACCTATTATCATACACAGAAAGCTTTTTCACAAAGAAAACGTTCAGAATTTTTTGACGTTAGCTCAGAAAATCTCAACTAACAAACTTATGCTATACTTATCGCGAGGTGAGAAGATGACAATTACAAATGAATGGCTAGGGATTTCAGAATCAGAATTTTATCCTTATCGCAATATCACCACCAAATCAGGTTATCTATGTGGCACAAGCGCGGCAACAGTTTTTTTGTGTTACTACCAAGATCATCTTGTAAAAACAATTGTGCCTGACCACATTCGTCAAAATGGCAGTGAAAATACCAAAGCATTGCAAGATTTACTACGGGTAATCATTCAACCTTTTGATTTTCCAACTATTTCTTTACAAGTTTCCCACGGTCTTTCCCGCTATTTTCGTTTGTTTAAATTACCATTTAGAGCCCGTCAAACTCCTGTTGGTGGCTTAGAACGGGTAAAAAAACGTCTGCTACAAGGTAAACCAGTAATTGTCGGTTTAATGAAACTTAAAGGAAGCACCTATGGGAATCACTGGGTAGTAGCGTATGGTTATAAAAAAGATGAAACAGGGAAAGAATGGCTTAAAGTTCATGATAACTGGGGAAACTATCATAAAGTTATCCCTGCTAGCTGGATTAATGGGACCATTTCGTTACCTTAAAATAGATAAGAGGGAAACCAGCTGTTACAGTTCAAAAAAGAGTAAAAAGATGTTAGAATGAAAAAGAATTTGTCATAAAAAATGACTAGCGCAAAGAACTGCCAATAACTAAGGAGGCTATCATGGGGGAACAATACCAGGATCAATCGTTGAAAATTTTTAGCTTGAATGGAAATGAACCGTTAGCAGAAAAAATTGCTGCTGTCTTTGGCACAAAATTAGGCCAATGTGCGATTAAGCAATTTAGCGACGGTGAAATTTCAATTAGTATCGAAGAAAGTGTGCGAGGTGCGCACGTGTATCTGATTCAAGCAACAAATCAACCTGTTAATGATTATTATATGGAATTGTTGATTATGATCGATGCAATGAAACGAGCAAGTGCGAAGACAATTAATGTTGTCTTACCCTATTATGGTTATGCTCGTCAAGACAGAACAGCTAGACCTCATGAACCAATTACAGCTAAGCTTGTGGCGAATATGTTACAAGAAGCTGGTGCAACCCGAATTTTGACGTTGGATTTACATACCGTTCAAGTTCAAGGTTTCTTTGATATTCCAGTGGACAATTTATTTACGATGCCGCTTTTTGCCAAATATTATCGGGAAAAGAAAATGTTTGGAGACGACTTTGTGGTTGTTTCACCGAAGAACTCCGGGGTCAACAGAACCCGCAGCTTAGCAGAGTATCTAAATACAACATTGGCGATTGTCGACCAAGAGGAAAGTGATGAAAACGGCGGTTATGTAATCGGCGATGTCACAGGAAAAACTTGTATTATGGTGGATGACATTTTAAATACGGGGAATACATTTAAAGTTGCAGCGCGCTTGTTAAAAGAAGCAGGTGCCAAAGAAGTTTATGCTTGTGCTTCCCATGCACTATTATCACCGCCAGCAAAAGAAAACTTGGAAAGTGCAGATATTACAGATATTTGTGTGACAGATTCTTGTTTTACAGATGAAAGTCGCCATCCTAATAATTTGACGTATATCACTTGTGGTCAATTAATGGGAGAAGCTGTGAAACGAATTCACGAAAATACACCAATGAGCCCTCTATTCCGTTTGGAAGAAAAAGATTTCGCTTAAGCTAATACAATTACGATTTGGACTGTATCAAACTTTTGGTACAGTCTTTTTATTTGGCGAAAAAGGAAAAATGGTAATCAATTAATAAAAAATTCTTTTTATGCTAGAATGACCCTAGTATGCACAAGAAAAGGTGAAGAGAGTGAAAGAAATTTATTTGGATCATGCGGCAACAACACCGCTACACCCAGAAGTAATAAAAGCGATGACAGAAGCGATGCCAATTTTTGGGAATCCTTCTAGCGTACATGGCTTTGGTCGCAAAGCCCACGAAAAATTAGAAGCGAGTCGGCAATTAATTGCCAAAAGTTTAGGGGTGAAAGCCCATGAAATTATTTTTAACAGTGGCGGTACAGAAGGAGATAACACCGCGATTATCGGCACCGCTCTTGCTCGTCAAGAATTAGGGCGACATGTGATTACCACTGCAATCGAACATCCGGCTGTTTTAGAATCGATGCACTATTTGGAAAAACAGGGCTTTGAAGTTACCTATTTACCCGTCGATGAAAAAGGACAATTAGCAATAGAAACGCTAAAAGATGCCTTGCGTCCGGAGACAATCTTAGTATCTGTGATGGCAGCCAATAATGAAACAGGGAATTTATTACCCATCAAAGCCATTGGTGAATTGTTAAAAGATCATCCTGCTATTTTTCATACGGATGCAGTTCAAGCTTTTGGAAAAACGGCTTTAGATCCTTACGAAAATAATATTGATTTATTCAGTATTTCAGCGCATAAAATTAACGGACCCAAAGGCGTAGGCTTCTTGTTTAAAAAAGATGGCGTAAATTTACCAAGTTATCTTCATGGTGGAGAACAAGAAGAAAAGCGACGTGCTGGGACAGAAAATTTAGTGGGAATTATTGGCATGGCAAAAGCGGTAGAAATTCTCACCCCAGAAAAGCAATTGGAAAATAAAGCCCATTACGCAAAATTGGCAGAATTACTGCTAAAAAAATTGGACGAAGCAAAAATTGCTTATCATATAAATGGTGATGTGACGCATAAATTGCCTCATGTTTTAAATTTACAATTGAATGATGTGGATAACAATTTATTGTTAATGAAATTAGATTTACAAGGCCAAGCGATTTCAACAGGCTCTGCTTGTACGGCTGGCAACATTGAACCTTCTCACGTTCTAACAGCCATGTATGGCAAAGACAGTGATGCAATCCACGAATCCATTCGCGTCAGCTTTGGTTTTGGTAATACGGCAGAAGATGTCGCATATTTTGCTGAAAAACTAATTGCGGCTTGCCAAAAATAACGAAAGAGCAGTAGTCAAACACTCAGAAAACTTTTATAATTAAAGAGACAATCAGATTGTAGCGGTAATAAAGTCAGTAGTAAAAATAAGAGATGGCAAAAGTTAAGGCTAATTTTTTATGAAAGCGGCAAGTTTTATTACCAGCAATTAAAAAGTAGGGGGGAAAATAGATGGCATTTCAAAAAAAGGCAACGGTGTTAGGTGCAAACGTTATGTACCAATTAGACCCAGAGGCAAAGAAATACACATTGCGCGATAATGGTTTTAAAGAAACAAATGGGGGGAATTTTCAATTAATTCAACCACTTGAAGCAACACCTCAAAGTAAGGAAGGCTTCAAATTGAAAATCACCGTTGATGGGGAAATAGAAACTTTAAAAATGTCAATTACGACAGCAAATGGTTTAAAAGCAGTAAATATTTTTAAAGACCCACAACATAAAATGTTACAAGATAAATTTTACTTTTTAATGGATGGCTTTATTAGTCGTGGCCTCTTTGAAAAAGTTGCTTAAAAATTTGCCGCCGCCAGCTTTTGCTGGTGGTTTTTTTGTAACCAATCATAAGTTTTGTACGAAAAAATTTGTCATGTTGCTAACGTTTGCGAACAGATTGTGTGCAGCCAGCTTTTTTAGGTGGCTAGCTTTATGCACGAACTCGCAGCGACAATAAGTCAAAATTTCAAGAAATTTGGGAAATTTATATTTGCTAATAGTAATTTTTTTACCCAATCATAAAGCTGGTTTATACTTGAAGTAAGAAAAGCGAGATGGAGGTAGACACATGGAAATTGCTGGCGAAAAGATTTACCCGATTGGTTTAGGAACGTGGCATATGGGAGACGACTTAGTAAAAAGAACAGCAGAATTAGCAGCTTTGCAAACGGGTCTCAAACAAGCAAGTTCGACGGTAAAAATCGCAATTGATACAGCCGAAATGTATGGAGATGGCAATTCAGAAGAGTTAGTAGGAAAAGCGCTACAGTCTGTCTCGCGGGAAAACGTTTATCTAATTTCAAAAGTTTACCCTTGGAATGCTACAAAAGAAAAATTGCCTCAAAGTTTAGCTGCTAGTTTGAAGCGATTAAAGACGGATTATCTTGACTTGTATTTACTACATTGGCCAGGAGAAGTGCCCTTAGCTGAAACAGTCACTGCATTAGAGGATGCTAAAAAAAGTGGTTTGATTAAAAATTGGGGCGTTTCAAATTTTGATGTATCCGATATGCAAGAACTGTGGCAACTACCAGCTGGCAAAAACTGTGCTGCCAATGAAGTCTTATATAATTTAGGTAGCCGCGGCATTGAATTTGATCTACTTCCTTGGCTGAATAAGCAACAAGTGCCACTAATTGCGTATTCTCCGATTGCACAAGGGGATAGTTTAGGTAATCAATTTTTGCAAGATGGTGGACTACAAGAAATTGCTGCTCGTCATGGGGTTTCTATTTTTCAATTGCTTTTAGCTTGGGCAATTCGGGATGAAAAGACATTGGCAATTCCGCAATCGAGCAACAAAGATCATGTCCTAACAAACTTAGCTGCAGCAAAAATCCAGTTAACCAAAAAAGAGTGGCAAAAAATTGCAGCACGTTATCTTGCTCCAACCAAAAAGCAGCCATTGGCAGTATTGTAGGTGAGCGAAATGAAATTTTTTACATCCGATACTCATTATTTCCATCAAGATTTACTAGGGGACAATGATTTTGCACCGCGCCCATTTGAAGATCTGCAAACAATGCATGAATTAATGATAAAAAACTGGAATGCTGTTGTAAAAGAAGGCGATACTGTATACCATTTAGGGGATGTCGCAATGCATCCTGCTTATGAGGCAGGCTACCCGGAGATTTTAGCTTTACTGATGCGTTTGAATGGGCAGATAATTTTTATTAAAGGAAATCACGATCATCGCACGTTTTTAAAATTTTTAGAAAAAAATAATAGAATCTTATCAAATGGTCAGCCAAAATTTCAGTTTGCAGATGTGGGGATCATTATCAAATTTAATCACCATCAGTATTATTTGACGCATTATCCCATGTTGTTGGGGGTCACCAAAAACATTCGTAATTTGCATGGACATGTGCATCATTATAGTGTACCGATTAAAGAAAATATCAATGTCGGCGTCGATGCACCAGAAATTGATTTCTTACCAGAAAAATTGCCCTTTGGAACTCCCATCTCAGAAAATCAAATTGATCTGATTGCAGCCAAGAAAGAAGCAGAATTGGCTAAACTTCGTTAATAAAATAACCTTAAAATATTTTTTTTAAAAGTTGGATCTTCAAAAAGAAACAAAAGGAATTTTCCTTTTGTTTCTTTTTTTTATTCTGAAAATTATTTCTTAAATAAATTTTTTTATTTCTAATTTGAAATTTTGTGAGAATAGCAAGCGTTTACCGTCTTTTTGTCTTGCCGTTAAAAATTGCGCCGGAAAGCATAATTGTTATATAATTATAAAAAGATTAGAAAATAAAAAGAATTGTGAGGTTAAATATGAAGGTAAAAAATAAGAAAATAATTTTTATGGTGTGCATCTGTCTACTTTTTCCTTTTTTAGAAGCTATGAGCGGGAGTCTGTTTACGTGGCGTCCCAAAGCAAGCAGTGATAAAAATTATTTGGTCAATAACGATTTTTTGAAGATCGACCACAAAGTAGAAATACAAGGTAACGATCATTTATTATGGACATTTCATTATGTTAAAAACACCGGTGTAACCGCAACACAGCTTGCGATAAAAATTAGTGATGACAAAATTGTTCAGCCGCTTTCTGGAAATGGCTTTTTTACAGAAACAAATTGGCTAAAGGAAAAAAGTGAGTCAGACAAGACTAGTGGCACAACAAAAAGTGAAGGGGAATTTACATTTACCACAACAAAAGACGTCCGTCCGACGATTCATTTTGACTTGTTGCAAGAAGAACCAACACCCAATTATGCTTTATCAGCAACAGAGAAAACGCATACATTAACTAACCCCCATCAAAAAGAAAATGATGAAGATAAAAAACACGCCGTTAATCAGACAGCAACTGAAAAAACACCACCCGTTGTAAAGCAAAAAGTAGTGACACCAATTACGATTAAAATGCCAACAGATCTATCAGGGTGGCCGATTGATAAGGTTAGCTTTGAAACAAAGCAAGGTAATGGCGACTGGCAAAGTGTAGATGAAACACAGCCACCATTTATTTTTTCAGACACATCGATTCGCCTGCAGTATCACTTCAATTTGGATCAGTTTTTTCAGACACCAGCAGGAGCAAAAGTCAAAGCAGAAATTGATGCAGATGAAAATAGAGAACGAAATTTTGAGTTTAGTTTTGAAATTTCTGGGGATATCTATTTGGAAAGTGATATAAAAGAAATGCTGACAATTAATGGTGAAAAAAGAGGAGAATTCACCATTAAAAAGAATGGAGGAAAAGACGGCAAAAATCATTTATGGACGGTTACATTTAATAATGAAAATTGGAGTAAAGAGAATGTTCAAGGTGAAATGAACTTAACTTCTACAGTGGTCATAGAAGAAGTGACAGAAAGCATTGATGTAATGCTTGATAAAGATGCTGAAATTAAAGAAACGATTCAAATTCAACCGGTAAAAAATGAGTACAGCCTGCAAAAAGGTGTAAGTAAAGCGCCTACTAAGGTTACTTTAGCTAAAGAAGATTATCATCTCTTGGAGTGGGAAATCACCGTTACACCTGGTCGGGATAAAAAAGATCCAAGTAAATTTGTTCCAATTAAAGACTTGCGCATTGCCGATGAAGATATCACAACACTTTATCCAGAGAGTGGCGCCAAGGCCGGGTTTTACTTGCCGCCGACAGATTTGGCAGCAAAGATTAGCGAATTGACAGATTTTCAATTGTTTAAAATTACAATGGAAATTGACGGCAAGGCCAAAGAATTACTAGCAGGAAAAGATTATAAAATTACGTATGACAAAAATAATGATAGTAAATTTTCCTTGCTGTTTTATCATTGGAATGACGGAATTGATACCCAGATAACAGGGCCGGTCAAAATTCAATACACCACGATTTTAAAAGACAATCATCCCAGTGAGATTAGCAACAGGGTTCAAAGTAACATCGCCGGCAGTAGTAAGTTAGAGGCAATAGCCAAAACGGAATACTACTATGATCATTTGCAAAAGTCAGCTGTTAGTAAGGGCAACGGTATTATTGAATGGACAGTCATTTATCATCGGGACAAAAATGAAAAAATTGACTTTATTGATGAATTAAACGATGGTCAAATCGATTTTAAGACACTTAAAGTTTTTGCCGAATTAAAAAAAGGGCAACAAGTATTTCCTAGTATCGCCACTACCCCAGAACAATACCACGATTTAATTACGCTTAAAGATACAAAAGAAAGTCAGTTTACATTATCATTCAGTGAAAAAATACCAAAGGGGCGCTACATCGTCACCTATCAAAGTAAGCATGAGGATACTAAAGGCCAGACTTTGGTGGAAAATAAAATCAGCGGCGGCGACCTAACGGCAGCTTCTAGTACGTTTACTTCGTTAGCTGTTGAAAAACAAGTAATCAGACAAACGCTCTTTGACGAAAGTGTTGAAAGTAACTTTAGCGATAAAACGATTTTATGGTCAGCTTCGGTTGTGACAATACCAGGTGCAGGTGAGATTTTAATTAACGATGCCGCATTACGGTTAAAAGAAGGCGTCTTTTATAAAAATGGTCTCGCTTATTATTGGAATAAAGAGAGCACGCTGGCAAAAGAGGCAGTTCTTGTAACTGGAAAAAAATTTAATGAAGGAATTAATCAACACTATTTAAAGGAAAAAGGCATAATTGTTGCTTATCAAGACGAAAATGGAGAATTTCGTGAAATTCCCACAGTAGATATCACGCTTACGATTGATAACGGCAAGTTAACTACAACAGCAGGGACAATAATAGCCGATCCCGATGCTGGAATTGCATTGCAATCTGATACATTGAAAACAGGGGAGAAAGCAGCTGGATTTCAGTTGAAGATTAATGAAAAATATGCTGGTAAAAAAATCTGGTTAGCGATGGCGACAAAATATGGCAATACACCAGAACTTATACCGCAAGTGCCGATTAGTAATTATTTGTTTAATACAATCGAAGCACTACAAGGCACATATCAAGGTCATGCCCAGGCAAATACGGGGTGGACGAACAATGTCCAAGTTGCTGATGCATTGAAAAAAAGAGGAACGCTTGATATAAAAAATTCTTCTGTCACCTGGGAAATATTGGCAAACACAAGAGGATACGCCATCAAAGCTGGAGATGAAATTGTCGACCATATGAATGTTTGGAAATTTGATGATAACACCACGAGCTTCATTCAGCGTATGACATTACAAGATTTGCAAGAAATCGTTGTTTATCAGTTGGAAACAAAAGATGATAAAGAAAAAAATTCGACTACAGATTGGTATCACGACTACAAAAAAGTGAAATTAGAAATCAATGCAGATTATGAAATAATCCCGCTAAAAAATGACGGCAAGCAGTGGTCTGAAATACCAGTTTTAGAACAAACAAAAGATACCTTAGCACAGGGCTTTACCATCCGGTTTAAAAAAGATATGGGGTATGCCGCTTTTAAAGTCAGTTTTGCAACGCAACTTGATAAAGCGATTATGGCCGCTGAAAAAGGCAATAAAAATCAAATCTTAAATACAACCGCGCTGGTAACGAATAGTGGTACGACAAAAAGTGCCGCTAGTGTAGCGTATACAAAAGTGGCAAGTGGGGTTTATAAAACAGCTTCAGATTTTGATGTAGAGACCATGGAGATCCCATGGACAGCTATCGTTAATCCTGAAGGTGCTCGGTTGCATAACTTAGTGATTGAAGATACTTCATCAGACCAAGATATAATTCCGGGTAAAATTAAATTGTATTATGCCAATTTAGAAACAATAAAAGAAGGAACGAATACTTGGAAACCACAAATAGACAAAGACGGTGAAGTAGAAACTGAGGCTTATCAACTTGAATGGGAAAATGGCGGCTTCAAAATTTCCTTTGCCAAAGATTTCGTGGTGAGTACACCTTTGATTATTGAGTACAGCGGTAAACCGAAAAAAGCCGAGCAAAGTTATATTGAAAATCACATCAAAATTAAGTGGGGTGAAAAATCAACAAACACGCATACTGAAAAAATTGAGATCAGAAATGTCAGTGCTTCTGGTACCATTAGTGGAAATGCTAGAATGTTGACAATAAAAAAACATTCCAAAGATGAAGAGGCCTTGGCGGGTGCAAAATTCATTTTAGAAAAAAAGAACGGAGACACCTGGCAAGAAATTAACGTCAAGCAAGCTGAAGCCTCAACTTCCAATAGTGGATTACTATCTTTTACCGGACTTAGATCAGGTGATTATCGCATTAAAGAAGTCCAAGCACCAAAAGGGTACCAACTATTTTCACAATATGCTTATTTCACCTTAGACAAAGAGCAGCCAGTTATTACCGATGAAGCCGGGGATGTAACAGCTACATTGAAGGAGCATTATCATTTTGCTGCCTCAGCGGATAACTTGAACTTGACTTTAAATGTAGCCAACGATGAACGTCCGCCCTTTGATTTTGAAGCTAAAAAAATACTTCAAGGTGCAACGGGAAAAGCGACTTTTGATTTTAACATTGAAACAGTAGCAGATGCTACGATTGTAGCCTATGGTTGTGGGGAAATTGAAGCAGGAAAGACAAAAGGTGAGATAAAATTTTACACCACCGCTAAAAAAGAAGTATTAATAAAAGATTGGCGCCAATATTTAACAACAGGTGTAAAATATCGTTTAGTCGAGGTCAATAAACCAAAAGAATTTTCGGTTAAATATTACAATGAAACCAATCAAACAGAGTCCAATGAATTTGTAATCGATGAGAAAACGCAGGTGATAGCATTTACGGTCACAAATTCACGCCCAGAAGGTTTTATGCCTGCAACAGGGGGAAGGGGCACGCAGATCTTTTTAATTATGGCGGCTGCTCTAAGTAGTATTGCAGGGCTAACAGGTCTTTATTACTGGTGGCGCAATCGCAAAATGAACTAAAAATAATGCCAAATATGAAGCTGTTTTTAACGGATAAGTTTTCCTTTTAAACATAAAGGTTCATATTTGGCATTTTTTTGCTATATTAATTAACCTGCCTTTAAAGAAAATCCTAATTTAAAAACAAGTACATGAAATTATTAGCCATCTGTTGTATAATGACAAATACTGAAAAGTTGCGACCTTCAAATCGTTAAATTTTCGGAATTAACAATGAAATGATGGTGATTACATGACAGACAACAGCAACACTCGCGTTGTCGTGGGCATGAGTGGCGGAGTGGACTCTTCTGTAACCGCACTTTTGCTAAAAGAACAAGGATACGATGTCGTAGGTATCTTCATGAAAAATTGGGATGATACAGATGAAAACGGCGTCTGTACTGCAACTGAAGATTATAAAGATGTTGCGCAAGTAGCCGCTCAAATCGGGATTCCTTATTATTCAGTCAATTTTGAAAAAGAATACTGGGACCGCGTTTTTGAATATTTCTTAGCAGAATATCGTGCTGGCCGTACGCCAAATCCTGATGTTATGTGTAACAAGGAAATTAAATTCAAAGCCTTTTTAGACTATGCATTAGAATTAGGTGCCGATTATGTGGCCACTGGACACTATGCGCGCGTTACAAAAGATGAAAATGGCGTCGTTCACATGTTACGGGGTGTGGATAATAATAAAGATCAAACTTATTTCTTAAGTCAATTATCTCAAGAACAGTTGGCTAAAACACTGTTTCCACTAGGTGGCATGGAAAAATCAGAAGTTCGTGCCATTGCTGAGCGGGCAGGTTTAGCAACTGCGAAGAAGAAAGATTCTACAGGGGTTTGTTTTATTGGCGAAAAGAATTTCAAGCAGTTTTTAAGTAACTATTTGCCTGCGAAAAAAGGAAAGATGGTCACCCTTGATGGACAAGTCAAAGGTGAGCACGATGGGTTAATGTATTATACAATCGGTCAACGCCAAGGACTAGGGATTGGCGGCGGCAGTGGTTCAAATGATCCGTGGTTTGTGGTCGGAAAAGATTTGGCGACCAATACGCTTTATGTTGGACAAGGCTTTCATCATGAAGCATTGTATGCAGATCGTTTGGATGCAAGTACAATTCATTTCACCACCAATGAAAAGATGCCACAAGAATTCAAATGTACGGCTAAATTCCGTTATCGTCAGGCTGATGTTCCTGTGACTGTCCGCTTGTTAGCTAATGACCAAGCTGAAGTCATTTTTGATGCACCTGTACGGGCAATTACACCCGGACAAGCAGTAGTTTTTTATGATGGGGATAAATGTCTTGGCGGCGGATTAATTGACCGTGCTTATAAAGAAGAAAAAGTTTTACAATATGTCTAAAAATTGAGATGTGCCTTCGGGTGCATCTTTTTATTATGTTTAAAATAAAACAAATATAGTTCTAGAAATTCGTTAACTTTTATTAAAAATGCGTGCATTAAATTAATATACGCCAGGATATAAGGTAAAATAAAATAACTATTTTATTAGGAGCATAAAAATGACAGAACATTTAAGAAGTCAAAAGAATCAAAAAAAGAAGGCGTTTAAGCCGATTTTTATTATCGTTCCAATTATTTTATTGCTAGTAGCAGGAGCGGGATTTATTGTTCATGTTACAGCAGAAAAAAAACAGCAACAAAGAATAGCTCTCGTGGAAGATTTCACCCGCTATTTGGCGCAAGGAAAATACGAAAGTCTGCCTAAAACATTGTTAGCAGATACTGCGCAAAGAAATGGCTACAGCAACAAAGAAATTATCGAAAAATATCAAAATATTTTTACTGCAATCGATGCAAAAAATATCAAAATGACTAATTTGAAAATAACAGAACAAAAAGATAACAAATATCAAGTGACCTATGAATTGTCGCTTGCAACAGCTATGGGTCAGTTGAAAAATTTAAAGTACCAAACGTATTTGGCTTATGAAAAAGAGCAGCCTAAATTGGAATGGGGTCCAAATCTGATTTTTCCTCAAATGAGTGGCAAAGATAAAGTAAGTCTAACAGTAGATGAACCTGTGCGCGGGGAAATTTTAGATCGAAACAATCAGCCTCTAGCAGAAAATGGACAACTGCAACAATTAGGCGTAGTACCGCAAAAACTAGGTGAAGGCACTGAAAAAGAAAAGAATATTAAGAAAATCGCCACAGATTACAATTTAACTGAAAAACAAATTACGCAAGCTTTAGAACAAAGCTGGGTAAAGCCAGATTATTTTGTGCCATTAAAAATTGTGGATGAAGCAAAAGGTTTGCCCACAGGTGCAAGTATTAAAGAAATTACGGGGCGAAAATATCCTTTAGGAGCAGCGGCAGCACATTTAGTGGGATACTTAGGTAAAATTACGGCTGAAGATTTGAAAAAACATCCGGAATTAACGAGCGAAGGACAAATTGGGCGCGCGGGCTTAGAAGCAGCTTATGATGAAACGCTGCGGGGAAAAGCAGGAGGAAAATTAGCGATTACCGATGAAAAAGGAAACGAAAAAACTGTTTTACTAGAAAATACCAAGCAAGATGGCAAAACAGTGCAGTTAACTATCGACAGTACGCTACAGGAATTAGCTTATCACGCGTTGGCTGAAAAATCTGGTGCGACTGTTGTTAGTGCACCAAAAACTGGCGATTTACTAGCTTTAGTTAGCAGCCCAAGCTATGACCCTAATAAGATGACGAATGGGATTTCCCAAAAAGATTATGATGCTTATGAAAAAGATGAAAAGAAACCATTCTTAAATCGTTTGGTAACAGGTTATGCACCAGGTTCAACCTTTAAAACAATTACAGCAGCGATTGGATTAGATAATGGTAGTCTAAATCCTAACGAAAAATTAGCGATTAATGGTTTGAAGTGGCAACAAGATTCCTCTTGGGGAGATTACTATGTCACGCGGGTAGCTGATGTAGCCAGCGTGGACTTAAAAGACGCGTTGGTTTATTCCGATAATATTTACATGGCACAAGAAACATTGAAAATGGGTGAAAAAGCTTTTCGAAGTGGCTTAGACAAATTTATTTTTGGTGAAAAAATGGATCTGCCACTGGCGATGAATCCCGCTCAAATTAGCAACGAAAAAAGTTTTGATTCCAAAATTTTGTTAGCCGATACCGGTTATGGGCAAGGGCAACTGCTAATTAATCCCATCCAACAAGCTACCATGTATTCTGTTTTTGCTAACGAAGGGACGCTGGTTTATCCCAAGCTTGTAACAGATGCGAAAGAAAAAGAAAAAACCGCAGTTGTAAAATCTTCCAGTGTAGAGAAAGTCAATGAAGACTTAAAGGCTGTTGTAAGTGATCCCAATGGTACGGCTCATAGTTTAAGCAGTCTAGGCTTTACACTTTTTGCTAAAACAGGTACCGCCGAAATTAAAGAAAAACAAGATGAACGGGACCAAGAAAATAGCTTCTTACTTGCCTATGAAGGAAAAAATAGTGGCTATCTCTTTATCAGTATGTTAGAAAATCGTCAAGATAATGAATCGGCCACCCAATTAGCACCGAATGTTTTACAATATTTACATGATCATTATGAATAAAATTTTGAAATATCTGAAATAAATGGCGTCTTCTGATACCTGTGGATAAGAAGATGCCTGATATTCAGGTATTTTTTTGTTTTTAACTCTCTTTTTTATCTATTGAAAAAAATAATGAGAAATATAAAAAAAGTGTTTTGTTTCACGAAAACTATTCTATACTTAATTTAAAACAGAGCAGTAATAAAAAAATACAGATTTTATAACTTTAAAAATAAAATAGGCAACTAAGCATCCTAAGCAAAAACTTTTGCCTATTTTTGTCAAAATTTTTTTCTTAAAAAGAATAAAATTCACAAACTTAATCAAATTAAATAAAAATAATTATAGTTATTTAAGTTTGGTGCGAATTTCTTGTCATCCACACGTTTCGTGAGTATGATTAATGCAAATGGGGAATAAAAGGAGCAATAAACTATGTACCAGGTTGTTATAATGTATGGGGATAATGAGCCGTGGTGGTTTTTTGAAGATTGGCAAGCTGATGTAACAGAAGAGTATACCTTTAACGATTTAACAGCGGCAGAACAATTTTACGAAAATAAGTGGCTTGAGTTGAGCCCGCGTTTTTCAAATTTGAAATCACATCCGAATTACCAAGCTGCTTTTTGGAATGAAAGCGATGAGCGTTGGTGTGAAGAATGTGATGATTACTTGCAGCAGTATACCGGCTTAGCTTTATTGAAAGACTACAACGCTGTAGTTGAAAAAAGTTCCAATCGTTTGTGTCAAACCATCAACGGTGAAGGTAAATTACGAGTTTGTAAACGTAAAGTTGCCAACTAATCATTATTTGTAAGCTTGAACTGGCTGTGGTGGCTGGTTTAAGCTTTTTTATTGTCGAAAGTCTCATAATCAAAAAAACTAAAGATTAGCTTAAATAGAGTTTGTAAGATTGTTTAATAGCAGTTTAGCTTTTTTAAGGGAGCTGTTATAATGAAAGGCACGTAATTTATCAAAATTGCGTTTGAAAAATTGAATTATTTTACATCATAAACAAGATGTTTAAAAAAGATTGCAATTAATTTTCTTAAAGGAGCCAGTATGGGGAAAAAATTAGTACTAACTGAAAAACCAAGTGTGGCCAAAGACTTTGCTAAAGTATTAGGAGCCAAGCCACAGGGAAAAGATTATTTTGAAAATGAACAATACATCATCACTTGGGCCTATGGTCATTTATTAACATTAAAATTACCAGAAGATATTAAACAAGAGTGGAAAACTTGGAATATGGAAACCTTGCCTATGATTCCAAAACACATCGGCATTAAGCCACTTCCTAAAACACATCGTCAATTAAAATTAATCGCAAATTTAGCCAAACGAAAAGATATTACCGGTGGGATTATCGCCACAGATGGTGGACGTGAAGGTGAAGCTGTGGGGCGTTATATTTTTGAATGGATTCGTTTTACTAAACCATTAGAACGCCTATGGATTTCTTCTCAAACAACCAAAGCTGTTAAAACGGGTTTTAACCAATTAAAACCGGCAAAACAATACGATAATTTATACCAATCTGCTGTTGCCAGAGGAAAAGCTGACTGGCTGGTAGGCTTAAATGTTACCCGTGCTTTAACTGTCAAATATCACGACAGTCTAAGTGCCGGAAGAGTACAGACGCCGACACTTGCGCTAGTGGCAAAAGCGCAAGAAAAATCCGAAAAATTTATCCCACAAACTTATTACACGGTGGATCTGCTTTATGGCAATGAAAAAGGGCGCCTGCAATTGAAAAATCCACAACAATTTCAAAACCGGAATGAAGCAGAAGCTGTTGTGGCGAATTGGCAAAACCAAATTGGTAAAGTAACAGATGTCACGACCAAAGAAAAAAGACAGTCTGCTCCATTGCCTTATGATTTAACGGAATTACAACGAGTAGCAAATAGCCTGTATCAATATTCAGCGAAAAAGACACTATCATTAGTCCAAAGCTTGTATGAAACCCATAAAGTAGTTAGCTATCCTCGGACGGATTCGAAATATTTACCACAAGATGTGGCGGCAACATTAAAAGAAAGACTTCAAGCACTAGCAAATGTGGATGCGCGGGCAAAAGAATATTTAAAAAATGGTGCCCAAGTAAAACAAAAAGCTGTTTTCAATGATAGCAAAGTAACAGACCACTATGCTTTAATTCCGACTGAAGAACGGCCCCGCTTTGAAAAGATGTCTACAGACGAAAGCCGGATTTATCACCTTATTATAGAACGCTTCTTAGGCTTATTTGCAGAGCAATATGTTACCGTTAATGTAAAGGCAGTTGTCCAATTTCCTGATGGTGAATTTATTTTCCGACAAGAAAAAGTTTTACAAAGTGGTTGGCAAAAAGCTAATGAAAAAGTAGCTGAAAAAACTGACTGGCAACAGGTTAAAAGTGTCAAAGGGCAATTTGCGATCAATAAAGAACTGACGACACCGCCCAAACTTGCAACTGAGGGCAGTTTATTACAACAAATGGAAAAATATGCGTTAGGAACGCCAGCTACTCGAGCAGAGATTATTGAAAAATTATTAAAATCAGAACTAATGGAACGTCGTGGCAATGCTTTAGCTGTTACACCCAAAGGGCGCCAACTGTTGAGCCTAGTCAATACTTCCTTGGTTAGTCCAGATTTAACGGCAAAATGGGAGAAAAGCTTAGAAAATATTGCACAAGGACGAGAATCTGCGACCGCCTTTTTAAAAGGGATTGAAAAAGATACGGCCCGTTTGGTTAGTGAAATTAAAAATTCCAAGGAGACCTATAAAGATTTTTCCTTAACAACGAAAATTTGCCCAGAATGTGGTTCTCAGTTAAAGGAACGAAATACCAAAGATGGAAAAATTTATCTTTGTTCCAATAGCGAGTGTAGCTATCGTCGGCGAAAAGAACCCAAAATTTCCAATCATCGTTGTCCGCAATGTCATAAAAAAATGGAAATTTTAGAAGGCAAAAATGGTGCCTTCTTTAAATGTAAATATTGTGGGATCACAGAAAAAATTCCTGATAAAAAAGCCCGCAATAAAAAGATGACCAAACACGAAGAACGAAAATTAGTGAAGAAATACAGTCAACAAGAAGAAGCTGCAGAAAGTCCATTGGCTTTAGCCTTGAAGGCAGCACTAAAACAAGAAGACTGATCCTTTTAAAATTTTGAATCAACAACAGTAAAATAAAGTCTTTTAAAGAGCACAGCCAAGTAGGTGTGCTCTTTTTTTAGTAAAATGGTTGCATCTTCACGCTGTAATAAAATCAAAGTAAAATTTTATTTGTCAAAATAAGTCATATTTAATATATTTTATTTGTTATTTTGATTTTCTAATTTTTCCGGCTAGTATATGAAAAAAATCTTCTTTTCTTATGCTGATAACAAAACCAAATGAGCTAATTTTTGTAAAAATACATATGTTATCGAACTTATCACGAGTATTTTTTTATAATAAGACAACGAAAAACTGCGCCAATTTATTTTATCAGCAAAAAAAGAATCGTGATAAATACGCGTTTTTTCTAAAGTGTTTAGCAAGTAAAGTTGAGATAATCTTAGAGATAAAATTCATTTTTCACAATTATTTCGCCATTTTATTATAACTGTTATGTAAAAAAACTTTGTGTTAAACTGCACAAGTGACTTTATGCTCGCAATTTTCTGACAATTACAAAGTTAGATAATGACGAGTGTAGTAGCATCGCATTGGGATTTTAAGGGGAATAATTATAGGGGAGATGAAAACAAGAAGATGAAGCGCCAATTTAACACAGAAAAAAATATGCAACCATTACCACAGCAGCACGAGAAAGCTTCCGTTGTCAAAGTGACATTAAATCGAATCTACATTATTTTGACAATGGTGTTTTGGGCAGTGTACGTAGCATCAACAATTTATTATCAAATTACCAAGGGTAATGGCAGTTTTCAAAAAGCGGTGGAAGCGGCACTTTATATTATTATCGTAACCACGCTTTGCTTTTCGGCAATGATTTATTTATTTTCGCGCCAAGGGGCGTTATTACGCTTTAAAGCGCATAAACGCATTCCCCGTGAAATGTTGGACAGCTACTTTGCCAAAAATCAATCAGACATTACCGTTTTGGTTCCTTCTTATGATGAAGAAGTTACCGTCATTCGACAAACGCTATTATCCGCTGCTTTGCAAGAGTATCCTAAAGTATTGGTTCGACTATTAATCGATGATAAACCGAATCCGAGTACACCAGAAGCGGCAGCAAAACTACAACAGACAAAGCAATTGGCACGCGACATTAATCAGCTGTTGGCAAAACCGCATCAACGTTTTAAAAAGGCTCTGGAGCAATTTAAAGCTGGACAACAGCCCAATTTTATTAAAAATCAGGAACTGTTAAAAGTCGTTGCCGAATATCATTTTGCTGTCAAATGGTTACAAAATTTTGCTGCCAGCGAACCGCATGAAGATCACGTGGATGATTTTTTTGTGAATCATGTCATTTTAGACTTAGCAGAAGAATTAGCAATTACTGCAAAGGCAGTTGAAAAAGTTGTAGAAGAAAAGAGTCAGTTACCTGTTGAACGGGTTGAACAATTATACTGCCGCTTAACTTGGATTTTTGGTGCAGAGGTGGACTACTTCCAACGTAAAGAATATATTTCTTTATCCCACGAGGCCAATAAGGCAATGAATTTGAATTCTTATATCGACTTAATGGGTAAAAATTATCAAGTCAAAAAGACTGAAGTCGGAAAAGTCTTATTGCCAGTGGCACCAGCACAAAAAGCCGATTTTGTAGTACCAGATAGTGAGTTTTTACTAACCTTAGATGCAGACTCACTTTTATTAAGAGAATATTGTCTGCGCCTAGTTTATTTATTGAATCAACCTGGAAACGAAAAAATCGCGGTAACGCAAACACCTTATTCTTCTTTTCGCGGTTGTCCTTCACGAATTGAACGAATTGCCGGTGCGACGACAGACATTCAACATATTTTGCACCAAGGAACAACCCATTATGGGGCGACTTTTTGGGTAGGGGCGAATGCAGTTATCCGCAAGTGTGCCTTAGAAGATATTGCCGAAACAGAAATCGTGCAAGGATTTCCAGTCCGACGATTTATTCAAGATAGAACCGTTATTGAAGATACAGAGTCTAGTGTTGACTTAGAAAAACATGGCTGGGAATTGTATAACTATCCGGAGCGTTTAAGTTATAGTGCTACACCGCCGGATTTTGGTTCTTTAATTATTCAACGTCGACGCTGGGCGAATGGTGGTTTATTAATTTTACCCAAATTATTTGCCACAATAAAAGAGCGGCGCCAAAAAGGAAATCCACTTAAAATGATGGAAATTTTCATGCGCTTAAATTATATGGCTTCAATTGCTTGGGCAAGTTTTGGCCTAATCTTCCTTTTAGCCTATCCCTTTGATGATAATTTATTAAGTGTTTATATTATTTGTGCAGCAGCGCCGTATTTTATCGCAATGGCGAGTGATTTACATTACTGTCGGTATAAACGCTTGGATATTTTACGAATTTATGGTTTTAATTTAATTTTGTTAGCTGTTAATTTAGCTGGCGTAGTGAAATCCATTCAACAATATCTAACCGGCGAAAAAATTCCTTTTGCGCGAACGCCAAAAGTAAATGATCGCACAGCTTCGCCAACGCTTTATTTATTAGCGCCGCTTGTAATTATTACTTTTTCAGCTTTTATTTGCTGGCGTTCTTATACGGCCGGAAATTTTCCAAACGCAATCTTTGCCGGTTTCAATGCCTTTACGGCAAGTTGGGCAGCCTTAGCGTATATTGGAATTAAAAATACCATTGTGGATTTTGTTTGCAATTTTATCAACTGGCTTTTTGTTGATGTCAAAACAAAAGATGCAGGTGAGGATCGCAAAAAAGAAGAATTAAATTGGCGCTCTGTTTTATATTATGGCGATGATTCAGAACAAGTACCATTATCTGTTGCCCTAGGCCAAAGTGTGACCCCACAGGAGGAAAAATAAGTGATGAGCAATGATAAGAAAAATAAAAGCCGACGCCTTTCGCTTTTTCGGTGTCTCGTTGTGTTAGTAATTATCGGTGGGGCGGTCACTTTATTTTTGAATGGCGACAAATTAGTAGCGACAGGAACAAAGAAAAAAGAAGTAAAACAGCAAACTACTGCACCTTGGTTTGCGTCTTATGTAGATACGACGTTAACGCCGCAATACGCATTTGAACAATACGCTGATAATGTGGTCTTATCTTTTGTAGTGGCCCAAAAAAATGGACAAAAACCAAGTTGGGGGGCAGCCTATTCTTTAGATGAAGCCAGTAATGATTTAGATTTGGATCGTAGAATTGCACGTCTCCGTCAAAAAGGCAGCGAGATCATTGTCTCGTTTGGTGGCTTATTAAATGATGAATTAGCATTGGCCTACCAAAAGCCAGCAGAACTTGCTAAAGCCTATAAAAGTGTCATCGACCGTTATGAATTAAATACCATTGATTTAGATTTAGAAAACAAAGGACTTACGGATAAAGAAGCAGGAAAACGCCGAGGAGAGGCGTTAGCGCAGTTGCAAGCCGAACAAAAAAAGGAAAATAAAAAATTAGCGATTTGGCTGACCTTACCAGCAACACCAAAAGGGTTAACCAAAGATGGAACAGATGCAGTGGCGACATTATTAACAGCTGGTGTTGACTTAGCGGGTGTCAATATTATGACTATGAATTATGGGGATAGTCGCGATAAAAAATTGTCCATGGCAGAAAATTCAATTGATGCGTTAAAACAAACGCATCGTCAATTAAAAATCTTGTATCAAGAACAAGATATTAATTTGACCAATGAAACATTATGGACCAAGCTAGGTGCAACACCAATGATTGGGCAAAATGATGTTCTTTCTGAAGTTTTCACTTTGCAAGACGCGCGCAAGTTAAATACATTTGCCAAAAAGAAAAATTTAGGTCGCGTTTCGATGTGGTCAGCCAATCGTGACCGCAAATCGCGAGAAAGTAATATTAACACGCAAGTAGTTTCCAATCACGCCACTGGAGTAAAACAAGAAGAAGGCGAATTTGCCAACCTACTAAAAGAAGGATTGACTGGAAGTATCAAAGCAGATGCAAAACGAGAAACGGTATCTGAATTAAGTGAAGAAGAGTTGCAAAAAGCCGATGATCCAGCAACTTCACCTTATGAAATTTGGCAAGAAGCAGGGGTATATTTGGCAGGAACTAAAGTTGTTTGGAAACACAATGTTTATCGGGCAAAATGGTGGACAAAAGGCGAGGCACCAGATAGTCCAGTTTTACAATCAAGTGAAATTCCATGGGAATTAGTCGGACCCGTTTTACCTGGGGAAAAACCATTACCCAAAGTCCAATTACCAGCCGATGCCTATCTTCAGTGGAATAGCGAAGTCGTTTATCATAGCGGCGATCGGGTTATGTTTGAAGGCGTTGGTTACGAAGCGAAATGGTGGAATCAAGGTGAAAATCCAGAAAAATCTGGGGCAAATTCTGACGAGGCGCCATGGCAAGCGTTAACACAGGCTGAAATAAAAGAATTTTTGAAAAAATAAAAAAAAGCGTAACAGAAACGTTTTGTTTCAAAAAAAACGCAGTCTTATTTTGAGGAAAAGTCGTATATAAAAAAAGTACCGTGGCAAGATTTTTGCCATGGTACTTTTTTTATATTGCTTAAAAGCTAAGGGTGTCCACGAAGCTTTTTATCTTATTACTAAAGAGCCGATTAAGTTCATGGCGCCTTGCCTTTCTTATTTAACGGTCTGGCAAAACTAGATTTAAGAAAATCCCGATTAACGTCGATAACGCCATAGCCGATAATGTGAAGGTACCAGCTTCAAAAACTAGACCACCAATCCCAATTACAAGAATACTTGAAGTAATCAATAAGTTTTTCTTTTTATCAAAGTTGGTATTATTCTCAACTAAAATTTTTAGTCCGCTAGCTGCGATAACTCCGAATAAAACAAAGCTGATACCAGAAATAACTGGGCCAGGAATACTTAAAATTAATGCACTTAATTTTCCTACGAAGCCTAAAACGATAGCTAAAACAGCGGCACCGCCAATTACAAAAACGCTGTGAACACGAGTAATAGCAAGTACACCGATGTTTTCGCCATAACTTGTTACCGGTGGTCCACCTACAAATCCGGCTACGATTTGTGCCAAACCATCTCCCATTAGTGTACGATCCATCCCGGGATTTTTAAAGAAATTACGTTTGGTTAATTTGTTTAAAACCATCAAATGTCCGATGTGTTCAGTCATTGTTACAAAAGCAATTGGAGCCATAGTTGTGATGGCATTTAGATAAAGTTTAGGTTGATATTGTACAAAAATGACTTCAAAGGCTGGTAATTGGAACCAAGGAGCGTCAATAACAGGTTGGAAGTCAACGATACCAGCAACCAATGCAATTAAGTAGCCAGAAATAATACCTAATAAAATCGGAATCAAACCTAGAAATCCTGTTAAAAACATATTGAAGACGATCGTTACAGCAAGCGTCAACAATGCAACTGCGACATATTTGAAATCATATGCTCCACTGGCGTTGTACATGGCGTTGTTGGCGGCGTTGCTAGCTAGGCCAAGACCTATAACCATAATGACTGGTCCGACAACAATTGGTGGTAAAACTTTATCTAACCAATTGGTACCGATTTTTTTGATGATAAATGAAACGATGAGATAAACCATACCTGTAGTCAATGCACCTTGAGCAATAGCAGGATAGCCGTCTGTTTTCATTAACATTTGCATTGCCGCAATAAAAGCAAAGCTACTGCCGAGATAGGCTGGAATTTTTCCTTTCGTAACAGTCAAGTAGACAAGTGTGCCAAGTCCTGAACTCACTAAAGCGATACTTGGATTAATCCCAACTAAGATAGGTACTAAAACTGTTGCGCCAAACATAGTAAATAAGTGCTGCAAACTTAGGCCAAACCAATGTAATGGCGCTGGTCGATCGTGGATGTCTAAGACGACATCATCATTGTGAAAGTGAATATCATTTTTTTCTTCCATGAGAATCCTCCTAAAAAATTGGTACAAAAAAATCCTACCCTTTTAGGCAGGAGGATCGTCAATGGCTACAATGGAGATAAACTTCCCCAATTGATTTGCAACGGACCCTTCTTAGCCTCTCTGGACTATGTTAAAGGATGACTTGAAAAAAATTAACAGCCGCAGCTATTAAAATAATTTTTCAGAGGTGAATTTTTTTGCTGTTAAAAATATACACTACAAAAAGGCAGATAGCAAGGAGAATTCCTCAAAAACTGTTAAGTACATATTAGAATAAATTAAAAAATACTGCTAAATTTAGGAACAAAATAATTGTCATTTTTTTGAATAGTGAAAACAAGAATCAAGAGTGCAAAAAATTATCATAGTAATTTCTAAAAAGTGCATCTAATACTATATGCAGTGTTGTAAACATATTGTATTCAGCATTAGGATTGTTATTTAGTCTTGGAAGTTCGGAAGTCTGATAATAAAGGTTATTGACAGTTAGACTAGATAAATGATTTTTAGTTAGTGGTGTAATGGAAATTATTTCTGTTCCTTTTAATAGGATTAAACGTGAAATTTCAGTTACTTCGGTATTTTCACCACTAAAAGAGACAACTATAACGAGGTCGTTTGGTGTCACTTCTTCAGCAATCCAACGAAACTCAGTTATTGAAGGGACAGAAATTAGAAATACTCCTATAGTCATAAAATTTCTAACTAATAATTCAGTTGCATTTCTTTCACCCCAATCTGTGCCAAAAACAAATATCTTAGTTGCTTTTGCAATTAACTCGCTCATAGGTATCAAATTTGTTTCTGATATTAAGCTAATTGTCTTATTTACATCATTTTGTAGTAAATCCCAACTTTCCATACTGATTTTTTCTTGTCGTTCAAGCTCTGACTTTAGAAAAAACTTCAATTCGTTAAATCCAGAAAATCCCAATTTTTTTGATAATCTGGTCACGCTAGCTGGACTAGTAAAGGTTACTTCTGCTAAATCTGCAGTTTGCATGGAAATCACCTTACTTTTAGCGGATAGGATATATTCAATTAGACTGTATTCAGTATTCGAAAAAGTTTTAATTTTATTGATTCTTTCTTCTAATCTCATCTTTGACCTCATGATATTAATTGTGAAATGGATTTCTCATTATGAAATAGAAATCATAAAATGCAAACAAAACCGCTTTCATTGAAATGGGTATTTTTTCTTTTCTATTTAATTATAATGTGAGTATAACATAAAGAAAGTCGAGTGATAGTTATGAAAATGAATAATTTGAAAGTTGTAATCGCAGGTGGTGGGAGTACGTACACACCTGGAATTGTTCAAGCAATGATTAATAGTAGAGATAAATTTAATTTTACATCGATTACATTATACGATATTGATGAAATGCGTAATGATGATATGTATCAGATCATTGACTACATGTTAAAAAAAGAAGGCCTTGAAAAAGAAGTCACCTTATCTCAGACCACAGACCCTAAGTTAGCTTTTCTAAAATCTGACTTTATTTTTTCTCAAATACGTGTAGGCGGTATGGGAATGAGAGAAATCGACGAAAAAATTCCACTTAGCCATGGTTTGGTTGGGCAGGAAACGTGTGGACTCGGTGGTTTTTCCTATGGATTACGCTCGATTAAAGGATTGTTGGAAATTGTGTCCTATGTGGATCAATATGCTCCCGATGCTTGGTTATTGAACTATACAAATCCGGAAACATTAGTTTCAGAAGCAGTTCGTAGAGCATTTCCACATGTAAAAATGTTGAATGCGTGTGATATGACAATTTCGATTGAGGAAACAGTTGCAATTAATTATGGTTATGACCGTAAAAATTGGATTCCGACATATTATGGATTAAACCATTTTGGATGGTATACATCAATTTATGATAAATCTTTAGATCGTGACGTTATGCCAGAAATTATTGAAAAATTGAATGCAGATGGATTACAAGTTGCTGATTTTAATTCAGGTGATAAGACGTGGCAAGAAGCGTGGGATATGCTGTGTGTTATGACAAAAAATTTTCCGGACTTTCTACCAAATAATTACTTAGAGTATTATCTATATTCAAATGAAGTTGTAGAAAAATCCAATCCCCAATATACCCGTGCAAATATGGTTATGGATGGTCGAGAAAAGCGTACCAAAGAAATGTCAAGAAAAATTAGAGAAAAAGTAGATGGAGATATTTTAGATTTTAATTTTGGTGAACATGGCCAATATATTGTTGATATGGCTGTATCAATATTGAATGATAAGCATGATCGATTTATGCTTATTGTTCCCAATATGGGGGCTATTCCCAATTTGCGTAGTGATGCAATGGTGGAAATTCCTGCTTATGTTGGTAGAACGGGTGCTGAACCAATCTCTTTAAGATTTGAGATTAATGACTTTCATAAAGGTTTAATGGAGGCACAAAATGCAGCTGAAAAACTATTAGTTGATGCGTATTTTGAAAACTCTTATCAAAAAGCTTTACAAGCTTTTACTTTGAATCAAACTGTACCATCTGCAAAAGTTGCAAAAGTTGTCTTAGATGAATTAATTGAAGCAAATGGAGATTTTTGGCCGGAGTTAAATTGAAAATAGGAGGATTTCTACTATGATGGCAAAAGTTCAGCGTTTTGGGGGCGCAATGTTTACACCAGTATTATTCTTTGTTTATTCAGGGATAGTTGTTGCAATTGCTTCTGTTGTTAATAATCCAGATATTGTTGGAACAATAGCATCTGATGGGACTATGTGGAATAAAATTTGGCAAATAATTGAATCAGGTGGCTGGACAGTTTTTAATAACATGGAAATTCTGTTTGCGATAGGGTTGCCGTTAGGGTTAGCAAATAAAGCTAAGTCAAGAGCTGCGTTAGAATCATTTGTTTTGTATATGAGTTTTAATGTCTTTGTCTCAAAAATTTTGGAACTATTTGGTTCAAACTTTGGTGTAGATTTTTCTCAAGAAGCAGGAAATGGATTGAAGATGATAGGTGGTGTCAAAACGCTCGATACAGGTGTATTAGGTGCGATTGTAATTGCTGCTATTGCAATTTATCTTCACAATAAATTTTTTGATACTAAATTACCTGAATTTTTGGGTATTTTTCAAGGATCAGCACTTGTTGCTATGATTGGTTTTTGGGTAATGTTAGCTGTGGGATTTTTATTTGCTTGGATTTGGCCTATGTTCCAACATGGTGTGCAGTCTTTACAAGGATTTATGGTAAGGTCAGGAAATTTTGGTGTATTTACTTATATTTTCTTGGAGAAAGCTTTATTACCAACTGGATTACATCACTTTATCTACGCGCCTTTTCAATATGGTCCGGCTGTTGTGGAGGGGGGAACAACTTTGTATTGGATGGAGCATATGAAAGAATTTGCTTCATCAACACAAAGCTTGAAGTCGTTATTTCCTGAAGGTGGTTTTAGTTTGCAAGGCCTATCTAATCTTTTCGGGATTCCAGGTATTGCATTAGCCTTTTATGTAACTGCTAAGAAAGAAAATAAGAAAAAGGTATTAGCTTTAATCGTTCCAGGTGTATTGACTGCGGTCTTATGTGGTATTACAGAACCATTTGATTATACATTTCTATTCGTAGCACCCGCTCTATTTTTTATTCATGCATTACTTGCTGCGATTTTGGCAACAACAGAGTATGCCTTTGGTGTAGTTGGTGATATGGGCGGTGGATTAATTGAATTGATAACAAAAAATTGGATTCCCATGTGGGCTAACCATTGGCAGACATACTTACTTCAAGTCGGTATCGGCTTAGTATTTATCATTATATATTTCTTTGTTTTTAGAACTTTGATTTTACGATTTGACTTTAAAACACCGGGTAGAACCAGTGATGAAGTAGAATTATTTACAAAAAAAGATTTCAAAGAAAAACAGTTAGGTGGAGAATCTACGTTATATTCTGATCAGGCAATTGGTTTTTTAAACGCTTTTGGAGGAGCAGAGAATATTGACTCAGTTGCTAATTGTGCGACAAGATTGCGAATTTCGGTAGTAGATGAACGAAAAGTAAAAGATGACAATGCGTTTAAACAATTTGGAGCCCATGGAGTTGTTCGCAACAAAAATGCTTTTCAGGTTATTGTTGGATTATCAGTGCCACAAGTTAGAGAAGCTTTTGAAGCTTATATGAAGTCAAAAAGTTAACAAAACAGCTCACTTCTGAAAAGAAGTGAGCTGTTTTTAGGAAGGAATCAGGATTATGCAAATTTTTATGATGTTTCTTCCCGCATTGGGATGGGGAATAATGCCAATTTTAGCAAAAAAAATAGGTGGTAAACCAGAAGATCAATTATTAGGAACAACTTTAGCAGCTTTGGTATTCTCATTTATGTTTAGCAGCTGTTCTAATACACATATTAACTTTAATTCATTGATATTTATAGTAGGCTTCTTGTCGGGGGCTTTTTGGTCAATTGGTCAGTTACTGCAATTTATTGCTCTAAAAGGAGAGTCTGTCTCTCAAGTAATGCCATTATCAAATGGTACACAGATAATTTTTGTAACACTGAGTGGTGGAATATTACTTAACGAGTGGCACTCATTAATAAGTTTTATAGTTAGTATTGTTGGAATTGTATCTATTTTAGTAGGAATAAAATTATTTCCAGCAACAAGAGAAGGTCAAAATAAAACGGAAAATTCAAAAATAGCTCCTTTGAAAGTAATGATAATAATTCTGATTTCATCATTTTCTTTGTGTTTATATATCATTTTCCCGAAACTTTTCCAAATAAAAAATGAAAGTCTAATTTTACCTCAAGCTATTGGGATGTTTGTTACAACGCTGGTCATTAGTAATCTACGCAAGGTTAAGTACAATAAAAAGTTAGTTTCTAAAAACATTTTGACAGGAGTGGCTTGGTCAATTGCTAATTTTAGCCTCTTTCGTTTAAGCGAAAGTGTTTCGATATCATTTGCATTTTTATTATCTCAATTAGCGGTATTCATTTCTGTAATTCTAAATAGTATTATTGCATATACGAATGGAGAACGAAGCGATAATAAAAAGATAGTATTTGGAATGATATTTTTTCTTTTTGGAATTCTCTTTTTTTCAATCTCCAAATAAATTTATCGAGCTGAGAGATAATTTTACTCACTAAAGTTATAAAACTATGATGTCTTTTTTTCGCTTAAACCAGAAGGGGCAATCCCAAATTGCTTTTTAAAAGATTTACTGAAATGGTAAGCATCTTGATAACCTGTTGCTTGAGCAATTTGTTTGATCGTTAAAGGTGTCGTCTTTAATAAATGCTTTGCTTCTTTTAAACGCAACTTGATTAAGTAATTGATGGGACTTTCACCGACTATTTCTTTAAAAAGGCGCGATAAGTAGGCTGGGCTGACAAACTGCGCTTGTGCCAGCTGTTCTAATGTTATTTCTTCTTTAAAATGATTTTCCAAAAAGTAAATAGTATCGTTAACAATTTTTTGCTGTCGTTGTTGGCGACTGGAAAGAAAAGTCGGTTGCCGCTCGTTGGTATCATCTAAGCCGCGTAAAATATGCACCAGCATTTCACTAACAAGAATTTTGCGCAAAACAAGGGTTTCTGGTGCGTCTTGATACAGTTCTTCTAAGAGGCGCCAAGCGATTTGCAACACATTTTGCTGGTGACGACCCAAATTTAAAATGGGACTTTTATGGGGAAATGTATTTCTCGGCAAACCTTGTAAAGTAAAATTCTTAATACCGATATGCAATTGATGAGACGTTTGTTTTACATGGCGCTCCATATGGTGGTAGCCCGGGTTAAACAATAAAACTTGTCCTGCTCGAATAGTTGTTTGAGGTAAGTCTTCAAAAAAATACTCGGATTCGCCTTCTAGCACTAAAGAAATTTCTAAAAAATCGTGGGCGTGAAATTCACCGACCCAGTCTTCATCACAACAGGCATCAAAGAGATATAATATTTCGGGATTAAAAGTCTGGGCGTTAATTAAATGCATGATAGGCTCCTATATTTTGTATTTAACTAAAAATAGTCTAAGTAATAAAATAAAATACAATTTTTGCAATCGCTTTAAAAAAATTGATTAAAAAAATAATGGAATAATAAATTTTGAAAATCGTCTTTGTTAATATTTTACATCATTTTAAAGAAGATATCCCATTTCTTTTCCAATTGATTGCTCTAAGATGTTTATAGACAAGAAGTTGGAGGTGAGTGGATGTCTAATATGCAATGGATTTGGCAGTATGTAAAAAAAGCGCGTAATCATTTTGGCCTTATTTGCTTATTTATTATAATCAATGCTGTTTTAATTGTGGTGAATCCTTATGTTGGAGGGTTAATTGTCGATGATGTCATTAATCAAGGGAAAAAAACGTGGTTACTACCTTTGATTGCACTGATGATTGGTACAACTGTTTTTCGGACAATTGTCCGTTACCTGTATCAAATTTTGTGTGAAAGAATGAGTCAAAACGCAATTTATGCCTTGCGAGAGGATATGTATCACAAATTGCAAAGCTTAGATTTTGATTTTTTTAACCATACGCGGGTGGGCGATATCATGGCGCGCATGACAGGGGATGTGGATGCAATTCGGCATTTCGTCGCATGGGTAACTTACAATATCGTAGAGTGTGTCTTATGGTTTTTGGCAGCAGTCATCGTGATGGCTTTTATTAGTTGGCAGCTGACTTTGGCGTTGTTGATCGTTACGCCGATTATTTTTGTTTTAACTAATAAAATGGCCAAAGAGGCGCATCCTAAGTTTTTTGAAATACGGGAGAGTTTTTCACGATTAAATTCTATGGTAGAAGAAAATATCGGTGGTAACCGAGTGGTAAAGGCTTTTGCTAGAGAAGATTTTGAGTTAGATAAATTTAAGCAATACAACGAAGACTTTAAACAACGCAATATGGAATCGGCTAAAGTCTCGGCCCGCTTTTTACCATGGTTGGATGGCTTTGCTGGTACATTAGCAGTCATCACACTGGTTTTCGGGGGAATTTTGGTTATTGGCGGTAACATGACGTTAGGGCAATTAGTAGCTTTTAATGGTTATTTGTGGATGTTAAATAATCCTTTGCGGATGAGTGGTTGGTTGATCAATGATGTCCAGCGCTTTAACGCCGCATGTATTAAGATTCGTCAATTACTAGGGCAAAAATCAAGTATTCCAGTAGAAGAAGAGGAGACACTTAATCCGATTAAAGGAGAAGTCGTCTTTGAAAATGTTAGTTTTCATTTTTCAGATGATCCGGAACATAATGTTTTATCCAATATCAGTTTTAAAACCGGACCGGGTAAAACAGTCGGTATTTTAGGCGAAACCGGTTCTGGTAAAACGACGTTAGTAAATTTAGTTGGTCGCTTTTATGACCCGACAAAAGGACGCGTTTTGATTGATGGCAAAGATGCAAAAGAATACCCCGTGCGACAATTGCGGGAAAATATCTCCATGGTAATGCAGGATGTGTTTTTATTTTCAAATACTATTTCTGATAATATTGCTTTTGGTAATCCTTATGCTGATGAAAACTTTATCCGTCAAATGGCGACAGTTGCAGATGCCGATTCCTTTATTGCGCGGATGCCACAAGGGTATGAGACTGTCGTCGGAGAACGAGGCGTGGGCTTGTCTGGTGGGCAAAAACAGCGGATCTCCTTGGCTCGCGCTTTGGCAAAAAATCCTTCTATCTTAATTTTAGATGATACAACGTCGGCTGTGGATATGGAGACAGAATCGAAAATTCAGCACGAATTGGCAAAACTGACGACAGAAAAAACGACGTTTGTCATCGCCCATCGCATTTCTTCTGTCAAAGATGCGGACTTGATTCTTTTAATGGAAAAAGGTCATGTCGTAGAACAAGGAACCCACGAAGAATTAGTTACAAAGCGTGGAAAATATTATGAAGTGTATCGTAAGCAGCTTGGTTTGACAGGGGGGCAAGAAGATGGCGCGTAATCGTTTTGATGAAGATGAAGAGTTAGCCCAAGAGTTTCGCTGGGGCGATTTAAAACGGCTATTAAGCTATGTCGCACCTTATAAAAAAGCGATTTTTGTCGTGTTGGCTACCATCATTTTGGCCAATGGCCTGGGGATGTTAGGTCCTTATCTAACCAAAATTGCTATTGATACTGTTATTCCGCAACAAGACAGTAATCGTTTGTTGTTTTTAGGCGGGATTTTTCTTTTGTCTTTAGTGGTGATTGGGTGGTGTATGCACTATCGCATCATGCACATCACAGAAATTGGGCAAGATATGTTAAAAGATATGCGTTTTGATATTTTTGAACATTTACAACGATTGCCTTTTTCTTATTTTGATAATCGTCCCCATGGCAAAATTTTGATTCGGGTTGTAAATTACATTAATACCCTGAGCGATTTATTAAGTAATGGTTTAATTAATTTAATTTCAGATATTTTCAGTGTCGTCATTACTTTAGCATTTATGTTTTTTATCGACGTCCGTTTAACGTTATACAGCTTGATCTTATTGCCAGTCCTTTTTGTCATGGTATTGATAATTCAAAATAAGCAGCGAAAAGCCTATCAAGTATTGAGTAACAAGCAATCTAATCTGAATGCTTATATTCATGAAAGTATTGCAGGGATTCGGATTACGCAATCTTTTGCCAGGGAAAAAGAAAACGCCCGCGTTTTTGATGAAGTTAGTGGGGAATATCGGACTTCTTGGATGAAGGCTGTCAAAATTCAATTTCTTTTATGGCCCGGTGTGCAAAATATTGCCGTTTTGACAACCTGTATTATTTATTATGTTGGTATCTCTTCTTTAGGGGTTAATGTCACGACGGGGACTTTGATTGCTTTTTTAAGCTATATCAATAATTTTTGGAATCCTGTTATTAATATTGGAAACTTTTATAATTCTTTAATTACGGCGAGTGCTTATTTGGAACGGATTTTTGAAACGTTAGATGAAATTCCCGATATTCAAGATGCACCAGATGCCAAAGTTTTACCGCCAATTAAAGGAAATGTTGATTTTGAAGATGTAATTTTCCGCTATGAAGAGGGCAAAAATATTTTAAATGGTGTTGATTTCCATGTGGAAGCCGGCCAAAGTATTGCATTAGTTGGGCCTACTGGAGCGGGTAAAACCACTGTAATTAATTTACTTAGTCGCTTTTACGATGTAAATTCCGGTAGTGTTAAAGTTGACGATATTGATGTACGCGCGGTGACATTACAGTCATTACGGAGTCAAATGGGGGTTATGCTGCAAGATACGTTTATTTTCTCTGGAACTATTATTGAAAATATTCGCTATGGTAAACTCGATGCTAGTAAAGACGAGATTATCGCCGCTGCTAAAGTTGTTCGAGCCCATGATTTTATTAAGGATTTAAAAGATGGTTATGAAACAGTGGTAGAAGAAAGAGGAAGTACGTTATCGGCAGGACAGCGTCAATTAATTTCCTTTGCCAGAGCATTATTGGCGGATCCTAAAATCTTAATTTTAGATGAAGCTACTTCAAGTATTGACACCAAAACAGAAGAACTATTGCAAGAAGGATTGCAACAGTTGCTAAAAGGAAGAACTTCCTTTATTATTGCGCACCGTTTATCAACGATAAAAAATGCAGACCGTATTTTTTATGTAGCTGGGGGTGTCATTGCTGAAAGTGGCAATCACGAAGAGTTAATGAAACAACGGGGTTTGTATTATCACTTGTATCAATCCCAGTATGATTTATTACAGGCAATTTAACAACGTTTATTCTAAGGAAAAGAGCCAGGATAAAAATCCTAGCTCTTTTTCTTTATTTTGATCGTTCGATAAGACGCGTTTTTTTCATCTTGCCGATGATTAGTGGGACTGTTTCGTATAAGACATCGCTATACTCTAGTCCAAACCAATTTTCAGGAGACATGGTATGGCGTTTAATAAAGAGTTTTGCCTGCATAATTTGGCGTTCCCATCTATCCAATTCTGTATTGTTGGACAATTCTTCTTCAATTAATACAAATTGAAAATCACCAACAATGCGGCCAGGTGTTAAGGAATAACGTTGAGGTTGTTCTGGTAAACGCCCGTCTTTCATTAAATCGTGAATAATTTGACGGACATAAACATTGACCTCTTGGTTGACGCGAAAGCCCAAATACAGGCGAACAACTACAATAAAGTCAGTATCTAATGTATCAATTGAAAACTCTTTAGTATAAGGCTCGTCTGTTACGATGACGTTGACAAACCAATACGTTTGCGCCCGTTTTGGTCGTTTATCCAAAATAGAGTAAACAAATTGTTTGCCGATCTCATCATTTGTAACGTGGGGCACCATAAAGACGACGTTTGTTTGATACATCGGGACACTTTCGTCGCTACGCAATGCAGTTAATTGTGGTACATATTCTTTTAGATGTACAGTATCGCTGGCTTTTTCTTGGATAATATTGCCCCACTCCCAAATAATCATGACAGCTAAAATGAAAAGGGCCATAATGACTGCGACAAAACCTCCATGTAAAAATTTGGCGGCACTGGAAATGAAAAAGATAGTTTCAATTGCGGCAAAGAAAAGACTAACACAAGCTGCCAATAAACGATTGTGACGTTTTTGGGCCAAATAAAAATAAAGAAGCAAGGTGGTCATTAACATCGTAACGGTAATCGATAGTCCGTAAGCAGCCTCCATATGAGAAGAGGTTCTAAATGTTAAAACAATTAAAGAACAAGCTAGCCATAAAATAAAGTTTACCGCGGGAATATACATTTGCCCAATTGAAGAACCAGGGTACATAATTTTCATGCGCGGTAACAAGCGCAACTTAATCGCTTCTGAAACAAGGGTAAAAGAACCTGAAAGTAAAGCCTGTGAAGCAATGACAGCAGCGATCGTAGCAAAGACGACACCGAAGATCATCCAGCTTGCCGGTAAAATTTGGAAAAATGGATTTAACTGTTCAATTGCTTGTGTTTTAGGATCTTGGTAAACACTTAAAAGCCAAGCTGCTTGCCCAAGATAGTTTAGCAATAAACAAATTTTGACATAAGGCCAGCTGACCCGAATATTTTTCTTCCCTACATGTCCCATATCCGAGTAGAGAGCCTCTGCCCCGGTAGTTGCTAGAAAAATATTTCCTAAAATTAAAATTCCTAACTTATTATCTGGACTAAACAAAAGTTTAATGGCATACAGCGGGTTTAGAGCGCGAATAACCGATAGATCTTGGCCAAAATGGAAAAGCCCCATCCCACCTAAAAAAGTGAACCATAAAAACATTACCGGTCCAAATGCTTTACCGACAACATCTGTTCCAAAACGCTGCACCGTAAATAAAATCAATAAAATAATTAAGGTGATAATGACAATGATATTTTGATTCATCCCAAAGTGTTCATAAAAAGCAGGAATGCCGCGAAGCCCTTCGATGGCTGTTGTCACGGTTACAGCAGGCGTTAAGACGCCATCGGCTAGTAAAGCTGCACCGCCAATCATGGCTGGAATAATGAGATATTTACTTTTTTTACGGACCAAGGTATATAAAGAAAAAATCCCACCTTCACCGTGGTTATCGGCATTTAAAGCAATCACTACATATTTGATGGTCGTTAAAAAAGTTAACGTCCAAAAAATTAAAGAAACTGCGCCCAAAATAAAATCGGGATTTAAACTTTTTAGGCCACCGTTTTCTTCTACAATCGCCTTCATAACGTAAAGAGGGCTTGTCCCGATATCTCCGTAAACAACCCCCATGGCGACTAGCAGACCAGCTGCTGTTACTTTTGACATTTTTTGCTGACTCATTTTTTCCTCCTAAGTTTGCTTAAATTAACCAAAATTTTTTTATTAGTGAATTTTTGGTTTAACTTAGGTCTGGCAATTATGTTTTAGACCAGCGATTTACGCGAGTTGTTGATCTAAAACCATAGCTCATCTATGTGCTACTCCCCTAATTAAGCTACATTATCAAGACTTTTTAGGGCAATGTCAAACAATAGCTGTAAAAAAATCAAATATATCAAGAATAATTCGTCTTCATGCTAAAATAAGGATAAGTATATGAAGAAATGAGGAGTTAAAATGACTTTTTACGGCATAAGCTATTTGCAAAATAATGCTGGCGTAAACGACTATATCAAATATGGGCTGATTTTTGCCGCCTTGCTTTTTTTGATTTTTGTATTTAGCGCTTATTTACGGCACCGGTTAGATACCAAATATCGAGATTTAACGATTATTATGCTGTTGTTGCTGCTTTTTTTATTAGGGGTGCAATATTCTGATTACAAACAAGATCAAACCAATCATTCTCAATCATCTCAGATGGTGCATTTTGTTAAAAGAGTGGCTCAAGATGAAGTTGTCACACCCGAAGAAGTATATGTAAACAGCACGACTTTGTCTGATCAAATGCTCGTGTTGATTGGTGATGATTGTTACCGGGTAACATTAAGTCAAGATGGTACGAATTTTAAATTGGATTCGGTTGCTTTGTTGACATCAAAAGACCAAATTGTGAAACAAAAATAGGGGGAAATAAAATGAGTTACTATTTACCAATTTTGGCTAAGTTTGCTTTAGGCCTAATTTGTTTAATCTTACAAATTACGATTATGGGTAAAGGCAATTTGGCTCCGACTTCACCCATGGATCAAGTACAAAATTTCGTTTTAGGGGGCATTATTGGTGGTGTGATTTATAATGAAGCCATTACTGTCTTGCAGTTTGTATTGGTCTTAATTATTTGGACGCTGCTAGTTTTGGTTTTGAAATTTGCAAAAGAACACAATCGTTGGGTCAAACGCGTTATAGACGGCGCACCGGTCACGTTAATTCGCAATGGGGCTGTTAATGTGCAAGATTGCCTACGTATTGGTATTTCTGCAAATGATTTGATGTTTAAGCTACGTTCTAATGGTATTTTTGAAGTGGAGAAAGTGAAGCTGGCTGTGATGGAACAAAATGGCCAGTTAAATGTGATTGAATATGGTGCAGAAATGATCCGCTATCCTATTATAGTAGATGGGCAAGCTAACTTTGATTTATTAGAAATCATTGAAAAAGACAGCGATTGGCTAGAAGCTGAGGTAAAAAAACAAGGCCATGAGCGGATTGGCGAAATCTATTTAGGTGAATATTTAAATGGCAACGTTATATTAACTGCCTATGATGCACAATAAATAAAAAGACCGATGCTAATCAAATGCAAAAGATAGTATAACGATACAGTGTGTTCTTATTCTGAGTAATCATCTGATAAAAAAATGAGAAAATAAAAAAGAAAATGTTGTTTCAAAGTTGTTTTACTGCGTGTAAAAGACTTTGAAACAACATTTTTTGTCGCGTGATTTATCGAGGGGAAATGAATTTTTAATACATAACATCGTTATTTATAAGTTTTTAGCTGTGTTTTTTAATAAATCTTTTTTTAGGTGGGAAGGATATAAAAAAAGTGGGTTAAAGCACTAAAATATCTCACATTTTTTTAGGAATTGGCTTCGTACATGCTAGTATAAATATGCAAGTAGAATATTTTAAGGAGGGCTGTCAATGCGAAGTCGAGGTCGGTTTTTAGTTGGGTTGATATTATTTATGATTTTATCTGTTATTATATTGGCAGGTGTATTGTTAGGAGTTTTGAAATATTTGGGATTGGATTTACTGGTATAGTACATATTTTTTCAAGCTTTAAAATTACATAAAAAAAGCGTCTTTTAGCTAATCAATCGAAAAGTTAACCCTTTACGATTGATACATGCTAAAAGACGTTTTTTTCATCTATGGAAGGAGTATAAATTTTTTGAAAAACAACATTGCTTTGAATGTTTTAGCGCTGTCCATTCTTTTGAACTGCCTAGTTTCACGAATTAATCCTGCGATCAAAGTCGAAATTTGCTAAAAAGAAAAAGCCGTTTTCGTAAATCTTGGTCTTATAGCTCAACTCTGGACAATTTCCTGCCGCTTTTTTTATCGATTAAAAGGCAATTAAGTGAAAAACCCCTAAACAGACTGCTTTTATTTTGCGAACTTTTTTGTTTTTGTCATCTAATTGTTCATAAACTTCGCGAATTGAATCTTTTGTTAATAAATAAAATAAATAGCCGGCACCACCGGCAATTAGGGTGAAGATAAATAAGAATAACATAAGAGCAAATACACCTCGTAATTTTATTAAATTGCTAAATAAAGCGGCTTGTAGCCAAGATGATCTAATAGTTTGGCAAAGTCAGCAAATTGCATGATTAACGTCGTTGAATTGATATTTGGGTGAAAACCAACGGTATCATTTTGATCAATGGCTTTGTCTATGACCACTGTGATTTTGTGATCATGATCATTTGGTAAAGCTAAAGGTGTGACTGAACCTGCAGGCACATTGAGTAATTCTAACAAATTTTTTTCAGAAACAAAAGAAAGACGCTTTTCCGCTAAAATTTCGGCTAAATGTGTCAAATCTGCTTGCTTTTCATCAGGTAAAATGACTAAAAAACGATGTTCGCCTTTGCGAGGCTTTAAAACTAAATTTTTTACTTGCGGTCCAGGTAATGAGAAGGGCACGTTTTTAACAGAAGTAATGGGCTCGTGGTCCACTCGTTGATAAGAAATATTTAAATCAGCTAACAGGCGGTACGCTTCTTGTTGTGTTGCAGTCATGAAAAAAACTCCCTTCAAAGAAAATAGTTGACAAAATGCATTTGACCTTTTAAAGTTAAAGACAACCTAATAATACGACATCGATAAGAAGAGTAGCAAGTTTGTTTATCCAAAGAGAGTCTCTGGTTGGTGAAAAGAGACGATGGCAATTTGTGAACCACATCTTGGAGTTGTTTTTCTGAAATAAAAGTAAGAAAATCCGGGTATGCCCGTTACAGCAGCAGTCATTGATAGATGACTTATGGAGGCTCTCGTTGTAAAACAAGAGTGAAAAAAGGTGGAACCACGTAATTTACGTCCTTTAGCGCATGCGCTAAAGGACTTTTTTTATAGTCGGATTACGAATTTCTCGTAAATTCCTTTGTTACCATAGTCAAACTTCACAAACTAGTGCTAAAAAACGAAGGCGGAATTTACGGTTGGGTATAATTTTTCTTAAATTTCCCATTTGTTTTTTAGTACAAGGAAGTTTTTAAGCTTTGTTATTTTGATTTGACTGCTTAAGTTTACTTTTGTGAAAAAGTAAAAAATAAGAGGTGGCACCGCGTTGTTACGCCCTCTGATGTAAAAGTCAGAGGGCTTTTTTTATCTGGAAGTAAAAATTTTCACACGAAAATTTTTCGTTTATCAAAAGATAGACCGTGAGCGATTCATACACTTGCTTTTTAATTTGTCAGGTTAAAAAGTTGCGTCTGACCCAGTGTCTTCCACTTTTTTGAATTAGAAAAATAAAGGAGAGAAACAAATGAATTATTTAATTTCTGTTTTACCACAATTGTTGTCTGGTGCAGGCATCACATTAAAATTATTTGGTTTAACGCTATTGGGATCGATTCCGCTAGGGATTATTTTAGCTTTTGTTCTAGCGAGTCATCTGCAACCTTTCAAACTATTGGTGCAAGTCTATGTTTGGGTAATGCGGGGGACACCCTTACTACTACAGTTAATTTTTATCTTTTATGGGTTGCCTTTATTGCTACCAGCTTTGGTTTTAGATCGCTTTGATGCAGCGCTATTGGCTTTTGTGATTAATTATGCTGCCTATTTTGCTGAAATTTTTCGTGGCGGGATTCAATCCATCCCCCAAGGACAATATGAAGCGTCCCAAGTATTACGCCTAAGTAAAATGCAGACGATCAAAAAAATTATTATTCCGCAAGTTGTAAAAATTACTCTTCCCTCTGTGGGAAATGAAGTTGTTAATTTAGTAAAAGATACTTCATTGGTTTACATTTTAGGCCTTTCAGATATGATGCGTATCGGCAAAATTGCGATGGAACGGGATACAACATTACTACCGTTAGTTGGTGTTGGTTTGATATACTTAGTAATGACTGGTTTATTTACGTTAATTATGAAACTTTTAGAAAATAAATTAAATTATTACCGTTAGGCAGGTGAAGTAGAAATGTTGGAATTAAGAAAAATTAACAAGGCTTTTGGTAAAAAAAATATTTTTGAAAATTTGGATTTAAATATTCCAGACGGCGAGATTTTAGCTATTGTGGGTCCTTCTGGTGGCGGGAAAACAACGCTACTACGGATGTTGGCAGGTTTGGAAAAAGCAGATAGCGGAACGTTTTTATTAGACGGTAAAGCCTTTAATCCCACTGCCTTAAATGAACAAGAACAAGTTGTTGGTGTGGTGTTTCAAGACTTTCAATTATTTCCTCACCTGAGCGTTTTTGAAAATATAACTTTGGCGACAAAGTTAGTCTTAAAAGAAACACAAGCTGTCTATAGTAAAAAAGCCGAAAAATTAGCAGCTCAACTAGGCTTAGAAGATTTATTACAAAGTTATCCTTACCAATTGTCTGGTGGTCAAAAACAAAGGGTGGCGATTGCTCGGGCGATGGCAATGGACCCGCAAGTTCTAGCTTATGATGAACCAACGAGTGCTCTAGATCCAGCCTTAAGAGAACAAGTGGAAAAACTAATTTTATCTTTAAAAAAAGAAGGCGTCACTCAAATTGTGGTTACCCATGATTGGGCCTTTGCCGAACATATTGCTGATCAAACGTTAAAAGTATCACCAAAATAAATGGGAAAAAATGGAGGTTTGGAAAATGAAATTAAAAAAATGGGGCGCGTTATTAACAGTAGTGGCAAGTCTGGGTTTACTGGCGGCTTGTGCAAGCAAAGAGGAAAATCCTAAAACGAAAGCAAACGAAGTACCAAAAGAAGTTGTTATGGGTTTAGACGATACTTTTGTGCCGATGGGGTTTAAAGACAAGAAGGGAAATTTAGTTGGTTTTGATATTGATTTAGCCAAAGCAGTATTTAAAGAAACAGGACAAAAGGTCAAATTTCAATCCATTGATTGGTCTATGAAAGAGACAGAACTAGATAACGGGACCATTGATGTCATTTGGAATGGCTACTCCAAAACGGCAGAACGGGAGAAAAAAGTCCTTTTTTCAGATACGTATATGGAAAATGACCAAGTGTTAGTAACACCAAAGAAAAGTAAATTAACTGCTTTTAAGGATATGAAGGGAAAAATTTTAGGCGCGCAAGAAGGTTCTTCTGGGTATGACTTGTTTACAAAGCAACCAGAAGTATTAAAAGATATTGTGGCCGATAATGATGCGGTCTTATACGCTAGCTTTAACGAAGCCTTTATTGATTTAGAAAATGGGCGAATCGATGGCTTATTAATCGATAAAGTCTACGCTGATTATTATTTAACGCAGAAAAAGCAAATGGATGATTACAATATCATCAAAGGTCCTTTTGAAAATGAAGACTACGCAATTGGCGTAAGAAAAAATGATCAGGCTTTAGTAGAAAAAATTAATACAGCACTTAAAACATTAAAAGACAACGGTGAATTTAAAAAGATTTCTGAAAAATGGTTTGGTGAAGATGTCGCCCCAAAATAATTGCGAAAAGATAACTTTTAACAGGCTGAACAAAACTTTTGTTCGCCTGTTTTTTTTTGTATAATGGAGAAGATGAAATGAGGGATTGAAAATGGCACAACCAAAACGCCAGAAGAAAAAGAAACGCGTGACTAAAAAACAACAACAGCAACAAGAAAAAATGATGTTGGCGGCAATCGGCGCCGCATTTATTATATTTGCCGGATTGGGTTTATTTAAGCTAGGCTTTTTAGGCACCTTAATTGCAAATTGCTTGCGGATTATCGGTGGAAATACGTATCCTATCTTGGCTGTGGCTTTAGCTTTGTATGGCTTGTGGCTAATGGTTAAAACGACAGCAGCAAAGTTTGAAAGTTTTCGCCGCTTTTTTGGTGGCTTGCTGATTTATGCGGCATTGTTATTATTTTTGCATGCTCTATTATTCCGCAATGTGATTAGTGGCACACCCAATATTATCACTACGACTTGGGGAACATTATTAGGAGACATTCGCTCTAATCAAGTTAGTCAAAATGTCGGCGGCGGTATGTTGGGGGCAATTTTGTATCAGGGAAGCTACTTTCTTGTTTCCCAAGTGGGGAGCTATTTTTTGGCCTTCTTACTTGCAATAGTAGGGGTGTTTTTAGTCAGCATGATGAGTGGTGGCGAATTAGTAGAACACTTGCAAAATATAGGGGATAATTTACAAGAATTTTTAGCTGGTGATCCTGCGAAAAAAGCTGCGCGACAAGCGGCGAAAAAAGCGCGACAAGAAGAAAAAGCGGCGAGAAAGGCCGAAAAAATTGCAGAAGAAAAAGCAGCGGCTAAAGAAGAGTTGGCCCGCAATGAAAAAAATCAAGTGCGTCCCATGACTGCTGGAGAAAAATTGGCAGCGACAGAAAAAGTTGACACGGCAGTCGAAGCTGAACAATTGAGTTTTGTGCCGATTGATCACTTCCAAGAAAAATTGGCAGCAAAACCCAAAATGGATTCTAAAATACAAAATACACCAGATCTTTCAGAAACTACGGCAGAAATGCCAGATGACGGTGAAGATTTAGACTTTGAAATTCCTGCAGAAGCAGAAGATCGTGATTATCAATTGCCAGATGTTGCATTATTAGATTCACTACCACCGACTGATCAAAGTGATGAGTATCAAAAAATTGAACACAATATTGGAGTCTTAGAAAAAACCTTCCAAAGTTTTGGTGTCGATGCCAAAGTTGTGAAGGCTAGTTTAGGACCAGCAGTAACGAAATTTGAAGTGCAACCGGCAGTTGGTGTTAAAGTTAGCAAAATTGTTAGCTTGACCGATGATATTGCATTAGCACTAGCGGCAAAAGATGTGCGGATGGAAGCGCCAATTCCCGGAAAATCTTTAATTGGGATTGAAGTTCCCAATAGCAGTATCAGTACAGTTTCCTTTAGAGAAGTTATTGAGGCACAGCCAGATCATCCTGATAAATTATTAGAAGTACCACTTGGCCGGGATATTTCCGGGCGAGTACAAACGGCTGATTTAACTAAAATGCCGCATTTGTTAATTGCTGGTTCCACTGGTAGCGGGAAATCAGTAGCCATCAATGGGATTATCACCAGCATTTTGATGCGAGCAAAACCTCATGAAGTCAAATTAATGATGATTGATCCAAAGATGGTGGAATTAAATGTCTATAATGGTATTCCTCACCTCTTAACTCCGGTTGTAACGAATCCTAGAAAAGCCGCGCAAGCATTGCAAAAAGTAGTTAAAGAGATGGAAGAACGTTACGAGAAATTTGCCGCAGCTGGTGTTAGAAATATTACCGGCTACAATGAAATGATTTTAGCCCGTAATTTAAGTCATGGGGAAAACAATCCGATTTTGCCATTTATTGTTGTTATTGTCGATGAATTGGCGGATTTAATGATGGTTGCTTCAAATGAAGTGGAAGATGCGATTATTCGCCTAGCGCAAATGGCACGAGCGGCGGGTATTCATATGATTTTGGCTACACAACGGCCAAGTGTCGATGTTATTACCGGGATTATTAAAGCAAACGTTCCTTCACGTATGGCCTTTGCTGTTTCTAGCGGTACAGATTCTCGTACCATTTTAGATAGCAATGGCGCAGAAAAACTACTTGGTCGTGGCGATATGCTCTTTTTACCAATGGGCGAAAATAAACCGATTCGTGTTCAAGGCGCATTTATTTCCGATCATGAAGTGGAACGTGTCGTGGAATTCATCACAGAACAACAAGGTGCTGAGTATGAAGAGAAAATGATGGTAACCGAAGAAGACGAAACAAACAGTGGCGCCAATGCACAACCAGAAGATGAGTTGTATGAACAGGCAAAAGATTTAGTCGTTGAAATGCAAACTGCCAGTGTTTCTTTACTGCAACGCCGTTTTCGTATTGGCTACAACCGAGCAGCACGCCTAGTCGATGAATTAGAAATGCATGGTGTTGTGGGGCCTTCAGAAGGTAGTAAACCCCGTAAAGTTTTAATTGAACCAAGTGAACCAGAAGAACTTCCGCAAGATTTTGAATAAATAGTTTCATTTTCAACACTAAAAATATATTGTTCCCTTTTGGATATGCTTTGTGGTAAACATATTCAGATCAAGTTGTGTAAACGCTAATGCTTACAATAAGGCGAGATTTTTTTAAATTCCAACAGTAATCCCAATTTCGTAATATTTTACCCGGATCACGTAAGGATTAAGGGCGTTTTAGTAGCTTTTCTTAACAATAAAGAAGGTATAAATTGGGAGGATAGCATGGGGGTGAAGGATTCCTTTAGCTTTGCTATTTGCCAAAAGTAGGTGAAGTATGAAAGAACTCTTGCTAAATTTATTGCGTAAAATCGCCCGTCTATCACGTAATAGTGGAGCCGCAAGCGGGAATACCTTTGCTCGTAACGCATACGGTAAACTGGAACAAAAAGAACAAAAGCAAAAAGAACAGGGAAAATAAAGTCAAAAAATTTCTAAGCGTTCAAAAAGTTCAAAAATAAAACCTGAAAATTAACTTTTCTTACGAAGCTTATGGTGGGATAAGAAAAGTTAGTTATTCAGGTTTTTTTGTACCAATCAAATTTATTTATTACATGAAGACACCTAACAAAAGTGTTAGGCCCTTGTTAGCCCTATCTATTTTGTGTTAGCCGAAAGTTTCGTAAACTAAAAGAGTAAACAGGAGGTCTGATTGTAACAGGTAAATCAGACAAATTATTTTTATCAAATACAAATGACTAAGGAAGTGCGAAGATGTTACAAGTTGAAAATTTACGTAAAGTTTATGGGGACACCATGAAATATGAAGCACTAAAAGGAATTGACTTAACAGTCGACGATGGTGAATTCATCGGTATTATGGGACCTTCAGGAAGTGGGAAATCAACATTTCTAAATTTATTGGCCACAATTGATGAACCAACTAGTGGCAAGATTTTGCTAAATGGCAAAGACCCTCATGCGTTAAATCAAGAAGAGATTGCTGCTTTTCGTCGCAATCAACTGGGTTTTGTTTTTCAAAGCTTTAATTTATTGCCAACATTAACAGTTGAAGAAAATATCGTTTTACCGCTAACCTTAGATGGTGAAAAAGTAGCGATCATGAAACGTCAGGTTAAAGAAGTCGCAAGTCGCTTAGGGATCGGGGATTTATTGAAAAAGCGGATTGCTGAAATCTCCGGCGGACAAGCGCAACGTGTGGCAGTTGCAAGAGCGATGATTCATCAACCAGAATTGGTTTTAGCCGATGAACCAACCGGAAATTTAGATACCAAGTCATCAAAAGACGTGATGGGTTTATTGCAACAATTAAATGAAGCAGAAAAAGCTACAATTTTAATGGTAACCCATGACCCATTGGCAGCCAGCTACTGTGAACGAATCGTATTTATTAAAGACGGAGAATTGGTTCATGAAATCAGACGCCAAAATGGTCAGCAAGCCTTTTATAACCAAATCATGGAGGAATTAGCCGCAATTGAGGGGGTTGACAATGAATTTTAGACAATTCGTTGTGCGTAATACGATGCGCAACAAACACCTATACCTTGCTTATTTTTTAAGTACTTTATTTGCGGTGATGGTTTTTTTCACCTTTAGCGTTTTTGCTTTTCATCCCAAACTTGTTGGGGATGCCTTAAATTCAAAAGCCCAAGTGGGGATGCTAGGAGCCGCAATCATTATTTACGGTTTTGCTTTTTTCTTTGTTCTTTATTCCATGGATGTTTTTTTACAATCCCGAAAAAAAGAATTCGGACTATTAATGATTCAAGGGATGAGCCCTAAACAGTTACGAAAGATGGTTTTTATTGAAAATATTGTCATTGGTTTTTTTGCGACAATTAGTGGTAGTCTAGTAGGTGTTTTATTTTCACAGCTTATTTTATGGCTATCAAAATTTTTAATGCGAATTGATTTAGGCTTTTATTTTCCGGTTAAAGCATTAGCGTTAACTGTTGTGGCCTTTATGGCACTGTTTTTTGTCATTTCCTTTGTCATTCAATTTAGATTACCTAAACTAAACGTGCAAACGTTATTAAAAGCCGGTGAATTAGGTAAGGGCTCCTTTAAAGTTTCTCGTTGGAAAAGTGTTTTAGCTGTAGTTTTGATTGCAGCAGGTTACGCTACTGCCTTACTAGCGCCAGAAACTGCGGTCATTATCGTTTTTCTACCAGTTGTTTTTGTAGTTATTGTGGGCACGAAATTTTTGTTTGATCAATTAAGTGTGTGGGTTATTGAAAAATTACGGAAAAACGAAAAAGTCTTTTGGAAGAAAACCAATATGGTCGTCTTTTCAGATCTTGCTTTTCGGATGAAAGATAATGCGCGCTCCTTCTTTTTAGTTGCGATTATTTCTACCGTAGCTTTTTCAGCAATTGGTTCTTTATATGGGTTCCGTCAATTGTTGGTAGGTAATATGGATGCTACGTCATATGCCTTTCAAGCACTTGATGCCAAAGAAACTTCGGTGCAGGCTGTAAATAGCGCGCTTGAAAAATATGATATTAAAGCTGATGAAGTACCCGTGAGTGTTTATACTGGTGAAGGGATTCAAGTTATTAGCCAAAGTGAATACAATAAATTAGCCAAGGCTACTAAAACGGAAACCTTAGCGCTAAAAGAGGGGACTGCGATTCAATTAAAAGACACAAGTGGGATGGAAAATGCAGCAACAACAAAAAATGTAACAGTGGCAGGTAGTAATTTAGAAGTCACAAAAGAAGAAGATACTTCCATTTTGAGTACATTTATACCAACTTATGTCGTTAGTGATCAAGTTGCAATGAAAGATTATCAACCAAATCACTATGTTTATTGGTTTACCCCGAATGCAAGTGTAGAAGATCAGATTAAAGTCGGTAAAGCGGTCGAAAAAAATACTGATATCGTTTCAGTCGAATTTATGAAAGATATGGTTATCCAAAGTTATGCACCTGTTTTATTTGTCGGAATTTTCATTGGTATTGTCTTCTTCGTATCTGCCGGTAGTTTCTTATATTTCCGTTTATATAGTGATATGGATGTCGATATTGAAAAATTCAAGATGATTTATAAAATGGGCTTGGCCAAAAAAGAGCTGAAAAAGATGATTTATCAACAAATCGGTATTTTATTCTTTACCCCAATTATTGTGTCGGTTATTCATGGCGCAGTGGCACTAACTGCCATGTATCATATGTTTAAAATGGGGATGCAGCTAGCTGGTTGGGAAGTTCTTGGCGTTTTTGTAGTCATCCAAATTATTTATTACTTGGTTGCCCGCATCTTTTACTTCCGCAAAGTCTATCAAGCTGTAACGGCGTAATTTAGCCGCACCTGAGAAAATAACCACTATTTATTTGCAGTTCCCCTTCTTGCTTTTGAGAAAGTAAAATAGGGAACAAGTCAGATAAAGTGGTTATTTTTTATGATAAAAATACCAATATGTCGCAATTTTTTAGATACTTCGTTAAAAAGTTAGCATACTTTTTAGCCACACTTGAATTTTAAATTTTTCTTATTCTTTAAAAAAATCCTGCCCTTATTGAAATAAGGACAATAAATCTGTTATAGTATGGAGCGAATCTGTCAAAAAGGGGAAAAATTGTGAGAAAACCTACAATGAAACCATCGATTTATGGTTTAAATAAAGAAGAATTAATTCATTGGTTTATTGAAAATGGCGAAAAGAAATTTAGAGCGACCCAAGTTTGGGAATGGCTTTATGAAAAACGGGTGACAGCCTTCAGCCAAATGACCAACTTATCTAAAGATTTAATCGCAAAGTTAGAAGAGCATTTCATCGTTAATCCATTAAAACAACTGGTTGTGCAAGAAGCGAGTGATGGAACGGTCAAATACTTATTTGAGTTGCCCGATAAATTAATGATCGAAACTGTTTTGATGCGACAAGAATATGGGATGTCTGTGTGTGTCACGACCCAAGTTGGCTGTAATATTGGGTGTACTTTTTGTGCCAGTGGGCTTTTGCGCAAACAACGGGATTTAACTACCGGAGAAATCGTTGCGCAGATTATGTTGGTTCAACATTACTTTGATGAACGCGGTGAAGATGAACGTGTTTCCCATGTTGTGGTAATGGGAATTGGTGAACCATTTGATAATTATGATAACGTGATGAACTTTATTCAAGTCATTAATGATGCCAAAGGTTTAGCTATTGGTGCTCGCCATATCACTGTTTCAACTAGTGGCTTGGCGCGTAAAATTAAAGAATTTGCAAACAATGGGTTACAGGTTAACTTGGCGATTTCATTGCATGCACCTAATAATGAAGTGAGAAGTTCCATGATGCGCATCAATAAAAGCTATCCAATTGAAGTGTTAATGGAAGCAATCGACGAATATATTGAAAAGACAAATCGACGGGTGACTTTTGAATATATTATGTTAAATAATGTAAATGATCGCCCACATCATGCGCAAGAGTTGGCAGATCTATTAAAAGATAAGAAAAAATTAGCTTACGTGAACTTGATTCCTTATAACCCAGTTAGTGAGCACGATCAATACTCCCGCAGTGATAAAGCAGATGTTTTACGTTTTTACGATATTTTAAAACGCAATGGGATTAATTGTGTTATTCGCAAAGAACACGGAACAGATATCGATGCGGCTTGCGGGCAATTACGTAGTAAAAAAATGCAAGAACAAAAGCAAAAACAGCAAGCTTAAGAGCGGTTGGAACAAGTGCTACCTCTTTAAGAATTGCACTTATCGCAAAAGAAGCTCCTTTTGTCACACTGTTTATTTGCAAATAGGAGTTGAGATGAATTAACGTCCACTCAGATATCCGAAAGAAAAATTTTTGAAGTTGAGATGAAAGTCAGCCTGGCTTTTATCTCAACTTTTTTTATCATCGGCCAGCCTTTTTGCCCTGGTTTTGGCTTATTACTTAAATAGCGTGCTTTTTTCCAAAAGCTAAAAATGACGTTGCGCTTTTCATTGAAAAGAAGTAAAAAGCATTTTATTTCCGACATTTTCTAATTATTGGTAAACTACCCATAATACTACAGGAGGCGCATGCCAATGTTAATTACAGAATTTGAACGAGATAATCGGATTTTAAGAGACCAGTTGGCGGATCTTTTAGCGAAAACTTGGCCGAAAGATTATGGGCAAACAGCAAAAGCAGAAGTTGAAAAATTGTTAGCACCAGAGCGTATTGCCGTAGCCGCATTGGTGGAAGATGACTTAGTCGGCTTTGTTGGGGCAATCCCACAATATGGTCAAACGGGCTGGGAAATGCATCCATTAGTTGTCGTTTCTGATTTTAGACGTCAAAAAATCGGGGCTCGCTTAGTATCTTTTTTAGAATCTGAAATTGCATCTCGCGGTGGCATTACTATTTATTTAGGTACTGATGACGAAAATGATGAAACAACGTTAAGTCAAGTGGATTTGTATCAGGATCTTTTTGGCACGATTGCGCAAATAAAAAATCTAAAGAATCACCCCTACAGTTTTTATCAAAAAATGGGCTATCAAATTACCGGTGTGATTCCAGACGCAAACGGCTGGTTTAAACCAGATATTATTATGGCAAAGCGAATTGGTGATTTTGAAGAACTAACAGAAGAATAGACAAGCACAACAAATACTTGAATAACCTTAAAGTTGGTCTGCTAGCTAACTAAAGGTGTTCGAGTATTTTTAATTGGAATGTATAAATTTTTCACAAGTAAAAACGGGCTTGCAATTTTTCAGAAGATTCTTTAAAATTGTTTACAAAGATAAAAGATGCAATATTCAGAAAATTTAAGTGTTGCATTTCATATTGAAGAAAAAGTAATTGCTAGTTACCAGCAATTGCCGGCTTGTTGTTTTGTTGGGGAGTATGCTTTTTAAGGGGAAAATATGGGGAAAAACCAAAGGAAAGTGCTAAAGGCTTACAAGTTTCGCATTTATCCAACCAAAGCACAGCAAAAATTTTTAATTCAAACTTTTGGTTGCGTTCGCTTTACGTACAATACGCTTTTAAAACAGCGTCAGTTCAATACGATTGAAGCAAGTAAAAAGCTGACACCTGCTGCCTTAAAAAAGGAATTTCCTTTTTTAAAATTAACCGATAGCTTGGCATTAGCAAATGCACAACGAAATTTAGCGCGCGCATTTCAAAATTATTATCAAGGTAGAAGTGGGCATCCAAAAATGAAGCTCAAAAAAAGTACGTGGCAGTCTTACACCACGAATAATCAGCAACAGACAATCTGGTTAAAGGATAACTTATTGAAGGTACCTAAATTAAAACAGCCCATTGCCGTTGTTTGTCATCGAAAAGTGGTAGGAAAAATTAAATCTGCAACAATTACTGCAAAGAATTTGCAACAGTTTTATGTTTCATTATTATGTGAAGAAGAAGTTGGTCATTTGCCTAAGACTAAAACTGAAATTGAATTACGTTTTGCTCCAAATCAGCTTGTTGTAGGCAATCAATTAAAATTTTGTCGTCAACTTTGTGTAAATGACCTTGAAACCAAGTTAAAAAAAGCCAAACGAAAATTGGAAATAAAAGCCAAAAGTGCACAGCAACGCAAAGTGAGATTGGCAGAGGCCAAAAACTATCAAAAACAAAAATTAAAGGTACAAAAATTGTACCATCATAAGCAACAGCAAAAAAAAGCGTGGATTGACGAACTAACAATGCATCTGATTAAAAACTATGATTTTTTATATGTTGAAGTCCCAAAAAATGGGATAGAGGGATCTTTTACGTTGGCGGACTGGCAAAGTTTTTTAGTTAAGTTGCAGTATAAAGCCAATTGGTACGGGAAAAAAGTGATTTTTTTAACAGCCGCTAAAACGGTGCGAAAAATCAGTTAAACAGTTTAACTGGAAGGGACTCCAGGGCTCGCCTAGGGGATAAAAAAGCTTGGCTTTGTTTCTAGGAATCCGTTCACTAATTATGATAAACCAAATAAAAAAACGTCATTAAAGGCTGACAGTTACATGTCATTGGCCTTAATGACGTTTTTTTAGCTGATTTTGTAAACCAGCCAGCTAAAAAATAAGCTGAAGTCTTCTAAAAATTGATTGATTATTCGTGTCTAAATGAGTACCGAGAGCTTTTTTGATCAAAATTTTGCCAACAGGACATCATCTTTTAAACGATAAATTTTTGAAGGACGACCAATTCCCAATGGTTTTTCTCCGATTTCAACAAAGTATTGCAACATAGCTTTTTTAAAGTTGGAATGATCAATACTTTTAAAATCCATGCCCCAAAATTTCGCAAAAACTTTACGAGCTTCGGTAATCGTGAAAGTTGGTCCTAAGACTTGTAAGACGCGCGGTTCATGCTCCATTTTTTCTGCTACCCGGTTAAATGCTTTTAAGACAATTTGACTATGGTCAAAAGCCAAAGAGTCACTGCCAGAAGAAGCGCCGGTTTTTAAATTCAAAATGATTTCAACATCGTGACCACTGGTTAAATAAAGCTCACTACCTTTTCTTTCCATCGTAAACCAGCGAACGTCATCGGCGTCATCGCCGGCACTTAGTGGTTCTTCACCAATAAAAGTTAAATAGCTGACGGTAACGACCCAACCCCGAGGATCGCGATTAGGCGTACTAAAAGTATGGAGCTGCTCAATATTTGATTTAGAAATTTCGACGCTAGTTTCTTCTTGCGTTTCTCGTAAGACAGAGTCATCCGTTGATTCATTGGGCATAACAAAACCACCTGGGAGAGCCCAAGAATTACGGTAAGGATGGCTTTTTCGTTTGATTAAAAGCATTTTTAATTGATCTTCTTCTTTGTTGTAACACATTAAAACCATGTCTACAGTTAAAGATGGCTTTTCGTATTCTGGGTGATCTTGTTTTTTATACCACTGGAGAAATTCTTCTTCGGTGGCGACTTGTTCATAGTATTGTTTTTCTTCAGCTAATGTTGCAAATTCTGGCATAAACGGCTCACCTCTACTTTTAATTAAAAACAAATGGAATAATCAAATTAAACAAAAAGAAAATCAAATAAAAGGGCGTTACTTTACTAGCTTTGTCATTTAGGCTAATAAAGCCTGAAATCGCAATAACAGCCAAGAAAATCCCGCGAAATATTAATGTTGCTAAAAGAAATAGTCGTAAGTTATCTTGTAAATTAAAATAGCCGTACAAGCGGCTGTAAAAGGCGCAAAATACCATGTGCAAGAGCGTTAAAATGGCAATTGCCGCTATTAGAAGACGATGTTTTTTAGTCATATTATTTCCCTCAATTTCGTTAATCTCTTTTATTATACCAAAAAAACTTTTTTTAAGGCGACGAAATAGAGGGAAAATGAATTTGCCGATGTTTTTTACAAGGAAAAGGACTTAAAGAAAGTTGGAATTGTGGTATACTAGCTAAGAATCATTTACGTGATGTGTACTTGAAAATTAGTTTGACTACCTTGGTTAAAGTACGGTTAGCAGCCTATTTTGGTGTTTATTTTATTTTTTTGACTGTATTTTTAAGGTAAGTCATTTAACTTTTTTATTAACTAGGAGGAAAATCCATGGCTGGCAAAGAAACTTTTTATATTACAACCCCAATTTATTATCCCAGCGGCAAATTGCATATCGGAAATTCATACACGACAATCGCCTGTGATGCCGTTGCTCGTTACAAACGTTTAATGGGCTTTGATGTTTTTTACTTAACTGGTGTTGATGAGCACGGTCAAAAAATTGAGAAAAAAGCATTGGAGTTGGGGGTTGAACCCCAAACATATGTGGATAAAATGGCCGCAGACATTCAAAAATTATGGAAGACATTAGATATTAGTTACGATAAATTTATTCGGACAACAGATGACTATCATAAAGCGGCTGTTCAAAAAATCTTCGATCAACTATTAACACAAGGTGATATTTACCTAGGAGAATACGAAGGTTGGTATTCAGTTTCTGACGAAGAATATTTTACCGAAACCCAATTAGCCGAAGTTTATCGTGATGAAGATGGTAAAGTGATTGGCGGTAAAGCGCCAAGCGGTCATGAAGTTGAATTGGTTAAAGAAGAATCTTATTTCTTCCGTATGAGTAAATACGCAGATCGCCTGCTAGAATATTACAATGAACACCCAGAGTTTATTCAACCGGAATCGCGCAAAAATGAAATGATCAATAATTTTATTAAACCAGGTTTAGAAGACTTAGCAGTTTCACGAACGACTTTCAAATGGGGGATTCCAGTTAAATCTGATCCAAAACACGTTGTTTATGTTTGGATCGATGCTTTGTCAAACTATATTACGGCATTGGGCTACGGTTCAGACGATACGCATTTATTTGACAAGTATTGGCCAGCAGATGTGCATATGGTAGGCAAAGAAATTGTTCGTTTCCACACGATTTATTGGCCGATTATGTTAATGGCATTAGATTTACCATTGCCCAAAAAAATCTTTGGTCACGGCTGGTTATTAATGAAAGATGGCAAAATGAGTAAATCAAAAGGTAACGTGGTTTATCCTGAAATGCTCGTGGAACGTTACGGCTTAGATGCTCTGCGTTACTACTTATTGCGGGCAATGCCTTTTGGTTCTGATGGTGTCTTTACCCCAGAAGATTTTGTTGCGCGGGTAAATTATGACTTAGCCAATGATTTGGGGAACTTATTGAACCGTACAATTGCCATGATTAATAAATATTGTGATGGCAATGTCCCTGCTTATGCATCAAAAGTTACCGCTTTTGATAGTGAATTATCAACAACAGCGGCAAATGTGGTGGGGCGTTATCACCAAGCGATGGATAAAATGGAATTTAGTGTTGCTTTATCAGAAGTATGGGCGTTGATTTCTCGTGCCAATAAATATATTGATGAAACAGAGCCTTGGGTATTAGCCAAAGATGAAGAAAGAAAAGCTGAATTGAACAGTGTGATGGTGCATTTAGCTGAAAGTCTGCGTATTGCGGCAATTTTATTACAACCGATTATGACTGAAACACCAAAGAAAATTTTCCAACAATTAGGCTTGGATCCAGAAACAATGGACTTAAAAGATCTACGTTTTGGGGAATTTCCACGTGATACGAAAGTTGTTGCCAAAGGTACGCCAATTTTCCCACGTTTGGATCAAGAAGTAGAAGTTGCTTACATTCAAAAGAAAATGACTGAAGGAGTAAGTAACCCAGAAGAAGCAGTAAAATGGGATCCAGAAGAAACGGAATTGGTTTCAGTAAAAGAAAAACAAATTAAATACGATGATTTTGATAAAGTAGAATTGAAAGTCGCAGAGGTTATTGACTGTCAAAAAGTCAAAGGGGCAGACAAATTATTACAATTTCGTCTAGCTGCTGGGGACAGTCAAGATCGCCAAATTTTATCGGGGATTGCGGAATTTTATCCTGATCCTAAAGCGCTGATTGGTAAAAAGGTCGTAATCGTAGCGAACTTGAAACCAAGAAAAATGCGGGGACAAGTGAGTCAAGGGATGATCTTATCAGCAGAAGATGAAAAAGGAAACTTAGCCATTGTGGAGGCACCAAAACAAATGCCAAATGGTTCAGTGATCGCCTAATGAAACGAGTCATATTACTTACGTTTTCACGTAAGTAATATGGCTTATTTTATTATTTTATTTAAACTGTAAGTGAAGTATAGAGTTTTCAAAAATTTGAGCAACAATTTTCGAAAATCTCCTTCTTACTTTTAAAGAGTTGAAAGCTAGTGGCAAAGATTATTTAATCAGCGTTTTTTTTAGGAAAAAGAAGCGCGAAAAAAAGCTAACCTTAATTTGTTTCTACCATGGATTTTTGCGAAAAGTATTTGCCCATGGCTGCAATCTACTATATAATGTTTCTTGTATTTATATGTTTTCATGAGGGAGTAACTAGCAGCATAAGCTGTGGCAACATCACCAACCGAAATTAACTTTCTGGTGTTGCCTTAATTAGTGAGACTTATGTATGTTATGCACATACACAAGTCTATTTTTTTTAGCTGACTTGTGGATGATAATTTCAAAGGAGGAACAAAATTGTCAGAAGAAAACAAAAAACAGCAGTTGAGCCAAGCGTTTTATTCCCAAACGCCAGATGAGGTTCTAAAAGAGTTAGATGCAACTGCTGACGGTCTAAGTGCCGCAGAAGCCCAAAAGCGTCTAAGTGAATACGGTGAAAACGAGCTGGAAGAAGGCAAGAAAAAATCAATGGTCCAAAAGTTCTTTGAACAGTTCAAAGACTTGATGATTTTAGTTTTATTGGTTGCCGCAATTATTTCTGCGCCTCACGAGCCGGTTGATTCCATCATTATTTTGTTAGTTGTCATTATTAACGCAGTGATGGGTGTTGTCCAAGAGTCAAAAGCAGAAGCTGCGATTGAAGCTTTAAAAGACATGTCCACACCAAATGCCAATGTTGTAAGAGACGGTCATGCGTTATCAATTAAGAGTACAGATCTTGTGCCTGGGGATATCGTATTGTTAGAAGCCGGCGATGTTGTTCCAGCTGATATGCGTCTGATTGAGTCTAGTTCTTTAAAAATTGAAGAAGCGGCTTTGACTGGAGAATCTGTACCAGTAGAAAAAGAATTGGTTGTTTTAGAAGGTACTGAAATTGGTATTGGCGACCGTATTAATATGGCTTATTCCAACAGTAATGTTACCTATGGTCGTGGTAAAGGTGTAGTTGTAAATACAGGGATGAATACCGAAGTTGGTAAGATTGCAGGTATGTTGGCAGCTGCGGATGAAACCGAAACACCACTCAAAAATAACTTGAATCACTTAGGTAAATTCTTAACAGCTGCAATTTTAGTTATTGCTGTGATCATGTTCTTGTTTGGAACTTTAGTTAACGGTACACCTTGGATGGATATGCTATTGACTTCTGTATCTCTAGCCGTTGCTGCAATTCCAGAAGGTTTGCCAGCAATCGTTACAATTATTTTAGCTTTAGGTACGCAAGTATTAGCAAAACGTAATTCGATTATCCGTAAATTACCAGCGGTAGAAACATTAGGTTCAACAGATATCATCGCCTCAGATAAAACAGGGACGTTAACGCTGAACCAAATGACAGTTGAAAAACTTTATACCAATGATCGTCAATATCCATCGTCTGAACATATTCCAGATAACAATATGGCCCTTAAAATTATGAACTACGCCAATGACACAAAATTCAGTCAAGAAGGCGAATTAATTGGGGACCCAACAGAAACTGCACTTGTGAAATTTGGACAAGACCAAGGCTTTGATGTTACTGAAAAAGTAGCAGCAGAACCACGGGTTGCAGAATTACCTTTTGATTCAGATCGTAAATTAATGTCAACCATTCACCAAGAAGCAGATGGTCGCTATTTAGTTGCTGTTAAAGGCGCACCAGATGTTTTACTAGATCGTTGCACACAGTATCAAGTATTTGATGAAGTAAAACCAATGACAAACGCTGAAGAACAAAAAATCTTGAGCAATAACAAAGATATGGCCAAACAAGCATTGCGTGTTTTAGGTATGGCGTATAAATATGTGGACGCTATTCCAACTGATTTAGAAACAGAAGTAGTCGAAAATGATTTAATCTTTGCTGGTTTAGTCGGCATGATTGACCCAGAACGTTCTGAAGCTGCAGATGCTGTTAAGGTAGCCAAAGAAGCCGGTATTCGTCCGATTATGATTACTGGTGACCACAAAGATACCGCAGAAGCAATTGCGGCACGTCTTGGGATTATTAAAGCCGGGGATGATGCTGCCGTTTTAACAGGTGCTGAATTAAATCAAATGTCTGACGATGAGTTTGCGCAAAAAGTTGCAAACTATTCTGTTTATGCCCGTGTGTCTCCAGAACACAAAGTGCGTATCGTTAAAGCGTGGCAAAAAGAAGGCAAAGTTGTTGCGATGACAGGCGATGGTGTTAATGATGCTCCGGCTTTAAAACAAGCAGATATCGGTGTTGGTATGGGTATTACCGGTACAGAAGTTTCTAAAGGGGCTTCTGATATGGTCTTAGCTGATGATAACTTTGCAACAATTGTTGTGGCTGTAGAAGAAGGTCGTAAAGTTTTCTCTAATATTCAAAAAGCTGTTCAATATTTATTGGCAGCTAACTTGGGTGAAGTTTTGACGTTGTTTATTGCAACGATGTTAAATTGGGATACTTTATTGCCAATTCATTTATTGTGGATCAACCTAGTAACGGATACTTTCCCAGCAATTGCTTTGGGAATGGAACCGGCTGAAAAAGATTTAATGAGTCATAAACCACGAGGACGCAACTCCAACTTGTTTTCTGGCGGTGTCTTCTCAAGTATCATTTATCAAGGTATTTTAGAAGCGGCTACGGTTTTATTTGTTTATTGGTCTGCTATCCAGTGGCCAGTACACGCAACTTATGATGCAATTCATAGTGATGCTTTAACCATGGCATTTGCAACCCTAGGCTTGATGCAGTTATTCCACGCATTTAACGTGAAATCTGTTCACCAATCCTTATTTAAAGTTGGGCCATTCCGCAACAAATCATTCAACTGGGCAATTTTACTTTCATTCTTCTTGATGATGGTAATCATTGTTGTACCAGGATTAAATGATATCTTCCGCGTTGCACATCTTGATTTATATCAATGGGGAATTGTTGTTGGTTCATCCTTTGCGATTATTCCAGTCGTGGAAATTGTAAAAGCTTTCCAAAGAGCGATGGGTAAAGAATAAATAAAGTGAAAGAGGCTGGGATTATCCTATTATCCCAGTCTTTTTTTTGTTATTTTATAGTAAGGTGTTTGCCGGTGACACCTGCAATTTTTACACCGATGGAAAAAGCTTGTCAAAGTGATGTACCATACCTTTTTCACTATGAATAATTATGCTGTGACAGCTAATTTTTTTGGGAAAAATAGCGCTGTAATTTTTATTTCAAAAAATGTTATTCTGAAAAAAATAACGTCTTTCTTGTTGACAAACCGATTGTACAGTTTTATGATGTAGACACATTAATAAATGATGACTGTGATGGAAACACAGTAGGACAATAGCCGCTGTTAAAGAGAGCTGGTGGAGCTGCAAACCAGTACATGCTAATTGTGTGAATTACACTTCCGGAGTCTTGGCGTAAAGCCGCGCGACAGCGTTAAATGTTTGAGTGATATGCTAGCTTTTATAGCATATAATTTGGGTGGTACCGCGAATTTTCGTCCCTTGGCAATTTTGCCAAGGGATTTTTTTTATATCCTAAATTAAAAATTACTTACATTTGAACGTCGTGTAATAAAAAACATTTTTTAATAACAAAATAAAATTTTGCTATGCCAGCAGTTTACTGCTTTCATAAATATAGACGGAGGTCAATAAGATGAATATTATTGATGAATTAACGTGGCGGGATGCCATCAACCAACAAACCAATGAAGAAGGTCTACGTAAACTCGTAGATGAAAAGAGCATTGCGCTTTATTGTGGTGTCGACCCAACAGGTGATTCCATGCACATTGGACATTTAATTCCTTTCATGATGATGAAAAGATTTCAATTGGCGGGCCACCGTCCTTATATTTTAATCGGTGGTGGAACAGGAACAATTGGGGATCCTAGTGGTCGTACAACAGAAAGAACTTTGCAAACAATGGAAACAGTGCAACATAATGTGGATGCATTATCCAATCAAATGCGCAAGTTATTTGGTAAAGATGCTAACATTAGTTTTGTAAATAACTTTGACTGGTTATCAAAAATTTCATTATTGGAATTTCTAAGAGACTACGGTAAAAACTTCAACATTAACACAATGTTGGCAAAAGATATTGTTTCAAGTCGTTTGGAAGTGGGAATTTCCTTTACCGAATTCACATACCAAATTTTACAATCCATCGACTTTTTACACCTATTCAAAACTTTTGGTGTACAACTTCAAATCGGTGGTGCCGATCAATGGGGAAACATTACAGCTGGTCTTGATTTGATCAGAAAATTAGAAGGACCAGAAGCAGAAGCCTTTGGTTTAACAATTCCTTTAATGCTAAAAGCAGATGGAACGAAATTTGGTAAAACTGCCGGAGGCGCTGTTTGGTTAGATCCTAAGAAAACCTCCCCATTTGAATTCTACCAATTCTGGTTGAACCAAGATGATCGGGATGTCATTAAATACTTGAAATTCTTTACTTTCTTAGATAAAGAAGAAATCGATACATTAGCGCAAAAAGTTGCGACTGAACCGGAAAAACGGGAAGCACAACGCCGCTTAGCTGAAGAAGTGACCCGCTTTGTTCACAGTCAAGAAGATTTAGACGAAGCGCAAAAAATTACCGAAGCGTTATTCTCTGGTAATATCAAAGATTTAAATGCTACTGAAATTGAACAAGGTTTTGGCAAAATGCCAACAGTTGAAATTTCCAACGACCCTGAAAATATCGTGGAATTATTAGTAGCAACAAAAATTGAACCATCAAAACGTCAAGCACGAGAAGATGTTTCAAACGGAGCTATAAGTATTAACGGTGATCGTATCACTGATTTAAATTTTGTCGTAACACCATCTGATCATTTCGAAGGAAGATTCGTTGTTATCAGAAAAGGTAAGAAAAAATACTTTTTGGCCAAAGTATTAAATTAGAATTCAATAATTTTTTACCTTGAAAAACAATGATTTTCATTTTCCATTTCAAATGATGAACTGGTCTTAAAAAAGTAAAGATCACTGTTAATACGTTACGAAAAAGAGCATTCTGTCTTGACAGAGTGCTCTTTTTTTATCGTATGTAAAATAAAATGACTTCACAAAGATAATGACTATCAGATTGAGGTTAACCTAAAAATAATTCACGAATAAAAAAATCGACTAAAATTCCACCACTTAAAATAACGATTGTTTTTACATCTGTTTAGAATTTTCAGATAAAAAGTATCACGCGGACTGGTTTATTAAATTTTCACAATTGACTTGAACTTTAAAACAATTTAACAATTAAGAATTTGATTAAAAAACAGTCCAGATATGATTTTACTTTTAAAAAGAACAGGTGTAACCTACAAACGACAAAATTTTTATCAATACTTTTTTAGGAGGAGTTCATCATGAGTGAACAAGGAAACGATTTGAATCTAAATGCCCTATTTATTGGGGACAAAGCTGAAAATGGCCAAATTTACAAAGCTTTGTTAAACGAATTAGTAGACGAGCATTTAGGCTGGCGCCAAAATTACATGCCACAAGACATGCCAATTATTACGCCTGAAGAAAAAAGCAGTGAAAGTTTTAAAAACACTGTCAACAAAATGGAAGATGTTTTATCTGAAATTTCATCACGGATGCGCAGTCATTCTGTCCCATGGCATACTGCCGGACGTTACTGGGGACATATGAACTCAGAAACGTTAATGCCATCATTGTTAGCCTATAACTTTGCTATGCTTTGGAACGGCAATAACGTAGCCTATGAATCATCTCCTGCTACAAGTCAAATGGAAGAAGAAGTAGGACGTGAATTTGCGCAATTAATGAGCTATAGCGATGGTTGGGGACATATTGTTGCTGACGGTTCTTTAGCAAATTTGGAAGGCTTATGGTATGCCCGCAACATTAAATCATTACCGCTTGCCATGAAAGAAGTTACACCAGAATTGGTTAGTGGTAAGTCAGAATGGGAACTTTTGAATTTGTCTACGAAAGAAATTATGGACTTACTTGCAACAGTGCCCGAAAAAATTGATGATATTAAAGCTGCTTCTGCCCGCAGTGGTAAAAACCTAGAAAAATTAGGAAAATGGTTAGTTCCACAAACAAAACACTACTCATGGTTGAAAGCTGCTGACATTATCGGGATTGGCTTGGATCAAGTTATTCCAGTACCAGTGGATCACAATTACCGGATGGATGTTAATGAACTTGAAAAAATCGTGCGCAATTTAGCCGCTGATAAAACACCAATCTTAGGTGTTGTGGGTGTTGTTGGTTCAACAGAAGAAGGCGCAATCGACCCAATCGATAAAATTGCTGCCCTACGCGACGTTTTAGCAAAAGACGGTATTTATTTCTACTTGCACGTAGACGCTGCTTATGGTGGTTATGGTCGTGCCATTTTCCTAGACGAAGATAATAACTTTATCCCATTTGAAGAATTAAAAGATGTTCATTTTGAAAATGGGGTCTTCACTGAAAATAAAAATTATATTTTAGAAGAAGTGTACAATGCTTATCGTGCCATAAAAGAAGCTGAATCTGTTACAATTGACCCGCATAAAATGGGTTATGTTCCTTATTCTGCTGGTGGGATTGTTATCCAAGATATTCGGATGCGGGACGTAATTTCTTATTTTGCAACTTACGTTTTTGAAAAAGGCGCTGATATTCCTGCCTTACTAGGCGCTTATATCTTAGAAGGTTCCAAAGCCGGTGCAACAGCTGCCAGTGTTTGGGCTGCACATCATGTTTTACCATTGAATGTTGCCGGGTATGGTAAATTAATGGGGGCATCTATTGAAGGTTCACACCGTTTCTTTAACTTCTTAAACAACTTGTCCTTTAAAGTTGGCGATAAAGAAATTGAAGTACACCCATTAACTTATCCTGATTTCAACATGGTAGACTATGTCTTCAAAGAAAAAGGTAATGATGATTTAGAAGCAATGAATAAATTAAATCACGATGTTTATGACTACTCTTCATATGTCAAAGGAAGCATTTATGGTAATGAATTCTTAACTTCACATACTGACTTTGCTGTGCCTGATTATGGTGACAGCCCATTACAATTTGTTAACCAACTTGGTTTTTCAGATGCAGAATGGCGTCGGGTGGAAAAAATTACCGTATTGCGTGCCAGCGTAATGACACCATATATGAATAAAGAAGAAAACTTTGAACAATATGCTGAAAAAATCAAGGTTGCGCTTCAAGAAAAATTGGAAAAAATCTATGCAGAAAAATTAGTACATTCAGCACACTAATCAGTCAGTAGACGGCAGGGTCAGTTGCCGTCAGGTAACTGATCGACTGCGGTCCAATTTTAAGGAGCGTGTCAAAAGTGAGTAAGTCAGATATTAATAAAATTAGTTTGGGGACTTTTATTGGTCTAACAATGGCTTTGTGTGCCACCGTTCGGAGTATCCCAACTTTAGCAGCAGTTGGATGGACATTAATTTTCTATTCAATTTTTGCAGTTGTCTTTTTTGCCGGCCCAATCTCAATGATTTCCGGTGAACTTTCTACCATGTTGCCAGAAGAAGGCGGCCCACAATTATGGGTAAAAACTGCCTTAGGTAGCAAATGGGGTTTTGTAGTTGCGTGGTTACTATGGGTGCAAATGTTCCCAGGAATGGTAATGGTAGCCTCAACTTTAGGCCCACTTTTAGGAAATACATTTGGTAATGTCGCATTAGGCAATAATCACTGGTTTGTTTTAGCTTGTATTTTAATTATTTACTGGATTATTACCATTTTGAATTTAAAATTTGATATGGCCAAAGTCGGTGGTAACATCGGCGTTTGGTTAGGCGTATACATCCCCGTTGTTGTAATGTTTGTACTTGGCTTATTTGCCTTTTTCAAGGTTGGCTTAGTATCAAATGGATACTTGGGTGCTTTTTCTTGGTCAAAGGTTTTACCAGACTTGCAACATATTGAAACATTAAAATATTTAGCAGGTATTAGCTTTATTTTCGTTGGGATTGAAATGAGTTCAGTTTATATGCCTCGTTTAAAAGATTCTACGAAAAATTATACCAAGGGAGTTTTCATCGCTTTAATTGGTTTAGTTTTATTAAACGTTATTAATGCAATGCTTGTTGCCAATGTAGTCCCAGCGGGCAAAATGGAATTGGCCAATATTACCCAACCAATCATCATTTATTGCGAAATTTTGGGTCTACCAAAAATTATTGGTAATATTTTCAGTTTCATGGTGTTCATTGGTGTCTTGTTACAACTTTCTGCTTGGGTAACTGGTCCTTCAAAAACTATTATTCAAGTTGCAAGAGAAGGTTTCTTACCACCTAAGTTTGGCTTCCAAAAAGAAAATAAATATGGCGTTTCTAAAAATGTTGTCTTGACGCAATCGATCGTTATTTCACTATTTGCGTTATTGTATGGGGTTATGGATGATGTCAGCACTGTTTTCTTAACTTTAACGAACGCTACGACAATCGTTTATTGTATCGTATATGTTCTAATTGCAATTTCCGTTTTAGAATTACGGAAACATCATCCTGAAATGGCTCGTCCTTACCGAATTGGTAAAAAAGGGAATGCTTTTGTATGGGTTGTTAGCATCATGTTGCTATTTTCAATCGTTGTCGTTACGTATGCGACATTACGGACATCTACTTTAGCGAATGCGTTGTTAGTTGCAGCTATTGCAGTTGTGATGTTTGTTATTCCTTTGGTCATTAATCACTTTAAGAAAAATGACTGGAAAGTTGCTGTTACTGACTCTTCTGCAGACCACTTGCACCATAGTCATTAACAATTTACTAAGCGTTCTGTCGTAAGTCCTTGCGGCAGGGCGTTTTTACTTTGAAAAAATAAAGAAGGTATTTACATGAAAAAAATTTCAACCAAAGAAAGTGCTGCGGTTTTGGCAGCCATGTTAGCAATTTTGGGAATATTAATTATCGGCTTTCAGCTAAGTCCTCATGTTCCGATTTTATTTGTTTTCATGCTGCTATTATTATATGGTCGCATGAAAAAATTTTCGTGGGATGATATTCATGGAGGGATTATCAGTGGCATTACCCCAGGTATTATTCCCATCATTATTTTCTTATTAATTGGCGTGTTAGTGGCCGCTTGGATTTTAGCAGGAACAATTCCGACGATCATGGTTTATGGGTTTAAAATTATCTCGGTACGTTTTTTCTTACCAACAGTTTTTGTCGTTTGTTCGATTGTCGGGTTAACTGTAGGAAGTTCATTTACAACAATTTCCACGATCGGAATTGCTTTTTTAGGGATTGGCCATATTTTAGGCTTTCACGATGCGTATACAGCAGGAGCAGTTGTTTCGGGGGCTTTTTTAGGCAATAATATTTCACCGCTATCAGATACGACCAATCTGGCAGCTGGAATTGGCGAAATTGATTTGTTTCAACATATTGCTAATATGCGTTTCACCGATTTACCTGCTTTTGTAATTAGTTTTATTTTATACGTCTTTTTAGGTCATACAAGTAAAACAGCTAATTTGACGAGTGTGAATGAAATGATTGCCAATATGGAAAATAATTTTTGGATTTCACCTTGGACATTAATTCCTTTGGTTATATTATTTATTATGGCAGTCAAGAAGATTCCAGCGATTGCGACACTATTAACAGGCGCCAGCGTTGCGATTGGACTTAGTTTTATTCATGATCATACTTTAACGGTGCAAAAAGTTGCCACTATTTTAATGAATGGCTTTACGGCCAAAACAGCTAGTGAGAAGTTGAATACACTTTTATCCCGTGGTGGTATTATGAGTATGTTGGGTTCAGCCAGTCTCATTATTTTAGCGTTGGCTTTAGGCGGCTTATTATTGAAATATCAAATTGTGGAAAATATTGTTGAAGCACTAAAAAGTAAAATGGATCGTCCGTCTCGTTTGATCGGTTTGACCGCTCTTAGCAGTATCGGGGTAAACATTATTGTGGGGGAACAGTACTTATCGATTATTTTACCGGGAGAAACATTCAAAAAATCTTTTGAAACAGCGAAATTAGACAATCGCTATTTAACTAGAACTTTAGCCGATGCAGGTGCCAGTGTGAATGCGTTGATTCCTTGGGGGGTTAGCGGTACATTTATCGCGGGTACTTTAAAAGTGAGTGCTATGGCGTATGTTCCTTTTGCCTTTTTTCCTTTGTTGGCACCGGTCATTACCATTGTGGTAGGTTTTATTTTAAATCATCGCCAAACACATGCAGCTCATCCTGTTCATTAAAAATAAGCTAAAAAAACCATCAAGGTCTGCCTTGATGGTTTTTTGGCTAAATTTAAGCTTTGCGAATCATTTTCTTGCGGATTTCCTCAATTATAATCAGAGGTAGAGGAATACAAATTAGAAATAGCCAATCTTGTAGTTGAATGCCGGTGGTGCCAAATAATTTTTGTAAAAACGGGACATACATCAAACATGCAATTAAAATCACTTCAAAACAAATACCGCCTAAGATTCGTTTGTTTGAGAAAAAACCAATTTTAAAAAGTGATTGTTCTGCGGTGCGACAGTTAAAAACAGCGCCAATTTGGCAAAAGACAATTGCAGCTAAGGTCATAGTTGTGGCCATGGCATAAACGTTGCCGTCAGTAGCTAAGGCAGTCGTGGGCCAGCCGTTTAAGTGGTTAACAAAGAAATAGGCGCCGATTGAAATAATGGAGGCTAAAAGACCATACCAAGCAAAGGCCTTTAAAATAATTTGCTTGGTTAATAAATGCTCTGTCCGCTTACGGGGCGGTTTTTTCATAGTACCGGGTTCAGTTTGTTCAGTTGCTAACCCTAAAGCAGGTAACATATCAGTACCCAAATCGATTGTTAAAATCTGCATAACAGTTAAAGGTAAGGGAATCATACCTTTTGATAATAAAAACAATAAAGAAGGGACTGCTTCTGGCATATTGCTGTTTAGAATATACAATAAAAATTTGCGAATATTGTTGTAAACCGTCCGCCCTTCTTCAATTGCATTTACAATCGATGTGAAATTATCATCGGTTAAAATCATATCGGCTGCTTCTTTGGCGACATCGGTTCCGGTGATTCCCATCGCAACACCGATATCCGCTTTTTTCAAGGCCGGTGCATCGTTGACCCCATCACCTGTGGAAGCAACGATTTCACCTAAACTTTGCAATAGAGAGACTACGCGGTATTTTTGTTCAGGAGCAACGCGAGCAAAAATAACTTCATGTGTTAAATTTTCTTTTAATTTTGAATCAGACATATTAGCTAAGTCATCGCCGGTAATTACCCGGACGTCAGCGCCTTTGACGATGCCGATTTTGCGGGCAATACTTTTGGCAGTTAGACCGTAATCACCAGTTACCATGATGATTCGAATGGAGGCATCATGACATCTTTGAATTGCCTCCATGACATTTTCTCGCGGTGGATCCTGACTGGCGGTGATACCGACAAAAGTCAAATTTTGTTCGCAATTTTCAATGGTTAAATTTGTTGTTGTCTGTAAAATACGATCAGCAAATGCTAAAGTACGTAAGCCTTCTTTTGCAAAATCATCATTTTTAGCTAAAATTTCTTTTTTTACAGCTTCAGTTAAGGGGAGGACTTGCCCATTTTTTAAATAACTTTGACAACAGCTTAAAACTTCGGTAATGCCACCTTTGGTAAAGACGTAGTTTTGCCCATTATTTTGATGGATAGTTGACATGCGTTTGCGTTTTGAGTCAAAGGGCAGTTCGTTGTAACGGGGATATTTTTTCCTTTCATCCCTTAGATCGTAGTCAGCCTTAGCTGCCAAAATCAAAAGACTGCCCTCGTCGGGACTACCCACTAATTGGTAGTGATTTTCTTTTTCTTCAATGGCTGAGTCATTACATAGACTGGCAATCCGAATCAGTTGTAATAAGTCATGCTCTTGTGCTAAATCTATTTTTTTACCAGCTTTTGTCACGATGCCGTTAGGTTCATAACCAGTACCAGAAACTGTGTAATCAGCTGTTGGAAGCCAAACTTTTTCGATGGTCATTTCATTTTTGGTTAATGTACCTGTTTTATCAGAACAGATGACCGTAGTTTCGCCTAAAGTTTCTACACTATTCAAATGTTTTACTAACGCATTTTTTTTTGCCATTTTTTGGACAGCCATTGCAAGAGATAAGGTAACGGTTGGTAATAAGCCTTCAGGAATAAAGGCAACAATCATTCCCAACGCAAAAATGAAAGCTTTAGGCCAGGGATATCCGACAAAAAAGACAGCGGCGACAAAAAACAATGCCCCAATAACAATAGCAATTAATGAAAGCTGCCGTGTTAATATATCCAATTCTTTTTGCAGCGGACTTTTAACAGCTGCAACAGAAGTAGTCAAACTGGCAATTTGGCCAAATTCAGTGTGCATTCCAGTAGCTAAAACGACAAAGGAGCCACTGCCATTGACCACCGATGTACCTTCATAAACCAAATTTGCTTCAGCGTACTTACCAGCGTTTTTTAAGGCTGCGTCGGTTTGTGGATCGGTTTCTTTATTGACAGTAATAGATTCACCAGTTAATGAAGATTGGTTTACTTCCAGACTATCGGCAGAAAGTAAGCGACCGTCGGCGGGAATATTATCACCACTATTTAATAAAACAATATCTCCGGGTACCAAGTCGGCGGCTAAAATTTTATTTGTTTGTCCTGCTCGCATGACTTTAACGTAACTAGGCAGCATTTTTTGTAAAGCACTGGTAGCTTGTTGGGCGCGATATTGTTGCCAAAAACTAAAAACGCCATTAATCAAATTGACAAGCCAAATCGCAATTCCTAATTCTGGCGTACCAGTCATTAAGGCGATGAGGCCAGCTACCCACAATAAAATTGCCATCATACTTGTAAAGTTAGTTAAAAACACTTTTAATAGTGATTGCTTTTTTGTGGCAGCAATCACATTCTTTCCGTATTTCGCCAACCTGCTTTTTACTTCCGCCTCAGTTAGTCCGGCTTTTGTGCTGTTCATATTTGTGAGCGTGTCAGCACTGCTTAATTTGGCATATGCTTGAAGTGATTTTGCTTGTGCCATCTTCCTTCACCACCTTTATCTATATTTTCCAAGACTCTTAGAAAAAATGCAAAAAATAACCCTTTTTTTAGAGAATACTTTCTTATTAGTAGAAAAACCGCTAAAATGAAATTATCACAAAAAAAGAAAGTAGGAATAACTGTGAGACCAAATCTTGGTTATTATGTCCAAAATATTAATGATATCGTACAAGATACAGAAAAAATCGGGGAAGAAATGAACCCGCATTATGAAATTATTCGCACTGCTATTGATACAAATGAACTAGCAAATTTGACGCCAGAAAAGATTGTGGAAGTCGTAGATGTATTTGCTGCCGGCACAAAAAAATACAAAGCAATGTTAGCGCAAATTGAAAAACTGCGTCCACCTGCAAAAGTAATGGGAATTCATAAAAAATTCCAACGTTCTTATGAAAAATATGTTGCTGGCTGTGATGAAATGATTGTCAGTTTACAAACAGAAAATGGGATTGATACAAAAGCCTTTGATGCTTCTGAAACAAAACAAGACGAAGCAACCGACGAAATCTCATTTTCTATTCAACGAATGACAAACTTATTATTAGGCAAAAAATAAAAGATTTATTGTCGTTTCATTCTCAAACTAAAAAAAGAACCTTGAAAATTTTTGTTAATTTTTTCAAGGTTCTTTTTGTAAGCTATCAAGGCAGTATAAAATTGTCACAAAAAATATTGCTTTGACTGCTTTTTTTACTATCTAGCCTTTTTTATGTCTAGCTTTATGGACTAATTCTCGGCGACAATAGAACACAATTGCAAGAAATTAAAGAAGCAATTTATTGCAATTGTACCTTAATGCTTAAAAGCTAAACGAGTCCGAAAAGCTTTTCTGACTGTCTAGCTTCACGAATCAACCCTTCGGCCAAAAAACTAAATTTGTGAAAATGAAGGGAGAAATGAATTTTATTCACCTGAAGTGAGCAAATAAATCCTGGGAAAACGGGATAATTAGCAAAACGAGAGTTATCTAATTTAACTGTAACGTTATTTTTATGACAAAAAAGCACTTGTCGTTTATATTAAATACATAACCAACAACAACCTTTTTATTTTTCATTTTACTCCATTTGAGAGTAATTACTCCTTTTTCCATTGGGCCTAACCAACCCAATGGTTTTTTTTATGCCTAAAAATAAGAAAAACGAGCGTCATATTTCTTTTTTTAGATGAAAAGTTACGAAATGAATTTTCTTATTTTTAACTTATAAAAGAAATTAAAAATCAAAAAAATGATAAAAAATAAAGTATATGTTTTTTTATTGTAAGGTGGCGCAATTTTTTTGAATAGGTTTGTTCCAATTTTTAATTTCACTTCAGAAAAATTGCCAAGAATTGAAAATCGTGCTAATCTTAAATTACTAAAAACGAAATGAGGGATCCTGCATTGATTATTTAACCAATTTATTGAAGCTGCATTTAGACGAAAAACTTGGAACGACCAAGGTATTCGTGTGCAGATTTTCAGGATTGGTTCAATGACTTTGTAGGGTCTTTTTATCTGCCTTATTTGTCAATAACCCAAAGTGGGGACCGTTCCTGAAAATAGGACGGTCCTTTTTTATATTGTTGTAAAAGATAAAAATGTGACCAGTATTTATGTGTAGCAATGTCTGACTTGGAAATATACTTTCGCTAGTTAGCACGAATTAAATAAGTACATTTCCACAGTTTTTATATGAGGTGATAAGATGACCGTAATAAAAATACACGATTTGACGTTTGGTTTTGACAACCAGGGCGTTTTACTTTTTGATCATAGTAATTTGGTAATTGATGAAAGTTGGAAACTAGGGCTGATTGGTCGTAATGGGCGGGGAAAAACGACGCTTTTAAATCTACTACAGGGTAAATTTCCCTATGAAGGCCAGATTACGCATCAAATGTCGTTTACCTATTTTCCTCAGCAATTGCAAGACAAAGGGCAGCTAACCTTTTATGCGTTACAAGAATTAGTAAATTTTGAACAATGGCAACTAGAACGTGAACTAAATTTACTCGGCGTAGATCCTGAAATTTTGTGGCGCCCCTTTGTCAGTCTTTCCGGTGGGGAACAGACGAAGGTTTTACTAGCGTTATTGTTTGTGGATGAATTAAACTTCCCGTTAATTGATGAGCCGACCAATCACTTAGACGTCATGGGGCGAAGGCAAGTTGCAAAGTATTTAAAACGAAAAAAACAAGGCTTTATTGTGGTAAGCCATGATCGTCATTTTGTGGATGAAGTGGTAGATCATATTTTATCGATTGAAAAAAGTCAATTGGTTTTATATCAAGGTAATTTTTCTGTTTATGAAGAACAAAAGCAATTGCGGGATAAATATGAGTTGGAACAAAATGCTAAATTAAAAAAAGAAATTGGGCGCCTGCAACAAACCGCAGCTGAAAAAGCGGAGTGGGCCCGCTCTCGCGAAGGGGATAAGACGAAAAAATCAAAAGGATTTATTGATACAGAAAAGCGTCGCGTGAATAAAGGGGCAGTGGGAGCGGATGCGGCCCGCACTATGAAACGTTCCAAAGCAATTGTGAATCGACTAGAAGATCAAGCTGCGCAAAAAGCAGAGCTATTAAAAGACATTGAAACAGTCGATAGGCTGCAAATGAATTTTGCTCCTACGCATCATAAGTTATTGTTACAAGCAGAAGAGTTAACGTTAGTCTATGGCGATAACGCCCCACTATTTCAACCCGTTTCATTTGAATTACGTCAAGGGGAACGCCTGGCAATAAAAGGGATCAACGGTGCTGGTAAATCGTCTTTAATCCATTATTTAATGGAACATTTTACCGGTAATAGCCAAGGGATTTTGAAGCGCCCGCAAAATCTTACTATTAGCTATCTGCGTCAAAATTACGAAGATAATACCGGGACTTTAACAGAATTTGCGGAAAGTCACCACTTGAATTACGAAGACTTGTTAAATAATTTACGTAAATTGGGTGTTGAGCGAGAAGTTTTCTATAATAAAATTGAAGATATGAGCATGGGGCAGCGTAAGCGAGTAGAATTGGCGAAGTCTTTGGCAAGTCCGGCAGAATTGTTTATTTGGGATGAACCGCTAAATTATTTGGATGTCTTTAATCAAGAACAACTTGAAGCCGTTATAAAAGCCGTCCAGCCTACTATGGTGATCATTGAGCACGATGAAACATTTTTAAACAACGTCGCGACAAAATTTTTGGAATTAAAAAAGTAACTAGGAAAATTCACTAAAAATAAAAACAGCCGGTGTTTCGAAGTTCCCAGCAAAAGTTAGAGAAAAATTCTGACTTTTGAGGTACTAAACCTACCAAAAAAAGGTAGTCCGGCTGTTTTTTAGTTTGATTTAACTGAATTAAACTAAAGAAGGCGTTAAAATCGCACTACTTATCAAAAATAGGATAGATGGATTTAATTTTCCACATTACGAACATAGTCGTCAAAGTATTTAATCAAATCATTTTTCATTTTTTGATACTCTTCTTCGCTATATTCTTTTTCTTCAATTTTGCCATTAAAAAAGGGCAGGTTTAATTCTTCTTTTAAGCGATCCAAAGCTTCTTGTTGATTCATTGTATAATCTCCTATAACAAATTAAATGATTGTGTTAACAATTCATATTGCTCTTGCATTGTAGTTAGACGTTTCTTAAAACTTGGAATATCATCGTCGTCGTGGAATAAAACTTGCTTTAGCTCAAAATAAAAATCGTCAAAAGCGTTAACGAAAGCTTCAACTTCTTTAGTTTGTAATTGGACATTTTGATCACAACGGACATACGCCTTTTCAGCAATAGCATAGGCTTCAGCCGTAGTTAAAATCGCTAAATTTACATTATAACGACGACTGATTACTAAATCAAAAACGGATTGACATTTGTTTAATAAGTTTGAAAAGTCTTTTAATAATAATTCAACAGGGGTTTTAGTAAACATGGGGGATTCCTCCAATTTTCTCGACTGTTAGTCTTCAAATAAAACACAGACACATTCAGGGGCATAAACATCTTTTTGAATTAAGGTTAAGTGACCATCTTCTTGATTGCGCGTATAAAGCGTCAAATTGTCACTGTTTTGGTTGGCACAAACGACATATTTATCGCTTGGGTCAAGCGCAAAGTCCCGTGGAAATTCACCTTCAGTACTAATCGTTTGAACTTTTTCAATGGTCAAACCATCTTCTGAAATTGCAAAAACAGCAATTGAATTATGCCCACGATTGGATGCGTATAAGAAGCGACCATCTTGACTAATGCGAATTGCAGCACCACCGTTAGCACCAGTGAAATCTTTTGGTATTAAGGAGTCTTGCATAATTTCTGTAAAGCTACCATCTTGTGGATTATAGCTTAAAACAGTCATGGTACTATTTAACTCACCTAATAAATACGCGATATTTTTTGTTGGATGAAAAACTAAATGACGTGGGCCTGCGCCATCTTCGGTTTGGTAAATCGCCACTTCATCTAATTCACCTGTTTCACTGACATTATAAGTGTAAACGCGATCGGTACCAAGGTCGCAAACAACAAGGCGTTTGTCAGGGGTTAAATCTGTATAATGAACATGAGGATTATCTTGATTTTCATTACTACCCGTTGGTTCATCGTGCTTAATAATGACACCTGGTTTTAAACTGCCATCTTGTTCTACACCATAGACGCTGATTTCACCCAAATGGTAATTTGCACCATAAACTAACTGACGCTCTTCATCCACTGCCACATAGCATAATGGTGCGCCTTCTTTTGTCACGGCATTTAAAAAGTTGAAATCTTTATCGTATGCACCACAACCACCTTTGCCATCAACGGCTGTTACAGTGTATAAATTTTTTGCCTTACTTTGAGCCAAATAAGTTGGACTATTTTCTTTGGTCGCCAATTCCAAGTCTACCAATTGCTCATTTGCAGTATCTAAAGTAATGCGATAAATTCCTTGGCTGACACGTCTGGTATAAGTACCTAGTAATAAGTGATGTAACATGTTTTTCCTCCTAAATAATTATTTGCAAACTTTTTCTAAGAAAAAATTTTTCATTCAATAAGTCGTACTCTTTTCTATTCTACCACAAAGAATCCGCTTTAGAAGTCAGAGAAAAGTTTAGTTATGTTATAATGAAGGCTGTTAAAACAGTTGGATTATTTGCATGGCGTCTCTTTCATACGACTTAAAGCCAGGCTATAACTTCGATAAACAGTTGGAAAATTTGAAAGAAGAACCAATTTAAAATTAGGAGGCAACTACAAATGATAGAAGGAAAAATTACGGCAATTGGCGAACAGGCAATTGATCCAAAAGAGAAACTTTTAATCTTTTTTGATGAAAGCGCCACAGCTGGGCTAAAACCTTATGCCATTATTCAAGATGTGCCAGCAGCTTCTGAAATTACGCTAAAAGTTGGAGATGAAATCAGTTTTGGCAGCGCCAAATATACAGTCACCCATCTAGGGAATACGGCATTAAAAGGCCTGCATGAAATTCAACATGCATCTTTTGTATTTGATCAAATACCAGCAGCTGACAGCATCGTAAATGGGATATACTTAACACCTTTTGAAGTTCCCCATTTAGAAGTAGGCATGATGATTACGTATCCTTAAATGTTAGAGGTAAAGTTTTTTTAACAAAAAATGGAAAATAAACTAAAATCGCATAAAATCAAAATTTGGTGTAATGTGATTATGAGCGTATCGCCATTAAAAAAAACACTAATGACAACTAATTAAGGAGGTTACTGATGGAAAAAGAGAAGAAACGGCTGTCGTGGTTTTGGAAATGGTTTTTGAATAATCAGTTTGTGACAGCGTTGTTAATTATTTTATTAATTTTATTGATTTTAAATGCTTTTACGAAGGTTTCGTATTTATTTGAGCCAGTGGCCCAATTTGTCGGTGTCGTGGGCTTACCCATTGTTTTAGCTGGGGTCTTTTATTATTTGATGAACCCCGCGGTGGATTACTTGGAAAAAAAGGGGCTAAAACGAATTTATAGTATCATCTTATTGTTTTTATTAGTAATTGGCTTAATTACTTGGGGTGTGGTGGTTATCGTGCCCAAAATTCGCGAACAAACTGCCAGCTTTATTGATAATTTTCCCAATTATTTGGATGTTATCGACCAAAAGGCCAATGAAATTTTAAACGACCCAATGTTTGGTACCTTTAAAGATCAGTTTGATAGTTATGGTGACAAAATCACAACCTGGCTGACAGATTTCATTCGTAATATTTCTAGCTCAACTATTTCTAGCATTGGCAAAATAGTCGGGGCAGTGGCATCAACTTTGGTAGCGATTTTTACGATGCCATTTATTTTATTTTATCTTTTAAAAGATGGCCGTAATTTAGCACCTTATTTTGTTAAATTCTTGCCAAATAAAGTTCGCAAACCGACGTTAAAAGTATTAAGAGAAATGAATGATCAGGTTTCATCTTATATCAGAGGCCAATTAACAGTGGCCTTTGCGGTTTCGATTATGTTTATTATCGGCTTTTCTATTATTGGTTTGGATTATTCGGTCACATTAGGTGTTGCAGCTGGATTTTTAAATCTGATTCCTTATTTAGGTTCGTTTTTAGCAATGGTCCCAGCGGTGTTTTTAGGAATTGTTGCGGGTCCGATTATGCTGGTAAAAGTTTTGGTAGTTTTTGTTATCGAACAAACTATTGAAGGGCGTTTGATCTCGCCATTAGTATTAGGCAATGAGCTTTCGGTCCATCCGGTTACTATTTTGCTGGTATTATTAACTTCTGGTAAATTATTTGGGGTCGTGGGGGTTATTCTGGGGATTCCTGTTTACGCGGCGGCCAAAGTTTTAATTACACACCTTTTTGAGTGGTATAAAGATGTTTCCCAATATTATCACGAAGAAGACGTAGAAGAAGAGCAATAAAAAAAGGCGCTATGACAAATAACTTGTCACAGCGCTTTTTTTAAGCTGCTAATTCTTTTAGATCACGCATACCGCCAATAACATGAATGGCGTGAAAGCCATGATTTTCTAAGAAACTCGCGATGATTTCTGAGCGACGTCCGGAATAGCTAATCACATAGTAAGTCGCATTTTTATCTAAATTATTTAATTCATTAGGAAGACTAGTCGCTGGTACTGAAACAGCGTTTTGCAAATGGCTCATTTCAAAGTCTTGTAAATCGCGAATATCTAAGATGTTCAGCGCTTCGTTTTGTCGTAGCAAGTTAAAATCTTGTACGGAAATTGAAGTCATCTTTCATCCTTCTTTCTTTTTGTAAGATGTTTGTATCTTAGGATATTTCGCCATAAAATTCAACATTTTTCGCTCAAACTGATAAAATAATGAAAAGAAAATGAATGTAAACGATTTTCATACTGTTTTATTAAGGTTATATATGAATAAAAGAATCGCTAAAACAGAAAAACAGGAAATAAAATTCCTGTTTTAGCAATAACAATTGTTTTGTTTTGGCGTTTTTTGCTTAAATTTTGTCGAAATTTTGATAGAGATAACTTAAATCCGCCATTTCGTGACAGATTTTAACGCCAGTATTGGTCGTTTTTACTTTCGTACGGTGGATAACTTCATCCACTAGGCGTTTAACCGAAATAATATCGGTCCCGTTTTTCACAGCATCTGCAACCGAGGTGAAGGGTTGATGAGCGGCTAGTTGCATACCATAGCTATTGGATAATAACGTATAACCAGCAATACCGGTCGTTTTTTGATAACTTTTGGCGTAACCGCCATCGATAACAATCAATTTACTATTGGCCTTGATTGGATCTTCTCCTTTTTTTTCTTTAACAGGTGTATGCCCGTTAATAATATGGCCATGATGAGGCAAGTCGAATTCGGCTAACAGTTCTTGGCAAATTGTTTCATCATTACGTAAGCGATAGTAAGGATTTTTCTTTTCAATATGCGTTTTTTTGTCAGCAATGTAGTAGCGTTCAAAAGTTGTCATGGCTTCTTTACCAAAAAGTGAAGAACTTTCCCCGGTCCATAAATACCACAGCATATCTGTGGCAAAATCATCATGGCAACTAGGGTCTAAATAGCTTTTACGGACTTGTTCTTCGTAAAAATCGAGTAATGCTTTGCCGGCGTAATTGTGGCCATTAATTCGTAGCGATTTTAAATCGCCATTTTCATGTAACGGAATACACCCGTGGAATAGTAAATTATCGTTATAACACAAATACATAGATCCTGAAGCCAACATAAAATCCATATGGCGTTTTAGTTTTTCAGATTCTTGAATGGAAGAAAGGAGACGGGCAATTAAGGTTTCTTCTTCTTTTGTTAAGGTTAGTGGTTGTTTTTCATCCACAGTAGGGCCATTGAAATCAACCAGTGGATACACGACGTCATCAAGCGTGATGGTTTGACTGGAATAATCGATAAACGTTAGCACATTGCGTTTGTCTAATAAGAATTCCGGACGGCGCAAGATTAATTGGCCCTCCAATTTAAATTGCAAAATAGCAGTTGCTTGCTGAATTTGATTGAATAAAATTTGTTCAGCTTCAGAAAATGTGTGCATGTCTTCGGCTTTTAAATTAAAAGCCGGGGTTGGTTCGTAGTATTTTTGAGCATAGGTCGCTAAAGGGCGTAAATTGATACCATAACGCTCTTCTAAAATATCTAAGTTTCCGTAGCGAGAAGAAATCCGTAATAAATTCATCGCGGCTACTGGAGAACCCGCAACAGCTGCTAACCAGACGATATCGTGATTACCCCATTGAATATCGACAGAAGGTAAATTGCTTAAGCGTTCCATTATTTGATCAGGTTTAGGTCCCCGATCATAAATATCGCCTACTACATGAAGATGATCAACTACAAGGCGTTGTATCGTCTTACATAAGGCAGTAATCAAGGCTGGTGCTTGGTTTAATTCAATAATACGATTCACAATCGTAGTAAAATAATCGATTTTGTCCTTTTTTGTATCTACTTCAGTTAGTAATTCTTCAATAATATAGGCAAATTGCGGTGGGAGTGCTTTTCGAACCTTTGAGCGGGTATATTTGCGTCCAGCATAATTGGTAACTTGCAGAAGATAAGGAATATTTTCTTTATAATAGGCGATTAATGCTTGTGGCTTTAAAGAAGCTTTTTGTAACGCCAATTTTTCTTCTGGGTAATAAATAAGGGTGCATAAATCGGTAATCGGGACTTTGGGCATAGCTTGGAAACACTCTTTAACTTTTTCTTTGACACTACCTGAACCATTACGCAAAACATGATCAAAAGCATCAAATTCTCCGTGAAGATCGCTAACAAAGTGTTCTGTTCCCTTGGGTAATTGCACAATAGCCTCTAAATTTATCAGTTCGGTTAAGACTTGTTCTTTTTTTGGAAATTTTTCTTTAAGTAATTGGTAATACTTCTTTTCCAAATTATCACCTCCGCTATTGTAATAATATAGCAAATGATTCCTTTTATGTATAGGTAATAAATTGCTTTTAAATAAGTAATTCATACATAAAATGCTTTATTGGTATAGTTGTATATACAAAAACTTAAAGTTATCAAAGAAAATATAAAAAGCAAAATGCGTGATGTAGACATAAAAAAGTGGTGCTTACTGAAAAGTTAAGATAAGGAATCATTTTTAAATAAAGAACTTTTAAAGAACAAAGTAGACCCCCAATTACAGTTGTTTTTCCAGTATAATAAAATAAAATTGTAAAATAAAGGAGACGATTGATGAATTTATTAACGAAAAATACGTGGCAACAACATTTAGGCTATGCTTTAAAAATTGGGATCGGCAGTGCCCTGGCGATTTTACTGGCAGAATTATTAGGATTGAACTTCGCCGCTTCAGCGGGGATTATCACGCTATTGACGATTTCAACTACTAAAGTGCAAACGTGGCGTCTGTGTTTACAACGAATAGGCACTTTTTTGGTAACGGTTTTGTTAGCTTTTTTTATCCAACCCATTCACCAGTTAGAATGGATAAGTTATGGTGTCATTCTCGTACTTTTGACATTTGGTTTAAGTGCGCGTAATCTATTGCCCACATTATCGGTCAATGCTGTTGTGCTTACCCATTTATTAGCAGGAAAAGCTCTTACGCTAGCAGCGATAATCAATGAATTTTGGCTTTTGGTGATTGGTCTTTTTATTGCGATTGTCGTAAATCACTTTCAGCATTATGAAAGCCAAAAAAAATATTTGAATTACTGCCGGACAATCAGCGAAAAGAAGTTTAAAATCGTTTTTGAAAAATTAGCTGCCTATTTGGCCGACAGCGAGGTTAATAATCACGTGTGGGATGATATTATCGGCTTGGAAAAAGAGTTGCACAACTATACTCAAGTAGCTTTTGCCTACCAGCAAAATCGCTTACCGCTAACCGATGATTTTTATTTAGATTATTTTGAAATGCGGACACAGCAGTGCAATGTCTTGCATAATTTGCATTATGAAATAAAAAAATTACGCCGTATTAAGAGCGATTCTGCCGTTATTGTTGCTTTTTTAAATGAAATTGCAGCCCATTTTGGGGAGATGAGTCAACCAATTCATCAACTGCACATGATGGACCAATTGGTGCAAAAGATTGAAGATGCCAGTTTGCCGCAAACCAAAGAAGAATTTTTACGCAAAGCGCGCCTGTACCATATTTTGATGGACTTAGAAGAGTTTCTAATTTTTAAAAAGCGTTTTTTGCAAAAGCATCATCCAGAAAAAGTTGCTGCTTATGAAGCACAACTGGCAACAGATGAATAAGTGACATAGACTTGGCAGACGGCAAAATATTTTTGGCGCTTGCCAAGTCTATTTTATTTTTAGAAAAACAGTATTTTAATCACATTATTCCAATATAAAAATGACGTAATCAGTTTTTTTTATTGACAGAAATATCAGAAAATTATAATTTTTAGGTTGACGAGAAGCGCATAATCCTTTATCATTGCTAGCAATAACACAAATCCGACGATAAGATAAGTACAGATGATGCGTTTTAAAGAGAGCTTCGGTGGGTGAAAAGAAGTAAACAAGGGCATCTGGAAAATGGTCTTTGAGCAGGAAACTGTGAGTTTTGAACAAGCAGTTGACGGGAGTGCCCGTTATAGCACAGTAGTATGAACACGTACTATGATGAGGTCGGACGAATTGTTCGATGAATAAAGGTGGTAACACGAAAAGCTTACGCTCTCGTCCTTATTTTGTTTAGGCAAAATAAGGACGAGAGCTTTTTTATTTATAAGCTTTCAAAGTAAAAGCAGGAAATTAAAAAAGGAGGAAAAAAGATGAAATTGAAAAAAATAGTAACAGGGATTGTGACATTCGGGGCAGTAATAACGCTGGCAGCTTGCGGTGGTGAAAATAAAAAAGCGGCACAAAAATCTTCTGATAGTGCTACAAAAGAGGTTGTCGTTGGCGTAGCACCAGGACCTTATGGGGATATGGTGACAGATGTCATTTCACCGTTAGTTGAAAAAGATGGTTTTAAATTGACTACCAAATTATTTAATGATTATGTTCAGCCCAATAAAGCATTAGATGCGAAACAAATTGATGCAAATTTGTTCCAACACACCGCCTATTTAGAAAAATTTTCTGCTGATAATAATTTGGATCTAACTGCGATTGGGACTGTTCCCACGTTAGGGATGGGGATTTATTCTAAAAAATTAAAAAACTTAGCTGCAATCAAAGAAGGTGCCACTGTAGCGATTGCGAGTGATGCTTCTAACTTGGCCCGGACCTTACAATTACTTTCAGCTAATAATTTAATCACAATTAAAGGTGATGTGGATGAAACAAAAGCAACAGTAGACGATATTGATAAGAATCCTAAAAATTTGGAATTTAAGACACTTGACGCAGCACAATTGGCGCGGTCAATTGATACTGTTGATTTAGCATTAGTACCCGGCAACTTCGCCTGGGCAGCAAAACTAGATCCGGCCGATGCCTTGGCTTTGGAAAAATTAAAAGAAGAATATAAAAATGTATTTGTGGTACGCACTGCAGATAAAGATACTAAGTTAGCCAAGGTCATTCAAGCAGCCCTTGTTAGTCAAGACTTTAAAGATGCCATTGCAAAATCAGATTTTAAAGACTTTGATAAACCGGCTGATTGGCAATAAATCGGTTTTTAGAAAGGACAGTTTTGGGATGGATAAAATCGTTTTAGAACATGTGACAGTCAATTTTACCCAGAAAAAAAAGACTTTTGCTGCTGTCAAAGATGTTAGTTTAACAATCAAGCAAGGTGAGATTTTTGGGGTCGTAGGACTTAGTGGTGCAGGGAAAAGTACGTTAATCCGCACGCTAAACCTCTTACAAAGACCTAGTTTAGGCAGTATTAAAATTGATGGGACAGAAATTACGCAATTGCCGACAGATCAAATACGCAAGCTCCGTCAAAAAATCGGGATGATCTTTCAACATTTCAATTTGATTAATAATAAAACCGTGGCAGAAAATATTACTTTTGCGCTAAAAGCAGGTAATTGTGATAAGGATCTTTTGCCGATACGGGTAAAAGAATTGCTGGCTTTAGTTGATTTAAGCGATAAAATGGATAGCTACCCCAATCAATTGTCTGGTGGTCAAAAGCAACGAATTGGTATCGCCCGAGCACTAGCGAATAATCCAGAAATTTTATTGTGTGATGAGGCAACGAGTGCGTTAGATGTAGAGACAACAGAGGAAATTTTGCGAATTTTAGCTGAAATCAATCAGAAATTAGGAATTACCATTGTTTTTATTACCCACGAATTGGAAGTGGCTAAAAAACTCTTTCATCGCATGGCAGTGATGGAAGCAGGAAAAGTGGTGGAGATGGCTTCCACCTACGATATCTTTGCAAATCCCAAGGCGCTTATTACGCAAAAATTAGTGGGGCGTTATTTGAACCTACATTTACCTCAAGAGCTGCTACCGGATTTAGCCCAAGGACGCTTAATTGAATTGCGGTATCAAGGGGATAATACGCTGGCTCCTTTAATTACAGATGTTGCCAAACAATTTGATGTAGCTATTTCAATTATCCATGGAAAAATTGAATACATTCAAAATGATGTAATTGGTATTTTGCTGGTCTATTTAACCGGAGAAAAAGAAAATTTGGAAAAGGCAGTCTTGCAATTAGCAGAAAAAGTATTTGCCACAAAAGAAATTAAGGAGGAAAGCAAATGGCAGAAACCGTAGAAATTTTACAACAGCATTTGCCTAAAGCTTTGGCAGACACCTTTTATATGGTGGCTGTCGCGACAATTATCGGTGTTATAGTTGGCGGATTAATTGGTTTACTGTTGTTTTTAGCTAGCAATGTTTTATTTCATCAAAATATCCTCCTCCACAAGACAGTAGGTTTTATCGTTAATGCGATTCGATCATTACCGTTTCTCATTTTACTGGTAACCCTGATTCCTTTTTTGGCTGCCATTTTAGGAGACCCTTATACGCCAACGGGAGCTGCAATTTCGCTATCTATTGCAGCAATTCCTTTTTTTGCTCGAGTGGCAGAAGGGGCCTTTGCAGAAGTTGATCCGGGAATTTTAGAAGCCAGTGTTGCCCAGGGTGCAACAACCAAACAAATTATTTTAGGTGTGATTATTCCTGAGAGCTTACCGGGCTTAATTCGCGGCCTTGTATTAACAGTTATTAGCTTGTTGGGATATTCTGCGATGGTGGGAACAATTGGTGCTGGTGGAATTGGCGATTTGGCAATTCAATATGGGTATTATCGTTATGAAACATTGGTTTTAGTGGTGATTATTTTACTATTAGTGGTAGTGGTGCAACTTATTCAGTGGGGTGGCGACCGATTGGCGCAACATTTTACCCGTTAAGATTTAAGGAGTGATAAAGTTAGGGGGTGAGGCAAGTGTACAAAAAAGTACCAGTAGCATATTTACAAAATAAGGTGACTGGTGAAATAGGAAATGCAGCTGGAATCTTTTATCCAACCAATACAGCAGAAGTTGTAGCTTGTATAAAAGACGCAGCCAGTAAACAGCAAAAAATTATTACGGTCGGGGGCTATACCGGACTCACGGGGGCAACTTTTGCCAAGCAAGAGGAATTTTTGCTGTGTTTAAAAGAGATGCAGCAAATTATAAAACTAGATGAGCAAACATTAACTTTAACCGTCGAGGCGGGAGTAACGCTACAGGCAATTCAAGATTATTTAGCACCTACACCGTATTTTTACGCGCCAGATCCTGGTTCTAAAGCGGCTACAATTGGTGGCACGGCAGCCACAAATGCTGGTGGAATGCGCGCACTTAAGTATGGGGTAACAAGAGATAATATCCGGGGGATGGAAGTGGTATTAGCCGATGGCAGTATTGTCTTTGTTGGTGGTTTAAATAATAAAGATAGTTCAGGTTATGATTTAAAAGACTTATTTATCGGTTCAGAAGGAACACTAGGTGTCATCACCCAATTACAGCTGAAGTTGCGCGTAAAGCCTGCAACTTCCCGTAGTTTATTAATTGGATTTAATAATTTAACAGACTTGGCGCCAGTTGTTTATCAAATTTTAGCTTCAACAATTACTCCGGCTGCGTTGGAATTTTTTGAAAAAAGTGGCTTAAAATACGCTGCTGATTTTTTGAAACTTCCGATGCCAACTATGACCGGCACAGCTTTTTTATTATTAACAGTAGATGGTAGCAACGCAGAATGTCTAAATCAAATTGAAAGCTTAAAAAAATTGCTAGAAGAAGCTGATATTACGACTTTTAAAATTTTTACAACCCAAGAAGCTAATCTGATTTGGCAACTGCGAGGCGCAATTGTTTCTGGGGTAGAAGAAAGTAGCCAACAAGAACCATTAGACATTGTAGTACCGATTAATCAGATTACCGATACGATTGTCTATATGAAAAAATTGACAGAGACATTGGGGCTAGACGGTGTGTTTTTTGGCCATGCTGGTGATGGGAATATACACGCATGTATTATGCGACAAAATTTGGCAGATACACTTTGGCAAGAGCAGTTAGCAACTTTTTTGAATCAGCTTTATGAAAAGATTGCTGCTATAGGTGGCTTACCTTCTGCTGAGCATGGGATTGGTTTGTTAAAGAAAAAATACTTTATGAAAAATCTCCCGTCTGAAAAATTAGGCTTAATGCGACAGCTTAAAACAGCTCTAGATCCCAATGCTATACTAAACCCCAATAAGATATTTGACTAAAATAAAAAGCATAGTTTAATTCATAAGTCTAAATTTATTAAAAGTTATTTTCTAAACTTTTGGTAAATTTAGACTTTTTAGCTTTGTCGCAAGTATATCCATCTCCGGCTTCACAATCTAGCTCGTAATACCAAATTTAGGCTGTTTTTGTTTGTTTTATACAAAATGCGAATATTTTTTGTGTTTTTTAAGCAAAAATAAAAATAATTCTTGTGGTTAATTGTATATTTATGTATATTAATACATAAAACTTAAAGTTGGTGGTTATATGTCGTATCTTTTTTCAAATTATCAAAGAAAACCGTATGAAATTATGTCGGGAAATGGCTGTTACTTAACAGACCATACGGGGAAAGAATATTTGGATTTTACTAGCGGTATTGGTGTTTGTAATTTGGGGTATGGGAATAAAAAATTAAATAGTGCATTAAAAAAGCAAGCAGAAAAGTTGTGGCATACGCCAAATCTCTATCAAAATTCTTTGCAAGAAGAAGTTGCGGAAAAATTGTGCCAGCGCTTTGATTATTTAGCTTATTTTTGTAATAGTGGCGCAGAAGCCAACGAAGCGGCAATTAAATTAGCCCGAAAAAAAACGGGAAAAACGCAGATTATAACTTTTTGGCAGTCTTTTCACGGACGAACATATGGTGCGCTGTCTGCCACCGGTCAAAAAAGCATTCAGGCAGGTTTTCACCCGCTAGTACCAGATTTTGTACATCTCCCCTTTAACGAACTGGCACCTTTACAAAAGGCGATAACGAAAAAGACCGCAGCAGTAATGCTAGAAGTAGTTCAAGGAGAAGGCGGTGTACTTCCGGCAGATAAAGAGTGGTTACAAGCAGTAGCAAAGTTATGTCGTGAGAATGATTGTCTTTTAATTGTCGATGAAGTTCAAACCGGAATTGGTCGCTGTGGTAGCTTATTTGCTTTTGAAGACTATGCCATTTATCCAGATATTGTAACTTTAGCAAAAGGCTTAGGAAATGGATTTCCAGTTGGAGCGATGTTAGCCAAAAAGGAACTAGGTGCATCTTTTCTTCCGGGTAGTCACGGATCGACGTTTGGTGGCAATAAAATGGCGATGGTAGCCGCAAAGACGGTATTAACTGAATTAACTGATCAAAATATTTATGAGAATGTAAAAATGCGTAGTGAAGAATTGATGACAGGATTAAAAAAACTCAATGCGCCTTTCATTAAGTCGATTCGTGGCAAAGGTTTAATGATTGGTATTGTTTTACAGGAAGAAACAAATGTAACAAACCTTATGCTAGCGCTAGAGACAGCAGGAATGTTGACTTTACGGGCGGGGGAAAATATTTTACGCCTTTTGCCACCACTGATTATTACGAGCACAGAAATTATCCACGGGTTGCATATTTTTGAGAAAGCTTTTTCAAAACTTAGTTTACAAGAATAGGTGATTAATCAGCGCATTCAATGTTTTAGGGCAAAAAAATAATTTCAATGTTTTGTATAAAAATATAAAAAAATATCGAAAAAATTAATAAAAAAACATTGACGTGAAAAAAGCTTATGTTTATAATCAGATTAATTTAATAACTTGTGTTTTATTGCTTATAAATTAGAAGGTGAGGTGACAAGATGATGAAAGCTGCAATAATCGGGGTAACTGGCTATACTGGGCTTGAATTAGTACGATTGATTTGCAAGCATCCCGTTTTGGAGCTGGGAACTTTACACAGCCACGGGCAACATACAAAAAATAGTGCCGAACTTTATCCCCATCTAAACGATTTAGTAGAAAAGACAATTATTGGGTACACACCAGAACAGGTGATGGCAGAAAATGACATTGTTTTTTTTGCAACACCGGCTGGCGTAACCAAAGAAGAAGCGGCGCCTTTTGTAGCTGCCAATTTTCCAGTGATTGATCTATCTGGGGACTTGCGATTAAAAGATGGCGCTACTTATCAAAAATGGTATAAAAAAACGCCAGCTGATGCCAAACTATTAAAAAAGGCACAGTACTGCTTACCAGAGTTAATGGATAAAAAACCGGGAAATTTAATCTCCAACCCAGGTTGTTATGCAACGGCGGCCATTTTAACTGCGATGCCATTAGTAAAAGCAAATCTTATTGAAGCTACTCCGCTAATTTTTGACGGGAAATCCGGCTTAACAGGAGCTGGTAAAACGTTGTCTGACAGTAGTCATTTTGTTACATGCGCCGAAAATATGACGATGTATAAATTAAATGAACATCAGCATATTCCAGAGATTATTAGCGTGCTCCAACAATTTGATAAATCTTTAACCAATATTCACTTTACGACGAGTCTCATCCCAGTTAAACGGGGGATTATGATGACCCTTTATGCCCAAATAAAAAAAGGTGTGACGGAAAATGAAATTTATGCTGCCTATACTGCAAGTTATAACCACCGTGCTTTCGTCCGAATGCAGCCACTTGGCCAGCTACCACAGCTGCGACAAGTGGTGGGCACCAATTTTTGTGATATCGGGTTGGATTTGAATTCACAGACCGGTATTTTGACCGTGGTGGGTGTCATTGACAATTTAGTCAAAGGAGCCAGTGGTCAAGCATTGCAAAACTTCAATTTGTGGGCGCAATTAGACGAAGACACGGGGCTTAGGGATGTGCCCATGTTTCCTTAAAGGAGAAAAAAGATATGCAAAAAATTAATGGAACAATCGCCACACCCAAAGGTTTTGCAGCAGATGGGAATCACTGTGGCCTAAAATATAAAAATCATGATATTGCTTGGCTATACTCGATGACACCAGCACAAGCGGCTGGCGTTTTTACTACGAATCAGGTTAAAGCAGCTAGCGTTACTTATACCAAAGAAATTTTACTAGCTGGAAAATTGCAGGCTGTTGTAGTAAATTCAGGCAATGCAAATGCTTGTACCGGCGATGAAGGATTAAAAAATACGAAAGCAATGGCTGCGGTAACGGCAAAAAAATTACAGATTGCACCAGATTTGGTCGCCGTCGCCTCAACGGGAATAATCGGAAAACCCCTACCAATGGAAAAGGTAACTGCAGGTATTGAAAGTTTACAAAAACAGGGGATAGCTGATAATTTCGCCAAAGCAATTTTAACCACAGATACCTTTACAAAAAATGTGGTTTATCAAACTGAAATAGATGGTCATTGCATTACCATGGCTGCCTGTGGCAAGGGCTCAGGAATGATTCATCCGAATATGGCCACAATGTTAGGCTTTATAACTTGTGATGCCAATATTTCGAGTTTGACGCTACAGCAATTACTTTCAGAATTGACGGAGGTAACTTTTAATCAGATTACAGTCGATGGTGATACGTCAACAAATGATATGGTATTACTACTGGCAAACGGCGCTGCTGGTGGCCACGAAATTAAAACCAAAACGTTAGCCTATCAAAAGCTAAAAGAACTTTTAAAAACAGTGATGGAAGATTTGGCAAAAATGATTGCCAAAGATGGCGAAGGAGCAACGAAATTAATTGAAGTAACTACAAGTGGAGCCTGCGATGATTTGATAGCTCGCATGATTAGTAAGTCAGTAGTTGGTTCTCCATTAGTTAAAACAGCAATTTTTGGTAAAGATCCTAATTGGGGCCGCATTTTATGTGCTATTGGGTATAGCGGAAGTCCAATTAATCCTGAGGAGGTTACAATTATTTTAGGGGATCAAATAGTTTATGCCAATGGACTGCCGACGGTTTTTGATATGCAAAAAATGACAGCAGCACTGGCTGAAGATGTCATTAAAATTTTTGTTACTTTACAACAAGGCAATGGTCAAGGAAAAGCCTGGGGATGCGATTTGACCTACGATTATGTCAAAATTAACGCATTGTATCACACCTGATGATTTTAAAATCAAGTTTTCGGTAGATTTCAAAATTTAAGGAGTGAGAAAAGATGGAAAATAATGACGTGATCGTAGTAAAGATGGGCGGTATCGCCTCTGACAATTTGGATAAAGCTTTTTTTAGTCAACTAAAACAATGGCAGGCAGAAAATAAAAAGATTGTCATTGTTCATGGTGGCGGTCACTATATTTCTAAAATGATGACATTAATGAATTTAAAAGTTGAGGTCAAAGAGGGCTTGCGTATTACCAGTAAAAAAACACTAGAAATTACCCGGATGGTGCTGTTGGGTCAAGTCCAACCGTTGATTACCACTTCATTACAAAAGGCTGGTTTACAACCAGTCGGGTTAAATGCCGGCTGTAATCAATTGATTCAAGGCGATTTTATTAATCGCAAAAAATTGGGTTACGTTGGTGAAGTAACCCAAATTTCAAATGCATTATTGGAAACCTTGTTTCATACGGATCAAATCCCTGTTATTGCGCCATTAGGCATCACGCCACAAGGACAGTGGCTTAATATTAATGCCGATGAAGTAGCTTGTCAGGTTGCAGCAAGTTTGCAGGCAAAAAAATTGTTTTTACTAACCGATGTACCAGGAATTAAAAAAGATGATGTGTGGTTAGATGAAGTTTGTTTTGAGCAATTGGAACAATTTGTGACACAAAAAATTGTTACTGGAGGAATGGTCCCCAAAATCACTAGTGCTAAAAAGGCACTAGTAGCCGGTGTGCAATCGGTATGCATTAATAACACCATTACAAATTCTGGGACTACTATTTTAGCAAAAGTACCGGTACTGGCGACAAATTAAAATACTAGCTTCAAAAAAATCTGCCGCAAAAAAGCGGGCAGGTTTTTTCTTTTTAAAAGTTTAAATCCAAGTTGCGGTATATTTTTTGTCAGACCATCACTTAGAATGATTAGAAAAAATGATTTTTTTTGATTATTTTGAAAAAATGGTATTTAGTCAGGTAATTGAGCCAATTTTTCTTAAAAAAGTGATAAAATACAATTTGATATAATGTTTAGAGATGAATTCTCTTTAGATAACGTTTTTACTACAAAGTAGCTAAGGGATATCATTTGCGACAAGACTGATTTCTAAGTACAATAATCTTGTCGGAAGGGGAGTAAAGAAAATGGCTGAATTTGCACTAGCGGCGGCAGGGCTTGAGACCGTGGCATTACGCGTTAAAAATCGAAACTTAATGATTGAATTTTATCGCGATATTATTGGTTTTAATTTGAAAAGAGAAGAAAATGAATTAGCAATTTTTGGCAACGCCAAAAGTAAAAGCGAATTGTTGTGGTTGGAAGAAAGTCCTTATGCACAAGACCACACTGGTGAAATTAAGAAATTACAACGGTTGTGTTTGGTGATTCCTTCTGAAAAGGAGTTGGCCGATGTGGCACAACGTCTAATTAAAGCAGACTATCCAATTAAAGATGCATTAGCAGACAACGATGCAACGGGAATTTTAGTTGAAGATCCTGAGGGCAATCAGTTGGAAATTTATTTTGGCACAAAAAGCGAACATCAAAATCCAACAGCGTTTAATCTTGCTGATTTAGCGCAAAAAGCCACAGGAGAATTTCCCCGTTTATCAGATGACGTTCATTTTGATAAACTTCATCTAAATACAAGTCGCTTAAAAGAGCAGCAAGATTTTTTAGAAAATGTTATTGGTCTAAAAGTTCAAGATGAAACGAGTGGTATTTTGGCTTTAAATGGCGGAAACTTCCATGTGGGACTAACGGCTGGTCAAGGAGGAACATTAGATCTTTCAACAGATGATGTTTTAGGGCTTGATTTCTTACAGTTTCGCGTTTTACCTACAGATATCTTAGCTTTAGCAGACCACTTAGCAAGTTTAAACGTTGCGTTTTTCATCGATCAGAAAAAACAAATTATTACAATTTATGATCCAACCGGAATTGAATGGTGGTTCATTAGTAAAGATAAAAAACGGCATTAGAAAGCAAAACGATTGAATCTGGGCGATTAGTCCGGATTCTTTTTTTGAACGATAAAAAGATAAAATCTTGAGAAATTTGCACAGCAATTCATTGAAATTCCTTTTAATACTTAAAAGCAAAACGAGTTTGTGCAGTCTTTCTTTTCTTGAATTACGTGGTAAAATCAAAAAAAGCAACTAAGAATTAAAGGTGAATAAGATGTATGCAAAAACAAAAGCATGTATTAAAGAGCAACTGGCTGCAGGTATCTTTCCTGGTGCGGCTTTTGCCTTTATTGAAAAAGAAGCAGTGGATGAAACGATAGTAGGTGCTCAGATGATTGTACCTCATAAAGTACCTTTACAAAAAGATACGCTGTTTGATGTGGCTTCTTTAACCAAAGTAATTTGTACCACGAGCGTTGTTTTGCGTCTAAACCAACAGGGGATTATACAGTTAGATCAGCCGTTACAAAAGTATCTATCCGCTTTTAGAAATCCGCAAATTACCTTACGCCACTTACTAACCCATACTTCTGATATTAAGACATGGATTGCCAATCGAGATAAGTTAAATAAAGAAGAGTTAAAGGCGGCCTATTTAAAATTACAACCGGGCGAAAATTTAGGCAAAGTTGTCCAATATACAGATGCGGGGACGATTTTATTAGGTTTTATGCTAGAAGAAATATATCAAAAGACAACTATTGAAATTTTTCGTACAGAAGTTTTGGAACCATTAAAGATGGATGATAGCTTATTTTTACCATCTGAGGCGTTAAGAAGTAAAATTGCACCAACGGAAGTCTTGTCTGACGGCACTGTTTTGCAAGGTTTAACCCACGACCCTAAGGCGCGAGTATTACAAGCTGAAGCTGGAAATGCTGGTCTATTTACTAACCTGTCAGATTTAGAAATTTTTGCCCAAATGTATTTAAATTGGGGCCAAGATTATCTACGTGAAGAAACCGTGGCAATGCTTTTGACAGATCAAACGCCAACACATAATAACAAACGATCTTTGGGCTGGGATTTAAAATATACTGTAGATGATAAATGCCGTCCGTTGTTATTTCACACTGGGTATACAGGGACCTTTATGCTATTAGACCCTGAAAATAAAAGCGGTTTTATCTTTTTGAGTAACCGGGTACATCCTATAGATAATCGCCAGCTTTATTTGAAAAAAAGAGATGAGATCCTTACATTATATTTAAAAGAAAAGGCTCACAAATCGTGAAAAGTGGTATAATACTTCAAGACAAGTTGTTATAAAAAAGAAAGTAATATTTTCCAAACGAGGCAAAACATTACAACTAGGAGGAAATTGATAATGGAACCATTATTTATGAAACCTGTTTTTCAAGAAAAAATTTGGGGTGGCAATCGATTACATACAGTTTTCGGTTTTGACTTACCCAGTGATAAAATTGGAGAAGATTGGGCGATTAGTGCCCATCCCCATGGTGTAAGTGTCGTTGAGAATGGCGAATTTGCTGGACAAAAATTAGACGATTTATGGCAAAACCACAAAGAGTTGTTTGGTAATCCTACTGAACCTGTTTTTCCACTACTGATTAAAATTTTAGATGCAGAAGATGAATTATCTGTCCAAGTACACCCAGATGATAAATATGGGATGGAACACGAAGGTGAATTAGGTAAAACCGAATGTTGGTATATCATTGATGCCGCGCCGGGTGCAGAAATTATTTATGGGCACCATGCACAAACCAGAGAAGAATTAGCTGAAATGATTCATGCTGAACGCTGGGATGACTTATTAACTCGTGTGCCAGTGCAAAAAGGCGATTTCTATTATGTACCAAGTGGGACAATTCATGCCATTGGTAAAGGTATTATGATTTTAGAAACTCAACAAAGTTCTGATACGACCTACCGTGTGTATGACTATGATCGTAAAGATGATAGCGGAAATACACGGGAGTTACACATCCAACAATCTATTGATGTAACGACCATACCAGCTTTAAAACCAGAATTAAATGTAACAGAAGTAAAAAAAGGAAATTCAAGTATTATCACCTATTTGAAAACTGACTTCTTTAACGTTTACGAGTGGCAAGTTAAAGGTGAATTGCATCTAGACGCTCATGCACCATATACGTTAATGACTGTGATTGACGGTTTCGGTGAATTAAAAGTTAACGGCAAATCTTATGAAATGCCAATGGGAACAAGTTGTATTATGCCAAACGGTATTTCTGATTGGACAGTTGAAGGTGACTGCAGCATTATCGCTTCAGAACCTGGTGCAAAAGAATAATTTCAAAAGTAAAACCTGTGGTAAAAGTCACTTTGATTTTTGCCGCAGGTTTTTTATTTGTAAAGGAAGGATAAATTTTTACAAGAAAAAATAGTGCTTTGACTGTTCTAGCTGTCTAGCTTTTCTGCCTATTGATTTTTACTGCAGCATTTGAGATTTGGTACAATAGAAAAAAAGGCAAGGGATGTGTTGCAATTGTTTTATGCGCCGTTATTCGTAACTGTATTTGCTAATTTGTTGTATCATTTTGCTTCAAAGAGTGTGAATGAAAAGAGCAATCTGTTCTTTTCACTTTTGATTGTTTACGGAATTGCATGGCTAATATGTCTAGTAACTTTTTTATCAGGAAGTCATAAAACTAGCCTTTTGCAAGAAGTAAAATATTTAAATTGGGGAACTGTTTTATTGGGAATTGCGATTGTTTTTGTAGAGGTGGGCTATTTGTGGATGTATCGTTCAGGCTGGCCTGTGAATATGTCAGCGATTTTAGTCACGAGTTTATTGACGTTAGCGTTAATCCCAATTGGCATTTTTATTTTTAAAGAACCCTTTAACTTAAAAGAGGCAATGGGTATTTTATTTTGCTTGTTGGGGGTCTATTTACTGCAATAGTTATTAAAAAATCAGCAAAGATTAATTAATGACAATAATACGCCTTAAATGTTCAATGTTGGCGTTGAACATTTAAGGCGTATTTAGATTGATCTGTTTTTTATTAAGATAATTTTGTTAGGTCTAAAACAGTTTCTCGTTGGATTAGCTGGTGGGGAACAATGACTTTAATCCCGTCTGTGATCTGTTGATTGATTTGCTCCATCAATTTTTGTGTTGCCATTTTTCCTAAGCGAGCGACATCAATATCAAGGCTAGTGATATAAGGATGGACGAGTGTGGAGAAAATGGAATTATTAAAACTAATTAACGATAAATCGTCGGGAATTTTTTTACCATAAATTTGGGCCAACTGCATAATACGCATCGCAAACAGATCATCAATAACGACTAATGCAGTAGCCTGGGTATCTTTTAATATATCTTCAAAGACAACATAATCTTCGGGTGTTTCAAATTTAACTGCCGGTTGGGTCGTCAAATTTGCCATCATCAAGGCTTTTTGATAGCCAAAATAGCGCTCAAAATAAAGATTTTCCCGGGTCGTATTCGTAGCAAATAAGATATCTTTGTGTCCGCGGGCAATTAAATATTCCGTTGCTTGTTTTCCAAGTAATTGGTTATCATTATCGACAAAAACAATTTCGCTTTCGTTTTGATAAGGCTGTCCAATTAAAGTAAAAGGTATTTTATTGTCATATAAATAGGCAATAACTGGATCATGATTATCCGAATAAGTTAAGATAAAGCCGTCAACTTGTTTTTGTAGATGCATCCGTTTAACATTTTCCAAAAGAGTATCAAAATCTGGCGCAGAAGCAACGGCCACAGACATTTGATAGGTACTGGCTTCTTCGTTGACCGCTTCGATAGTTTCTAAATAAAAGGGGTTGCCTAAACGTTCTTTTGAATCTAAAGGAGGCAAGATGATGCCTATCGCACTGGCAATTTGTTTACCGAGATTGCGCGCCGTAACGTTGGGAACGTAGCCTAAGTCCTTCATAACTTTGCGGACTTTTTTCTTGGTTTCTTCAGAGATGCTAGGATGGTCATTGATGACGCGGGAAACCGTCGAAGTAGCTACGCCGGCTTTTTTGGCGACATCTTTTACAGTGATGCTCATGGGTCTCCCCCCTGTTTCATTTTGAAATGGATTCTTTTGCTATCATAGCAATTTTGACGTTAGAAAACTAGCGAAATTCTTTATTCTGAATTGATATTTTTTATTTTGCGTAAAAAACAAAAAACTGAGACAAGCGTTTGTAGGCTTTTGTCTCAGCTTTTTTTAGATAACGTGATAAAAACAAGTGCTGTCACAACAAGCTAAACTTTACCTAGAAATAAAATTTTATTTGTAAGTTAGCTTGGTGAAGGCAACTTAATTGTTCATCGCTGCTGTGATTTCGTCTACTAAGGTATAACTTTCATCATACAAGGATACTGCAAGGGCCTCTCCCAAAACAAGTTTCAAAGTGACAGCTTCTTTTGTTACAGTCACGGCTAAAAGTCTTCCGCGGTAATTGATGTGAAAGGCATAGCTTTCCCATTTGCTTGGTAAAAACGGCGCAAAACGCAATGTTTCGTGATCAGTTTTCATTTGGGCAAAGCCTTGAACGATTGCAAGCCAACTACCGGTCATTGAAGTAATGTGCAAACCGTCTTCGGTATCGTTGTTGTAATTATCTAAATCTAAACGGGCAGTTCGTTCATACATTTCCAACGCTTTTTCTTCCATGCCCAATTCAGCAGCTAAAATAGCGTGAATGCTAGCAGAAAGAGATGATTCATGAACAGTCATAGGTTCATAGAAGTTGAAGTTCTTACGTTTTTCTTCCAAAGTAAATTGATCAGAAAAATAATAAATTCCCTGTAAGACATCTGCTTGTTTGATAAAACAAGAGCGCAAAATTTTATCCCAAGACCAATGTTGATTTAAAGGCAATTCAGCAGAGTCTAAGTCGGTTACAGGCATTAAATCTTTGTCTAAAAACGTATCGTGTTGCACAAAAATACCAAGCTCTTCATCTGCAGGTAAATACATATTGTCAATGATATCTTCCCATTTATCTTGTTCTGTTTTACTGATGGTAACGGTAGTGCGATCTTTTAAGCGATGGTAGCTTGTTAAGGTGTACTTCAAGCACCAAGCTGCTAAAATATTGGTATACCAGTTGTTGTTAATATTATTTTCGTATTCGTTAGGACCAGTTACACCGTGAATCATATATTTCTGTTGTCGTTTTGAATAATGGACACGATCTGCCCAGAAACGGGAAATAGCAGTTAAAACCTCTAATCCTTCTTTTTGTAAATAAGTTTCATCACCAGTGTAGTTCGTATAGTTGTATATCGCATAAGCGATAGAACCGTTCCGATGAATCTCTTCAAAAGTAATTTCCCATTCATTGTGACATTCAATCCCAGTAAAAGTTACCATTGGATATAAAGCGCCAGCTAATCCTTGTTTTTGGGCATTGATGTGGGCTTCTGGTAATTGGTTATGCCGATATTTTAAAAGGTTTTTGGTGACATCAGGTTTTGCTAAGGCCAAGTAAAGTGGGACAGCATAGGCTTCGGTATCCCAATATGTTGCACCGCCGTATTTTTCACCGGTAAAACCTTTTGGTCCAATATTTAACCGCTCATCATCGCCGTAATAAGTTGAAAATAGTTGGAATAAGTTGAAACGGATGCCTTGTTGGGCTGCAGGATCACCATTAATAGCAACATCTGCTAATTCCCAGCGCTTTTTCCAAGCCTCAACTTGTTCTGCTTTTAATGTAGCAAACGATTGATCATAGGCAGTCATCAATTCAACTGCTTTTGCGACTTGATTTTCTTCTGGAATATCACGACTCGTTAAAACAACAATTCGTTTTTCAAAAGAAATTGTTTCCCCAGCTTTTGCTTCGTAATAAAAAGCATCTGAAATTGCTAACGGTGCTGGTGTTGTCGCTAATGATTTTTGATCGTGTTTCATTAACGCAGTCACACTGAAACGTTCGATTCCAAAGTTGTTGGGTACCGTTTGGACGGTCAAGTAAGTAGCATCGTTTTCTTTACCACTTGCTTTTTCTTCCCAAAATAATTCATCGTAATTACTATCTTCGTTACGAACATTGCTATCTAAAGCAGAGTCAATGGTAATCGTTGCGCTACCTGTAATTACTTCGGCCGTAACTTTTAGAACAGCTAATTCTTTTTTAACAATCGATAAGAAGCGTTCAAAGTTGAAACGAATTGTAGCGTCGGCGACCTTGACTGTAAAGTGACGGGTTAAAATCCCAGTTTGCATATCAAGTTCTAAATAAAAATCTTCATAGGGAATTGTTGCCAAATCAATTGTTGTATCGTTGACTTTAATCGTAAGGCTAAAAAAATTAACCGCATTGATTACTTTACCAAAGTAGTCTGGATAGCCATTTTTCCACCAGCCAACGCGCGTTTTATCTGGATACCAAACACCAGCTAAATAAGTACCTAGATGATGGTCACCAGAATAGTGCTCCTCAAAATTTCCTCGCATCCCCATATAGCCGTTTCCGGTACTTGTTAGTGATTCTTGTAGGCGTCTGTTTTGTTTATCTAAAGTTTTCGTCGCAATTTTCCATGGGTCAATGTCAAATAACCGCTGAATCTGATTCATTTTATAATCCTCCCTGTATCCTTTTGTTAAGTAAATAATAAACGCAATCGATTGCGTTAGTCAAGAGATATATTGCAAAAGTTTGCAATAAAAATATTTGGGAGCTGGAAATGAAGTATTGACCATAAGAAATATTTTATTTTCCTATTTTAATTAAAAAAAGTGTGAAAATGTTTCAGTAAAATAAAAATTAAAGTTTACCTTTACAGAAAAAAAACTCTCCGCTATAATAATTTGTAACGAAACCGATTGCGCTGAAAGCTGCAATCAAAAGAGGCAATTATTTATTCGTAATAAAGCGAAAATGACTAAAGGAGTGGAAGGTAAGTGAAAGAAAATCTGAAAAAATTGATTAGTTTTGAGTTTTGGCAAAAATTCGGAAAGGCATTAATGGTTGTAATCGCCGTAATGCCGGCTGCGGGTTTAATGATTAGTATTGGAAAAACGATACCAATGATTAATCCAGATCTAGGAGCGTTAGTGACCACAGGCGGTGTCATTGAAAATATCGGCTGGGCCGTTATCGGTAATTTACATCTTTTATTTGCTTTAGCTATTGGAGGTAGTTGGGCTAAAGAAAAAGCAGGCGGTGCCTTTGCTGCTGGTCTATCATTTATTTTGATTAACCGCATCACAGGTGCGATTTTTGGCGTTACAAGTGAGATGTTAGCAGATCCAGAAGCATTGACCAAAACGTTGTTTGGCACAAAAATTATGGTAAATGGTTTTTTTACTAGTGTTTTGGAAGCTCCAGCATTAAATATGGGAGTTTTTGTTGGTATTATCGCAGGTTTTGTGGGAGCGACAGCTTACAATAAGTATTATAACTTCCGTAAATTACCAGATGCCTTAGCCTTTTTCAACGGTAAACGATTTGTACCTTTTGTCGTTATTTTCCGCTCTATTTTAGTTTCATTAGTTTTAGCGATTGTTTGGCCTGTGATCCAAGCAGGAATTAATAATTTTGGTTTGTGGATCGCACAATCACAAGAGACCGCCCCAATTTTGGCACCGTTTTTATATGGGACATTGGAACGGCTGCTCTTACCTTTTGGACTACATCATATGTTGACGATTCCAATTAACTACACAGAATTAGGTGGCGCATATACAATTATGTCAGGCGCACAAGCAGGTCAACAGGTGTTTGGACAAGATCCGTTATGGTTGGCCTGGGCAACCGACTTGGTAAATTTAAAAGGCCAAGGCGATATGTCACAATATGAATATGTTTTAAATCATTTTACGCCAGCGCGTTTTAAAGTTGGGCAAATGATTGGAGCTTCTGGTATTTTGATGGGCTTAGCTTTTGCAATGTACCGCAATGTTGACAAAGACAAACGCAATGCATACAAATCAATGTATCTTTCTGCAGCACTAGCTGTCTTTTTAACTGGGGTAACAGAACCGCTAGAATTTATGTTTATGTTTGCGGCAGTGCCTTTGTATGTTGTTTACGCCGTTGTTCAAGGGGCAGCCTTTGCAATGGCAGATATCGTACATTTACGCGTTCATTCATTTGGCAATATCGAATTGTTAACGCGTACACCAATGGCGATAAAGGCTGGTTTAGGCGGCGACTTATTCAACTTTATTTGGGTAACATTAGTCTTTGGGGTTGCCATGTTCTTCATTGCCAATTTCTTAATTAAAAAATTCAATTTTGCCACACCAGGACGTAATGGAAACTATGAAAATGACAATAAAGGAGAGGGCGACAGTGCAGCTGTTTCAGCAGATGGCTCTCTTGATCCAAATTCTCAAATCGTAAAAGTGATTAACCTTTTAGGTGGTAAAGAAAATATCATGGATGTCGATGCTTGTATGACACGTTTGCGGGTTTCTGTTAAAGATCCAGCTAAGGTTGGAAAAGAACCAGATTGGAAAAACGCAGGTGCGATGGGACTATTGGTGAAAGATAAAGGCGTACAAGCTGTTTATGGTCCAAAAGCCGATATTTTAAAATCTGATATTCAAGATGCCATTGATTCTGGTATGGAGATTCCACAAACAGAAGTGATTGCTGAAATTAGCACAAGCAAGGCAGCAACGAAATTTAAAGGCGTAACCGAAACTATCGTCAATGTAGCTGATGGTAAGGTTTTAGCAATTACAGAAGTAAATGATCCTGTTTTTTCACAAAAAATGATGGGTGATGGGTTTGGCGTTGAACCTGTGAATGGCACCGTTTATGCACCAGTAGCAGGAATAGTTACCAGTGTTTTTCCAACCAAACATGCTTTAGGACTGCTGACTGATGAAGGGTTAGAGGTATTGGTGCATATGGGAATTGATACGGTTGATTTAAAAGGTGCGCCATTTACTGTAAATGTTAAAGAAGGCGATAAAGTTTCAGCTGGTGATAAGATTGCCCAAATGGATTTAGCTGCGATTCAAAAAGCTGGTAAACAAACAACTATTATTGTTGCTTTTACAAATGCAGCTGAAATTGAATCGGTGACGCTAGAAAAAACTGGCGAAGTTACTGGGAAATCACCAATTGCAAAAGTAGCGTTATAAACAAGAAGATTGCGCAAAAGACACTGCGTCTTAACGGCGCAATCTTTTTTTCACCCTACAAAAAAGTATAAACTCTCATAAGAAAAAACTGTGCTTTGCCTGCTTTAGCGCTGCCCAGTCTGTTAAATTAAATCGCTGGGACAATAAGGCGAAATTTAAAGAAATTTGGGAAACAATTTATTGAAGTCTCGCCGGATCACTAGCAAGTTGAAGGAGTTTATCCAGCTTTTCTTATTGTCTGATGTGGTCTGCAACTTTTTTTGAAGGAAAAGTATGTTATTCTTGGGACAAGTAGCAAGATAGGAGTATTAAAATGAAATTTTTAACTTTAAATTGTCATAGTTGGTTGGAAGAAAATCAAACCGAAAAATTGGCCCACCTCGCTGAAAATATTGCTACAAATGACTACGATGTTATTTGTTTGCAAGAAGTCAATCAGTTGATGACAAGTGAGAAGGCTTTTTTAGATGATTGGTTTATTCCTAGTAACACAGACGTCATTATTCGTGAAGATAATTTTGCTTTGCGTCTGCAAGAACAATTGCAATGTTTGGATAAGGAGTATTATTGGTCTTGGTGTTATAACCATATCGGCTATGACCGTTTTGATGAAGGGGTGGCAATTTTAGCCAAAGAACCTTTTATCGCCCAAGATACATTGGTATCTCAAACAAAAGATGTGACAGATTACCACACGCGCAGGATTTTGACTGCCTTAACTGCAGTGGAAGGTAAATTAGTACAAGTGCTCAGTGGTCATTTTTCATGGTGGCAAGAAGGATTTTCCTTTGAATGGGAGCAAGTCCAAGCTTTTTTAGCAGATCATTCTCATCCGCTCGTTTTAATGGGAGATTTTAATAACCCGGCTAATACAAAAGGGTATAAGCAAATCATGGAAAGTAATTGGCAGCTACAAGATAGTTTTTATGCCGCCAAAAAAACGAGTGGTCAAGAAACGACCCTAGCCCAGATTGCCGGTTGGGAAAAAAGTAATGGGGAAAGAATTGATTATATCTTTTTAACGCCAGAATTTACTGTTTTAAGTCATGAAGTCTTATTTAATGGGGATAAAACGCCAATTGTTAGTGATCATTTTGGCGTCAGTGTGACAGCACTGTGGGAATAAATAAAAAAATCAGCGGACTGATTATAAACAATCAGTCCGCTGATTTTTTTTATAAAGCAGAGGTCACATTTTTTACAATACAAAAAAATCGTATTTATTATCTTAGATAGTAATATTTGTGAAGAACCACAATTGCAAGGAGGGCAAATAAGAGCGGGTCTATTTTTTACTAATTCTTGACCATGGCTGAACTTGAAGGGTTTCCTCAGCTTTTTTTAGTGAATTGGTCGATTAAGACAGTTAGGGTAGGATCAGTAAAATCTGCCACTATTAGGGAAACGCCGGGTAATTTAGCAAGCGAATCTTTTGTTTCGGAAGTAGCGACAGCTACAATTTGAGCTGCAGCTGCATTATATGCACTTAAAAGACCAACGGGTGCATCTTCAAAAATGACACATTCTGATGGGAGTAACCTAAGGCGAGCAGCTCCTTTTAAATATGGATCAGGGTCAGGTTTACTAATCATTTTGCCGTCATCATAGACTACTTTATCCAGTTGGAACCACTGATTTAAATTCAAAGTATCAAAATAAAAATCTAAATTTGTTTTTCCCGAAGCAGTGGCAATTGTAAAGGGAATTTGTTCTTTTTGCAATAAAGTCAAAAATTCGGGTACTCCTTTTAAGAGGCTGTAATTTGGATCAGCCAAACAAAGCGCGCGATATAAAGCTTCTTTTTCTTCGGCATAGTCTGCAACTTCTTGAGCTGTTAAAGGTCGTTTGAAAACATGTTCTAAGGTATGTTGTGCATTTTTACCGTGAAAATACTTGGCAAAATCCCCTTTGGAAACAGGGGACCCTGTGACTTTAGTGATAAAAGCCTGCCAAGCTTCTTCGTGCTTTTGCGTGTCGTTAATCAAGGTGCCGTTAAAATCAAACAAAATTCCTTTCATAATAGCCTCCTTAGTGATAGAAGTGATGCGTTATAGTTTTAGTTACTGTTTTTTGCTAAAGCTTATTCCGCTAATTCTTTAGCATAAGCAGAATTAGCTGTGCGGATTTTATTAGGAAATGCTTGTGCAACCCGGTGAAAAGCAGCCAGTACATCTTCTGGTATAAAAACAGGGGCAATAAAATCTTTGCCTAAAGGTCCATAGCCAGATGGTGTATTTTGCAATCTACTAATTTCACCTAATAACAATGTAATGTATTGCTCCATTTCCCACATACCTAAAAGAGATTGGTCAAATTGTAATTTTCTATTTTCAATTTTTGTCTGGATTTTATAACTGGCATAATTAATAATTGTCGTTTGAGGTGCGAATTTTTCTAGCGTAGCACTCATTCGACGTTGCATGGTCGCATCTTGGGATAAAATAAGTGATTTTTTTGGCAGTTTGTTTTTGGTCAATAGTTTCAATAGATTGGTGATATTATTGCCGCAATTCGTTGATTGAACTTCTAAGTAGTCCGCAGTTTGGCCTAATTTTAGATACAAAATGTCATTAAACATTTCTGCTTCACTCTGGTCTGTTGCAATCATCGGATATGCTTGCCTTATTTTATCCCGCAGCGCATCAGTTGTATGGCCTTGTCCGCCGACAATCAGATACTTTTTTGCGACTTGGTTTTTCATCGCAGTTACTAAAGGTTCAATACCAGCTAGAATGGTGCCACCAAATAAAACGAAGGCATCTGCCTGGGGAAAATTATAAGCTTTCTGCAAATTAGCTTGTGTTAAAGCTGGAATATCCCGCAGCGTACAAAAGGCAGCTAAAGTATTAATGTCATCAGCAAGTGTAGGTTTCATTTACTAGTTTTTCCCTTCGATAATTTGATTTTAGGTTATTAGACTTCAATTGATTTTACCACTTCTTAAAGCAAATTCGGCTTAAAAATAGCTTACTCATTTTTGGTAATGGCACAAATTATTTTGTTGCTTCATACAGTAAAATATGACGAAAAAACTTACTGTCTAGCTAGATACCAAGTGTAAATTCAAGCAGTCAAGGCAAGTAACTGACTGCGTTTTAAAATTCGGTAGCCACCGCGAACTTTTTGCAAAATGCCCTGATCTTTAAAATTAGTCATGGTGCGCAGCAAATGACGGTAACTAACATTTAAAATAGCCGCACAATTATTAAGTTGAAAAGAAAAAAGTTCATCTTTTTCATGTTCTAAAATAAAACGGGCTAGTCTAGTTTCGACGGGTTCACTTAAGGAATTGGCCAGATTAATCCCTGTGTTTAAGCGGTAGCTAAGCAGCTGACAGGTATGTTTTAAAAAGCGCAAATCATTTTGCAAAATAGAACGGTATTGCTTCAAGTTAATGCAAACACAAGTGCAAGGGGTCATGGCTTTAACGCTGCTACTGGGTGTGGTTTCCCATAAAGAAGAGGCCTCTCCGATAATGGTTGCTTCATAGCAGTAATTGATACAAATGTTTTGTGTATCGTAGGTAAATGAATAGACCATCGCACTTCCTTCTACTAGAAAATATAAGTACTTCGAAGCTGTTCCCGCTTGAATGAGATCTTCATCTTTTTCAAAGGTACATAAAGTTGCAATTGAAAGTAAATCTGTACTTAAATAATCTTGTAAATTATTAGTGGCAATTGCTTCTTTTAACTGGCTTTTATCAAATAGCTGTTTCATAAAAGCTTCCTTTCTCAAATGAGTGTTTTGTTATTTTTGATTATAACGGCAAATGAGTAAAAAAGCATCCTTTTTCCAAGTGGTGTAAAGATAATGTTCGGGTTTTACTTAAAATTTACAAAAAAATTACCTACAAAGTGACACAGGTCATTTTTGTTTGAGATAATTCTTGCTATTATGTGGGGGCAATATAAATCATTTTCCAATAGGAGGAGAAAACATGCGTTTCAAAATGTTGGCAACCGGTCTTTTAACACTAGGAATTTTAGTCGGTCTTACAGGGTGTGGTAATGAACAAAAGGCACAAGGGGACACAAAAGAAAAATTGGTGGTGCAATTTGTTCCAACGAATAATGATGGTTCTATGGAAGCTAAAACAAAACCATTTGCTGCGTATTTATCAAAAAAACTTGATAAAGATGTGACTGTTACTCTGGCAACAGATTATTCTACGATTGTTGAAGCGATGGCCTCAGGTCAAGTTGATGTAGGAATTATGCCGCCAGCGGCTTATGTGCAAGCAAAAGATATGGATGCAGCAGAAGCAGTGTTGACCTCTCAATTGGGTGCTTACGATAGAAAAACAGGTTTACCAACAGATAAATTAACCAATACTTTTAAAGGTGAAATTTTAGTTAAAGCTGATAGCAACTTAAAGGATTTGACAGACTTAAAAGGAAAGAAAATTGCTACTTTAAGTCCGAATTCAGCTAGTGGCTATATTTACCCGGTAGCTGAATTAAAAGAGGCCGGTGTTGACCCAACTAAAGATGCTACTGTTACAACGGTCAATGATATTCCAAGTGAAATGACAGCTGTATTAAACGGTCAAATGGATGCAGCCTTTGTTTTTGAAGGTGCGCGTAATGTATTTGCTTCAAAATTCAGTGATCAGGATATTATGAAAGATTTACGGGTTTTATATTTAACCACAGGTGATATTCCTAACGATGCGATTGCGGTGCAGCCCAAAATGGACACGAAATTAAAACAAGAAATTAAAGATGTCTTTTTGAATATGCCAAAAGATGAAGCCGGACAAGAAGCGATGGCTTTATGGGGGCACAAAGGCTACCAAGAATCTGCTGATAGTGCCTATGATACAATTCGCGAATACACGAAAAAAGCTTCTGAGTAAACAAATTGCCGGTTCTTAGGAGCTGGCTTTTTTACTCGTATAATTATAGAGTCAAAGCGTTTTTCAGTTAGAAAAAAATGCGCTTCAAGTTGTCATTTGGAAGAATTTCGATATCTAATTTAGGAGTTAAAAATATGATTGAATTTAAAAATGTTGCTAAAGTCTACCCGAATGGTGTCAAAGGCTTAAAGGATATTAATTTAACGATTGCCGATGGTGAATTTGTTGCCATTATCGGATTGAGTGGTGCTGGGAAAAGTACCCTCTTGCGGTCTATCAATCGTCTGGTCACAACGACTGCTGGTGAAATTATCATTAATGGTGAATCGATTACAAACGCCAATAAGAAAAAATTGCGGGAAATCCGCCGCAATATTGGGTTAATCTCACAAAGTTTCAATTTGGTTAAACGCAGTACAGTCCAAAAAAACGTATTATCCGGTCGTCTTGGCTATTATTCTACTTGGAAAAGTATCTTTGGTTTGTTTACAAAAGCCGACTATGAAAAAACAGCGACAGCTTTAAGTCAAGTCGGCTTATCTGATAAATTGCACACCCGAAGTGATGAATTAAGCGGTGGTCAGCAGCAGCGTGTTTTAATTGCAAGAGCCTTAGTGCAGCAAGCTGACATTATTTTAGCTGATGAACCGGTGGCATCTCTTGATCCGGTTACATCTGAAAAAGTGATGGGAGATTTAAAAGAAATCAACCAAAACTTAAATAAGACGATTATTGTGAATATTCACTCTGTCTCTTTGGCAAAAGCATATGCCAGTAGAATTATCGCTTTAAAAAGTGGTGAAATTGTTTTTGATGATGTTGCACAAAAACTGACGGAACAACGTCTTAGTGAAATCTATGGGAAAGCGTACGAAAAGGAAGTGGGAGAAAATGCAAATTAAAGATACCGTCCATTTTAATTGGTACAAACATTTATTTGTAATAATTGTGCTACTGCTGTGTTTACAAGGCAGTATCCTTTTAACTGACGCTAATTTTCAGGCGGTATTTCAAAATTCTAATCAGATGGCCCTTTTTTTAGCCCGCTTTTTAAAACCTGACTTTAGCTATTTACCAAGTCTTGTAACGCCACTACTCAAAACATTGCAGATGTCTGTTTTGGGTACTTTTTTAGGTGTTCTATTTGCCGTTCCGATTAGTTTTTTAGCGACTCACGTTGTGACAAAACAACGTCTTTTATCTTATATTATCCGCTTTTTCTTAGGCGTGATTCGCACGATTCCCAATTTATTATTGGCCGCTTTATTTGTTGCCATTTTTGGTATTGGTGAGGCAACAGGGGTACTAACGATTGCCGTTTTTACCTTCGGGATGGTTTCCCAGTTGATTTTTCAAGCAATTGAAACAATTGATTTTGGCCCAATTGAAGCCAATGAGGCAGTTGGTGCCAACAAAATGCAAGTGGCTATTTGGTCGGTTACACCGCAAGTCATTAACCAAATTATCAGCTATACTTTTTATGCCTTTGAAGTAAACGTACGAGCTTCGACCGTGTTGGGATATGTGGGCGCTGGTGGGCTTGGTGTTATTTTGAATTCATCATTAGCGCTTATGCGTTACGATCGCGTATCCATTATAATTTTGACGATTTTTGTGGTGGTGGCCATTGTGGATGGTTTAAGTGAAGCAGTTAGGAGGAGATTAGGATGATACTTAGTCAAGTTAGCAAAAAAATATATTTTTTTGTGCTGCTACTTTTAGCTTTAGTGATTTATTCTGCCTCAGGAATTGACTACAGCAGCTTAAAAACATTTTCTTTTGCAATGGGAGCAGAAGTAATACAAGGGCTAGCCCATCCTGATTGGCACTACTTATATGATGGTAGTGGAGAAGATTTGCTTAGCTTATTGTTGCTTACGATTGGGATTGCTTTTTTAGGCACTTTTATTGCAACGATTTTGGCACTACCTTTAACTTTAATTAGTGCCAGCAATTTGTGGCAAAATTATCCTTGGGTAGCCAAAATTGGTAAATTTATTTGTAACGTTTTGCGGGCTTTTCCTGAACTCGTTTACGCTATTATTTTCGTTAAAGTCGTTGGTCCAGGACCCTTTGCTGGGGTAATGGCAATCGGCGTGCATCAAATTGGCATGTTAGGAAAATTATTTACCGAAGAAGCCGAAGGGATGGATGAGGCTTTGATTGAGGATGCAGCAGCGATTGGTGCTAATTTTTGGCAAATTGTTTTCTCTGTGCGTATACCATATTTATTACCAATCTATAGTTCACTGTCTTTAAATCATTTTGAAATCGCCGTGCGAAGTGCCGCAACTTTAGGTTTGGTAGGTGCCGGCGGAATTGGGGCACCTTTGATATTTGCAATTCAAACGCGGAGTTGGGATCGCGTTAGTATTATTTTATTAGGAGTCGTGGTAACCGTCTTTAGCTTAGACTTATTCACTGGCTGGATTCGTAGGAAGTTACGCTAATGAAAATTTTACAACTCTCTGATTTACATTACCGTAGTCATTATTTGCCAGCTACCACAGGTTATCAAGCAATGTTGACAAAAATGGAGAATCCCTTGACCTATTTAGATCGTGCGATTGAAAAGGCCAAAGAAATGACAGCTATTGATTTAGTCTTGCTTACTGGCGATTTAACCGAAGATGGTCAAATTGCTGATTATCGCTTTTTGCACGAGTATTTTACCAAAAAGTTTCCTGATACACCTGTTATGGTCACATTAGGTAACCATGATATCAAAGAAAATTTTTATCAAGGGTGGCTAAAAAACGCGCCTTCTTCAAACTACTATAATTTCGTTTCTGAATTTGATCCGTTTTATTTAGTGTCATTTGATACTTCTGTTTATGGTAATGCAGACGGGACAATTGATAAAGCTCAGTTAAATTGGTTAGAAGAAGTTCTTTCAGCGCACCAAGACAAGCCCGTTTTATTTATGACTCATCACCATTTAATTGCAGAACAATATGCAACGTTAAATTTACCCCAGTCTGATCAATTGTGGCAAATTTTAAAACGTTACACTATTTTAGCTGTTTTAAATGGCCATACGCATTACCATTATCACAAAACTGTCGGTCAAATTCCTTACTATACCGCCGATGGTCTTTCCTTTTTGGGACAAGATGAAGGCGATGGGATTGTTCGCTTTGTTCAACACGCGGGTTTTAGTCTTTACGAAGTCAAAGCAGGGCAGTTAAAAGAGACCGCAAGAGAAATTGTAACGAGCGGCAAGTTATTACAAAAAGTCGATATGCGCTCGTGTTAGGTCAATAAAAAAGGTGTGACATAAAATTGTCACACCTTTTTTTGCGCATAAACAGCGTTTATTATAAGTAACGGAACACTCTGGTTGTGGCCTCATTTTTTGTTTGTATTAAGCAATTTCTGCTAATGAGGGGACAGTGATCGCACCGTATTTTTTTTCTAAAGCTGTTTTTAATAAGCGGTAAGCTAGTTTTTCATTGCGAGCTAGGATAGGGCCGTGGAAATAAGAACCGTAAACATTGCGGTAGATGACACCTTCTGTTTGATCTTCGCCGTTATTGCCTTTTCCTTCAACGATTTTGCCTAAAGGTTTTTCTCCTGCGCCTAAAAAAGTCCGTCCGTTGTGGTTTTCAAAGCCGTAGTAAGTTTCATCGAATTCTTCATTGTGAATGACAATGTCGCCAATAAAACGATTATTTTCCTGACTTAACGTGTAGTGATCTAACGCGCCGATTCCTTTGATTTTTTCGCCATTAGCTCCCATGTAATAATGACCCAATAATTGATAGCCACCACAAATAGCTAACATGATACCATCATTTTCGATGTAATCTGTTAAATCTGCCTTTTTATTTTGAATATCTTCAGAGACAATTAATTGTTCAAAATCTTGTCCGCCGCCAAAAAAGACGAGATCGTATTTGGCAGGATCAAATTTTTCGTGGATACTAACAATCTCTGTGTCCAATTGAATGCCCATTTTTTTTGCTAAATATTGTAACACCAATAAGTTGCCGTTGTCGCCGTAAGTGTTCAACAGGTTGCCGTATAGATGGGCCAATGTTAATTCATAATCAGCCACGATCCATTCCTCCTTTAATGTAACCTTTTTCTGCTAATTTTTTTCGTAATTGTAACACTGCAGTGTAGGTTGCCAAAATATAAACATTTTCTGTTGGTAATTTCTTAATATCTTCAATGACTTCATCTAAGTCTTTGGTTTCGGTTAATTTATCTTCTTGAATACCCGCCACTTTTAAGCGTAATGCCATATCTTTGTGGCGCTCGCCGCCGGCAATGACTGCTGGGATATCCATTTGGGCAAAGGCTTCATGATTACCATCCCAAATCCAGCTGACATCAATTCCGTCTGCATAATTGGCGTTTAATAAGGCCACAAGGGAAAAAGAGTAAGGTGAAAGACCAATCATATCAATGACTTGATTTAGACCAACGGGATTTTTTACTAATACTAAGGTACATTTCTTGCCGTCAATTTCAATTATTTCTTGGCGGCCAAAAACTTTTTCATCATAACCAAGACCAGCTTTGATTTTTTCTGCTGGAACATCGTAATATTCTGCTACAGCAGTTGCTGCTAAAGCATTATAGACATTGTACATTCCACCAACTTCGATACCGTATTCATGTCCGTCGATGATAAAATCCGCTGAAGTATTATCCATGGCTAACATTTTAGTCAATTTGTAATCCAATTTTGGTCGATGAAAACCACAGTTGGGACAATAATATTTACCTAAGTTAGCATAGGTAATCATTTTGTAATGCAAAATGTGGTGACATTGCGGACACAAGACACCATCGGTATTGTAGTGGGCCATTTGTTCTTTATCAGGTAAGTGATCAAAGCCGTAATATTTACGGGGATTGACGGTATCCACAGAATTAAAAATCGGTGAATCGCCATTGCACAAAATTGGCGCATTCGGTGATTTTTCAGCTCCTTCGACAATCAGACGATAGGTCGTATAAATTTCCCCATAACGGTCCATTTGGTCACGGAAGATATTCGTGAAAACAAATAATTCTGGCTTGATATAAGCGGTTACCTTACTAAGACTGGCTTCATCGATTTCTAGGACAGCAAAGTTTTTTTGATTTTTCTTTGGCTTGGCAGATAAAAAGGTTGAAACAATCCCTTGTACCATGTTGGCACCTGTCGGGTTGGTCAACACCTCATCAAATTGTTGTTTTAAAATATTAACAGTTAAAGCAGTCGTAAGTGTTTTACCGTTTGTCCCGGTCACGACTACCACTTCGTAAAGATCAGAATAGTAATCTAAAACATTGGGATCAATTTTTAGGGCCAATTGTCCTGGATAGCTGGAACCACCTTTGAAAAAGGTTTTTAAAACCCATTGGGCACTTTTACCGGCAAATATCGCCAAGTGACTACGTAAGCTCATAAATTTTGTTGCTCCTTTTAGTTAAACTGACGTTACGTTTTATAAATCCAACTTATCATACCATAGTCTGAATAATTTACGGTAACACCTTTGCTTTTTCTTAAATTTTAGTCGCAGATACTGCCGTTATCACAACAACAAAACTAAGTAACGCGTTGAAATCCTGCAAAAATGCAAAAAAGCTTTGCAAACTCGCTTAGCTTTTAACAATAAGACCAAATAGCTTAGCTTATTGTAGCTGAGGTTTAGTTTGAAAAGCTCGTTATAGGTATTTTTGCGGTAAATGATTTATTCAGGTGAAAATTTTAGACGTTACACGAATTATTTTGACTACTTCAAGCAGAATGTTTCTAATCGAATTTTTTTACTTTACCCAATAATGATTTGTTCAGTCGGGTATTCGTAACCTTGGTCGCGAGTTTCTTTTGGAATAAAGAGTAACAAGGTATACAACATACCAATGCGGCCGATAAACATTAATAAAGCAATGACAATTTTTCCTACAACGGATAAGTCAGAGGTTATGCCAAGCGATAAGCCGGTTGTCCCAAAAGCTGAAGTCACTTCGACAATAATGGCGATTAGCGATTGTTTTTCAGTGGCGCTTAGCAATAAGACACTAAAAAAGCACATGGCTAAAGAAAGCATAAAAACGACGACTGATTTACGGACATCCGCATCACTTATTCGGCGGCCAAAAATATTAATATTATCTTCGCTTTTTAAAAATGAAGTCATGTATAACCCGATAATGGCGATGGTCGTCGTTCGCACACCGCCTCCGACAGAACTAGGACTACAGCCAATAAACATCAGGAGTGAAAAGATGATTAAAGTTGTCACTTGAAACTCACCTAAGTCGTGGATCTGTAACCCCGCGTTACGGGTAGTCATGGAGTAAAACATACTATTAATAAAGCGTCCCAATGGATCAATTCCTGCAAATAAGTGATCTCTTTCCAATAAGTAAATAATCAGGGTCCCACCAACAAACAAAATAACAAAGGCTAACACAGCAATTTTAGTAAAGAGGGAAAAGCGAAAAGGCAGACGTCGTTGTATTTTTTTGCGCCGGTATAAAATCCACTCGTAAAAATCCATTAAAACAGGAAAGCCAATCCCGCCAATAAAAATTAAAAACATAATGACGATCAAAAAAGGATAGTCGTTGGCAAAAGGCATAATTGAATCTCCTGTGACATCAAAACCAGAGTTTGTAACAGCCGAAATGGCTTGATAAAAGCCATAAAACACTGCGTCGCCTAGGGTTTGATAGTAACCTTGCCATAAAAAGTAAAAAGCAAACAATAAACCAAAGCTAACTTGAAAAACCAAAATCATGGTAAAGGTAATCCGAATTAACCGGACAATACCACTAAGACGGGGCTGATTCATATCCGTCATAATCAGCTGTCGTTGTTTAAGCGAAATTTTGCGGCGGGAAATAATAAAGAAGAAAGTTGAAATCATCATAATTCCGAGACCGCCAATCTGGAATAAAACTTCCAACAATATGACACCATTTTCATTAAAGACGTGATTGATATTAAAAGTTGTTAGTCCCGTCACACTGACAGTGCTAATGGCCATAAAAAACATATCTAAAAAAGGAACGTGGACATTTGGCTGACGAAAAATAGGTAAATAAAAAAGCAGCAATGAAATTAGTGTCATTAATAAATAATAGCTGACGATAATCTGAATGGAAGAAACATTGCCAGCGATAAAAAAACGTGCTCGGCGCAGTTTTTGCCGCAGCACCCGCATTATACTCATAAAAAACTCCTTTGGATAAATAATTAAGCTCGTCTTAAGTATAGCAGAGAAGCAGAAAATTGGGGGCAGGAACCTTTATTTCTCCACCGTAATCAAAAAATTGAAATTATCTTGTGGAAATTTAAAACGCGTCGTTAGAAAAAAGGTATGAATTTACCAAATTCTTGTCATAAATTATTCACATTTTCTGGCTATTATATACACATACCAACAAAACAACCCAAACCCAACAAACTTTTCTTTTCATTTTCTTACTCCCTGAAAAACCATCGTCCCTTGTGGCGGTGGTTTTTTGTTTGTCACAGGCAAAATTTTCAATCCTGTAAGACGCAAAATTCCTACTGTAAAAAGCTGTCCTTTTCCGCTATAATATCAAAGAGTGAAGCGGAGGAATTTGTGAAATGGCACAATTATTTTTTAAATATGGCGCAATGAACAGTGGGAAAACTATTGAGATTTTAAAAGTTGCCCACAATTACGAAGAACAAGACAAGCCTGTTGTCATCATGACGAGTGGTTTAGATACCCGCTCTGGTGTTGGGCGGGTTTCAAGTCGAATCGGTTTGCAAAGAGATGCACTGCCGATTTTTACTGAGACAAATGTTTTTGAAACAATTACGAATTTAGATTTTAAGCCTTACTGTGTGTTAATTGATGAAGCACAATTTTTGCAAAAACAGCATGTTTTGGACTTTACTAGAATTGTGGATGAATTGAATATCCCTGTGATGGCCTTTGGCTTAAAAAATGATTTTCGCAACGAATTGTTTGAAGGGTCAAAATACTTATTGTTATATGCTGACAAAATTGAAGAGATGAAAACAATTTGTTGGTTCTGTCATAAAAAAGCGATTATGAATCTTCATTATATTGACGATAAACCTGTTTATGAAGGGGACCAAGTTCAGATTGGCGGCAATGAAGCCTATTATCCAGTCTGCCGTCACCATTATTTCCATCCAGAAATTTGAGTCAGTAACCAGTAAAATGTAGCTTTTAAGAGAAGTTATCGGTAAGACATCTATTTGAAAATAAAGGAGTAAAATAATTATGTATGATCAGCTGCAGGCGATTGAAGATCGTTATGAAGAATTGGGCGAGCTGCTAAGTGATCCAGATGTAATCAGTGATACGCAGCGCTTTATGGAGCTTTCTAAAGAAGAAGCTAACACGAGAGAAACGGTGGAAGTTTACCGTCGTTACAAGCAAGTTGTTGATGGTATTAAAGATGCCGAAGAATTATTAAGCGAAAACTTAGACGATGAAATGGCAGAAATGGCCAAAGAAGAGCTAAGTGATTTGAAAAAAGAAAAAGAAGTTTTAGAAGAACGGATCAAAATTTTATTGTTACCTAAAGATCCTAATGACGATAAAAATATTATCATGGAAATTCGCGGTGCCGCAGGCGGTGATGAAGCAGCACTTTTTGCGGGCGATTTATTTAATATGTATCAAAAATACGCTGAAACACAAGGCTGGAGAGTCGAAGTGATGGATGCCAATATTACCGGTATTGGCGGTTACAAAGAAGTGATTATGATGATCACTGGCGATAACGTTTATTCCAAACTGAAATATGAAAGTGGTGCGCATCGGGTGCAACGTGTCCCTTCAACAGAATCACAAGGGCGTATTCACACTTCCACTGCGACTGTTGTCGTAATGCCAGAAGCAGAAGAAGTTGAAATTGATATTGCTGATAAAGACATTCGGACAGACATTTATCATGCGTCTGGTGCTGGTGGACAGCACGTTAATAAAACGGCTTCTGCTGTACGTTTGACGCACATTCCAACCGGGATTGTCGTGGCGATGCAAGACGAGCGCTCACAATTAAAAAACCGGGAAAAAGCAATGAAAGTATTACGGGCTAGAGTGTATGATCAAATTTCTCACGAAGCGCAAAGTGAATACGATGCCACGCGTAAATCTGCGGTAGGAACTGGGGATCGTTCTGAACGGATTCGGACGTATAATTTCCCTCAAAACCGGGTAACAGATCACCGCATTGGTTTAACGATTCAAAAATTGGATCAAATTTTAGCTGGTAAATTAGATGAAATTATCGATGCCTTAATCATGTACGATCAAACATCGAAATTAGAAGAGATGCAAAATGGCTAAGACGTATCGAGAAGCTCTGTTAAGAGCTTCTTCTTTTTTAAAAGCAGCTGGTAAAGAAGCCTACAGTATTGAATTTGTTTTTTTAGCGCGTAAGGGTTGGGATAAGACTCAGTGGCTGTTAAACATGAATGAAAGTATCTCTAAAGTAGATGAAAAACAAATTGAAGTAGATGTAGCTGCATTATTGCAAAATCAGCCACCGCAATATTTGTTAGGCTATGAATATTTTTATGGACACAAATTTAAAGTAAATGAAGCAACATTAATCCCCCGACCAGAGACCGAAGAATTAGTCGATTGGTGTTTGCAAAAAAATCAAGCAACGACGATGAAAAAAGTGGTAGACGTTGGAACCGGTACCGGTGCGATCGGCATTTCTTTAAAGTTGGCTAGAGCAAATTGGCAAGTTAGTGCAGTGGATATTGTGCCAGAAACATTAGCGGTGGCACAAGATAATGCCAAAGCCTTAGGAGCAAAAATTAATTTTATTTTAGGCGATACTTTATCTTGGGCAAAAGAAGAGTATGATATTATTATCAGCAATCCGCCTTACATTGGTGCCAGTGAGTGGGAGTTGATGGATGAGAGTGTGCGGGAATTTGAACCTAAAACAGCGTTATTTGCCGCAGATAATGGTTTAGCGCTTTATCGCAAGCTGGCAAGCCAAGCGCAAAAAGTTCTAGCAGCTAATGGCCAAATTTTTTTGGAAATTGGTTTTGCACAAGGTCAGGCTGTCACAGAAATTTTTCAAAGCGCTTTTCCCGATAAAAAAGTTATCGTAAAAAAAGATTTAAGTAGCAATGAGCGAATGGTCTATGTGTATTAATTATTACGCAAACTTGTGGAAAAAAATTTTTTCAAATTGTTTCACGATTAAAAAACATAGCTAGCAGAACTGTTTCACAAAATAAAAGTTATGAACAGACTTTTGCACACTTGACAAATCACTTATCCACAAAAAGTGGATAAGTTTATTGAAATTGTTGAAAACTCGCCTATTCTGTGAAAAAAGGATGTGGATAAAGATTGGAAACGAAGGTATACCAAACCGATCAATTACAAGCAGCGGCAGAAAAATTAAAAAAAGGAGAGCTGATCGCTTTTCCGACTGAAACAGTCTATGGACTAGGTGCTAATGCACTTTTACCTGCGGCTGTCAAGCAGGTTTTTGCAGTTAAAGGACGTCCTAGCGATAACCCGCTGATTGTTACCGTGGCAGATTTTGCAATGGTGAAAGATTATGTGGATAACTTTCATCCGTTAACGCAAAAAATTGTCGAAACTTATTGGCCAGGACCGCTAACGTTAATTTTTACCATCAAAAAAGATAGTTTACCTGCTGTTGTTACAGGTGGTTTATCCACAGCAGCTTTTCGTATGCCAGCGAATAAAAAAACACGGGAATTAATCGCGTTAGCAGGCGTTCCGCTAGTAGGTCCAAGTGCTAATACCTCAGGTAAACCAAGTCCAACGACAAGTGAGCATGTGTATCATGACCTAAAAGGAAAAATCGCCGGAATTGTCGATGATGGTGCTGCTCAAATTGGTTTAGAATCAACGGTCTTAGATTTAAGTGATCACACAAAAGCACCCGTCATTTTACGACCTGGTGCTATTACACAAGAAGAATTAACCCAGACATTAGGCGTAGCCGTTACACTAGACAAGCATTTAGTCAGTGAAAGTGAAGCACCAAAAGCTCCAGGTATGAAATATAAGCATTATGCGCCAGATACGAAAGTTTTATTAGTAAAAAACGGCGACTGGGAAAAAGCAAAGGCCTGGGTGAAAGAGAATCATTTGCGAGCTGGAGTTTTAGCTGGTCCAAGTATCTCAGAAGAAATGCGCTATGATACGGCTTGTGTATTTATGTATAGTCAAGATACGCCAAAATCAGCGGCAAAGGGGCTTTTTGCCGGTTTGCGGGCGTTGGATGATAAGGCTTTAGACTTAGATGTTATTTTGGCTGAAGTTTATCCTGAAGAAGGCATTGGTGCCGCCTATATGAATCGATTGAAAAAATCAGCGAATCAACAATATTTTAGTGCTGAAAAATAGCGATAAAAAATAAGGGGCGAAAGATTTCTTTTGCGCCTTATTTTTATGATACAATTTCAATACTAAGTGACTTTTTTTCTTAGTTTAATGTTTGATAAAAAAGAGTGTTAATTTAAAAGGAGTGGCTAAAATGGATTATCGTGAATTTGACCCAGAATTATGGGAAGCTGTGGACAATGAGTTTAATCGTCAGCAAAACAACTTGGAGTTAATTGCTTCAGAAAATATCGTTTCACCTGGCGTTTTGGCAGCTCAAGGAAGTGTTTTGACCAATAAATACGCAGAAGGTTATCCTGGGCGACGTTATTACGGTGGGTGTGAATTTGTAGATATCACCGAAAATTTGGCAATTGATCGGGCCAAAGAACTATTTGGTGCTAAATTTGCGAACGTTCAACCTCATTCTGGTTCACAAGCCAACACTGCTGCTTATTTAGCCTTGGTTCAACCAGGAGATACAATTTTAGGCATGGATCTTTCAGCTGGTGGGCATTTAACCCACGGCTCAAAAGTTAACTTTAGCGGTAAAACCTATCACTTTGTCAGCTATGGCGTTGATCCTACAACCGAAGTGATTGATTATAATGTCGTGCGCATCTTGGCGCGTAAACATCAGCCAAAACTTATTGTGGCAGGCGCGAGTGCCTACTCACGGACAATTGATTTTGCGAAGTTTAAAGAAATCGCCGATGAAGTTGGCGCAAAATTAATGGTTGATATGGCACACATTGCCGGTCTTATTGCAGCGGGGTTACATCCATCGCCAATTCCTTACGCCGATATTACTACGACAACCACCCATAAAACTTTGCGGGGGCCTCGGGGTGGAATGATTTTAACCAACGATCCCGATTTAGCCAAAAAAATTAATAGTGCTGTTTTCCCTGGTATTCAAGGTGGACCATTGGAACATATCATCGCAGCAAAAGCAGTTGCTTTTAAAGAAGCACTTGATCCAAGCTTTAAAGAGTACAGTCAACAAGTTATCAATAATGCACAAGCTATGGCAAAAGTCTTCAACCAAACACCAGAAACGCGGCTTGTTTCAGGGGCAACTGACAACCACTTGTTATTAGTAGACGTACGTGGTTTAGATATTACAGGTAAAATTGCCGAACATGTTTTAGATAAAGTGAATATTACGTTAAACAAAAATTCTATTCCTTTTGAATCGCTAAGCCCAATGGAAACTAGTGGTATTCGGATTGGCACACCGGCTTTGACTAGCCGTGGGTTCAAAGAAGAAGAATGTACCCAAGTAGCGCAATTAGTAGTGAATGCGTTGAAAAACCGCGAAGATGAAGCTGAGTTAGCAAAAATCAAAGCAAGCGTAAAGCGCCTAACAGATCGCTTTCCTATTTACCAAGACTTAGAAAAATAAATCATTTCGTTAAAGTGGCAATCTTTTTGATTGCCGCTTTTTTTGTAAAAGTAAAGCTGATTTTTTACTTGCTTTGGGAAGAAAAATTGCAAATGAAAGTTTATTAAAAAATGCAAGACTGCATTTTTATCCCAAGCAGGATTGTAGTATGATACTAGATAACAAGTTGTAAGGCACCTATTTAGTTTAAAATAAGCGATCTTCATAGGTTTATAAGGAGTGAAAAATATGATTGAGTTACAAGATTTGGGAAAAGATTACGGTAAAAAGACAGCATTACAAAATTTGACGCTAACCATTAAAGAAGGGGAAATTTTTGGCTTTTTAGGTCATAACGGAGCTGGAAAGTCCACGACAATTAAAAGCTTAGTCAGTATTATTGAACCAACCAGAGGTCAAATTTTATTTGATGGCAAAGAACTTTCTGAAGATCGGCTGGCGATAAAAAAGAAAATTGGCTACGTACCAGATTCACCAGATATTTTCTTGCAATTATCAGCAGGAGAATACTGGGATTTGATTGCTGCGGCTTATGAATTAGAAAACAAAGAAACGCGCTTAAAAGAATTAGTCGAATTATTCAGTATGGAAAATCACATCGATGAAACATTGGCGAGTTTTTCTCATGGAATGCGGCAAAAAACAATTATTATTGGTGCTTTATTGCCAGATCCAGACATTTGGATTTTAGATGAACCAATGCAAGGGTTAGATCCGCAAGCTTCTTTTGATTTAAAAGAATTGATGAAAAAACATGCCGCCAAAGGAAAAACCGTCATTTTTTCAACCCATGTTTTAGATACAGCGCAACAGTTGTGTGATGAACTGGCCATCTTAAAGGAAGGAAAACTAATTTATAATGGTTCCGTGACGGACTTATTAGCTGAAAATCCACAGGAATCCTTAGAGGCGGTTTATTTGAAAATGGCAGGGCGTAAAAACAGTGAAGAGATTGTCAAGGAGTTGGCAGGTGATGGTGATGAGTAAGCAATTAAAGAGTTTAATTGCCACCAGCTTACGTTACGCGAATCCCCAAGCTACCGATCGGCTACGGAAAAAAGGACGTAAGAACTTATCCCAAGCGATTATTAACCAGTATCTGTTGTCTGGTTTGGTCTTTTTAGCAGTCTATGGCTCGATGCTTTTTATGACTGACTTTGCCAAAATGCCCGGAACATTTACGTATTTTGCGATGCTTTTTTTCTTATTAGGACTATCCCAAGGGGTAAGTATTATTTACAATATTTTCTTTGAGAGTAAAGATTTGGGCAGTTATCTACCGCTGCCATTTAAACAAAGTCAGATTTTTATTGCTAAAAATATCGTGGTGGCCTTATCAGTAGTCCCCTTCATCATTCCTTTACTTATCTTGTTTTTTCTAACGAGTTTAAAAAGTAAACTAAATATCGTCTTAGCTGGTGTGATTAGTAGCTTATTGTTTATTGTTGTTTTGTTAATTTTATTTGCAATTTGTAGCTTGATTGTTTTTGGTATAACGAAGACCAAAGTTTTCCAAAAGCATAAGAAATTAATGACCACTCTTCTTTTATGGGTGACAATGGCGCTGGTTATTATTGGGATTATGTTGATGAATCAAGATACAGCTGACAGCTATGTAGCAGATCGTAATATCATATTGCCAATGCTGCCACTCTTTCATATTACCCATGCGCCTTTTTCTAGCGAGGGATTAATAAGTATAGTTGGTGTAGTAGGCTTTTTACTTATTTTAGCTTTCTTGGTGAAGTGGCAGATTTTACCACAGCTTTATGAACAAGTGACCAATATTTCCTCTACAGAACAAGTAGTGCGGCGAAAACATAAGAAAAATCAAAACTTGCAACAGATTTTACGTCGGTATAATTTCGAATTGGTAAAAAATCCCTCTTTGATTACCCAAGTACTGTCTTCCTCGTTGGTTTTTCCAGTGGTCTTTATAGCTACTTTTGCTTTGAATGGCAGCTTAAGTTTGCGTGATCTGCCTTTAAAATATGTCGGGGTAGCCTTTTTTGGTGGGATAGTTTTAGCTTTAATAACAATTAATCAAACTTCTTTTGTCGGCAATTTAATTTCTTTAGATGGAGAAAATTATACGTATATGCAGACATTGCCTGTGAGTCGCAAGGAATATTTGGTAGCTAAATTTAAAACAGGACTGCTTATTCAAGGTGGGATTACCTTAATTTTATCCCTAGCTACGGGTCTTGTTTTACAAGGCTCATTATTCTTTATTGTATCGTTTGTGCTTGGCAGCTTATTGGGTACGCTTTTGTTGTCACAATTTTATTTTGTGCGAGATTATCGACTGCTTTTAGTAGACTGGACGAATTTTACACAGCTTTTTTTACGAGGCAGTGGTCGCGTTGGGTTAATTTTTATGATGTGGGGCAGCATGATTTTAGGGGCAGTTTTAATTGGCGGTTATGTGGCCTTGTTAAACCTTATCGATGCAACTTTAGTCAATGCAGTCGTTGCTCTAGGTATCATAGCTGTTGGTTTGTGGCTCATGTATTATTATCGCCGTAATTTCTGGCAAAAAGTAGACCAGGTGTCTTGGCAGAGAAAAATTGATCTAGCAAGGCAGAAAAAAATAAAGTGATTAGTTGTTAAACCAGCGTATTTGCTTTAAAATAAAATAAAAACTAAAGGAGCTTTTACAATGGGCAAATTTCAAGTAATCGATCATCCATTGATCCAACACAAATTAACAATTATTCGTGATAAAAATACAGGTACAAAAGTATTTCGGGAAGTTGTAAACGAAATCGCGATGTTAATGGCGTATGAAGTATCACGGGATATGCCACTAGAAGATATTGAAATTGAAACACCAGTTGCACAATCTACGCAAAAAACATTAACTGGTAAAAAAGTTGCGATTGTGCCAATCTTACGGGCTGGCTTAGGCATGGTAGACGGTATCTTGGAATTAATTCCAGCTGCTAAAGTAGGTCACGTTGGGTTATACCGCGATGAAGAAACATTACAAGCACATGAATACTTCTTCAAAATGCCAGAAGATATTGATAATCGTCAAATCTTTGTTGTAGATCCAATGTTAGCAACCGGTGGTTCTGCCATCATGGCAATTGATTCATTGAAAAAACGTGGGGCTTCAAATATTAAATTTGTTTGTCTCGTTGCGGCTCCAGAAGGCGTGCGGGCGTTACAAGAAGCCCATCCAGATATTGATATCTTTACTGCGGCTTTAGATGACCATTTAAACAAACACGGCTATATCGTTCCTGGCCTAGGGGATGCTGGTGACCGTTTGTTTGGTACAAAATAATAATTTACAAAAAAACGCTGACTTTAAAATCAGCGTTTTTTTTGTAAGAAAAAATAATAATAGACACAAAATATAGAATTGTGTAGATGAAACGGCACAATATATTGTGGATAAGTCTGTTGATATGTGCATAAGTTAGTTTTTATTATTTTTTATTTCGAAAGCCTTGAATTAAGAAAATGAAGATGAAGAAAAAGAGAGCCTCCCATAAAGTAGTTGTCCAACTAAAGCGCTCGCTGATTCCAAATACAAAGTTACCAATATTCGAAATAAAAAGATAAACTAAAGTACAGATAGCAGCATAAAAAAGTCTTTTCATCATAGTTATCACCTCGTATCTTCATTATAGAAGAAAGGATACAAAAGTGTAAACGTACAAAAATAAATAAAAGAGGTCATTTCGTTTTTATGTTAACGGTGTTCGTTTTTTATGGAGCTTTTGAGGAATAGCCTGTTCATCAATTCTATTTGGTCCTTTGCGTACTCTTTTTATACTGATGGTTGCTTTAACGTAAGAGTTTGGAACTAATGGCGTGGGATTATCTTGAGAGATTGATACATCTCTTATTTCAGTCGTACCATCTTCTTTGACAAAAATTAATTTGTAGTCATAGGAATACCAAGAAGAGCGATCACCAACTGAAGTTTCAGCCTTATGTTCAAGTTTGGGTGGAACTTCTTTTGGAACTAAGCGTAAGCTGTTTTTCCAACATAGGTTGAGTGATAGTAGTCGTAAGCTTTGTAGCCCATAAAACCTAAAAGAACTAGAATGATTAACCCTGTTATTTTTCTCGTTTTTATCAATCCTATCTACATAATATGAATAATATTATAGCTAATGCGTGCTGTTAATAATCTTTCATCCTACTAACAATTTAAAAAGGGAGATTATATAGCTAAACATAAAAAAAGCCTGTCTCAAATTTGAGACAGGCTTTTTTGTCTAGTTATGCCAGCTGCAGGGATCGAACCTGTGACCTACGCGTTACGAGTGCGTTGCTCTACCTACTGAGCTAAGCTGGCAGTACGTTAGAAATTATAGCAAAAATAAAATATTTGTAAAGGCAAAACCCTTCTATGAAACAAGGACTTAGAAAATTTTCACAAAGTGTGGTATACTAGTATTAATTAAAGGGAGGTTTTCTATAGTGGCAAGTTTTGGTAAGTTTGAAACAACAATCATTCCGTCAGATGCAGGTAAAGGATTTCAGGTCGATACCCATGTGAAATTTACAATTTACGGAAAACCGCAGACCGGTACCGTCACGAAACAGTTAAAAAATTCTGCAGTCGTTGAAATTGACGAAACGGGTGATAATCAACAATTAATGACACAAAGTAATGGTGTGATGATTATCAATTATAAAGAACTGGAAAAACTAAAATAGTTTTCTTACGGCTTAAGCTGGCAGCACTTGTTGGCTTAAGTCTTATTTTTTTATCCGCAAAATTTATGGAACTAGGTTTATGACGATCCTTTTTTATACAATTTTTCAGGTCTTTTTTTAGGCCGTATAAGTAAAGTTTTTAAATTTTTCCTAGGGTCTAATTCCCTTCTTTTCTTTCTTTTCATTAACAACTATAATGGGGAAGTGTACTTTTTTACTCGATTTTTAGTTTATATTATCTAACGTAGGAAAAACGCTGCTGCAATCAGCCAGCAGTGTCTAGCTTTACAAACGAATCTTTTAGATGCGAAGGCAAAATTTTACGTAAACGTAAATGAATGTAGGAGTTTAGCGAGCTTTTACTGTCGTATCTAATTTTTAGAAGTTTGCAAAGTCTTTTTGGAAAGAAGAGGAAGCATGGAAAATAGACGAGCAAGAAATGATAATCGGATTGATTATGGCGTGATATTGCCAGTCTTTCTGTTGTGTTTAATCGGGTTGGCAGCCTTGTATGTCGCCTTGACCCATGATCGTAACAATCCTAATGTATTGGCCGGTGTTGCCAAACAAGCTGTTTGGTATGGGGTCGGTACAGTAGCGGTTGTGGTGATTATGCATATGAAATCAAAGTGGATTTGGAAGTTGACACCCTACATTTATGGTGCCGGTCTAGTGATTATGACCTTATTATTGAAGTTTTACGACCGAAATTTAGAAAGTGTCACGGGTTCTAAAAACTGGTTTACTTTTGGGCCGGTAAATTTCCAACCCGCCGAACTTATGAAAATTGCGTTAATTTTGATGTTGGCATTAGTCGTAACGACGCACAATGTGAAATACCGTAATCGTAATTTACCTACAGATGGTCTTTTGATATTAAAGATTTTAGCTGTTTCACTGCCAGTCTTGGTTTTAGTGATGTTGCAAAAAGACTTTGGGACCATGTTGGTGTTTGTAGCGATTATCGGGGGCGTTTTTTTGATGTCTGGAATATCCTGGCGCATTTTAATTCCGCTAATTGCGATTTTTGCGATTGTGGGTGGAGGTACGATTTTCTTAGTGACAACTGAGGTAGGACGAGATCTTTTGTATCACGTCGGCTTTAAATCCTATCAATTTGCCCGCATCGACTCATGGTTAAATCCTTTCCATGATATGCAAGGAAATTCTTATCAGCTAGCATATGGCTTACTTGCTATTGGTTCTGGTGGGATGACAGGAAAAGGCTTTAATGTTAGCGATGTTTATGTACCAGTCAGAGAATCTGATATGATTTTTACGATTATTGGCGAAAATTTTGGCTTTATTGGAAGTGCGTTTGTCATCCTCTTGTATTTCATTTTAATTTATCATATGATTCGCGTGTGCTTTGATACAAATAATGAGTTTTATGCTTACATTGCTACTGGTATTATTATGATGATTTTATTTCACGTTTTTGAAAATATTGGCGCCAATATTGGTCTTTTGCCATTAACGGGGATTCCATTGCCCTTTATTAGTCAAGGTGGCTCGGCTATTTTAAGCAATATGATCGGCATCGGCCTCATTTTATCGATGCGTTACCAAGCAGAGACGAAAAAAGAGGAAAAAGATGCTACTTTAGCTTAAACGTGGTAAAGTGAAAGCGGAAATAAAAGTAAAGGAGCAATGCTATGCTGACTTTATATTGGTATCCAAAATGTAGTACGTGTAAAAAAGCAAAAGCTTGGTTGGATTCACAAGAAATTGCGGTTCAAACCATTGATATGGTTCAAAATCCACCGACTGCCGCAAGATTAATGCAGTGGATGGAAGAAAGTGATTTGCCAGTACGCCGCTTCTTTAACACAAGTGGTATGAAGTATCGTGAAATGGGTTTAAAAGATCAAGTGCCCAATTTATCGATACAAGAAGCTAGCGAATTATTGGCAAGTGATGGGATGTTAATCAAACGTCCAATTTTAGTGCGTGACGACAAACTTTTGTCGATTGGCTTTAAAGAAACTGAATATGAAGGGGTCGCGAAATAAGATGCAACAAAAATGTTTGAAAACAAAAGATAATTTGTGGGTATTGTACAATGGAAATGAGTATGTCGTTGGTTTAACGGAAGCTGCGCAATCTGATTTAGGTAAAGTAACCTTTGCCTCATTGCCAAAAGCCGGTCAAACGTTTAAACAAGGCACACCGCTAGTTGAAGTGGAAGCTGAAAAAGCCGTGCAAGAATTTCCCGCACCTCTAACAGGGACGATTTCTTCTGTGAATGAAAAAGCGCTAGAAAATATTGACGTTTTAAATGATGAAGATGAAATGAATGCGTGGTTGGTGGCATTTAAAGATGTCGATGCCACAGAATTCAACGAACTGTAAAATTTTTCTGAAAATAATTGACAGGCGATTTTTAGCTTGTTATAATTTCACCAATAACTTGAAAGCTTTGAAAAGAAGAGTACATGTCACCGACATTTCACAGAGAGCCTGGAGATGCTGCAAACAGGTAATGAAGGTAAGATGGAAGATGGTCTTTGAGCAGAATAAGTGAGCCGCTGGCAAGCTTATTACGGGGGTGCCCGTTATAGCACGACAGTATGCACCAAGAGGTAAGTACTGGATAAGGTTATAGTTGTGAGACTATAACAAATTAAGGTGGTAACACGAAATTGCGACAGCTTTTCGTCCTTTTGTAATTGAAAGAATTACAAGGATGGCAAGCTGTTTTTTTATGGCTTGAAGTATGAAAAAAAGAAAGAGGCTGAAAAAATGGCTTTAATCCAATTAACGGATGTCAAAAAGAGTTTTAATGTCAAAAAACAGACAATCCAGGCTGTAGACGGTGTTTCTCTGACTGTTGATAAAGGTGACATCTATGGTATTGTCGGCTACTCTGGTGCTGGTAAATCGACATTGGTTCGCCTGTTAAATGGGCTAGAATTAGCAACTGACGGCAGTGTTGTCGTTGATGGACAAGATATCGGCAAATTGAAGAGCAAAGAATTACGTGAGTTTCGTAAAAACGTGGGAATGATTTTTCAACATTTCAATCTCTTATGGTCCAGAACAGTTCTAGAAAATATTGAATTACCGATGGAATTAGCAGGGATTAAAAAAGAGAAGCGGCAGCAAAAAGCCAAAGAACTTCTTGCATTAGTAAATTTAGAAGGTCGAGGAGATGCTTATCCGGCACAATTATCCGGTGGGCAAAAGCAACGGGTAGGAATTGCTCGAGCGCTAGCCAATGATCCTAAGATTTTACTTTGTGATGAAGCGACGAGTGCGCTAGATCCGCAAACGACCGATGAAGTACTGGACTTATTATTAGATATCAACCAGAAATTAAACTTAACAATTGTATTAATTACCCATGAAATGAACGTCATCCGCAAAATTTGTAATAAAGTAGCGGTGATGGAATTGGGTAAGATTGTGGAAGAAGGTCAAGTTTCTGAGGTCTTTCGTAATCCTAAACAGGCTGTTACCAAACGTTTTGTTCAACAAGACTTACAGCAAAGTGAAGAACCAAAAGAAGTTTTACAAGAATTTATCGCTGAAAATCCTAATGGTGTGTTAGCGACGTTAATTTTTAAAGACGATAATGCCAATGAACCGGTAATCTCACAAGCAATTCGCAAATTTGATGTTGATATTAACGTCGTCTATGGGAATATTCGGCAATCAAAAGACAACTCTTTTGGCTCTTTGACGGTCTTGATTACCGGAGACGACGACGCGGTTAATGGAACCATGGCATTCTTTTCTGCCCAACAAGTAGGAGTGGAGGTGTTGCATCGTGGATAAGAGTTTTACTGAAACATATTTAAACTTTGACAAAGTCGATTGGGCAAAGATGCAAACATCCACCGTTGATACGCTTTATATGTCAATTGTTTCCATGGTTGTGGTTTTTGTTTTAGGAATTTTGTTAGGCTTATTACTATATAGCTTAGGACGAAAAAAAAGTGCCGGTTACCAAATTTTATATAATGTGGTGTCCATCATCAGTAACATCTTTCGTTCTACACCTTTTATGATTTTAATGGTATTAATTATTCCATTTACCAAAACGTTGGTGGGGAGTATGATCGGTGCTAGTGCAGCCTTACCAGCTTTGATTTTATCGGCGGTACCATTTTATGCTCGTCTAGTGGAAATTGCTTTTCGCGAAGTTTCTTCAGGGGTGATTGAAGCCGCCAATGCGATGGGGGCTAACTACTGGCAGATTATTTATAAAATTTTAGTGCCTGAAAGTATGCCGGCTTTGGTTTCTGGCTTTACCGTGACATCTGTTTCTATGATTGGTTTTACCGCTATGGCTGGTGCAATCGGCGCTGGTGGCTTAGGTTCTCTTGCTTGGTCAGAAGGGTTCCAATTAGGTAATCAAACGGTCACTTTAGTTGCAACGGTGATTATGTTACTAATCGTTTTTGTTGTTCAAGGCTTGGGAGATTACTTCACGCAAAAATTAGACAAGCGCTAATTGCGGCGAAGTTTCACAATTAAATTATTAAATTGTAGAGGAGAAATGAAAATGAAAAAATTATTTGGTTTCGCAACAGTATTGCTTGCAACAATTACTTTAGCCGCTTGTGGCAATGGCGGATCAAAAGATGAGAAAGCTAGTTCTTCATCAGATGCCAAAGAAACAAAATTAATCGTTGGGGCGACAACAAGTCCTCATGCGGAAATCTTGAACGAAGCCAAACCTTTATTGAAAAAAGAAGGCGTGGACTTGGAAGTGAAATCTTTTACCGATTACACATTGTTAAATAAGTTATTGGCAGAAAAAGAAATTGATGCCAACTATTTCCAACACAAACCGTATTTCAATGACCAAGTCAAAGAAAATGGCTATGACTTTGTCGATGCAGGTGCCGTTCATATTGAACCGATGGGCATTTATTCAAAAGGTATTAAAAGTGTAGATGACATTAAAGAGGGTACGACTGTCATTACTTCAAACTCCAATACTGACTGGGGTCGTATCTTAACAATTCTTGAAAACGCGGGCCTAATCAAATTAAAAGACGGTGTTGAAAAAACAACTGCGACCTTCGATGATATTGCTGAAAACAAAAAAGACTTAAAATTCAAACACGATATCGACCCAGGTTTATTGGTTCCAACCTATGAAAATGAAAAAGATGCCTTGGTTGCAATTAATGCGAACTTTGCTTTAACTGCTGGTTTAAATCCAGAAAAAGATGCCTTGATGCACGATGACGATAATTCCCCCTATGCTAACATTATCGCAGTACGCAAAGGTGATGAAACGAAACCTGCAATTAAAAAATTGTTGGAAGTATTACACAGCGATGAAGTGAAAAAATTTGTTGACGATAAATGGAAAGGCTCTGTTAAAATCGTTGATGCAAAATAATAAAAAATAAGTAAAGGCGCACTTACGAAGTCGTGAGTTGTGCCTTTGTTTTTTTGTTTAAGATAAGGGATAATAGCGTAGAAGTAATGACTAAAAAATTAGCTTAAAAGGAGCAAAAAAATGGGAAAAGTTGCTTTAATTGGTGCAGGCCCAGGCGATCCTGCTTTAATCACTTACCACGGATTGCGAGCCTTGCAAAATGCCGATATTATTTTTTATGACCGCTTATTAAATCCAATTTTATTATATTTAGCCCCTGAGGATGCTAAACTTGTTTATGTAGGAAAAGCACCTGAACACCATGCCTATACCCAAAGTGAAATTCAAGAAAAGTTAATTAGTGCTACTAAAAAATATGATAATGTTGTCCGATTAAAAGGCGGCGATCCCGGTATTTTTGGACGCGTTGAAGAAGAGGTGCAGGCTTTAGCAAAACGCGGGATAGAATATGCAGTATATCCAGGTATAACCAGTGCTTCTGGTGTATCTGTCTATGCCGGATTTGCGATTACAGAGCGCCATGTCAGTGAAAAAGTGTTTCTAGCTACACCGACAGCCCAGTTGCAAGAATTTGCCCAAGAGCCTTTAGCTCAACTTTCTGCTGGTGGAACAATCGTTTTATACATGGGAATGGAAAAATTAGCAGCTGTCGTTAAAATTATGTTAACCCAAGGTGCCAGTGAAAACCTGCCTGTTACAGTTGTGGAGTGGGGAAGTTGGGGGCGACAAAAAAAGGTCGTGGCAACACTTGCAACAATTCATGAAACAGTGGAAAAAGCTGGTTTGCATAATCCTGCATTGATTTTTATTGGACCAGTAGCAGCAAAAGCGGCGACAAAATCCTGGTTTGAAGAATTACCCCGTTTTGGTCAAAAAACGATTTTAGTCAGTGAAAAAAAACTTACTTTTGATGAACTTTTAACTTATACCGATCAAGGTGCAGACTTGTATCCCGTTTTTGTGGGGGCAGCATTTGATGAACGGTTTATTTCTTTACATCAACGTTTATTGTTACCCCTTTTAAAAGAAGATTACGAAATCATCTACCAAGGCAAAAATGCTCCGGCATTATTTCAAGACTTCCTAAAAGAAATTAAAGGAGGCCAAAATGGACGTTAAAATTGGTACTAGAAAAAGTCCCTTAGCTCAAATTCAAACGGACAATGTGATTGCGCGTTTACAAAACTTATTTCCAGAACATCGCTTTTTAAAAGTGTTACTTACAACTACCGGTGATAAGGATCAAACAACCGCTTTAAGCCAAATGGCAGGACAGGGTGTTTTTGTTAAAACTATTCAGCAAAAGCTATTGATTGGCGAAATTGACTTGGCCGTTCATAGTGCGAAAGATTTACCTTCCACAGAGCCAGAAGGGTTAACTTTAGCGGCATTTCCCGAACGTGCACCGGCAGGGGATGCTTTAATTTTACGCAATGAGTTTACTACATTAACAGATTTGCCTGAAGGCGCTGTGATCGGTACTGGCAGTTTACGCCGCCAATTTCAACTATTGTCGCTACGTCCGGATTTTATGATTAAGTCTTTGCGGGGCAATATCGATACGCGTTTAAAAAAATTAGCCCAAAAAGAATACGACGGTATCATGATGGCTCAAGCTGCACTACTACGCCATCCCAAAGCTTTAGGTGATTTTAAATTGCATCAAGTTTCCTTAGCGTTAGATGAATTTTTGCCAGCTGTCGGCCAAGGGGTGATTGCAGTTGAAGCTGTGAAAAATTCACCTGCAGCAAAAATCGCCGCAGCTATTGATGACAAAAATGTGCGAAGCGCAATTACTTGTGAGCGTGCGTTTTTATCTGTCTTTGGGGTTGGTTGTAACGTTCCACTAGCCGCTCATGCCAAAGTGATTGGGGAGAAAATTGAACTGAGCACAATGTTAGGCAGTAAGACAGGTGCATCTTATTCTCTTGTTCAAGTTGGCGCTAATCCGGTGATTTTAGGGCAGAATAGTGCACGAGCATTACAAAAACTGGCTAATTGGCCACTAGAATAAATGAGAAATAACTAAGATCCAAGACGAGGAAGTTTTCGTTTTGGGTCTTTTAATTTATAATCATTCTAAATTGAAAATTATTGATTTTATAATAGTAAAAGAATAAGCAAATTTATTGAGGGAAGTTTGCTTATCATTCTCAATTAGCGTAAAATGAGTGAGAATGAAAATGATGGAGGCGAGACGATGGCAACGTTAGAAATTAAAGATTTACATGTAGCAATCGAAGATAAAGAAATTCTAAAAGGTGTTAATTTGACGCTGAAAACTGGCGAAATTCATGCCATTATGGGACCAAACGGAACAGGGAAGTCTACTTTATCTGCTGCGATTATGGGAAACCCTAATTATGAAGTAACCCAAGGTGAAATCCTGCTAGATGGTGAAAATTTATTGGAGATGGAAGTTGATGAACGAGCACGGGCAGGGCTATTTTTAGCAATGCAATATCCAAGTGAAATTCCAGGCATCACCAACGCAGAATTCATGCGGGCAGCAATTAATGCAAAACGAGATGAAGACAATAAAATTTCAGTCATGGAATTTTTAAAAAAACTAGATAAAAAAATGGAATTATTAAATATGCCAGAAGAAATGGCAGAACGTTACTTGAATGAAGGATTTTCCGGTGGGGAGAAAAAGCGTAACGAAATTTTACAACTATTAATGTTGGAACCAACTTTTGCTATTTTAGATGAAATTGACTCAGGTCTTGATATCGATGCGTTAAAAGTAGTGGCAAAAGGGGTCAACGAAATGCGCGGCGATGATTTTGGTGCTTTAATCATTACCCATTACCAACGTTTGTTAAACTATATTACGCCTGATGTCGTTCATATCATGATGGACGGTCGCGTTGTTTTAACAGGTAACGCTGACCTTGCCAAACGCTTAGAGGCAGAAGGTTATGCTGGAATCAGCAAAGAATTAGGTATTGATTACAAGGAAGAAGTTTAAAAAGGAGGTCAATTAGATGACAGAATTGAAAAAGCTACTGGCTGATGTGACCACCTTTTCTGCTTATAAAGAAGAACCAGCTTGGATGTTGGAAATGCGTTTGCAGGCTTTAGAACAAGTGGACGAATTAGCTTTGCCACAAATTGAACGGGTTCGTTTTCACCGCTGGCCACTATTAAATATAACCAGTGACCATTTAAGTGGAGAACCAAAAGAAACAAGTGTCCCCTCTTTTGATGTCATGCAGGACAATCCATTATTAGTACAAGCAGACGACACTACTGTTTTTGAACAGTTACCCCAAAATTTAGTGGATCAAGGTGTTATCTTCACGGATATTTTTACTGCCATGCAAGAATATCCCAAATTAGTTCACGAGTATTATATGAAAAAAGCAGTGACACCTTTTGAAGATAAATTAACTGCTGCCCATACCGCTTTTATGAATAGTGGCGTGTTTTTATATGTTCCTAAAAATGTAGTGATTAAAGAACCAATCGAAGCGATTTTAAATCAATCTGGTACAGAGCATTTCTTTAAACATATTTTAATAGTGGCAGATGAGCATAGTGAGTTTACTTACTTGGAGCGTTTTAATTCTGAAAAAGAAGTAGCACAAAAACAAGCCGCTAATATTATTGTAGAAGTTATCGCCAAAGCTGGGGCCAAAGTGAAATACTCTGCAATTGACCGCTTAGGTGTAGACTTGACGACGTATTTGAATCGTCGTGGTTACGTAATGCAAGATGCAATGGTAGATTGGGCAATTGGTGTCATGAATGACGGGGATGTCGTAGCAGACTTTGATACAGATTTAGTTGGCAATGGGGCCCATTCTGAAATTAAAGTTGTTGCCATTTCAGCAGGCAAACAAATTCAAGGGATTGATACCCGGGTTACCAATAAAGCACCACATTCTATCGGCCATATCTTGCAACACGGTGTAATCCGTGAAAAAGGTACGTTAACCTTTAACGGTATTGGTCATATTTTAAAAGGAGCCAAAGGTGCAGACGCGCAGCAAGAAAGTCGCGTATTAATGCTTTCTGATAAAGCTCGTGGCGATGCTAACCCAATTCTTTTGATTGATGAAAATGAAGTTACTGCCGGACACGCAGCCAGTGTTGGTCGCGTCGATCCAGAAGAAATGTACTATTTAATGAGTCGTGGTTTGCCTAAAACAGAAGCAGAACGCTTAGTTATTCGTGGTTTCTTAGGTTCTGTTATTACAGCAATTCCAGTGAAAGAGGCCCAACAAGAATTTATTGAAGTGATTGAAGGGAAGTTGAATCGATGATTGATGCCCAAAAATTAAGACAAGATTTTCCAATCTTACATCAATTGGTCAACGATGAACCACTCGTTTATTTAGACAATGCCGCGACAACACAAAAGCCTGAAGCTGTGTTGGATAAATTGACTGCCTATTATCATCAAGATAATGCGAATGTTCACCGTGGTGTTCATACCTTAGCAGAACGTGCAACACAAGCTTATGAAGGTGCCAGAGAAAAAGTACGTACTTTTATTAATGCCAAAGAAACAGCAGAGGTTTTGTTTACGCGAGGCACAACGACTAGCTTAAACTGGGTTGCCAAAAGTTTTGGCGCTAAATTTGTTGAAGCTGGTGATGAAATTGTCATCTCTTATATGGAACATCATTCCAATATCATTCCCTGGCAGCAATTGGCGCAACAAAAAAAGGCTAAATTAGTTTATATCGATATTACGCCAGAAGGTTATCTTGATTTAGCTGATGCCAAGCGTAAAATCGGACCAAAAACTAAAATTGTTTCGATTGCCCATGTTTCAAATGTTTTAGGTGGGATTAATCCAATTGAAGAATTGATTGCTCTAGCCCACGCAAATGATGCTGTTATGGTCGTAGACGGCGCACAATCTGTTCCCCACATGAAAGTGGATGTTCAACAATTGGATGCTGATTTTTATGCCTTTAGTGGTCATAAGATGTGTGGTCCAACTGGTATTGGCGTTTTATATGGCAAACGCCGATGGTTGGATCAAATGGAGCCTGTGGAATTTGGCGGCGAGATGATTGATTTTGTTAATTTATACGACAGTACATGGAAAGAATTGCCTTGGAAATTTGAAGCGGGTACACCTAACATTGCCGGAGGAATCGGCTTAGGGGCAGCAGTTGATTATTTGTCTGCCATTGGGATGGATGAAATCCACGCTTATGAACAAAGCTTAGTAGACTATGTCATGCCTAAATTACAAGCAATTGACGGTGTCACAGTTTATGGCCCGCAAGATCCACAAGATCATACTGGCGTTATTGCTTTTAACATTGACGGTCTTCATCCCCATGATGTGGCAACCGCGCTAGATATGGAAGGCGTGGCAGTTAGAGCAGGACATCACTGTGCTCAACCATTATTGAAGTACTTGAATGTACCTGCCACAGCTCGGGCAAGTTTCTATTTTTATAATACAAAAAAAGATGCGGATCGCTTAATTGATGCGATTCATAAAACAAAGGAGTTTTTCCAACATGGCACTATCTAAACTAGACAATTTGTATCGCCAAGTCATCTTAGATCATTCTAGCCATCCTCATCATAGAGGGACGTTGGGAAAATCTAATGTGACAATTGAAATGAATAACCCAACTTGTGGCGACGTCATTCATTTGGAAGTTGAAGTAAATGATGGAATTATTTCGGATATTGCCTTTGATGGCAGCGGCTGTTCGATCAGTACCGCCAGTGCTTCTATGATGACTGACGCAGTTATTGGCAAACCATTATCAGAAGTCGGCAATTTAGAGCAGATGTTTTCTGACTTGGTGCAAGGAAAAGACGTAGCTGATGCTGAAAAATTGGGAGATGCCGCAATGTTAAGTGGCGTCGCAAAATTTCCAACGCGAATTAAATGTGCGACTTTAGCTTGGAAAGCATTGGAAAAAGCGGTCGTTGAAACAAACAGTGGCATTGCCGAAACAAGTTCCATACATTCCCATGAAGAAGATATTTTAGGGGAAAATAAATAAGAAGATGTGGCATTGATTTCAGAGAAAATCAATACCTAAATAAAGTAAGGAGTAGTGATCGCATGGGTGTTCCTGAATTAGAAGAATACAAATTTGGCTTCCATGATGACGTCAAACCCGTCTTTAGTACCGGCGAAGGTTTAACCGAAGAAGTTGTTCGGGAGATTTCAGCAGTTAAAGGCGAACCAGAATGGATGTTAGATTTTCGCTTGAAATCACTGGCAGCATTTAACAAAATGCCGATGCAAAAATGGGGTCCAGACCTTTCAGATATTGATTTTGGCAAAATTAAATACTACCAAAAAGCAAGTGATAAACCAGCTCGTGATTGGGATGATGTTCCCGATAAAATCAAAGATACCTTTGAAAAAATCGGAATTCCTGAAGCCGAACGGGCATACTTGGCGGGCGCTTCTGCTCAATATGAATCTGAAGTGGTTTACCACAACATGAAAGAAGAATTTGAAAAATTAGGGATTATCTTTACGGATACAGACTCAGCCTTAAAAGAATATCCTGAATTATTCAAAGAATATTTTGCCCAATTAGTACCACCAACTGATAACAAATTAGCTGCCCTAAATTCAGCTGTTTGGTCAGGGGGGACATTTATTTATGTACCAAAAGGCGTTCGGGTGGATACACCATTGCAAACATATTTCCGGATTAATGCCGAAAATACGGGACAATTTGAACGAACATTAATTATCGTTGATGAAGGCGCTAGCGTTCACTATGTTGAAGGGTGTACCGCTCCGACGTATTCAAGCAACAGTTTACATGCAGCGATTGTTGAAATTTTTACCAGAAAAGATGCCTACTGCCGTTATACCACAATTCAAAACTGGTCTGACAATGTCTACAACTTGGTAACAAAACGTGCGAAAGCTTACGAAGGGGCTACAGTAGAGTGGATTGACGGTAACCTCGGTGCAAAAACCACAATGAAATATCCAAGTGTCTACCTAGACGGCGAAGGTGCGCGCGGCACCATGCTTTCAATCGCCTTTGCAGGGGCCAACCAAATTCAAGATACCGGTGCTAAAATGATTCACAACGCACCTAACACTTCAAGCTCAATCGTTTCAAAATCTATTTCAAAAGATGGCGGCGAAGTGAACTATCGCGGACAAGTAACCTTTGGTAAGAAAAGTACCGGTTCAGCTTCTCATATTGAATGTGACACGATTATTATGGATGAACTATCAAAATCTGATACCATTCCATTTAACGAAATTCATAACAGCCAAGTATCACTTGAACACGAAGCCAAAGTTTCAAAAATCTCTGAAGAACAATTGTATTATTTGATGAGCCGCGGCCTATCAGAATCCGAAGCCACCGAGATGATTGTCATGGGCTTTGTCGAACCATTCACCAAAGAGCTCCCAATGGAATACGCCGTCGAACTAAATCGTTTGATTAGTTATGAGATGGAAGGGTCTGTGGGTTAATAATTAAATACAGGCTAGGAACCTTGACATTATAGGGTTCCTAGTTTTTTTGTTTCGCGATTTTCAAAGCTTACACCGAAACTTACTCCGTCAAAATCCAATATATTTTGCAAATTTTTCTCCAGTATTTTCAATCATTTGTGGAGTTACACAAGCATAGATGTTCATCGTAGTTTGAACGTCTTTATGGCCTAATCTTGCTTGGACTTCCTTGGTTGATGCACCAGATTCAAATAACAAACTACAATGAGTATATCTAAAACCGTGTAAAGTGATTCTTTTTAACGGAATGTGTTCTTTATTGATTGCATTTTCTTTCATCGTTAGAAGTTTTTGCTTGTTGAATCTTTCTTCTTGTGTAATTTCAAGATTTTGCAATTCTTCTAGTAATTTTTCGTATTCTCTTTTTATCTTTTTCCTATTCGCTAGATCAATGCAATCATATTTTTTGTACACCCAATCTAACCAATCGTTTGCAACTTGTGGATAATAAAGTTCGTTATATCTGTTTGTAAAAATAAGTTGTCCTGTTTTATATGCATTATGGCTGCTGACGAGTAGTTCTTGCTGCTGAGATAACTTCCACTTTTTAAGTTGAAAAATAGTAGTATCATCAAGCTTAATCGTTCGAATTGAATTTTTGTTTTTTGGTTCTTGAATAATTTTATTTTTGTTTTCGTCGATCGTAAGAGTTCTACCAATAGACAGTGTTTTTTCTTCAAAATTGATGTCAGCCCATCGGAGAGCTAAAGTTTCTGATTTTCTCATTCCAGTAAAAGCTATAAGCCTAAAAAAAGTATAAAGTTTTGTTGAACAATTTTTTTGGCAATGTTTCAAGAAAAAAATCAACTCATCCTTTGTATAAAACTTTATGGGTTCGTCTGTTTCTATTTTTCGAGGCATTTGAATTTTCTGCATCGGATTCGAGTCTATGGCTTCAATAGAAACGCCATACTTTAATATTTTTTGCGTTTCTTTTTTTAGATAAGAATATTGTTTATATTTTGCATGCCATTCATTAACGATTTTTTTGCAATAAGAAATTGTAATTTGATTAAGTTTTAAATGACCAAATTTAGGTAAAATATGATTTTCACAATATCTTTTTGCGGTTGCAACAGAAGAGGGCTTTACTCTTAAACGATATTGCTCTAGCCAGAGTTCGTATAGTTGTTTGAAAGTCATCACTTGCTTTTTGAGCCCTTTATTATATTCATACTCGGCTTGTATTCGCTTTAATTCAGACTGAGCAGCTCTTTGTGTTTTAAAGCCTCTTCTAGTAATTCTCTTTTCATTTCCTTGTTCATCTTGTCCAAGATAGGCACGTAATTCCCAAAAAGTTCCTTTTTTGGTTTCGTATTGTATATATATTGGCATTTTCTTTCTCTTTCTGATGTGTGGGGCACATAGGAAAGAAAAATAATTCAATTTACAAATTTTGTTGTGATTTTTGTATGAAAGCTAAATCTTTGGCTGTTTTTTCAATCGTATCGAAGGGTAAGTTGTCAAAGAAAATTGGTTCCATAATAGGGTTTCCTTTCTCATCCAAGACAGGTAATCCTTCTTCATCTCGGCGCATTTGTGGTGTAAAGAAACGTTGAATAAAGGCTAAGTTTTCAGCTACCTCGTTTATTTCCTTAATGGTATAGCTATTCATGACTTTTGTTAAATTAAACAAGTTTTGAACTTTTTGGTCGTATTCGTCAATGCGATCCATAATTACCGTAGTTTCGGATACGGCAATTTCTTTTGGTGAACCAAATAACTGGATGGGCGTCGCATGAAGAACGGTCGCAAATTTTTCTAACGTCTCAGTGGTGGCAAGATTATCTTAAACCATGTCTCATTCCCACTACCACACGGCAATATCAGCTTAATAGTTTTGATCGTTCCTTGAATTGGTATGAATATGGCGGACCGATGGCTTTAACACAAGCACTCTTTTTCTTACATGGTGAGGGTGTAAAGATTAACCCGAGCTTGTTAGAGATTCATCCAAACTACGAATGGACACCGGAACTTTCTGATCGGATGATTCAATATGTCAGTGAACAACAACGTTTCGATTTGATTCCGATTATTCAAGAACGCACAAAAAAAGCGTCCATCACTTCCCAATAAGTGAATGAACGCCGCGCTAAAAATTTTCTAAAGCAAGTATAGCAAAGAAAGGAAGAAAACACGATGCCAAAAATGTTAAGTATGAACGATTTTGATTTTGGGGCAATTCCGTAAAAAAGCAACGCAAGTCACCGTCAATACGTTGGATCACCCGATTGATAATGATGAGATTATGAAACGCGAGAGTGTCAAATGCCGGTTTGAGAACCTCCAACCAAGCCGTCCAGGAAATCCGATGTATTACAAAGCAGATAATATTATTTTATTAGGAAATCAGAAATAAACTACTGTTGGTTAGAAGTAATCTCCTCTAAAATTAACTAAAAACCAATGAACTGAAAGTCCTAAGTAACATTGAGTTATCAATTCCGTCCCCCTTTTTCCCTAAATTACACCGAGTTTTTGGATACTAAAAAAGTACCAAGGTAAAAAAGCTTTGGTACTTTTTTATTCATCTATATTTATTGTCTCGGAAAAAGATTGTATATGCGGTTTTGCTTGCTGCGCTGATTGAACAGTTTTCTATTTCTTCTTGATCGTTGTTAACTTTCATTTTAATCGCTCAAATTGAAGCTTTACTTAACTGATCTAACACCTTAAATTTATTCTCTCTTTCCACTAAACTGTTTTCAAATTTTTCATATCTATTTCTATATTAGTTTAACTATCTATGAAATAATCTAGATTATTGTTAATGTAGTCGCTATAATGAAATTGTGAAATAATTAATTTATTGGGGAGTAGAAAAAATGAAGAATTTGAATGTTGATTTAAATTTAGCAGACGTAGACGTATTTGATTTGTCACATCCTTCACTTCTTTTATTAAATAAAAGTTTTATTTTTGGAAAGAATGGTGCAGGTAAAAGTTCTCTTTGCCGCATTATTAATAGACAGTTTTTTAATGATTTCGATGTTAGAATTTTCACCGGCCTTGAAGGTGTCTTAGTAGATCAAAGACTAAATGCAGTAGTGTTGGGTGAAGAAAATGAAGAAATCAAGAAGAACATTGACGATATAGACAATGAATTAGACGTTCTGAGAAAAAAAGAATTTGAAGTTAACCAAGAACTTAATTCTCTAAATCAGAGTCATGATATTGATGAAACTGGGATTTCTAAACATCCTTTACTCTTAGAATATGAAAAGGCTTCTCTCCTTAAAAATGAACAAGAACGTAAGTTAGATAGATTTTATACAGATCAAGCGAGAAAGATCAAAGAAAACTATCAAAACCAAATTAATAATACAAACTATAATAAAAATCAATTTGAAAAGGATATATCTAGTGCTAAACAAATAGAAAAAGAAGAAATTGATAGACTTAAAATAGTTTTATCTGAAACAACAACAGAAAGTATTAGTTTAGAAAACCTGCCCATCCTAAATAGCAGCGATCTTATACGTGATCTTAATATCCTATTGCAGAAGACTGTTCAAGAAACATTTACCATTGACGAGCTATCCGAAAGCTCTGAGAAAAAAGATTTTGCAGAGCTAGGATGGAAGTTACATAATTCTGGAGATATCTGTGCTTATTGCGGGAATATCGTAACTTCTGAACGCATGGAAAAGTTGAAACGATATTTTTCTAGTGAAGATATTGAACTATTTCAACAAGAGCTTCGTACATATAAATCAGATAAGTTATATAAGATAAAAAATGAGGTGAATAATATTCAAGGTATTGATCCCACCTCTTTTTATCATTCTTTTTCCAAGGAGATACACGAACTAAATGAAACTATACTGGGGAAAAAAAGGCTGTGGTTAACATTTATTTCAACTCTAGAATTAGCTATTGATGAAAAAAGAGACAGTCTCTTTTCTCCAAAAGGTCCATTGGATATAGAGCCCATTTTAAATTTTGATAAAGAAGATTCTCTAATCACCGAATTGATCAGAAAAAATAATGAATATTCCAATCAACTATCAACTAAACATCAAAGTGCACGAAACAGCCTTAGACTACATTACGTAGCAAAAGCATTAGCCCTTAAAGAATCCTATAAAAAAGATTGGCAAGGTCATGACATTGAGAATTTTAAGCTCACAGAATTATCTGACTCTTACAAAACTAAAAGTGAAGCACTCAAAAATAGAATTATCTCTTTGAAGGGTTCCGAGTTGGAACCAAATGAAGGAACATTATATTTTATTACAAATGAAATTTCAAAACTAACACAGGCTAAACTTGCTCTCTTAGAACAAACTAAAAATACTAAAATATTGGCAACTCGTATAAATAAAAAATTGATAAGCGTGGGTAAAAGTAATCTGCAATTGGAGATAGTTAAAAATGATCAAGAAGTTGAACACTATCAAATAAAAGATGAATCTGGTACTCGTTCCATTGACAAGGTTTCTACTGGCGAAAAAAATATAATAGCATTTTTATATTTTATGGAGCAATTAGAAAACTCTGAAGATAAAAAAAATAAATTTATTATTTTTGATGATCCTATGAATTCTAATGACGATACGATGCAGTATTTAATTATTACTGAAATTCAAAAATTATATCAAGGTAAGTATAAAAATCGCTTTAACGCTAATAATGATTTTTTCATTTGTATGACTCATAACGCTCATTTTTACCTGAATGTTCAACCACAAGATAATAGAAAAGATAAAAAGAAAAACCCTGATAATCCAACCGGAAAACTAATAGAAGTCTCTAAGTACGATAAAAATACATTTTATTGGCTTGAAAACGGGATTTTCAATCGGATTTTATCAGAAACGACAGACTTGAGTACACATTATGAGCTTCTTTGGATGGAACTAGGCTCTCTGTATGAGCAAAATATGTTAAATTCAATGCTAAACTCGATGAGACGTATAATTGAGACGTATATTCATTTCAATAAAATTCATCCAGATCGGTTTTATAAGGATATGGATGAACATAGAAAACTATTCAATGTAAATTCACATGCTGTAGATGATCTTTCAGCTGAGCTTATTGGAAAAAATAAAGAAGATATCTTAGAGATGTTCAAAGAAATTTTCTACAATAATAACGCAAATGAGCATTATGATAACTACAACAAAAGGTGGACTTTATTATCAGAAAATCAATAATTCAATAGAATAATATTTCAATTTCTAATATTATTTCTAGTCCATTCGTATATACCTAGTTCTAACAATATTGGTTATTCTAATGAAGTAAAGTATATTTAATTGAATCAGAATAAAGAGCTGACATAATACGGATGAGAATACCTATAAATCAATACTCTTCAATTACTATGTATCTTGATTTTTATTAAAAATAATATGGATATCTACCATTTCACTTACAGACAAACCTTGTCAAATTAACAACTGACAAGGTTTGTTTCTTTTATTTACTATTTTTTAAGATCTGGGTTTGCCCAATTGTAGAGAATCGTTGGTTCTACATCATTTTTTATTTATTAATATGACATACATCAAAACCCGTGGCTATTGGGAAAGTAGTTACCATTCATGCTGCTTACTCCTCTTGCGGTTGATAGGTGAACCTGTGTTATACTAAGAACTATTTAAAAAGATAAACATTTAGTATCGACATTAATGAATAAAAACCTTTCCTATGTTCCCCAAATTTTACACCGAAACTTACACCGGAAAGTTTTGAATTCGATGATTTTGTATGATTCTATTTTGTTTATTAATATTCATATTAGTTTGTTTTGACATCTATTTCGTTTGTGTTTTATGCTTTTTGTCAAATGGAAGGGTCTGTGGGGTAGTACTGAAATGATTGCTCGAAACGCTGTTCCCAATCTTTAACCAGCTATTTTCAATTTTTTACCTAAACCTCTTCTGTGCTATCATTTAGATAACAAGTGAAAAGAATTATAGTAAAAGGAGGTATAGGAATGGTTTTATATCGATTAAAAAATCAAGAACTAGTTGCAGTCAAAGAAGTTATGTTCAGCAATGAAAAGGAGCTTCAATGTTTGATTGAGTCCAATTTAGAGGTGCTGTTCAATTTAAAATTCGTGGCAACTGAATTTGTTGTGGACAATTTTCGTCTTGATACAGTTGCGTTTGACGAGGAGACGAATAGTTTTGTGATCATTGAATACAAAATGGGAAAAAAATTTAGCGTGGTTGATCAAGGCTATGCTTATCTCAACAGTCTTTTGGCGCATAAAGGGGATTTTACCTTAAGTTATAATGAACATTATCCTGCAAATTTGAAGCGGGTAAAAGATATTGATTGGTCTCAAACAAAAATTTTGTTTATAGCACGAGACTACACCAATTATCAGTATGGTGCGTTTAATAACCCTGACTTACCAATTGATTTACTCGTGGCAAAAAAATATGAGAATGGTTTGTTTGATGTTGAATTCCTTAAAAAAACTAACTTTGGACAGATAAGAAGTATTGAGACTAATGAATTGAATTCAGTTAGTAAGAAAGGCTTATCAAAAGAAATAATGATTTACACGGAAGAAAAAAATCGTCAAATTGGTAATCTAGACATTCAAAATTTGTATGATGATTTAAGGGAAATTATTCTTGGGTGGGATGGAAATATTCAAATTAAACCCGTGAAACTCTATAATTCCTTTAAATTAAAGCGCAATATTGTGGATATCCATATACAGAAGAATGCGTTGAAACTTTGGATCAATTTAAAAGCGGGTGAGCTAAATGACCCGGAAAATATGGCACGAGATGTGAGTCAAACAGGCCATTGGGGAAATGGGGACTACGAAATTATTCTAAAGGACAATCAAAATATTGAGTATATCGCGAGCTTAATTAAGCAAGCTTGGAAACATTATCGTTGATAAAATTGTAATTTAGAGAAAATATCACTAGTGTTGTACGAAATATATAATGTTTCATACAACACTAGTGAATTATAATGATGATCTTTTATATAATGATATGGGGGAAGGAATTGATGAATATGGTCATTATTGGCAAATCAAGATAGCAAGTAAAGAATGGCAAGCTCAAGGGGAAACTGGAACTTTAGCTCAAGTCCGTGTTTATGAAAATGGCGATATTCGCGATGCTTTGGAGTTAACTGAAATGTATTAAGTAAAAATTTTGTGAATGCTTATAATTTTTGAGTATGAAATGAGTTTGCTTATAATAATAAAATCTTTCAGTCGTATCTTTTTATAAGACCACTTCTTGTTGCTATAATCAAGAAGTGGTCTTCTTTTGCGTAAATTTTTAAATACATAAAGGAGGTATTTACTTGGGTAAAGTCGTGTTTTATGGTGCGATTAGTTTGGATGGCTATTTAGCAGACAGTAATGATAATTTGCAATGGTTGTTTGATACGGATTTAGCTGGTGTTTCGACTTATGAAAGTTTTGCAGAAAAAGTTGCGACGGTCGTTATGGGACGTGTTACGTACGATGAAGTATTGAAATTACTGCAAGAGGAATCCTTGTATCCAAATAAACAGAAGATCGTTTTTTCCCGCACGCGAACAGGCGAAATTCATGAGGGATATTTTACCAGTGAAGATCCTGTCAAAGTGATTGGTGATTTGAAAAATCAAGTCAAGGACTATATTTGGATTGTTGGTGGCGGCAATTTATTAACTCAATTAATGAAAGCTGATCTATTGGATGAATACTGGATACAAATTGCGCCAGTGTTACTAGGCAGTGGTAAACGGTTATTTCCAACCGGCAATTATCAACAACGGCTGACGTTTGTTGCGACAACGCAAATGGGTGAATTGGTGGAATTACATTATCGTAAAAAAATGACGTAAGGAAGGTTTTATGTTGAAGAAATGGCGTTGGTGGCAAAAAACGCTGCTGGGAATTTTTGTTGCCTTTATTTTAGTAATAGCAGGTGGTGTTTTCTATCTAAAAGTGAACACCTACACCCCCACAAGTACTGCAAGTGCAATTAAGCCGGTAAAAGTTACAAAAGATTACGAATTATTTACTAGTCAACAGGCAGATAAAACAAAAGAAAAGACAAATCTTATCTTTTATCCGGGGGCTTTGGTCAATCCGGCGAGTTATCGCATTTTGGCTCAAGAAATAGCTGCAGCAGGTTATCGGGTTTATATTTTGAAGTTACCTTTGAATTTGGCTGTAATGGCCCCAAATAAAGCAGATGTTGTGATGAATCCACATGAAAGAAATATTTTAGTCGGTCATTCATTAGGTGGGGTGATGGCGAGTCGTTATGCACATAACCAGCCCAAAGATATTGCGGGTATGATTTTTTTAGCTAGTTATCCTGATGAGAAAGGGTCACTTGTAAAGAACAATATGCCGGTTTTATCAATTACAGCTAGTAAAGATCAGGTATTAAATCATAAACAGTATCAAAAAGCCAAAAACTATTTACCAAAGACGGCTACTTATGAAATCATTAAAGGTGGCAATCATGCTGGCTTTGGCAGTTACGGAGCACAAAAAGGTGATGGACAAGCAACAATCTCCAATGATGAACAACAAAGGAAAATTGGTCAGATTATTATTCATTGGTTGCAAGAAATAAAATAGGAAAAATTCTCAAGGATTAAGTCGTAGTAGCAACCCTAAAGATGATAAGTTGGTGTAATTTTTAAGTTTTGAAAGTTAAGACGACTTTTTATGTGAGGATTTTTTTTAAGACAATCAAAATTAAACGTACTAAAGTTTAATCTTCAGCTTTGAAAAAAAAGGCGAGATGGCTTGGCAAATTTAAAAAACAAAATTTTGATAACCTTAACGTCAACGATTAAAAAACGTGAAAACAAATTGGTATATTTTTTTGCAAGAAATATAATCAATTGTTATTGTCTTGATAAAATTGAAACCGTTATTTCAAATTGATATATGAAGAAAGTATGAAATTTTTTTGTTTGAAAATAGTAAAATGCTGATTTTATTTCAAAAGATAATATATGTTTTGCGTTTAAATGCTGACAAATCAATATTTTTAACTTTTTAAATAACCATTTTTGTTTGAACGTTTTTATGAAAATAATTATGCAAAATGCTTGCAATTGCCAAAAATGAGCGTATAATGACACATTGTCACATGACATAGCGTCATTTATTTAAAGTGAAAATTTTTAAAGTAAGGAGGAGAGATCATGCCAAAGGAAACCTTTTTTCATCTGACAAGAGAAAAGCAGCAACGAATTATGAAAGCTGCGAAAAAAGAGTTTTCCAGAGCACCTTTAGTGGATGCGTCAATTGCGCAAATTATTAAAGATGCCGGGATTCCCCGGGGAAGTTTTTATCAATATTTTGAAGATAAAGAAGATTTATATTTCTATTATTTTCAAAGTATGCGGCGCAATACCCAACATGAGTTGAATAATGCCATGAGAGAGGCAAAAGGACAACTTTTTGACGGTTTTGAAATTTACTTTATCAAAATGGTGAAAGAAGTTTTGCAAGGTGAGAATGCAGCCTTTTATAAGAACTTGTTTATGAATATGGACTATCGTTCTTTCCATAAAGTTTCACCCCATTTTGATAAACGAAATCATCCCCATGTGGCTTTTCATTCTGAAGAGGCACGCCAAGAACATAAAGAAACCATGCAGGAATTTTACAATATGATTGATCTGACGACTTTAAAAGTTGCAAACGAAGATGAGTTGAAAATTTTAGTCAAAATGTTGATGCACATGGTATTTTCGTCTGTTGCAGAAGGGTATCGCCAGTTAGTTGGAAAAGACGATTTTGATATGGAAGAAGTTTTAAAGGATTTTACTTTAAAGCTCAATTGGCTAAAAAGTGGTGCTACAAAACCTAAAGATGAAAAATTAAGTAGATAAGGAAGGTTGCAGACGTGAAATTATTTAAATATCTGGGAAAATATTGGTATGCAATCCTAGCAGCACTGGTACTTTTAGGAATCCAAGCGCATAGTGATTTGACATTACCAAGTATTACGTCAGACATCGTCGACGTAGGTATTCAACAAGGAGGACTAGAAACTGCGACACCAGAAACAATTCGCAAGTCCACGCTATCAGCTATCGAGTTATTTATGACGGATGCTGAAAAAGATACGATTAAAGAAAATTATAAAGCTACTACAAAAACAGTAGATGGTAAAAAAGTTGATGTTTACAATCTTGATTTAAAAGATGGTATGACAAAAGAAAAATTGGCCAAGATTTTTGAATTGCCAATGATGATGCTGGCTTCTTCTCAAGCCAAAGATTCAAAAGACGGGAATGCTGCCAAAGAAATTTTAACGACCTACCAAAAATTAGGCACAGACGGCAAAAAAGCCCAAGCACTTGGTAACGAAGCTAAAACATTGGGACAACAAGCCCAACAAGCCGCAGCCCAAGCTCAACAAGCTGCAGCAGGTGGTGATATGGCAACCGCCCAAGAAAAAGGTGCCGAGGCCCAAAAACTTGGGGATGAAGCCAAAGCCAAAGGTGCCGAGGCCCAAGAACTTGGAAACGAGTTGAAAAAAACCAATGATGCGATGCCAGCAAAATTAGCAGCTGCAAGAAAAGAAACCAAAGACGAGCTTGGCGATATGGGAAGTGATTCCATGAAAACAGTTGGAGTCCAATTGACATTAGCCGAGTATAAAGCTTTGAATAAAGATACTAAGCAAATTCAAACTGATTATATGGTGAAAAAAGGTACGCAAATGATTATTTTAACGTTAATCTCTGCTGCCGCTGCAATTTTAGTTGGTCTAATTGCTTCTTTGGTTTCTTCTTCTGTTGGTAAAAATTTGCGGGTGGGACAATTCAAGCAGATTTTACAATTTTCAAATGCTGAAATGGAAAAATTCTCACCAGCTTCCTTAATCACGCGCAGTACAAATGATATTCAACAAATCCAAATGGGTTTGGTTATGACAATTCGGATGGTACTGTACGCACCGATATTAGGTTTAGGTGGGATTTACGAAGTATATAAAACAGGTACTGGTATGGGCTGGATTATTGGTGTTGCCGTTGGTTTAGTCTTGATTTTAGTTTTGACTTTACTTGGTTTTACAATGCCAAAATTCAAGAGCTTGCAAAAACTGGTCGACCGGGTGAACTTAGTTTCCCGTGAAATCATTACTGGTTTACCAGTTATTCGGGCCTTCTCCCGTGAAAAATACGAAGAAAAACGTTTTGATGGTGCCAATACAGACCTAATGAAAACGCAAATGTTTGTTAACCGGGCGATGTCTATTATGATGCCAATTATGATGTTGTTGATGAATGGTATTTCTGTTTTAATCGTTTGGGTCGGCGGTCACAATATGGATGCCGGACAATTACAAGTTGGGGATATGATGGCCTTTATTACGTATACAATGCAAATCGTAATGGCCTTTATGATGCTTTCAATGGTTTCAATTATTTTACCACGTGCTAACGTATCTGCTGGTCGTGTTGACGAAGTCTTAGAAACAAAACCAACAATTACTAATCCTGAACAACCACAAGATGATCACGACTTTAATGGGGAAGTAAAATTCGAAGGTGTAACATTCCGTTACCCAGATGCAGATGAAGATGTATTGCATCATTTGAATTTCACTGCTAAACCTGGGCAAACAACAGCTTTAATCGGTTCCACGGGTTCTGGTAAGTCAACGGTTGTCAACTTGATTCCCCGTTTGTTTGATGTTTCGACTGGTCGCATTACCATTGATGGCGTAGACATTCGCCAAATGAGTTTGCATAAATTACATGATTTAATCGGGTTTGTACCGCAAAAAGGAATTTTATTCTCTGGCGATATTAAATCTAATATTAAATTTGGTGACGTGGAAGGTATTACAGACGAACAAATGAAAAAAGCTGCGATGATTGCCCAAGCAGAAGAATTCATCGACTCCAATGATGACGGTTATGATCGTGCCATCTCACAAGGTGGGACAAACGTTTCTGGTGGTCAAAAACAACGCTTGTCCATTGCACGTGCGTTAGCAAAAGATCCGAAAATTTTGATTTTTGACGATTCACTTTCTGCTTTGGATAATAAAACCGATGTTGCACTGCGACGCGCATTAGCAGAAAATGTTAAAGATATTACCCAAATTATTGTGGCACAAAAAATTTCTACTATTTTGCATGCTGACAATATTATCGTTTTAAATGAAGGTCGGATTGTGGCGCAAGGTACACATGATGAATTGATGGAAACATCTGCTGTTTATCAAGAAATTGCTTCATCACAATTGAGTAATGCTGAATTAGGTTTGGAAGCAGAATAGGAGGCGAAGAAAATGGCAGAAAGTAAACAACAACGTCCGCGGGGCGGACATGGACCAATGGGCGGCGGTATGGCCGGTGGCGAAAAAGCCAAAGACTTCAAAGGTACTATCAAAAAATTAGTCTCCTATATGGCAAATTATAAGATTGCTGTCTTGTTCGTCATGATATTCGCGGCAGCATCAACTGTTTTCAATATTTGGGGACCAAAAATCTTATCCAAAGCCATTACAGAACTTTTTAATGGCTTAATTAAAAAATATCAAGGTACCGGCGGCATCAACTTTGATAAAATCGGTCAAATTTTACTCTTCATGTTAGGTTTGTACTTAGTAGCTGCACTATTTGGTGTGATGCAAGGTTGGATTATGTCCACGGTCACGCAAAAAGTTACCTATCGTATGCGTAAAGAAATTTCTGAGAAAATCAACCGGATGCCAATGAATTATTTTGAAAGCCGGACAACTGGTGAAGTTTTATCCCGTATCACAAATGATGTGGATACGCTGGGACAATCTTTAAACCAATCGGTTACGCAGTTGATTACGTCAACTTTTACTATTATTGGTGTAATCATTATGATGTTATCGATCTCTGTTAAAATGACTGGTATCTCTATTTTGATCGTACCCATTTCGTTACTCCTAATTATGGTTGTCGTAAAATACTCACAAAAATATTTTGCTACGCAACAAAAATATTTAGGTAAAATTAATGGTCAAGTAGAAGAAACTGTCGGTGGTTACAATATTGTTCATCTATTTAACGATGAAGAAAATGCGTTAAATGAATTCAAAGAACAAAATGACATTCTTTTTAAATCTGCTTGGAAATCACAATTTCTTTCAGGTTTGATGCAACCGATTATGAACTTTGTCGGTAACTTAGGTTATGTTGCAGTCGCGATTATCGGGGGTATCTTGGCGTATAACGGTACAATTACCGTTGGGGATATTCAAGCGTTTATCCAATACGTTCGTAACTTGACACAACCTATTGCCCAATTGGCACAAGTTTCGAATATGCTGCAATCTATGGCAGCTGCAGCTGAACGTGTTTTTGAATTCTTAGGTGAAGAAGAAGAAGCACAAACAGTCGAAAATCCAGTGAAGATCGGTAAAGTTAAAGGTGAAGTGGACTTTGAACATGTACACTTTGGTTACACACCAGATAAAATCATCATTAACGATTTCAGCAGTCATGTTGATCCTGGGCAAACTGTCGCCATCGTTGGACCAACTGGTGCTGGTAAAACAACAATGGTCAAATTGTTGATGCGTTTTTACGATGTGAATTCAGGTGCCATTAAAATTGATGGGCATGATATTCGGGATTTCAATCGTGCCGACTTACGGGAAAATATCGGGATGGTCCTACAAGATACGTGGTTGTTTAAAGGAACCATTATGGACAACTTACGTTATGGGAACTTAGATGCAACAGATGAAGAAGTTTACGCAGCAGCAAAAGCAGCCCATGTTCATCACTTTATTGAAACATTGCCTGGTGGCTACAACATGGAGTTAAACGAAGAATCTTCTAACATCTCCCAAGGACAAAAACAATTGTTAACCATTGCCCGAGCAATCTTAGCCGATAAACCAATTTTGATTTTAGATGAAGCGACATCTTCTGTTGATACACGGACAGAAGTCCTAATTCAAAATGCTATGAACAATTTAATGGCCGGACGAACTTCCTTTGTTATCGCCCACCGCTTATCGACAATTAAAGATGCCGATAAAATTCTTTACATGCAAGATGGGGATATAAAAGAACAAGGTACCCACGAAGAATTATTAGCCAAAGGTGGCTACTACGCACAACTTTACAATTCTCAATTTGAAGAGTTGGCAGGCTAGATTAAAATTTATTTAGAAATACAATGGCGCCCCACACTTAACTTAATTGTCTAAGTGTGGGACGTTTTTTATGACAAGGATCGTTCAAATCAATTTTTCTAAAATGATTTAAAAACACGAAACAAAATTTAGCGTTAGTATAGTTAATCAGGAAAGTGATGACTTGAATAAAATAATCACGAAAGTTCAAAAAATAAGTCTACAAAATTATTTGGTATAATAAAATAGTACAAAATACTGATGAATAGAGAGAAAATATGAAGACTGCAATTGTTTACACGACAAAACAGGGGACGACAAAACAAGTTGCCACACAACTTGCTGCAAAGATTCCCGATGCTGTTGCACTCCCTTTAAAAGGAACTGATTTCAATGAATTGAAAATGTATCAGACAATCATTATCGGCTCGCCTGTAACTGCCGGCATGATTAGTAAAGAAATGAAAACTTTTATGACAACCTATCAAGAAGAATTGAAACAATATAGACTGGGATTATTTCTTTGTGGGCTACAGCCAGAAAAGGCGACAGAAGTTTTTGAGCAAAATTTTCCTGCAGAATTATTACAACATGCCACTATAAAAACATTTGTGGGTGGTATTTATGATCCGAAACAATGTCCTTTTTTTAGTAGACTTATTATAAAAAAGGTAGCAGGATTAACCAATTACACTAATCTGCTTAAGCATGAAAAAATTGACGAATTAGCTAAGATATTTAGTTAAGTCCGCAATCGAATATTGTTAAAAAAAATTTAAAAAATTCATGTTATACTGAAGTCATCTATCACGAGAAGCTGAGAGAACAGGCTCTATGACGCTTCAGCAACCTGCTAAAAGCAAGGTGCTCCATCCTGCCCAAAGGAAAGATAGGAGGAATTTAAGATGAAAAAAAGATTTACAGGACAGTATGCAACGTATTTGAAAATTGTAGCATGTGGTGGCCCGAAGTGTTTTGCTGAAGCCATGGCTTTTCATCACCTTAAGGAAAAGTATCAGCATTTAACGATTGATCCTGCCGATATAGTTGCGATTAAAGAACAAATGGCAGAAGAAAAAGAAGAAGGAAAACGAGAACTTGAACAAATGAAGGCGCGGCTACTTCAACCGGAGAAAAGTGCTAACAATTTTCTCTCGAGTAATAACAGAACGCCAATTCCGCCAGAGCATTTGCCGGATAATGTAGTTCCCTTTAGACCTAGAAAATAAAGCAATCTATCAAAAAAGTTCAAAAAGACATGGATTTTAGTCTTTTTGAACTTTTTTATTTTCATCTTCAGTGACAACTTGCCGAATTAATGCCAATAATTCCTCCATAATTGGTGTTACGATACTGCTGTTGCGATGGATGAGAGAAATCAGAAATTGCGGCTGTGTTAAATCCGATAAGTCAATCGTTACTAAGTTATCATCAGGACTAACGGCAAGTTCAGCTAAAAAGCCGATTCCCATACCAGACTTAATCATACCTTTTAAGATATCCAAATCATCACTTTGATAAATAATTTTTGGATCTGTGTTACTACTTTGGCTTAAGCGAGCAAAGGCATGATGATGTACATATTGTTCACTTAGTAATAAAAATTTTTCGTCCCCTAAGTCAGCGAAAGCTACTGTTTTTTTTGTAGCTAGTGGGTGTGTTGGTGCAGCCACAATCTTGAATTTTTTCTTAGTTAAGATTTCGGTATTTAAAAAATCTTCATGAATGGCATCTAAAGAGCCGATTAAGCCAACATCCAGACGGCCTAATTTGATTTGGCGCAATAAGTTTTCAGAACCTTCTCGTTGAATAATGAGATGGGGAAGGATATCTGCTTGTAAAAGTTTCGGAGATAATTTTGGAAAATAATAATTGCCGATAATCGGTGGCAATCCCAAAGGCAATTTTTTTGCCGTGAAATGTGTCATCTCTTGTTTGGCAATTCGCAACTCCCGCAAAATGCTATTTACATGTAATAAAAATTGGCGACCGGCTGGGGTCAAGGTGATATTTTTGTGAGCCTGATTGCGATTGACCAAACTGACATTTAGCTCAGTTTCTAAGCGTTTAACGGCATAAGTAATCGTTGGTTGGCTAACGTGGTAAAAGTCGGCTACTTTAGAATAATTTTTTTCTAAAGCTAGGCGTTGAAAGTATTCTAAGTCACGAATATTCATGATAAAGCCTCCTATTTGCTTGGAATGAATAGTTCTTGGTAGTCTTATCATATAAATTAAATTTATCATAACTGCAGCTTTTGACTATAGCAAGGAATAAGGATTAACCTTGTCATTGTCAACGAGGGATAACCGCAAAATTAAGAGGAGGCTTTCAAAATGAAAGGTATGGAAATTTTAAACAATCCATTTTTAAACAAAGGAACAGCTTTTACTAAAGTTGAACGTGAAAAATTAGGTTTAACTGGGATGCTGCCAAGTCGTATTCAAACGCTAGAAGAGCAAGCAGTTCAAACTTATGCACAATATTTAAGTAAACCTAGTGATTTGGAAAAACGGATTTTTCTAATGAACATTTTTAATACGAACCGCACATTGTTTTACAAATTGATGGGACAACATATCGTGGAATTTATGCCAATTGTTTACGATCCAACGGTGGCAGATTCAATTGAACAATACAATGAATTATTTGTTGAACCTCAAGATGCAGCTTTTTTATCGATTGATGCACCAGAAGATATCGAAGCAAGTTTAAAAAATGCTGCTGCAGGCCGCGATATTCGCTTAATCGTTGTAACGGATGCAGAAGGTATTTTGGGCATGGGAGATTGGGGTGTCAATGGTGTGGATATCGCCATTGGTAAATTAATGGTTTACACCGCCGCTGCAGGAATTGATCCAAGCCAAGTATTACCTGTTTCGTTAGATGCGGGAACAAATAATGAAAAATTGTTAAACGATCCTTTGTATCTTGGCAATAAACACCAACGGATTTATGGTGAAAAATATATGGATTTTGTTGATAAATTTGTTCAGGCCGCTACAAAATTATTTCCAGAACTATTGTTACACTGGGAAGATTTTGGCCGTAGCAATGCTGCCACAATTTTAGAAAAATACCAAGATAAAATCACAACCTTTAACGATGATATTCAAGGTACTGGTATTGTGGTTTTGGCAGGTGTTTTAGGAGCAATGAATATTTCCCAAGAAAAATTAAGCGATCAAATTTTTCTAACCTTTGGTGCTGGTACGGCCGGTGTTGGAATTGCCAACCAATTGTTAGATGAACTAATGCGGGCAGGTTTAAGTGAAGAACAAGCGCGTGCCCGTTTTTATTTGGTGGATAAACAAGGTCTACTATTTGAAGATACAGCTGATTTAACCAATGGACAAAAAGCTTTTGCCCGTAAACGGAGTGAATTTTCTACTGATTTGGATTTAACCAATTTAGAAAATGTGGTGAAGGCTATTCACCCTACGGTTATGATTGGAACTTCCACACAACCAGGTGCTTTTACCGAAAGTATTGTGAAAGAAATGGCTGCTCACACCAAACGTCCAGTTATTTTTCCATTATCAAATCCAACAAAATTAGCTGAAGCAACTGCAGCAGACTTGATTAAATGGACGGATGGGAAAGCCTTAATTGGAACTGGTATTCCAGCAAAAGACGTGGAATATAATGATGTTACTTATCAAATTGGTCAAGCCAACAATGCACTAATGTATCCAGGTCTTGGTTTGGGGATCATCGCCTCTACCGCCAGTCGTGTAAATGGAGAAATGTTATCCCAAGCAAGTCATGCTTTAGGCGGAATCGTAGATACGACACAACCTGGCGCACCTGTCTTACCACCAGTAGCAAAATTAGCAGCATTTTCTGAAAAAATCGCCGAAGTAGTTGGTCAAAGTGTTTTAGATCAAAAACTAAATAAAGAAGAAATCAGCGACATTAAAACTGCTGTTAAAGCAACAAAATGGATTCCTGAATATTAAAAGAGAGAAGGGTTTATTGTGGTTTTCTTCCAATCTATTCAAAGTGTCATTAGTATTATTTTGATGATTGCTTTGGGCTATATTTTGAAAAGACAAGGTTGGTTTGACGAGAATTTTGGCAAAAATATTTCAGGACTAATTACAAAAGTAGCCCTACCTGCTTCAATTTTTGTCTCGGTTTTAAAGTATTTAACGAAAGACAGTTTGATTTCTTTGTCAGGGAGTTTATTATTTCCCCTCTTAGGAGTTGTAATTGGCTATCTTATCGCGTATCTGTTAGTTAAAATTATGAAGATTCGGCCGGGACGACGTGGGATTTTTATGAATGCAGTGGTAAATGCCAACACGATATTTATTGGCTTACCATTAAACATCGCCCTTTTTGGGGAAAAAGCTTTGCCTTACTTTTTGGTTTATTATGTTACCAATACGGTGTCGACTTGGGCCTTTGGTGTGTTCTTAATTTCCAATGATGATCCAACGAAGGAAAAAGGTAGTAGTAAAGCAAAATTGAATTGGAAAAAGTTACTGCCACCACCTTTATTGGGCTTTATTGTGGCATTAATCTTTTTGATCTTTAGCATTCCAGTACCAAGTTTTATAAATGCAACGCTTGGTTACATTGGATGTATCGTGACACCATTGTCGCTACTTTATATTGGGATTGTCTTATATGATGCTGGATTAAAAAGTATCCGCTTTGACCGCGATACCGTGGTTGCTTTAATTGGTCGCTTTGTTTTGTCACCGATTATCTTAATTGGATTAATCAGCTTGGGGTCTTCTATGTTTGGCATTCACTTGGTCAGCTTGCTGAAACAAACACTAGTCGTTCAATCGGCAACACCAATGTTAGCGGTCTTGCCAATTTTGGCAGCAGATGCCCATGGAGATGTTAAATACGCCACAAATCTAGTCACTACCAGTACCATCTTATTTGTTGTCGTTGTCCCAATTTTAATGACAATTGTGCAATATATCTAGTAAAAGTAACCTGATTTTAAAATTGTGAAAAACTCAAACACTTTGCTATTCTTTTACACTTGATTAAAGTGTGATAAGAATAGCGAATCTGTTTGAGTTTTTTTGTGATAAAATAAATAGTTTAAATTCAATTACTAAATAATTATTTTATTTTTTGCTTTTGTTTTAAAGGATAAGCTACAATGAAATTAAATAAAAAAATAAAGTGAATTGGAGGAGTAAAAAATGAGCGAGTACTATTATATTTTATCGCTATATAAGAATAAAAAACGCTATTTAACAAAACTTATTCTTTTATCTGCGCTTTTATTAGGCGTGGCAAGTTTTATTGCAGCACTGGATATATTTCGAATTAGTCCGTTTATCTGGTACGTAATTGCAATGGGGATTGTTTTATTCCAAATGAAGAAAATGAAGCCAGAAAGTGAATATTATCATCAATTGATCGAATTCTTGCAAAATTATCAGCCTGAAATTTTGCAAAATGACGTGCTGGTTTTCTTTGTTGATTATCAATTAAAGCATTACTTTGATTACGAAGCGGGCCAACTATTTGCTAGGTTAAAAAATAAAAATACTACAGATGACGCGCAAGCAATTGCTGATTTGAATGAGATTATTGGCGAAATTACCGCTTACTATAATTACATTGCCTACGACCAACAACTAAAAGAAGATATCGAGATTTCCTTGCAATGGTATCGAAATTCGATTGAAAACCGTAAACAAGACTTGGTGTAAAAAGGGGAAATACATATGAAGTTAAAACGCGATGTTATCGGAGTAGTACTGGCATTTATGAGTGCCGGCTTTGTCGCAACGGGGATGAATGCTAGCGCTTACCAAGAAGTTTATGATACACAGGCTAAACAAGAACAAAAAGTACAAAAAGCGATTGCTTCAGAATTTATTACGCCACAAGATAAAAACGAATTAAAACAAACAGTGGTCGCGTTTGATGAAGCCAAAACTAAAGAAAATCGTGATTCACTACAAGATAAAATTAAGCAACAAAAAAAATTACTCGCAAAAATTAATAGTAGGCTAGAAATAAATGAAGCCAAAACAGCAGCTCACGAATATAACAAGATAATTGACGAATTAGGTATGTTAACGAAAAAAAGTCAGGAAGTTTTCATTGAGAAAGCAGATGAGCAGCAAGTTGAAGTTCTGGCAACAGAGCTTGCTGAAATTACCGCACCGAAAAAAGTAAAACCAGTGCGGCAACTGGCTAAAAAAACAGCAGCACTAGCAGAAAAAATGTCAGATAACCAAACTGAAATGAAAAATTTCGTTGCGAATCTAAAAGCTGATAACCAAGCAGCTGTGGCACTACAAAAAAATAAATTTTTAGCTAAAACAGATAAAAATGAATTAGGAAAACTACAAAAAGAAAACGAAAAATATTTTAAAGATGCTGATGATCTAATAACGCTGCAAAGTCGGCGCGAAGCTTCTAATAGCCTACTTTTTACATTACAAGACAGGGCAAAAGATACCGAACAAGATTTTAGTGAAAATGAAGAAGTCGCACGTAAGTTAATTCAAGCTGCAAATGAATTATTAGCTAAAGGAAACTTAAATCCCACTGAAAAAACAGAATTAAACCAAGTCAGGACAGCGCTAAATGACGCGCTGGGCCTAAAAAATTACCAACCGGGGGATTTATCCAGTAACTATACAGCCTTAAAAACAAATTATGATAGTTCGTATAAAGTAAGCAATGAGCGCAAAATAGAAGCAAAGCGCCAAGCAGAAGAAGCTGCTAGAAAGAAAGCTGCGAAACGTAAAGAAGCACAAGAAAAAGCAGAGCAACAAAAAGCAGCACAGGCACAAAAAGGGGAAAACGCCGCAGCAAATAATGAAATACCGGCCCCAATTCCAAGCGCTGGTGGTTGGCATCAGGCACCACCAGGTTATAAGTTCTTAAAGGTAGAAAGTAGCAAAACTTACGGGCAAGTAAAAAATCCTGGTAATTTTCGTCTAATTACAGAAGCTGAAGCAGCAAATTATACGCCAGGGCATGGAAATGGCTCAGCTAAGCAGTAAAAAAATAAACTTAGGAACACTCTTTGTTCTTAAGTTTATTTTCTCTTTTCCGATGTAATCTCTTTCATTAACTGATAAAATTGAGATAAGAGAAAGTAGAAAGAGGTTTACTATGACACAATTTAAAATTGCATTTTTTGATATTGATGGAACACTAGCTGACAATGAATTGCCCCATGAGATGGGAATTTTGCAAAGAATTCCAGCATCAGCTAAAGAAGCATTACGGCAACTAAAGCAAAATGGGATTGAGCCTGTCATTGCGTCAGGTCGAAATCATTTGATGCTGCGGGAATTTGCAGCAGAGTTGGGGGTAGAAAGTTTAGTTGCTTCTAATGGTACACAGGTTTTGTATAAAGGAGCAGAGCTAGCGCTTCATCCAATCGATCAGCAAACATTGAAAGCGACGATGGCGGAATTTGATCGGCAGAAAATTCGTTACATTATTGAAACACCGGAACGTTTTTTAGCAACAAGTATGGAAGTTGCGACAGAAGATGCTGCTGCAAAATATATTGAATATGTTAAAGATATTCAAGAATTACCGCAAGATGTTATTCAGTTAATTGTCCGCATGGAAGATCGTAACTATATCCAAGTGGAAAATAATTTACTGATAGCTGAAAAAGTGGCACCAGTCGTAATGGATGTTCACTTAGCTCAAGTTTCAAAGGCAACGGGTGTACATGAAATATTGGAAAAATTAAACATTCAACCAGAAGAAGCTTTAGCTTTTGGTGATGAGGAAAATGATTTGGCGATGTTTGATGCTGTCGGTTATCCGGTCGCGATGGGAAATGCCTGCCAAGCGCTAAAAGCTAAAGCGAAGTTTGTAACCAAAAGAGTCGGAGATGACGGGATTTGGCATGCATGTGAGATGCTAGGGCTAGTTAAATAAAGAAAACACCTGCTTGAAGTTTATGTTTTTTGTAGCCACCTCAAAAGTTAGACTAAGATCTAATCTTTAGCGGTCACTACATTTAAGCATAAATATCAGCAGGTGTTTTATATTTTATTCAAACTCTTCGTATTCGTTAGGATCTTGGTCGTTAATCCGACCGTCGGGCTTATTTAAAGCTGTAATTGCTGCAATCTCATTTGGCATTAAAGCAAAATCAAAAATATCAAGATTTAATCGTTGATGAATTAATGAACTTGCTTTGGGAATTGGGATAATCCCTCGTTCATAATGCCAACGTAAGATGATTTGACCGGCATTTTTATTGTATTTTTTCGCTAAATCTTGAATTAAGGGTTCTTTTAAAGAAGCGCTAGCCCGACCTAGCGGACTCCAAGCTTCCGTAATAATACCGCGTTTTTTATTTTCTGCGAGCATTTTTTCTTGTGTCCAATAAGGATGAAGCTCGATTTGATTAACTGCAGGTGTCACTTGTGTATCTGCAATAATTTTGTCCAAATGCTCTGGCTCAAAATTGGAAACCCCGATGGAACGAACTAAGCCCATTTTTTGTGCGGTAACGAGTGCTTGCCAGGCTTCATGGTAAAGCCCTCTTTTTGGTAAAGGCCAGTGAATTAGAAAAAGGTCAAAATAATCCAATCCCATCCGACGCAAGGACTCTTGAATTGACAATAAAGCATCTTCGTAATGATGATATTTTCCCGGCAACTTTGAAGTGACAAAAAATTCTGCTCTTGGTATACCAGAGCGTCTAATAGCTTCACCAACAATGCCCTCATTATCATAGTTTGTGGAAGTATCAAGCGCACGATAGCCATCACGAATGGCACTTAGAATTTGTTGCATGCCATGATCGCCACGAATTTTATACGTCCCAAAACCAAGAGCAGGAATATAATTTCCATCGTTTAAAACAAGATTTGGTACTGTCATGATTTTTCCTCCTTAAAATGTGCTTTTTTTTAACTTACCACTAAATTGATTTTGAGTGAAATGATAGGTCGTGGCTGATTAATCTTTTATAGTCAAAGTGATCATCACTTTCCTTGTCATCTTTTTTAATAATCGTTACAATTAGATTAGAAAAAAATGAGTGGGATGAAAGAGAGGATGCGAAAATGAAGAAGATATTTCTCTTGTTGGGAACGTTACTTGTGTTAGCAAGTGGTGCTTGCGGCTACTTTTTGTATCAAAATAAGCAGCTGTACCATGATTCACTCGCAGCTGCAGAGGCAGCGATTGAAAAAAAGGATTATCGTAATGCAGCGATTAACGTGGAACGGGCTCTTTTTCTTAAAAAAAATGATGAGGAGGCTCTGGCTTATAAAGCACAGTTAGAACCTGCGCTGGCACTTAAAGGGCAAGATCTAGACGTTGATTTTGTGACCTCACAGAGTAAAAAGATTTTGCGCATCCCCAAAGGCTCCGCTGAATTAAAAGCACAGGCTAGAGCGATGCAAGAAAAAGTTGCAGAACTTCAGGAGGAGAAAAAGGCCTTTCATAATAATCTGACGGAATTACAAGCAGCTCTGAGACAAAACGATTTGGTAAAAGCTGAAAGTGAATTGACAATTTTAAATAAAGCTTGTGATCAAGCAGCGCATTTGGTTACTATTTGCCAAGAACGTAATACCTTGGCTTTGGAATTTGAAACGGCAGTAGCTGCGAAAGAAGAGTCATTGCAAAAAGAGTTGTTGGCGGCCAAAGAACTCCTGCTGGCTGGAGACTATCTTGCAGCTAAAGAGATTGTTGTGCCGATAGTGGAAATGAAGACCGTCAAAGGCTTGACGAATATTCAATTACAAGCAAAGAAATTGCAGGGAATTATTCTTCAACAAGACAAAATTGAAAAGGCGATGTAAGTATCTGTGTTACTAGTCTATTTTATTTAAAATACTAGCCAGCATGCAAAAATACAGTAACGACTGTTCTATGATTGTCGTTGCTGTATTTTTTTGTGATATTGAGTTGAAAAAAATCAGCGTCCGATTCATTTTTTATTTGCAAAAGCGACATAATAGAAAATTTAATTAGGGAAATCTCCTAGTGGTTTTCTTCACAACTCACGGTATAATGTCAGTGAGAATCATTCTCAATAGTCTGAGGAGATGGAATAATTTGAAAGAACTTGATTTGACGCGCAGTCTTTTTGATGTGGTAACAGAGTATCCTGAAGTGAAAACAATTATGGCAAAGCTTGGTTTTGCTGCGATTGAAAAACCGGGGATGCTACAAACTGCCGGTCGTTATATGACAATTGAAAAAGGTGCCCGCTTGAAAAAAATACCATTGTCGCAAATTATTGCTGCTTTTGAAGCGGCAGGATTTACCGTGACAGGAGGAAAATAAATGGAACGTACACGCGCACAACGCCAAGAGCGAATTGTAGAAATTTTAGCTTTACTACATGAGGGTGGCTCCTTTGCAGAAGCTAAAGATTTGTTTAATCAAGAATTTGATGGAGTCGATGTAACGGAAATTACCGCGGCCGAAAAAGCATTGATTAAATCTGGTTTGAATCCAGCTGAAATACAACGATTATGCAATATTCATGCTGCTGTCTTTAAAGGGGCAATCAATGAGATTCATCGTTCTAATTTGGAGCATGAACAACCAGGACATCCCATTCACACATTAAAGTTGGAAAATCAGGTGTTGCAGTCTTTGCTGACAGATGAAGTGGATGAGCTATTAAAGAAAATGAAAAAAGGTGATTGGTCAAACAAGGAGCGTTTATTGGCTGCTTTAGAAGATTTGGGTCAAATCGAAAAGCATTATGCCCGCAAAGAAACGTTGATTTTTAGCTATATGGAAAAATATGGCATCACTGCACCACCACAAGTTATGTGGGGGGTGGACGACCAAGTACGGGCAATGTTAAAAGATTTGATCCAGTACGCTGGCAGTGAAAAAGCGGCATTTAATCCTTTATCTGAAAAATGGCAAGCACTAAAAGAAGAAATCGAAGAAATGATTTTTAAAGAAGAAGAAATCATGGCGCCGATGACATTAGATGTTTTTAGTTTGAAGGACTGGGAAGAAATCGCCAAAGACAGCTTTGAGATTGGGTTTGCCTTTATTCCTGAGCCACTGGCTTTTAAAGCAAGTCAAAAGGCTTTGGCAGATGAACAAGATCAAAAACCAGCCCGCTTAGCTGCGATTGCGCAGGCCAAAGAGACAACAGCAGAAATTGCTGCAGGATTAGCAAACGATGCTATCACCCAAGAAACTCCAAGCAAACACTACGATTGGCAAGACCAAAGCTCAGCTGAAAATGTAGTTTTCCCCACCGGAAGTTTAAAACTAGAGCAGTTACTTGCAATCTTTGAAGTGCTACCAGTAGATTTAACTTTTGTAGACAAAGACGATCGGGTACGTTTTTATTCGGAAGGTCAAAAACGCGTCTTTCCACGAACCCGTTCAGTGATTGGTCGGGAAGTGGTGAATTGTCATCCTCCCAAAAGTATGCATGTAGTCGAACAAATTTTAAATGATTTTAAAAGTGGCACACGACAAACTGCCGATTTTTGGATTGATTTAAAAGAGCGCAAAATATACATCCGCTATTTTGCGTTACAAGATGAAGAAGGTAAATATATGGGATGTTTAGAAGTCACGCAAGATATTACTGAAATTCAAGCTATCAACGGGCAAAATCGTCTACTAGATCAAAAATAATACTAAAAAACCTAGCGTAACTTTTTTATTATGGAAAAGTTATGCTAGGCTTTTTGTTGTTAAGGGATGAAAAAAATTTCAGGCCAATATTTTTGCCAATGTTAGCGCAGTTTTATTTTGAAGATAATAAGCTAAAAGGGTAAAAAGACAACAAGTTTTTAACATGAGCATTTTTTAAGTAAGCTTAGCTAAATTTCTACGGCTCTTATTTAGCTAAGATAAACCGCAATATCTTAACAAAATTGATTGTAAGCAAGTTTTGGCTAAATAGGTTGGTTACGCTCAAAGCGTTGGTACAATTTGGCGGCTAGTAGTGCAAATAAGCCTGGTCCTAAAATTAACGTGAGCACATTGTTATATTCACCGGCTTTCAGAGGTTCATAGACTTGAAAAAAGATTGCGACTGCTACACAGAGGCAAACACTGATAGAAAGCAGATGATTGACTCTTTTATCAGAAATTAAAAGTTCTTCTTGTCCGACGATATTTTTTCTAATGAAAAAAGGAAAGCTTGCGGCCACCACAAAATAGGGTAATGCGCGGGAAACATTGGTCATATAGGTAAGTTGATTGAATAGATTTCCGATAATTTGATTGTTAAAAGATAATGCGGCAATACAAATACTAATCACACCTGCTTGTAGCCAGAGGGCATTATCTGGCATTTGTTTGTGGTTGAGTTTAATAAAAGACTTCGGCCATATTTCTTTTGGCGTGCCGGTAATTAAGCTTTTTAAAGGTCCGTAAGTAATGGAAGAAAGCAGCCCTAAGTAAGCTGTTAATAAGGTAAAAGCTGTATAGCGAATATAAAATTGATACAAAAGATTCGTCTGCCAGTAATTAAAACCGAAAGCTTGTGCCAATGATTTTGCTAAGCTACCAGTTAAGCCATACATCAGATTTCCCAAGTGCATTTGATTGGTTTGACGCAAAGCTGTGATATCGTTTGTTCCACTCCATAAAATGATGCCTAAGATGTATAATAAAGCGATAATTCCTGCGCTGAAAATAACAGCTTGAGGAAATTTTTTGCGGCTTTCTTTGGTTTTATCTGCTAAACTAGCGACAGTATCTAAACCACCAAATGCTGTGATTGCAAAGATGAAAAAGGGTAATTGGCTAAAAAACTGGTCATACGTTCCGGCAAAAAAGCTGGGTGCCTGCCAACTTTTAACTAAGTTTGGGATAAAATTGGCAGGTTGTAATACTAATAAAGTCAGGTTACTAAAAAGTGAAAGTAGTAAAAGTGCAACCATGGCCAAGCTACTGATTTTTAAAAAAGATAAAATAGTTTTAAACCCGCGACTTAATAAATAGGTTAAACATAAAACAGCAAGAATAGCTAAAAGTGCTAACCAGACTTGGGCGGGCAAATTGAACCAATTCATTTTGCCAGTCATATCACTGCCAAACAGCAAAATAGATAAAGGAATCATCAATTTCATAAAGAGACTGACCATCCAAGTGAAATAACTGCAATACCATAAAAAAGCAGTAATAAAGGCAACTTTAGGGGAGAAGGAATCTTTTAACCAATCATAAATAGTGCCTTTTTGATGGGCGTATTTTTTGCTGTATTGCGCTACAATAAGAGCATAGGGGATAAAATAGCAAAGTGCGCTAATAATAAACCATGCCAATGATTTGGTCCCCAGCATAAAAAAGGCAGTCGCCATACTTGAAAATGAATAAACGGTAGTAATAATAAGCAACATTAATGTTGTGATGGACATGTTTTTTTGCATCAAGTGATTGCCTCCTCGTAAGATTACGGTATTATATTAGTGAGTTTTGTAACAAACTACAAGTTGGTTGTTGAAATATAGGGAATTGGAGTAGCAGATGAAAGATATAGTAAATTGGTTGCAAGAAAAAAGAAGTTTATGGCGCTGTGATTTTGTTGGGATTGCGGTGAATTGTGCACCTGCAAATGCCCCACAAACTATTCGTTGGCGTTATGTTAGCGGAAATAAAAGTGAAGCTTATCAGAAGATTCGTTTGAAAGTTGGGCGTGGGATTGCCGGAATGGTTTGGAAAACGGGACGTCCGCAAGCAGATGAAGCTATTTTTAGTCAGCCGGATAAATTATTAGAGTACCCGATTGCCAGAGTGGAGGCATTGGATAGCATGCTGGCCGTTCCAGTCACCGTAAAAAACGAAGTGATCGGTATTTTGGCGATTGGTTTTCGCCATACTCACGCCTTTACCCCCACTGAAATAAAAGCTGTAGTGACAGCCGCTGAAATATTAGCACCAACTTTAAAGGAGTTGGAGTCATGATTATGTTTGAGGAAAATCTTTTTGCTCAATTGTCTGAAGCTATCTGGCTTTTAGCAGACAATAAATGGCACCGGACGTTAGCGGCAAAGAAATTAGAAAAAAGCTATCGTCTTGACTTGGCAAAAATAATTGCGATCGCCAAAGGAGAGAATACCACTTCTGAGCTTTTGCCTGAAAAGAAAAGTAATTTTTTTGTTGTAGGTGAAATTACCCCAGCTGGCTTTCCTCTCATTTTACTAGATCAAGATAAAAATCCCCATGAATTTTGGGGGCAAGTTACTTTTGGCAAGCAGGCAACTTTGCTTCAAATTACCCTACAAAAAGCCTCAGATAATGTGAATTCGCTTTTTGGGTATTTAAATGACGCTAGAGAAAGTGAACGGAAAAAAATTGCCAAAGATCTACATGATGGGATTGCCCAAAGTATTTACAGTTTGATGTTGGAAACAAGGGGGTTAAAGTGGATAACACCAGAAATGCAGCCAGAAAAGTTGCAAGCCATTGACCGCCATTTTGCTGAGGTACTTGAAGAAGTCCGCGATTTAGCTGGTGAATTGCGTCCCATGTCCTTAGATGCCTTTGGTCTTGTACCAGCATTGGAGCAATTTATTGCCCGCACAGAAGAAATGACGGGATTTGAAATTGACTTAACGGTTACAGGAGAGCAAGCTTCCTTATCTGAAACTGTACGGACGACTTTATATCGCGTGGTACAAGAAGCAGTGGCCAATGCTATGAAGTATGCGGGTGTGAATCAAGTGCAATTAACTTTGACTTTTCAAACTTTTTTAACAATTGAAATTGTTGATTATGGTCGGGGCTTTCATTTACTGCAGGAAAAAAAAGGCTTAGGTTTAATGAACATGCAAGAGCGAATTTACGCCTTAAATGGCAGCTTTAGTTTAGTTACTGAGCCAAATCAAGGTACAAAAATAAAAATTACGGTACCATTAGAGCATAGTGCTGCCGCAAAGAATTAGAGGAGGAGCGCCATGAAAATTTTGATTGCAGACGATCATGCCTTGGTTCGTAACGCATTGGCTTTTATGATTAATGCACAAGCGGACATGGAAGTTATTGGCGATGCTGCCGATGGCAACGAGGTCTTCATGAAAATTGAAAATTTGCCGGTAGATATCGTTTTGCTAGATATCAGTATGCCTCCAGGAGAAAATGGGTTGGTTACGACTAAACGGGTCAAAGAAGCGCATCCTGACGTAAAAGTTATTCTTTTGACAATGCATGATGAAGAATCTTATATACGTGGTGCATTAGCGGCACATGCGGATGGTTTCGTATTAAAAAGTGCCACTGATGAAGAATTATTAACGGGAATTCGTAACGTTTTTTTAGGCAAACGTTATTATGCCGGCTATGATGAAGAGGCGTTAAATGAAATTGCTCATGGCCAAGAAGATCGTTTATATGCCAGCTTATCTAAAAGAGAAAAAGAAATATTACCTTTGATTGCATTAGGGTATAACAATAAAGAAATTGCCGAACGACTTTTTATTTCTGTGAAAACAGTGGAAGTCCATAAGGCCAATATTCGTAAAAAGTTGCAGTTGGATAGTTATGCTAGCTTATTGCAATATAGTTTAAAGCACCATTTGATCGATTTTTAGCAGTTTTTTTTAAGGAGGAAAAGTTGTGCCAGCAAAAAAAGGGGTTATATTTGTTTTACACGGACGCCAAGATCACATTGTCAAAACGAATATTGCTGCCATTGAACAGGCAGCGCGAGCAGTATCAGTTCCTTTTGCCATCGGTTTTTTAGAAGGAGAACATCAAACGTTAGAAGATAGCATTGCAAAACTTGTTGCAAAAGGCTGCCAGGAATTTATCTTTTTGCCAGTGTTATTGTTTGCAGCTACCCATGTTAAAGTAGAGTTGCCAATGCGCGCGGGAGCTGTTTTGCCCAAAGAGGCTATTGCAACTTATTTAGAACCCCTTGGTACAACCCATGCTGTTTTGCGTTTTTTAGCAGAACAATTAGCAGCACAGCCAAAACTTTTACCACAATCTGTTTTATTAATCGCCCACGGGACGCCTCATTTTTTGGAACCTTATGTGCAGCTAGCAGAGATTGCCCAGAAATTGACGTTAATTTCTGGACGTAAAGTATATCCTGCCAATTACCATGGTGAGCATCTTTATACAACAGTTTTAAACCAAATCCCGACACCCTTAATTGTTCAACGGCTTTTTCTCACAGAAGGATTTTTACCGACAAAAATTAAACAAGATATTGTAACAAAACGAGGAACTAAAGATACGATTTTACCCACTTTGGCGGATAGTCCAGCAGTGGTCGCAGCGATTTTAGAAAGGTTGGCAGATAGCAATGTTACCCATCATGCTTGATGTTGTCACTATGAAAATTTTAGTTGTCGGGGCAGGGAAGATTGCTACTAGAAAAATTCAAAAACTAGTGGCAGCCGGAAATAGTCCGACGGTAATTGCACCTGTTGCCAGTGATTATGTGCAAAAAGCAGCAGTGGCAAAAAAGATAACGTGGCACAAGCGAATCTACCAAATAGGGGACACTGCTGATTTTCAAATGATTTTCATTTGTACCAATGACGATAGGGTGAATCATGAAATCACAAGAGACATTTTACCAACACAACTTGTGAATGATACGACAAATAAAGCCAACAGTAATTTTTTTAATTTGGCGAGTTTTACGTATCATGATTTTGAAATTGCACTTTCTTCTAAGGGGAAAAGCCCAAGTCAAACAAAAGAGTTAAAAGAAAAATTGCAGCAAATCTTAAGAAATGAAGACAGTCTCAATAGCTGAGGCTGTTTTTTTATCTGACCGAAGGATAAGAAAAAGGTGATGGGCTACTTTGGTGTTTGCAGGAAAAGGCAGCATTTTTTTGGTCACTTTGTGAAATAAACAACAAATATAGGGGATTCCCCAATAGGTTTCAAGGGTGATTTCTTTTATTGTGAAGCTATTAACAATAAAGGTGGAAAATCCATGAAAGAACGTTTAGTCGTAATCGGAAACGGAATGGCGGGAGTTCGAACGATTGAAGAAATTATCAGTCGTGATCCAGATCGCTATGAAGTAACTATTATTGGTAAAGAAGCTTATCCAAATTACAATCGCATTATGTTATCCAATGTTTTGCAAAATAAAATGACAGTGGAAGAAATTATTACTAATCCAATTGCTTGGTATACAGAAAACCACATTCAATTAATTAATCATGATGAAGCTGTCGGAGTCGATACTGAAAACAAAATTATTACTACCAATTCTGGACAAGTCGTTCCTTTTGACAAACTGCTTTTTGCAACCGGCTCACATCCATTTCTCTTACCGATTCCTGGTGTTGATAAAGAAGGTGTGGTCGCTTTTCGTACGATTGATGATACAGCAGCGATGTTACAAGCTGCTGCAAAATATAAAAAAGCAGTCGTAATCGGTGGTGGATTATTAGGTTTAGAAGCAGCCAAAGGGTTATATGACCAAGGAATGGACGTTACCGTTGTTCACTTAGCAAAGTGGTTAATGGAAACTCAACTAGATGAAAAAGCAGGCAAGTTATTACAAGCTGAGCTTGAAAATCAAGGATTGAAATTTTTGTTAGAACACAACACTAAAGAAATTCTAGGGGATACACGAGTAGAAGGGATGCGCTTTAGTGATGGTAGTGAGATTGCAACCGACTTAATTGTGATGTCGATTGGAATTCGTCCGGCAGTAGAATTGGCACAAGAAATTGGCTTGACGGTTAATCGTGGAATTGTGGTAAATGACTATATGGAAACCAATTTACCAGATATTTACGCAGTCGGGGAATGCGCTGAACATAATGGTATTTGTTATGGTCTGGTGGCACCTTTATTTGAACAGGGCAAAGTTTTAGCAGATAAATTAACACAACAAGCCGATATTAAGCCTTATCAAGGTTCAACGACGTTTACTTCGTTGAAAGTTTCGGGGGCAGATCTTTATTCTGCGGGCAATGTTGTAAATACAGAAGGTCTAGAAAGTATTGAAGCTTTTGATAGTAGCAGTAAAAAATACAAGAAGATTTTCTTAAAAGACGGAAAAATTGCCGGTATCGTTTTGTACGGCGACACAGAAGACGGCAGTCGCTATTACAACATGATGAAAAAAGGACAATCTTTAGATGAGTTACAAACAATCGCAGTTTTACAGGCGATTGGCGAAGGTGCTGGCACAGGCGATGATGTTTTGTCATGGGATGAGGATGAAACGGTTTGTGGCTGTAATGGTGTTTCAAAAGGTGATATTCTACGTTCAATCCGGGAAAAAGGATTAACCAGTGTCGCTGAAGTTGGGAAAGTTACAAAAGCGGGAACTTCGTGTGGTAAATGTAAACCGCAAGTACAAACTTTGTTAGAAGCTGAACTGGGCGATAGTGTTACAGCGGCAACGGGAATCTGTGGTTGTACAGATTTAAATCGAGATCAAGTGGTAACACAAATTTATGCCAAACATTTGTTGAGTACCAAAGAAGTATTTGAAACCCTCGGCTGGAAAAATAAAGAGGGCTGTCCTAAATGTCGTCCGGCGGTCAATTTCTATTTAAATGTAGCCTGGCCAAAAGAGCATGAGGATGAACGTGAATCGCGGGTTGTAAACGAACGGATGCATGCCAATATTCAAAAAGATGGGACTTTTTCGGTTATTCCCCGGATGCGTGGTGGTCAAACAACACCGCAACAATTATTAAAATTGGCACAAGTAGCGGAAAAATATAATGTCCCATTGGTCAAAGTCACCGGTTCTCAGCGCATCGGCCTTTATGGTGTGAAAAAAGCTGACCTGCCAAAAATATGGGAAGAATTAGATATGGTTGCAGCCCAAGCGTATGGCAAAGTATTCCGCTCTGTTAAAACTTGTGTGGGGAAAAGCTTCTGTCGTTTTGGTACCCAAGATACAATGGGCTTAGGGGTAAAATTGGAAGAGACATTTGAGTATTTGGATACGCCCCACAAATTTAAAGTCGGTGTTTCGGGTTGTCCTCGCAGCTGTGTCGAATCGGCGGTAAAAGACTTTGGGATTATCGGTGTGGAAAATGGCTTTCAAGTAATGATTGGCGGCAACGGCGGAACAGAACTTGTCGAAGCCAAAATGTTAGGGACTTTTGAAACAGAAGCTGAAGTCATTGAACTCTGTGGTGCAATGTTGCAATATTATCGTGAAACAGGCGTTTACGGTGAACGGACAGCGCCTTGGGTTGAACGGATGGGCTTTGATAATGTGAAGACCGTCTTATTGGATACGAAAAAAAGAGTAGAGCTATGGACAGCATTGCGTGAATCATTAGAGGCAAAAGGTCAGCGGGATCCGTGGGGACCAATTACAAAAGATGTTGATTTACGAGAAAAAATGTATACGATTGAAAAACCGGAAAAAGCGGAGGTTTCGTAATGAAAATTTTAGCCACCAAAAAAAGTAAACTCATTCCGCGAGTGGGGCGTTCGGTCACCCTTAAGGATGAAAAAATTGCGATTTTTACGACTTCTGAAGGGAAAATTTACGCTTTAGCTGATTACTGTCCCTTAACAAAAGGACCGATTTTAGAAGGCATGGTTGCAGGGGATTACCTCTATGAACCGATGCGGGATTACAAAATCTCCCTTATTGACGGTAGGATTCAAGAACCTGATGAAGGTCAGATCAAGACTTTTCCAGTTATGATTGACGAAGATGAAGTTTACGTTGAAATCTAAATTTGGCGTGTGTAACTCAAAATGACAAAAATACCCAAACTTAAGCTTAGGTGGCGACAATTTTAACTTTTGTGACCTAAAAAATGGTTTGGGTATTTATTTTAGAAAGGAAACATCATGAAAAAAGCGTGCATTTTGCTAACACGTTTAGCTGGTTTAAATGAAGTGGATCAAGCTTTTTTTATAGCCAGGGGTTATCAGACGCAAATTTTACCTTTAACTGCAATTTCCTTACGAAAATTATCCGCTAACGAAATTGCAGAAATTAAAGAAACCCAGTGGCTTTTTTTTACAAGTCAAGTCCCGGTTGAAAGTATTTTAAGACATGCCCAATCTAGTGTGAAAATCGCTGTAATTGGACAAAAAACTGCCCAAGCAGTGATAAATGCAGGTTTTACCCCTACTTTTATTAGTCCCAAAGAGACAAAGGAAATGCTGTTAACGACTTGGCAAAAAGCCTACCCTAAAAAAACACGTATTTTATATCCGAAAAGTCAATTGGCAGATAATAATGTGGAACAGATGCTGGCAAATTACGAGGTACAGAGTTTTATTGCGTATGACAACCTTTTTCCACTGACGAGTCAAAAAAAGTTAGAAAAGGTGTTGGAGACAAAAAAAATCACCGCCGTATATTTTACGAGTCCTTCTGCTTGGAGACGTTTTATTAAGGTTTATAAAAATTATTCGGCTTTGCCGTTACAGTTTGTTGCTATTGGCGAAACAACAAAAAAAGCAATTGAAAAAGCCGGGTATACTGCACGATTGAAAAGTGACGTAGAAAAGATTGATTAAAATAATTGTTAGAATTTTCTTGACAATTAAAAAATAGCTGTATACAATAAATGCAATAAATAAAAGTGATGACAAGAAATAGTAAGTAAAAATAAGAAGACAGGAAGTTGCCGGTAATTGAGAGGCGCGCAATTATTTTTACTGAATTCCTCTTTGAACTTCGCACCGAATCAAGTAGGCTGCGACGGATGGTGTGCCTTCGTTAAATTTGCCAGGGTATAAGTATTTTTGTACCTAATGAGGTAGTTTTGCGCAAGCAGACTATAAAAAAAGGTGGTAACACGAGTCTATTTCAAGACCCGTCCTTTCAAATTGAAAGGATGAGGTCTTTTTCTTTGTATTTAAATCTTAAAATAAAGGGGTAAAAGGACATGTTTAAAGCAATCAGTAAAAAAATTAACGCAGAGTCAGTAAAGTCATTAGCAAAATTATCAGAAGCAGAGGCGGCGCAAAAAAAAGCACGTGATTTGGAATTAGAAAAAATTATTACCGGTGAAGATCAACGTATTTTATTAATCATTGGTCCGTGTTCAGCCCATGAAGAAGAAGCTGTGATGGAATATGTACATCGTTTAGCAAAATTACAAGCAGAAGTCGCTGATAAAGTATTCATGGTACCACGCATTTACACGAATAAGCCGCGAACCAATGGCGATGGCTACAAAGGCCTGTTGCATCAGCAAAATCCCAATGGAGAAAGTAATTTAATTCGGGGGATTGTTTCCGTACGTAAATTACACAAACGTGTTTTAACTGAAACAGGTTTAACGACTGCTGATGAAATGCTTTACCCTGAAAATTTAGAGTTCGTTGAAGACTTGGTAAGTTATATTGCAGTTGGTGCCCGCTCTGTAGAAGATCAGCAACATCGTTTTGTGGCCAGTGGTATCAATCAGCCAACGGGGATGAAAAATCCTACGAGTGGGAATTTAACCGTTCTATTCAATTCACTATATGCTGCGCAACAAAAACAAGAGTTCATTTATAATGGTGCAGAAGTGGAGTCTTCTTCTAACCCATTAGCCCACGTTGTTTTACGAGGGGGACTAAATGAAGTAGGGAAAAATATTCCCAATTATCACTATGAAGATTTAATCGAAGTTACAAATCGTTATGAAGCTGGAAACTTTAAAAATCCTTTTGTGGTAGTGGACACCAATCATGATAATTCTGGTAAACAGTATTTCGAACAAATTCGAATTGTCAAAGAAACCTTAGAAAACCGCAAGTACAATCAAAAAATTAAAAAAATGGTTCGTGGCTTTATGATTGAAAGTTTTATAGAAGATGGTCGTCAAGAACCGGATGGAACCGTTTTCGGTCAATCGATCACCGATCCTTGTCTCGGCTGGGAAAAAACAGAAGAGCTAGTTCGCTACATTGCAAAACATGCCGAATAAATTTTTGAAGTAACAAATTGATGCAGGAAACAGGCAATAAAATAACCCAAGATAAAAAATAAAATTTATCTTGGGTTATTCTATTGCCTAAAAAGGTGGGAATTATCACCCCTTAATTTTTTATTATTATTTTATAGCTATCATTTATTTTGTATAAGATAACCTTACCCAATTAGTTAAAATAAGAAAAAAGCATCATTGTTAGCGGTAATAATTTGAATTTTCAGAAATTAAAAACTTTTAAAATCGCGTTCTATCAAGGTATTGCTGTAAAAGGAATTTCAATAATTATTCAGCTTATCTAAAAAAAATTACAAAAGAAACGTATGATTTTTGACTAGAATAACTTATAATATTGTTATCGTATAAAGAGAGGATAGAGATATGAAGAACAAGAAAAAACGTGATTTAACAAAAATGCGTACGCCCCATACTTATGTCATTATTTTTATGGTTGTTATCGCGGCGTGGCTATTGACGTTTATTGTACCAGCAGGTAAGTTTTCTACCACTGAAGTTGAGTACAAAGATGCCAATGGGGAAGTAGCAACACGGACGGTCTTGGAGCAAGATACCTTCCGCTATGATTATCCGTTAAATAAAGAGTTTGTCTTTGATAAACTAGAAGATTTAGCGGGCAATCAAAATGAATTAGAAAAATTAGATATTGCCAAAGAAGATGTTGAAGGTGTCATAAAAGACGGGGAAAGTAAACTTTCTCAAGAAACACTAGATGGCATTAATCTGACCGATGATGCGCTGTATAAATTATACGGTGACAAAATTTATGATAAGTCAGAAAAGCTTCACAAGACAGCTAAGATTTGGGGAACCGATGATTTTAATGGTTTTGGTTTCTTGAACTTTGTTTTTGAAGGATTAGTTTCTGGTGACAAGTACGGTTCAGCTGTTGGGATTGTTGCTTTAATTCTCGTCGTCGGTGGTGCCTTTGGGATTATTATGCGTACAGGCGCGATTGATGCTGGTATTTTTGCCTTTATTTCCAAAACGCGTGGTCTAGAGCGGCTAGCGATTCCGTTATTATTCTTTGCCTTTTCTTTTGGTGGTGCCACTTTTGGGATGGCCGAAGAAGTTATTCCGTTTTCAATGGTGATGGTGCCTTTTGTCATAGCGCTAGGGTATGACTCTATTGTGGCGGTCACCGTGACTTATGTTGCCTCGCAGGTGGGGAATGCCGCTTCTTGGATGAGTCCATTTAGTGTGGCAGTTGCCCAAGGGATTGCCGGAATTCCAGTCTTATCTGGTGCAACCTTCCGTTTAGTTATGTGGTTTGTTATTACCGCACTTTCTGCACTTTACTTATCATTATATGCAGAACGTATTCGTAAAAATCCAATGAAATCAGAAGTTTATGAATCAGATGCACATTTCCGTGATCAAATTCAAAAAACGACAGATGAAAAGAAACCTTTCTTATTAGGTCACAAATTAATTTTGTTGGAAATGTTAGTTGTTTTAATTTGGATCGTTTGGGGAGTAACCCAAGAAGGATATTATATTCCTGAAATTGCATCTCAATTCTTTGTAATGGGCTTAGTTGCCGGTATTATTGCAGTATTGTTCAAACTGGACGAAATGGGTTGGAATGATATTGCCAAAAGTTTCCAAAGCGGTGCGGCTGATTTAGCCGGCACAGCGATCGTTGTAGGGATGGCAAAAGGAATTCTACTTGTCTTAGGTGGTTCTGATGCGAACATGCCATCTGCATTAAACACAATGTTACACGGCGTAGGCGGTTTATTAAGCGGTGTTCCAGCGATGGTTGGTGCTTGGGCAATGTATGTTTTCCAAAGTTTATTCAACTTAGTCGTAACATCAAATTCAGGACAAGCAGCTTTAACAATGCCAATTATGGCGCCATTGGCTGACCTTGTGGGCGTTTCTCGCCAAGTTGCAGTTTTAGCTTATCAATTAGGTGCAGGGTTTGTTGATGCCTTCACACCAGTTTCAGCAAGTTTAATTGGGGTTTTAGGTGTCGCACATATTGAATGGGCCAAATGGGCGAAATTCCAAATCAAGATGCAAGGTTTCTTCTTTGTATTAGGGTCAATTTTCATCGTGATCGCAATTGCAATTGGTCTACAATAGCACGCAATTAACTTCCTCTTTTTAGAGGGAGTTTTTTTGTTGTAGGGTAGAATGGATAGGATAAACAATACGACTTTCAAAATCAAATTTTGAAAGTCGTATTGTTTTGTATTAGATAATTTTTTTATTTTTATAACGACGGCGGAATAAGTTGATATCCACTACTTTATCGGTTTTATCCGTCTTTTTTTCGGCTGGGGTATCAGTCGGTGTTTCAGCTGGCTCTTGTGGAACAGTTGTCCTGTCGGGTGTAAGATAGTCATTTTTTTCTTCTTGTTGCACAACTTCATTTTTTTCGACCGTAATTTGTTTTTCAAAATTAAAATTGCCATCAAAATTTTCAAAGATTTGGCGTTTATTGGAAAGATGATAATAAACAATTTCTGGTGGCACACCAACACGAGCAGGGATCATTGTGGTGCCAATACCGGTGTTCACAGATAAAATTGTATTTTTCGTTGGTAAGTACAGGCTGTCAGTATAGTGCTTTGCGCCTTCTGTTTTGATGTATAAATACGGTAGTCGGATTTGACCACCATGACTGTGACCAGATAAAACCAAATCGTATTGTTCCAAATTATTAATAGCATCAATTTGATCAGGCTGGTGGGCTAATAAAATATGCCATTCAGCTAATGTTGATTCAAAATTATAGTTGGGTTTCCCACCACTTAAATCATCAATTCCGACGATATTCATGGAAATCTTCGCATCAGAACCAAAAACTTCTTCATTAACTAAGGTAGTAAAACCAGCTTCTTTTAATACTTCTTTGACAAAGTATTGGCCACCGTGCTTGTAATCATGATTGCCTAATACTGCAATTTTTCCCATCGGAGCTTTTAGACGTTTTAATTTTTCAATTAAGCGATCGGTTTGTTTTTTTGGCCAATGCTTATAATCATCAATTAAGTCACCTGTAAAAACAATGATATCTGGTTGCATCTCCATGACAGAACGAATGATTTTATTCATTTTGCGTGGCTTGAACCAGCGAGAAAAGTGAAGATCGCTAATATGAGCAATTGTTACATCGCCTTCATGGGCGAACATGTCATAAGCATCTGAAATATCCAATACCCGTTGTTTATTTTTGCGAATGAGGTAATGCCGTTGTTTGAGCCTGCTAGGTTCAATGAAAAATGCATAAATTGAAAATACTAGTAAAATAGCGATGATACCTAGAATTAACTGCACAAAACGGCCCCCTTTAAAATTCTGCTAACTAGTATAGAATATAAGATAGTTTGAGAAAAAGCAATCGAACATCAGATAAGATTTTGCTAAATTTAGATGAAAATTATTTCGTTTTTGTTACAAATAAAATAAACGTCTCCGAAACGTTGACAGGAGACGCTTGAAATGATTTGAAATCTAAAAAAGCACAGCCTCACTTTAATTTTCGGAGTTTTTTTGAAGGATTGTGACGCAAACGGCTGTTCTTTTTTGGAATGATAAATAACAACATTTCATAAGGTGCGGCAATGAGAAACCACATTAGGGACCAACTTGTGAAATCTTGACGATAGAGGTTTTGCAATAGGAAATGAAGCGTAATTATCCCGATTAGTAACAAACTATTTTTTAACCAAAAAGGATTGCCAAAATCAAACGTTAATAAGAGCGTCGTAAGTAACGGCAGTTCGTAAAAGAAAAAAGCGGTGAGGTTCAACTGCCAATTGCGTTTTAATTCTAGGAAGGATAAAACGAATAAAACAGTCGATAAGAGAATTCCTAGTGGCGGAAATAAACTTGTTAAAAAGAGATAAATTGAACTATATAAAAGCATCAGGGGGCCTTTAACAAGTGCTGCAATGGCGATAAAGCTAAAAATTAACAGCAGTTGTCCAGTAAAACTAAATTTTAATAAGAGACCAAATAAAGCTAAAATAGCAAAATGGCTCCAAGTCAAAACTTGATCTTTGGTATTTTTTTTATACTTTTGGCGCAGATATTGTGCCAACTGCGGATACTTATGGTTGAAATTTTCCATGTTTTAACTCCTTTATATAAACGATCAAACGTTGGTGTAAGAGAGTGCTTAAAGCAAGGTTGTAAGTGAAAAAAAACCGATGAAATGATTTTTACGATACCTTTGTTTGTTAACTTGTGAAGCGGGAAAATCATTTTTGGTAAGCTTAATTTCTAATAAAAAAGCTACTTTAATTATAAAGAGTAAGGAGAATTATAAATCGGACCAAAGACGGATTTATTGCAGGAGACAATGTTGCAATCGCTCCTACTAAAAAGATGGAATTGCTAAAAACAGAAGATTGGCCAGTCATTTTATCCCTATTTTAAGAATTGTGGGCATTTACTTAATCTTTTGTGGTGTGGGAGATTTTTTTCTTTTCAGCCGAGTAAACTAAATTTTTACAAAAGTCATTTTTTGCGGGGCCTTTACTTTAGACACAAGCGGTTTTGTGCTAAAGTTACTAATGAAATGACGACAACAAGTGGAAAATTTTTACAGTAGACTGTCACCACTTGTGTTTGTTTAGCGTAATGTTACGAAATGATTACGAAATGATATTAATGAAGGATGTGAACTTGATGATTTTTGATTCTCATACACACTTAAATGCCGAACAATTTAATGAAGATATCCCAGAAACGATTCAACGAGCCAAAGAACTTGGCGTCACTGAAATGGCAGTCGTGGGATTTGATACGCCAACAATCGACAAAAGCTTAGCTTTAAGTCAAGAATATACTGACATATATAGCATTATTGGCTGGCATCCAACTGAGGCAGGTAGCTATACAAAAGAAATTGAAGAAAAATTGCAAACACAGCTAACCTTACCTAAAGTGGTAGCTTTAGGGGAAATTGGATTGGATTATTATTGGATGGAAGATCCAAAAGAAGTGCAAGAAAGAATCTTTCGCCGCCAAATTGCCATCGCCAGAGAAATGCATTTACCAATCAGCATTCATACCCGGGACGCCATTGAAGACACGTATCGTATTTTAAAAGATGAAAAAATAGCAGACATCGGCGGGATTATGCATAGTTTCAGCGGTAGTGGCGAGTGGGCAAAACGCTTTTTGGATCTGGGAATGCATGTTTCCTTCAGTGGTGTCGTGACGTTCAAAAAGGCGCTTGATGTGCAAGAAGCGGCAACGGTTGTACCCCTTGATCGTCTTTTGGTCGAAACGGATGCGCCTTATTTAGCACCGGTACCTTATCGGGGTAAACGCAATGAACCGGGCTATACCCGTTATGTCGTAGAAAAAATTGCAGAACTGCGAGAAATGCCCTTTGAAGAAGTCGCAGCACTTACTCGGGCTAATGCCCATCGCCTCTTTGGAATTAATCGATGAAAAAGCCAGTCATTGAAGAGATTATTGTCGTTGAAGGAAAAGACGATACAAGACGCCTGCAAGAAGTTGTCAAAGCAGACACCATTGAAACGATTGGCTCGGCCATCAATGAGGACATTTTAACCCAGATTGAACATGCCCAAGAAACACGCGGAGTCATTATTTTCACGGACCCAGATTTTTCCGGTGAGAAAATTCGCAAAACGATTATGGAAGTCGTGCCAGCTGCCAAGCATGCTTTTTTACCACGCAAAGAAGCGACACCTAATCGCAGTCATGGTTCTTTAGGAGTAGAACATGCGAGTGATGCCGCAATTTTGGAGGCGTTAAAAAAAGTTGTGACGCCTGTAACTACAAGTGAAGAAATTCCATTAATCAGTAGACAAAGTTTAATAGACTATGGTTTAATAGCGGGAGCTTCTGCCAAATTATTACGGGAAAAACTCGGTGATAAATTACGAATTGGCTATACAAACAGTAAACAATTAACCAAACGGCTGGCGATGTTTCGCATTACCGCCGCAGAATTAGACACAGCGATGCTAGAAATCAAAAAAGAGCTGGAGGACGACCTTGAAAGACACACGTGATATTGCAACACCATCGAAGACCAAAGAAATTTTACAAAAACACGGCTTTACCTTTAAAAAAAGTTTAGGCCAAAATTTTTTAACGGAACCAAATATTTTAAGAAAAATTGTTGCCACTGCTGAAATTGACGATCGGACAAACGTCATTGAAGTAGGACCTGGGATTGGGGCTTTGACAGAGCAATTAGCCAAGTCTGCCAAAGAAGTTTTAGCTTTTGAAATTGATGAGCGACTAATTCCGGTTTTAGCAGATACCTTGCATACCTATAAAAATGTTAACGTCATTCACCAAGATGTTTTAAAAGCGGACTTGCTGAAATTGACAGCAGAAAACTTTACGGATAATTCGCTGCCACTAAAAGTTGTCGCAAATTTACCTTATTACATTACGACGCCAATTATGATGCACTTTTTGGAAAGTGATTTACCTGTAGCTGAAATGGTCGTGATGATGCAAAAAGAAGTGGCAGATCGTATCTCAGCTGAGCCGGGCACAAAAGCCTATGGTTCTTTATCGATTGCGGTGCAATACTTTATGGAAGCCAAATTAGCCTTCATCGTTCCCAAAACCGTCTTTGTACCACAACCAAATGTTGATTCCGCAATTTTAAAATTAACACGTCGCAGTCAACCAGCAGTAGAGGTTATTAGCGAAAAAGAATTTTTCAAATTAACGAAGGCTGCTTTTCAATTGCGCCGTAAGACATTATGGAATAACTTACTGCACGCTTATGGAAAAGATGATGCCACCAAAGCTTGGTTGACAAAAAGCTTAGAGAGTGCAGCCATTGATCCAAAACGCCGTGGGGAAACATTATCGTTAGCTGAATTTGCAGCTTTAAGCAATGCCATGATGACAATCAGTAAATAAAAAACAAAATTTGAAATTAGAATAAATGTATCTTAATCAGAGGTTATGACAGAAAAATTGTCGTAGCCTCTGATTTTGTTTAGCGAAAAAATAAAGATAATAGAATAGAGCAGTGGTCTTTTTTTGAGGAGATTTTTAATAAAGGCGTACATAACTATCACCTGAATTTAACTGCATTTAAAAAATAAGTGAAATTTTTCAGACTCTTTTCGCAAAAACAAAATATATGTCTTGACACTTAAAATAAATACCACTAAAATGAAAAAGACTTAAGTGTCTTGACACGTTGGTTGAGTACGAAAAAATAAATGTTAGAGTTTTTTGAGGAGGAAAAAATGAGAAATAATTCTGTGCGTCATTTAACGATTGCTGCTTTACTAATTGGCCTTGGGATCATGATTCCAATGGTGATGCCTAAAATTGTGATTGGACCAGCATCTTTTACATTAGCTAGCCATGTGCCATTATTTATTGCGATGTTCTTTTCCCCAGCTGTAGCGATTGCAGTTGCGTTGGGAACAACTTTTGGGTTTTTAGTTTCTGGGTTACCTGTTGTAATTGCATTACGAGCCTTAACTCATGTAATTTTTGCTACAATTGGGGCATTATATCTGCAAAAAAATCCTCAAATCGTGTTGCAAAATGGCCAGTTTACTTTAGCCAATGTCCGTTTTCAAATGTATAACGTCGTTTTAGGTTTAATTCATGCGGCAGCAGAAGTGGTGGTCGTTTTAGCTTTTAACATGATTAATTTGGGTACACCAGGAACCTATGATGGGGGTGTCTTTTACTTCTACTTTGTCTTATTAGGATTTGGTGGCGTAATTCACAGTTTGGTGGATTACAATATTGCGTACTTTGTTGCGGGTACATTAAGTAAACACTTTGACATTCCGGTCTTTACCAAAGCTCTGAAATTACAAAAAGAAGTTACTGGCAATGTGAAAACTGCCCGATAATAGCTAAAAATATTTTCCTGCCGTAAACTTACGGCAGGATTTTTTTATTTTTTTGTAAGCTGAGGGCAAGTTATTCAGCTTTTAAATATCTAACTTTACGCACTAACTCTTAGCGACAATAAGCCCAAATCTTGATAAATTTGAGAAGCAATTTATCAAGATTTTGTCTTATTGCGAAAGAGTTGCCCCAGTGCTCTCAGTTTTTAAATATCTAGCTTCATAAACTAGCACGTCAAGAAATAAAACAAAATTTCCAAAAATTTGAGGAACAATTTCCGGAAATTTATTATTTATTTTTTACGAGCTGAGGGCAGTTTATTCAGCTTTTAAATATCTAACTTTACGCACTAACTCTTAGTGACAATAAGCCTAAATCTTGAGAAATTTGAGAAGCAATTTATCAAGATTTTGTCTTATTGCGAAAGAGTTGCCCCAGTGCTCTCAGTTTTTAATACTGCAAGCGGTTAGATTCCTAACGTTCGTTATAAAATTTTAAGCACAAAAGCTCGTTAGCTTGTTGTAGCAATTTATTCGTGCTATATTTTAGGCGAGGTTTTTAAACCTCAAATATGACAGAGTAGGAAATAAAGCGTTAAGTGTCTGAGGGATGGGATGTTGCCCTTGGGACGAAGGATTGCATGCAATTCGCGGTTTTATTTTCGCATTCGCTGCATTATTTTATGCGGCAGCTCTATTAAGGAGATGCTGAGTTATGAAAAGAAAACTAGATGCCTATAAGATTGCGGTCATGGCAATGTTAATTGCTTTGATGGTTGTTTTATCGCAAGTTTTCGGGTTTGAAACCCAATTATTAAAAATCACTTTTAGCTTTGTACCAGAAGTGGTGATGGCAACTTTATTTGGTCCATTTTGGACTGGGGTTGGGGCAGTAGTCGCCGATGTTATCGGAAATACTTTATTGGCTAAGTCCCCATTTTTTATTGGCTTTACGTTTAATGCCTTTTTAGGTGGACTTATTTATGGTTTTTTCTTTTACAAAAAAGAAATTACGTTAAAAAATTCTTTTCTGTGTGTCTTAGTTAACACCGTGGTCTTTAGTTTTTGCTTAACACCACTGTGGTTATCTTTGATGTACGGCATGGATTTAACTAATCCGGGATTATGGACAACCCGCTTGATTAAAGCGGTGATCATGATTCCTTTAGAAACGATGATTATCTATATCGTAGGCCGAGCGTTACCTTATCAACGTTTGGCAAAAAAACTACACTCAAATTAATCACTAACGTCCTCCATCCCAGGGCGCAGACTGTAAGACTAGTAAATTTTCTAGTTTTACAGTTTTTTTGATGGTTATAAATGCTACTAAAGCAAAATCGTTTAAGCATTGTCAATGCAACACGTCATCTTACAAATATACTCTCCTTATTGCTACCAAGATTTACTGCTAAGGATAAAAAAGAAGATGAAACGAAGATTTTGTGCATATTTCACCAAAAATTTTTCGCTAACATGTTAAAATGAAAGATGACATTATACGTATCCTTTGGAGGAAATTATGAAACGATTTTTGATCATTCTTTTAGTTGCAATTATTTTAGTATTAGGTGGTTTTTTTATTTTGAATTTATTCTTTGGTTTTACAAATTATCAAACAAATGAGAAAACTTCCGTTAGTTCTACAGCTGTGGATGAAAGTGTTGCAACAACTTCTAGTAGTGAGAAAAAAGACCCGATAAAAGAAGTAGTGGCAAATATGACCTTGGAAGAAAAAGTAGGGCAATTATTTTTCGTTCGCGTGCCAGAAGTCAATCAGGTAGAAGATATAACAACCTATCATTTAGGTGGTTATGTTCTTTTTGGCCGCGATATGGAAAATGAAAGCCAAACAAGTCTGACACAAAAAATTGCAAGTTATCAAGCTGCTAGCAAAATACCATTGTTAATTGGGTCAGATGAAGAAGGAGGTACCGTCACGCGGGTAAGTCAGAATGCTAATTTAGTCGCTGAACCTTTCGCCTCACCCCAAGCACTTTATGCCGCTGGTGGTTTTGCAGCGATCAAGTCAGATACAATTAATAAGGCAAAAGTTTTGCACGACTTTGGCATTAATGCAGGACTATTTCCTATTGCTGACGTGGCGACAGATCCGAATGCTTTTATTTATGATCGGACGATTGGGCTAGATGCACAGGGAACAAGTGAGTATGTCGAGACCGTGGTAAAGGCGCTTAAGGGAGAAAAAAGTGGTTCGACGTTAAAACATTTTCCCGGTTATGGGAATAATCGTGATTCCCATGTGGAAATTGTCCGTGATACAAGAAGCTTAAAAGAATTGCGTGAGACTGATTTTAAGCCCTTTAAAGCTGGAATTAAAGCTGGAGCAGATAGTGTGCTAGTTTCCCATAATATTATTGATGGGATTGATAAAACCAAGCCCGCTTCAATTTCAAAGGCAGTTCATGATGTTTTACGAAATGAATTACGTTTTGACGGTGTGATTATGACTGATGATATGGATATGGCCGGACTAGCAGATTTTATTTCCCAAGCGGATGCTGGACTTGCTGCTCTAAAAGCAGGCAATGATTTAATCATGTCCTCTAGCTATCAAGTACAAATTCCAAGAATATTAACTGCTGTTAAAAGTGGGGAATATTCCGAAGAGGCGTTGGATACTGCCGTTATGCGGGTATTAACCTGGAAGAAAAATTTAGGACTAATCTCATAAAAAAATTGGCACAGCTACCTTCAAAAAAATGTAGGTGTGCCAGTTTTTATTATTTTAGGATTGTTCAAATTGTGCGTGATAAAGTTCAGCGTAATAGCCATTATTTTTTAGTAAACTTTCATGAGTACCTTGTTCAACAATTTGACCGTGATCCATTACAAGAATTTTATCAGCAGCTTGGATAGTAGCAAGGCGGTGAGCAATTACGAAACTGGTTTTTCCTTTCATCATGGCTAAAAAAGCTGCCTGAATTTTTCGTTCCGTTAAAGTATCGACAGAACTTGTTGCCTCATCCAAGATTAAAAGATGCGGTTTGGAAATCATTGTCCGGGCAATGGTTAACAATTGGCGTTGACCATCGGAAATTTTCACACCACTTGTTCCAATAACCGTATCGAGCTTTTGTGGCAGACGCGCGACATAATCATACATATAAGTTTTCTTTAATGCTTCATAAATCAATTCATCTTCTGCCTTGGGATTACCATAAGTGAGGTTTTCCCGTAAGCTTGCATCAAAAAGCCACGTATCTTGTAATACCATACCGAAACTTTGTCGTAAACTATCCCGAGTCAAATGACGAATATCATAACCATCTAACGTTATTTTTCCGTGATCCACTTCATAAAAGCGCATTAATAAGTTAACCAGTGTGGATTTACCAGCACCGGTTTTTCCTACGATGGCGACCGTTTCACCAGGAGCGGCCTCAAAGTTGAAATCGTGAATTAGCGGTTGATCTTTCGTATAGCTAAAATCCACTTGAGAAAAACGAACAGCACCTTTGACGTTTTTTAAAGTAATTGCGTCAGGAGCGTCAGGTGTTTCAATTTTTTGATCTAAAATTTCAAAAGTCCGGTTTAAACCGGCAATGGCCGTTTGAATTTGAGTTGTAATTCCAGAAAGTTCAATAAATGGTTTGGTAAACTGACTCGCGTAAATTGTAAAGCTGGAAATGACACCAATTGTCACCAACTGACTACCATTTAAAACTAATAGACCACCTACAAAACCGACCGCCAAATAGGCTAAATGATCGACAAAACGTGACATGGGGTTTGTTAAAGAAGAAGAAAATTGTGCTTTTTGGCCCCGTACATTTAATTCTTGGTTAATGGCTTCAAACTTTTGTTGATTGACGTCTTCTTGCTGGAAGGCTTTCACGATTTTTTGATTTCCTACCATTTCTGTGACAAAACCGGAAATTTCCCCCACGATTTCTTGTTGGCGGGCAAAATTAGCTTGCGAGTATGTCGCAACCAGCCAACTAACGAAAAATATAATAGGTGTGGCGACTAAAACAACAATTGTCAAAACAATGCTTAAACGTAACATTACAACTAGCGCAATTAACACAATGGAAACGCCTGAGAAAAGCTGATTGAAAACAGCCGCCGCGGCAATCGCAATATTGTCCATATCATTAGTGAAACGACTCACGATATTTCCATGGGGTGTTTGATCGTAATAACTCAACGGAAGTTTGTTTAAATGCGTAAAAGCATCTTTACGTAATTGTCCGGCGGAAAAATAAGCAATTTTGTTAGACAGACGTTGAATGAAAAGTTGGCTAATGACGGTAATGAAAACAACGCTGGCAAAGAGTAAAAGAATATGATACAAAGCACTAAAATTCACTTCGTTTTTCCCTAACATTTGATCGACTGCTTGACCAATTTGATAAGTAATATAGACACTGGTCCCGCCTGAGGCAATACCTAAAATAATTGCCCCACTAATTTCTTTTTTGAAGGCTGATAAGTATGGAAGATAGCGTTTTAAAACAGACCAGTCAATTTTTTTAGGCTTCATGGGACACCTCCGCTTGTGAAGCAACAATGGCTTGATATTCTGGGCAATTCACTAATAACTCTTCATGTCTGCCTAGGCCGACTTGTTTGCCAGCATCTAAAACTAAAATTTGCTGGGCATCTTGAATAGAGCGTACCCGTTGAGAAATGATAATTAAAGTACCGTCTAATTTATTTTGGAGCGCCTGTCGTAAATTTAAATCAGTTTTGTAATCCAGCGCGCTAAGAGAATCATCTAAGATTAAAATACGTGGTTTTGCAATCACAGCTCGCGCAATCGTCAATCGTTGCTTTTGCCCGCCTGAAAAGTTCTTACCTCCTTCAAAAATTGGAGTTTGTAAGCCTTTAGGTAATGCGGTTACGAATTCTTTGGCTTGCGCTAATTCAAGGGCGGCCCAGCACTCTTGGTCGGTGGCGTCTTTTTTGCCCCATTGTAGATTTTCTTTGATCGTCCCGCTGAATAAAACTGCTGTTTGGGGGACCATAGCAATTTCACTGCGCAATTTTGTTAAAGACCACTTGCGCACATCGCGCCCGTCAATGGTAACACTGCCGGCTGTGACGTCATAAAAACGCGGAATAAGCTGAGATAAAGTTGACTTGCCACTACCGGTGGGGCCGATAATACCAAGCGTTGTTCCAGCAGCTACTTTAAAATCAATATTTTCTAGAACCAGTCCAAATTCAGGAGCAAAGCGAAAAGCAACTTGTTGAAAAGCAATCGCGCCTTTTTTACTGCTTAAAGAAGAATCTCCTGCAATTGGAGGATTACCTGCTTTAGTATCACTAAATTTAGTGATACTGGGTTTGGTTTCCAATACTTCGTTTACGCGGTTAGCAGAAGCGGCCGCACGTGTAAAAATGATAACCAAATTTGATACGACAATTAAAGCCAAGAGCATCTGATTCATGTAATTTACTAAGGCTAAAATTTGTCCCGGTGCCAAGTGGCCAGTGTTTACTTTAAAGCCGCCTAAATAAAAGAGAGCTAAAATTCCAATATTCATAATCAAGGTGGTCGCCGGTGTCAGAAGAGCTGAAATATTTGTTACCCGTACATAAACACTGGAAAGCTCATCTGTACGGTTTGAAAAGCGCGTGATTTCAGTGTTACGTCGCGAAAAAGCGCGAATAACCCGCACGCCACTTAGATTTTGGTTCACAAGTTCATTTAAGACGTCTAGTTTTTGTTGTACTTTTTGATAGAGGGGGACAGTGGTTTTAATGATAAAAAATAATATTAAACAAAATAGTGGCAATGTCACCAAAAAGATGATTCCAGCCTGGCAGTCAATGGTAAAAGCCATAATAACTGCGCCGATACTTAAAAAAGGTGCCCGTACCACCAAGCGAATGAGCATCGCTAAGGCCAGTTGCAACTGATTAATATCACTTGTCATGCGCGTGATTAGTGTATCTGTACCAAATAAATTCAATTCGGCGTGGGAAAAACTATTAATTTTTTTCATAACCTGATTGCGCAGCTCTGTTCCAAAATTTTGGGAAGCCACAGAGGCATAATATTGGCAAATCACGGCACATAGCAATCCAACTACCGACATCAAAACCATCCAACCCGTCATTTGCCAGACAACCTGGCTATCATTTTCGCGAATGCCCATATCCACTAACTGTGCCATTAGTAAGGGCAAAATTAATTCAAAAACGGCTTCTAAAAATTTGAAAAAAGGACCCAGAATAATTTGTTTGCGGTATTTTTTTGCATAAACTAATAACTTAAACATGGATAAACTCCTATTCTTTTTGTAAATGATTGCTATAAAATAATAATTAAAAAATAGAATCAGGCGGGATGATACCACTAATTGTTAGAAAAAAATTGGAAGTATAAGCTGATAATTAACAAAAACAAAAAAGTATTCCCACTTTCAAAATTCAATTTATGTTTATTATTGTAACCTAGGATAGATATTGAGAAAAGGCAGGCCCTTTAGTTTTAGAAAAGCTGGCGAAGTTTGGTACAATGAGGGTAATTACCAATGAAAATGAGTAGAGGTGAAGAAATGAACGAATTTATTACAGTGGTATTATTATTTTTTTGTTATTCTTTTATCGGCTGGTTATGGGAAACGATATTTTGTTCGCTTAAGGCCAAAAAATTTGTCTATCGCGGCTTTTTAATGGGGCCGATAACCCCAATTTACGGGTTTGGTATTTTAATGGTTTTGTACTTTTTACGACCGTTTCATGATAATTTACTACTATTATATATCTTCGCAGCGGTGCTGGTGACAATTTTAGAGTATGTCACCAGTTACGGATTAGAAAAATTGTTCCATGCTTCATGGTGGGACTATCATGATGTACCGTTAAATATTAATGGTCGGGTGGCAATTCCTGTCTCTTTATTTTGGGGCGTTGGATGTGTATTGATTGTAAAAGTAGTTCAGCCCCAAGTCATGCTCGGCGTTAATTGGCTAGCGGCACATTTTGGTTTTTATCTACCGGTTGTCTTAATTGGTGTGATGATGTTTGATTTAGGCTATACCTTAGCAAACTTAGCTTCATTCCAAAGTATGACCAAAAAAATTGCCTTAGAGTTAGATCAGCGTAAAGAAGAATTAAAAGACAGCTTTGACACAAAAAAAGATACGGTACAGCAGCGCCTGGCCTTATCCCAATACTTTAAAGAGCATCCTGAAGCGGAAAATGCCTTTCCCCGCTTGAATTTCCACCAAAGAAGACTGTTAAAAAACTTTAAAGGGTTGAAATTAGACAATGTAAAAAGTTTAGAAGATGTCCGGCATTACGTGGCAAATCGTAAAAAAAATTAGCTTTATGTTACGAAAATATTACGAAAAATGTAAGCGAGGAGAAGCTAGTATTTTCCTCGCTTTTTCGTTGCTAAAAACTTTTAAGAAATGGTTAAATTCGATTTACCTTCACAGCATCTGTAACAAAATGTAATCTAACTGAAATGATACATACACCTTTCCTTTGTATAATAAGTGGCATTGGAGATTAGAAAAGAAAGGTGTGGATTTTGTGAAGGCAAAAAAATTGGTGACAGTTTTGACAGCTGTTGTAGCCATCAATCTTGTCAGCCCGGTATTTGCAGCTGCGGAATCAATGGACTCTTTAAATGAGCAAGAGTCTGCAATCACACGTCAAAGTAATCAAATCAGCGCCGAGGTACAACTGGCCTTAAACGACGTGAATGACAAATACGATCAGGTAGAAAAGACAAAAGCAAAAATTGCTGAAAATGAAGCAACATTAAAAAAAGCACAACAAGATATTGCAACCACGCAAAAAAGTATTGAGAAAAGAAAAGAAATCATGGCAGAACGCTTAAAAGAAATTCAAGTAAACGGTGGGGCAGAGCGTGATTGGTCCGTCTTATTAGACGCAGACAATCTGCAAGAATTCATCAACCGTGCTTATGCTATGACGTTATTGCAGAATGCGCAAAAACAAAAAGTTGCCGATTTAAACACAGAAAAAGAAAAATTGGAAAACTTAGAGCTTACGGCGCAGAAAACCTCTGCAAGCCTAAAAGAAAATAAGACCAGTTTAGAAGCTGAAGCAGGGGAATTGGATAGTAAAATTGCTAATTTGAAAAATCAATTAGCTGAAAATCAAAGCACCCTACAAAAAATTGCCCAAAGTAAAGAAGTTGAACAAGCCCGTCTAGCAGCGCAAAAAGCAGCAGAAGAAAAGGCAGCGACGCAAAAAGCTGCCGCCGAAAAAGCAGCAAAAGAAGCTGAAGCAGCTAAACAAAAAGAAGCGGCTGAAAATACCGCAAGCTCATCTACAGGTAATAATACCAATAGTAGCTCTGAAACAAACACTAATAATACTACGAATAATTCAAGCTCCACTAATAATTCTAATAATGATGCTACCAATAATAATGATAATAACAACACTGGCAGTTCCACTAGTGGTGGTCGTACCATGATGATGGAATCAACAGCTTATTCCTATGCCGAACCAGGTGCTAGCTATCTAACGGCCAGTGGGACAGACTTACGTCAAAATCCACAAGCAGTCGCCGTTGATCCAAGCGTGATTCCCCTGGGAACAGTAGTTGAAGTTCAAGGCTACGGCGTTGCGTTAGCGCTAGATACAGGCGGTGCAATTAAAGGAAATATTATTGATGTGCATTTTCCCACAGTTGCTCAATGTACAAAATGGGGTCGCCGTCAGGTACAAGTGACGATCCGAGGTTAGTTTTCTAGTGACAAACCGGAAATCGTAAATAAAAATGTAAGAACTGGTATCAACGTGTGTTGGTACCTTTTTTTACGATCTTTTAACTGGTGATTTGCTTGTTTTGATAGAATTATGATGAAATTTATAAATTTTTTATAAAAAAATCTAAATTTGTTTAAACTGAAAAAACGTTTTCTTTATAAAGGTATAGAAAATTTGATTTCATTGAAATGTTATCCAATTTCATCTTTTTAAGAAAAAAATAGTTTCACGTGGCGCATTTCTGGTAATCATTATTTAGTTGAATTATTGCAAATTTATAGTATTTGTTATTAAAAAAAATAAGCTAGTCTCTTTTTTGTTAAAAAAGAATTTTTTTATTCTAGATTGTGAAAAGAGGCAACGTTTTAAATAGCCCTTTAAAATGTTGCCTTCTTAACGTATAATAAGCTAGAGATTTTGCGAAAAAAAGTGTTATATAATAGAAAAGTTAGTTAGGAGCGTGTATCAATGGGTAACCCCCTTATTAAAACGATCGCAGTCGCAGCTGTGGGAGTCGGTGCAGTCGCGATTTGTTTTGTCGGTTATCGTGAAAACAACAACAAACAATATCAGCAAAAAGTAAGTTATGCTGAAACTGCCGTTGAAAAAGATCAAGAACGATTAAAAGAAGTGGATAGTGATCTTACATCACTTTATTCAAACAAGGACAAAGTTTTTTTGAAGAAGGACTTGAAAGACGCTGAATTAACCCAAGTTGGTGCCAAGTTGGATGGTGTTAAAGTTTCAGCAGATGATTTTGGTATTGAAGAAACCGATGTGCCAAAAAACATGAAAACTATTGCTAAAGAAAAAGAAACATTAAACAAGCAAATGTCAGATGCTGAAAGTAAGTTTGCCATTCAAAATAATGTGAATGACTTATTTGAAAAACCAGTTACCGATTGGCAAAAAGCACAAAATAATGTCGTTATTAAGGCTAAAGTAAAAGATACAGATGTCGGTGCCGTGCGAGAACGGCTAGGTTTTGTTCAAGAAAGTGATTGGACGAAGCTAGTAAAAGAGTATCTTTCTTATGCAGATGCCCAGATAAAACGAGTAACAAGCATTAATAAGTCCCTTGATAGTATGTTAAAAGACGGTAAAGTGACAGATAATGCCACATATGAAAAATATCTTAGTCTGGTGAACAGCATCAGTCAAGTTCGCAATAAAACATTAAAAGCAGAATTTACTGAACAAGCAGATAAAATTTCAACACAGCTAGGCTTAGGAAAGACAGATTATGGTGAGGCTAACGTAGCAAGTGACACATCAACTTATTCTGAAGCTACGATGCAATCTAGTAACGTAGGGGAAACAAACGAAACGGGCGCTGGAGAATCATATTCTGAAACTGGCTATTAAAGGAGAACAATATGTCTAAAGGAAAAAAGATTGTCTTAGGAATTGTTGGCTTTATCTTAATTCTAACTCTTGCGGTAGTAGGGATTGGGGCCAAAGTCTACATGGATTTAAGCGGTTCGGTTCAAAAAACATACGAATCGGTTGAACGACAACTCGATACAAAACGCAAAGCGGAACAAAAAAACGTGATTGCAGAAAAAAAACCATTTTCTGTGTTACTACTTGGAATAGATACGGGCGATTTAGGGCGAACTGAAATTGGGCGTTCTGATACCATGATGGTTGCAGCTGTGAATCCAAATGCTGAAAAAACATTAATCACAAGTATTCCCCGTGATACATATGTCGACATTGTCGGCAGAGGGACAAAAGATAAAATTAACCACGCCTATGCCTTTGGTGGTGCAGGAATGTCAATGGATACAGTCGAAAAGTACCTTGATATTCCAATTGATCACTATGTTGCCATTAATATGAAGGGCCTAAAAGAATTAGTCGATGCTGTTGGTGGTATTACGGTTACGAATGATCAAAAATTTAGTCAAGATAGTTATACTTTTGAGTATGGCAAAATTCAATTGAACGGCGATCAAGCACTATCATTTTCACGCATGCGACATGAAGATCCAAGAGGCGATTATGGTCGGCAAGAACGGCAACGCAAGATTGTTGAAGGTGTGGCAAAAAAATTATTAACCTTTGACGGTGTAACCCGTTATAAAGAAGTGCTTGATGCAATGGAGACCAACGTTAAAACGGATATGAGTTTTGATGATATGAAGAAAATTGCAGCCGATTATCGTAGCGCCTTTGGCAAAATTCAGCAAGATCAAATGCAAGGTGACGGTTTTATGCAAGACGGCATTTCTTACCAACGAGTTAGCCAAACCGAATTAGATCGCGTCCAAACCGAACTTAAAAAGACATTAGCAGTAAATAACTAAAGAAAGTGGCGAAAAAATGGAAGAGACAATCAGTCTGAAACAAATTTTTGATATTTTACGAAAACATTTAGCTTCAATTTTCATCTGTAGCTTTATTGGACTTGCACTAGCTGGAGTGGCAACATTCTTTATTATCACTCCCCAATATAGCTCGCAGGCACAATTAATTGTAACCTTACCTCAAGGGGATACAGCAACAGCAAACCCCAATGACGTAAATACGAATTTGCAAATGATTAATACGTATAAAGAACTTGTTACCGGGGACTTGGTAATTGACCAAGTTAAAGACCGTTTAGAATCAGAATACAACTTAGATATGAACACAAATGAAATTAAAGGTGCATTGGAAGTTACGCAACAACAAAATTCATTAATGTTTTCGATTAAAGCGACAGATAGTAGTGCAATTAATGCGGAGCATATTGCCAACACAACGGCGCAAATTTTCCAAGAAACGGCCAAAGATGTGCTAGAAGTTAATAAAATCTCAATCATCTCAAAAGCATCTGCAAGTATGACACCAGTTTCACCAAATAATAAATTGAATTTGGCAATTGGTCTAGTATTAGGTTTGATGATTGGCGTTGGTCTAGCTTTTGTATTAGAACTTTTGGACAGAACTGTGAAGGATGATAAGTTTGTTTCAGAAGATTTAGGCTTTACGATTTTAGGTACCGTACCACAAATGAGTCAAAAAGAATTAGATGCTACTATTCAGAAGAAACCATTAATTCCATCATTTAAAAAATCAAACGAAAATCAAAATAAAAATGCAGAAGCTGCTTCAAGACGCAGTCGTTCACGTGTATAAGGAGGAGCAAAAATGTCAAAAAAACATACAGAACGTAAAGGAGCTCAAACTCATCCTGTAAGTTTGATTACTTTAGTTGACCCATCCTCACCAATTTCAGAACAATTTAGAACGATTCGTACCAACATTCAATTTGCTTCTTCCGCAGATCGTCAAATTAAGACAATTGTTGTAACATCATCTGGACCGGGAGAAGGCAAATCGACAAGTTCAGCGAATCTAGCAGTTGTATTTGCAAAATCAGGGCAGCGGGTACTTCTAGTGGATGCCGATATGCGTAAACCAACTGTCTACAAAACTTTCAATTTAAGTAATGAGATTGGTTTAAGTACAGTATTAAGTACACAAAAAAGTGTTTTAGAAGCTGCCCAGCCGTCAGGTGTTGAGAATTTATCAATTTTAACCAGTGGTCCGAAAGCGCCAAATCCATCTGAATTATTAGGCTCTGCGCGGATGGATCAAGTAATTGATGAAGCCCGAAATTTATACGATATTGTCATTTTTGATATGCCGCCGGTTGTGGCAGTGACAGATGCACAAATTATGGCATCAAAAGCAGATGGAACGGTACTTGTAATCCGGGAAAATGTCTCTCGGAAAGAATCATTGGTAAAAGCACGGGATTTATTAAAAATGGTTGGCGCACGTGTATTAGGTGTTGTCTATAATGGTGCACAACATACAAAAGATCAAGGTTATTATTATTACTACGGTAGTTAAAAAATTTTAGGAGTGAGGAACGATGATTGATTTACATTGTCATATTTTACCCGGGGTAGATGATGGAGCTGAAGATTTAGCTGCTAGTATTGCAATGGCTGAAAAAGCGATTAGCCAAGGAATTACCCATATTCTTTGTACGCCACATCATAATAATGGGAAATATTCAAATCCTAAATCAACTGTTGTTCCTCGTGTCCTAGCTCTGCAAGCAGAGCTGGACAAACGGAATTTGTCATTAACGGTTCTAGAAGGACAGGAAGTGCGAATTACGGGCGAACTAATCGAAGACATTAAAAATAATGAGATTCTATTTACAGATTTAGATGATACATATATTTTAATCGAATTTCCGACAATAGATGTACCAGCATATACAGAAGATATTTTTTTTCAACTTCGTGGCATGGGGAAAATTCCAGTTATCGTACACCCAGAGCGAAATGCTAAATTTCGTGAAGACCCTAATCATTTAATTGAATATTTAGATATGGGCTGCTTAGCTCAATTGACAGCACCAAGTTACGTTGGCACTTTTGGTAAATCTATTCAGAAAACGGCCAAAGAAATGGTCGAACATAACTTAGTCCAAATGGTAGCTTCGGATGCTCATGGGGTGAAGAAGCGTAACTTTTACATGAAAGAAGCTTATGAAGCAATTGCAAAGGATTTTGGTGAAGCCAAAGTTGTTGCGATGAAACAGGTAGCAAAAGATTTGTTAAATGGGGATCAAATCCTATTGCCAAATTATACTGCAGTGAAAAAGAAAAAATTTGGGTTATTTTAGGGGGAGTAAGTGTGTTTGCATTAACACGAAGAAGAAAAATTGCAATATTGGTTGTGGTTGACTGTATTTTAATTGCAATTGCTAATTTATTAGCGTATGTATTTATGAAACCTTTCGTACCAATTTCTGAAAGGTTTGTACTATCCTCTACGCTACTTTCAATAGGCTTATACTTAGTTTTTGGTTTTGTCTTTCACGTTTTTACACGGATTAATCGTTATACCAATCTAAGAGAGATGATTGCTATTTTTTTAGCGACAACCTCACAATCTTTTTTTAGTATCATTTTATTATCTATTTTTTCAGATAATATTTTTAGTCGTCGTTTAGAGTTATTTACATATATTTTATCGACATTTTTGATTATCAGTAGTCGTTTAATCTGGCGCTTGTTTGTGGAATGGCGGAATATGCGTGGTAAAAATCAAAATGCTGATGAAGTAAAACGCACCATAATCGTTGGTGCTGGCGAAGGTGGTCGTATTCTGTTAAATAGTTTTTTGGGCTCAAAAACCGCCGGGGACATTGACGTTATAGGTTTTGTTGATGATGACCCCAACAAACAAAAAATTTACCTTTCAGGCAGACGTGTATTAGGTAGAATTAGCGATTTACCAGAACTTGTACAACAGAATGATATTGACATGGTGACAATTGCTATCCCGTCTTTATCGCGAAAAAAACTGCGTGAAATTTTTCAACTGCTAGAATCAACTGAAGTAAAAGTTAACACGATGCCTTCAATGGAAGAAGTTGCAGCAGGAAAAGTTAGTTTGTCACGCTTAAAAGAAATTGATGTCGTTGATTTATTAGGAAGAGAAGAAGTTAAGCTTGACATTGCAGCTATTAAAGATCAATTAACGGGGAAAACGATTTTAGTGACCGGTGCTGGTGGCTCAATTGGTTCGGAAATTTGTCGACAAGTTTCTAATTTTAACCCAAAACGAATTTTATTACTTGGACATGGGGAAAATTCCATTTACCAGATTCATCGGGAATTGACTACAAAGTATAAAGGAAAAGTAACGGAATATGTTCCGGTTATTGCCGATGTGCAAGATCGCAAATTAATTTTTGAATTGATGGAGCGTTACCATCCGGATATTGTCTATCATGCCGCCGCCCATAAACACGTTCCTTTGATGGAGTATAATCCCAGAGAGTCCGTAAAAAACAATGTCTATGGGACAAAAAACGTGGCAGAAGCTGCTAAAGCAAATAATGTAAAAAACTTTGTTATGATCTCAACAGATAAAGCCAACAATCCACCAAATGTGATGGGTTCAACAAAGCGAATAGCAGAAATGATTGTCACAAGCTTAAATGAAACTGGAAAAACTAAATTTTCAGCAGTTCGCTTCGGTAACGTACTAGGTTCTCGCGGCAGTGTTATTCCATTATTTAGAGAACAAATCGCAAAAGGTGGCCCCGTGACAGTTACGGATTTTCGGATGACCCGCTATTTTATGACAATCCCAGAAGCAAGCCGGTTGGTAATCCAATCTGGTGCCTTAGCAAAAGGTGGTGAAATATTTGTGCTAGATATGGGCGAACCCGTTAAAATTATCGATTTAGCCAAAAATATGATCCGTTTAAGTGGTTACAGTGAAGATGATATTGAAATTGTAGAAGCGGGTATTCGTCCTGGGGAAAAATTGTATGAAGAATTGCTTTTAGATAAAGAGCGTAATGATGAAGAAGTTTATGAAAAGATATTTGTTGGTAATATCAAGGGATTTGATTTAACACAGGTAATGGCTTTTGTTAAAAGCTTAGCTGATGTTGATGACAAAGAATTGGCTAGAGAGGTTGTGAAATTTGCAAATGCCTCGAATAAATAGAAAAATCATTATTGTCGGAACTGGTGGATTTGCGAAGGAAGTAACATTCTTACTTTCACGTATTGAAAATTATCAACTACTAGGCTATGTGGATGATAATAGTGATTTACACGGGAACGTGATTTTAGACTACCCAGTAATAGGAAATACAGATTATTTATTATCTTTAGATGAAGAGTGTGCTATTGCTATCGGAATTGCCAATCCACAGGCTAAAAAAAATATCTATAAAAAACTGAGAACTAAATCAAATTTAATATTCCCTAATTTGATAGATCCAAGTGCTTTATTTGGTCTTGAGATTGAGATGGGGATTGGAAATATTATTATGGCCAACACTACTTTTACTAGCTCAATCAGACTAGGTAATTTTAATATGATAAATATTGCTACAACAATCGGTCATGATGTTGAAATAGGTAGTTACAACTCGTTGTTTCCAAGCATTAATGTTTCGGGGAATGTTAGGATTGGGAATGAAACTAGTATTGGTGTAGGTAGTAAAATTATTCAGGGACTAGCAGTAGGAGAAGCATCAATTATCGGAGCTGGTAGTGTTGTGATAAGAGATATCGAGAGTAAGACAAAAAATGTTGGAGTACCAACTAGAGTAATAGAAAGCTGGGAATAAAATGGAAAATGAACGTATATTGTTGTCTTCACCACATATGAGTGATCAAGGATATGAACAAGAATATGTACAAGAGGCATTTGATACAAACTGGATTGCTCCCTTGGGTGCAAATGTTACAGGTTTTGAAAATGAGTTAGCTGAACTCGTAGGTGCGGGACATGCAGCCGCTTTAGTTTCAGGAACTTCGGCAATCCATATGGCTTTAAAGGCAGTTGGTGTTGGAAAAGGGGATGTAGTGATTTGTCAGTCATTGACTTTTTCGGCCACAGCTAATCCTATTATTTATCAAGATGCTACACCGGTATTTGTTGATAGTGATAAAGATTCATGGAATATGAATCCTGCATATTTACGGAAAGCTTTAGAAAAATATCCAGATGCCAAAGCTGTTATTGTTGTTCATCTTTATGGACTATCTGCGAAATTAGATGAAATTATGGAAATATGTAAAGAATTTAATGTACCATTGATTGAAGATGCTGCAGAATCATTGGGTACGACATATAAGGGGAAATATACTGGCACTTTTGGAGATTATGGTATTTATTCTTTTAATGGTAATAAAATCATCACAACGTCTGGCGGGGGCATGTTGGTTTCTAACAACGAAGAGAGAATTGCGAAAGTCCGTTTTTGGGCAACGCAAGCGCGGGACCAAGCAAGACATTATCAACATAGTGAGATTGGCTATAACTATCGTATGAGCAACATTGTTGCTGGTATTGGCAGAGGTCAGTTGAAAGTCTTGAAGGACCGTATTGCCAAAAAACGCTATATACATGATTTTTATAAAGAAGAATTGAAAGAATTATCGCAGATTTCATTTATGCCAGAAAATGATTGGGATTTTTCAAACTATTGGCTATCAGCTATTACTTTAAAAGACGTGAATCCAACCTACTTGATGGACGAGTTGGAAAAAGAAAATATCGAGTCTCGACCTATTTGGAAGCCAATGCATCTGCAGCCTGTATTTGAAAAGTACGATTATATTGGGGAAACCGTTGCTCAACGACTTTTTGAAACAGGTGTATGTCTACCTTCGGATTCAAAAATGTCCGATGAGGATCTAAGCCGAGTAGCAACTGTTATAAAGCGAGTGTTGTCCAATGAGAAAGGCTAGTTTTTATAGAAAGTATGTAAAACGTTGCTTGGATATTTTGCTTTCCGGCCTAGCTTTGATTGTTTTAAGCCCAATTTTTCTAATTGTGGCTATTTTAGTAAGGACTAAGTTGGGCTCCCCAGTTTTGTTTAAACAACTTCGGCCAGGGAAAAATGAACATATTTTTCCAATGTATAAGTTTCGAACGATGACTGATGAGAAAGATAGTACAGGTAATTTGTTGCCAGATGAAATGCGGCTAACAAAATTTGGAAAATTACTGAGATCTACGAGTCTTGATGAATTACCCGAACTCTGGAATATTCTTAAGGGAGATATGAGTATTATTGGTCCAAGACCGCTGCTCGTTGAATACCTACCATTGTATAATTCAGAACAAAAGAAGCGCCATGAGGTTAGACCAGGGCTAACTGGCTTGGCTCAAGTAAATGGTCGAAATGCGATAAGTTGGGAAGAAAAATTTAATTTGGATTGTAAATATGTGGATAATATTACATTTAGGGTTGATGTGAAGATATTTTTCTTAACGATAAAAAAAGTATTTGTTAGAGAAGGGATATCTGCAGATGAACATGTCACGATTGAAAGATTTGAGGGAAATAAATCATGAGTCTTAACATTCTCTTCTTGTCGTTATTAGATTTTGATAGTTTAAATGAAAGAAATATATATACAGATTTACTTTCAGAATTCAAAAAAAATGGGCATAACATATCTATAATTTCTCCGGTGGAATTAAAAAAAAAGAAAGTAACTAAGCTAATTAATATAGAAAAGAATTGTCGGATTTTAAAGCTTAGAATAGGCAATATACAAAAAACAAATTTGATAGAAAAAGGAATATCAACAATTCGCTTAGAAAGTCAATATATACAAGGAATAAAAAAATATTTTTCGGATGTATCATTTGATTTGATTATTTATTCAACACCACCCGTTACCTTTCAGAAAGTAGTTAGTTTTGTAAAGAAAAGAGACAACGCAAAAAGTTATTTGTTACTAAAGGATATATTTCCTCAAAATGCTGTAGATCTGAATAAGTTGAAAACTATATCTATTATCTATAAATATTTCAGATACAAAGAGAAGAAACTATATGAAGCATCTGATTACATTGGAACAATGTCAAAGGGAAATTCAGAATATTTGCTAAAAAATAATCCTTTTTTGAATGACAAAATTATAGAAGTAAATCCAAATTCCATTCGTGTTGAAGAATTTAATAAAGATATAGATAATGAGAACATGCGTCAGCAATTGGATATACCAGAGAGTGATACATTACTTCTTTATGGAGGCAACTTGGGAATTCCACAAGGAATAGATTTTTTGTTAGAAATTGCTGAATACATTGACGTGATACAAGGAGTATCTTTGGTGATTGTTGGATCAGGTACGGAGTATGAAAAAATCCAAATTTACTTATCTAATATGAAATTAAAAAAAACACAGCTAATGAAATATTTGCCTAAAGAAAATTACAATAATCTTGAAAAAACGGCGGATATAGGTTTGATTCTTTTAGATAAACGGTTCACAATTCCTAATATTCCGTCAAGAATGTTAGGGTATATGCAAGCTCAGCTACCAATACTTGCTGCGACTGATATCAATACAGACTTAAAGGATTTATTGGTTGATGGAGAATATGGGTTATGGTCTCAACATGGTGACATAGATGGTTTTAAGAATAATTTATCAGTATTGTTAGACAAAGATAAAAGAAATATCATGGGGAATAACGGTTACGAGTATTTAAAGAATAATTTTGATGTTTCAAAATCATATAAAAATATAATAAGACACTTTAGCGAGGATGAAGACAATGTTAGAAAATAAAACGTTACTAATCACAGGGGGTACAGGATCTTTTGGTAATGCTGTTATGAAGGGATTCTTAGATTCTGGTTTAAAAGAAATTCGTATTTTTTCTCGTGATGAAAAGAAACAAGATGATATGCGCAAGAAATACAATAATGATAAGTTGAAATTTTACATAGGGGATGTGCGTGATTTAGCTAGTGTAAAAAACGCGATGTACGGCGTAAATTATGTATTTCATGCGGCTGCTTTAAAACAAGTGCCCTCTTGTGAATTTTTCCCAATTGAAGCTGTAAAGACTAATATTTTAGGAACAGATAACGTTTTAACTGCTGCTGTTGAGGCTGGTGTTGAGAAAGTTATTTGTTTATCTACTGATAAAGCAGCTTATCCAATCAATGCAATGGGGATTTCAAAAGCAATGATGGAAAAAGTAATTATCGCCAAAGCTCGTGCTGTTGAAGGAACAGGAACTATGATTTGCTGCACACGCTATGGTAACGTTATGGCTTCCAGAGGGTCAGTTATTCCCCTATTTATTGAACAAATTAAAGCTGGTAAACCATTAACAGTGACAGATCCAGATATGACACGTTTCTTAATGAATCTTGATGAAGCAGTAGGCTTAGTGGCATTTGCATTTGAAAATGCTTCACCTGGCGATATCATGGTTCAAAAATCACCTGCTTCAACTGTAGGCGATTTGGCTCAAGCTGTAAAAGAACTATTTAATGTTGATAATGAAATTCATATTATTGGAACACGACACGGCGAAAAGCGCTTTGAAACTTTATTAACGCGTGAAGAGTACCTTGTTGCAAAAGATATGGGTGGTTTCTACCGCGTTCCTGCAGATAAACGTGATTTAAATTATGATAAGTATTTTGTAGATGGAGATAAAAAATTGTCTCAAGATGAAGAGTATAATTCTGATAATACACATCGCTTAACCATTGATGAAATTAAAGAAAAATTATTGGAATTAGATATTATACAAGAAGAATTGAAAGCTTGGAGTGCCAAATGAAGATACTAGTAACCGGGGCTAAAGGCTTTGTAGGAAAAAATTTAGTTGCTCAATTAAAGAATTTGAATCAACATGAAGTATATGAATACGATATTAATACCTCTAAAGATTTATTGGAACAATACTGTGAAAATGCTGAGTTTGTCTTTCATTTGGCAGGCGTTAATCGGCCTAAAGATGAAACTGAGTTTATGACTGGAAATTTTGGCTTTTCTTCGGAACTATTAAGTATCTTAAAAGAAAAGAATAATAATTGTCCTGTTGTGCTGTCTTCTTCCACACAAGCTGAGCTTGATAATCCTTACGGAAAAAGCAAGAAAGCTGGTGAAGATTTATTCAGAAACTACTCTAAAGAAACGAGCACGGATGTTTACATCTATCGTTTTGCCAATTTATATGGAAAATGGTCACGTCCAAATTACAATACTGTTGTGGCAACATTTTGCTATAAAATAGCTCGTGATGAAGAAGTTACCGTTAATGATCCAAACGTAATAATTGATTTTTGCTATATTGATGATGTAGTTAGTGAGTTATTACGTTGTTTGGTTGGAAATCCAACTACTATTGATGGTTTCTGTGTCGTTCCTGAGATTGATTCAATTTCTATCGGAAGATTGAAAGATTTGATTATCTCTTTTAAGGAAAGCCGCAAAACTCTATCTTTACCAGAATTAAATCAACGCTTTGAGAAAAATTTATATAGTACTTACTTAAGTTTTCTACCAGAAGATCAGTTTAGTTACCCATTAAAAATGAATATTGATAATCGTGGTTCTTTTACCGAATTTTTGCGAACGCCAGATCGTGGTCAAGTTTCCATTAATATTTCAAAACCTGGAATAACAAAAGGAAATCATTGGCATCATACTAAAAATGAAAAATTTTTAGTGGTAAGTGGTACTGGCGTTATCCGTTTTAGGAAAATCGATACTGATGAAATTATTGAATATTTTGTTTCAGGAGAAAAACTTGAAGTAGTTGACATTCCAGTCGGTTATACACATAATATCGAAAATTTAGGTGATAACGATATGGTAACTGTTATGTGGGTCAACGAGGTTTTTGATCCGAAAAATCCTGATACTTATTACGTGGAGGTCTGACATGAAAAAGTTAAAAGTCATGACTGTAGTTGGAACGCGCCCCGAAATTATTCGCCTTGCTGCAGTGATCAATCGATTAGAAGAATCTGAGGCAATTGAACATATTTTAGTTCATACAGGGCAAAATTACGACTATGAATTAAATGAAGTGTTTTTTGAAGATTTTAAATTAAGAAAACCTGATTATTTCCTAAATGCTGCTGTAGGTACAGCAATAGAAACAGTTGGCAATATTTTAATAAAAATTGATCCTATTTTAGAGGAAGTACAACCAGATGCATTTCTTGTTTTAGGCGATACAAATAGCTGCTTGTGTGCTATCGCTGCGAAACGTCGACATATTCCGATTTTTCATATGGAAGCCGGAAATCGTTGTTTTGATCAACGAGTACCAGAAGAGACCAATCGTAAAATTGTTGATCATACCGCGGATATCAACTTAACATATAGTGATATTGCAAGAGAATACTTATTACGTGAAGGATTACCTGCAGATCGAGTGATTAAAACTGGAAGCCCAATGTTTGAAGTTTTGAATTCTCGTAAAGAAGATATTGAAAACTCTGATATATTAGAAAAGTTAAATCTAGAAAAAGATGGATACTTTGTCGTATCAGCGCATCGCGAAGAAAATATTAATTCGACAACTAATTTTATGTCGTTAGTTGAGAGTCTAAATGCTATTGCGGAGATTTATCAATTGCCAATTATTATTAGTACTCATCCAAGAACGATGAAAATGATTGAAGCTAAGGGTGTTAAATTCCATGAACTTGTGCAAACCATGAAACCTATGGGATTCAATGACTATAATAAACTACAAGTTAATGCTAAAGCAGTATTAAGTGATAGTGGTACAATCAGCGAAGAATCTTCTATTCTTAGATTTAGAGCGTTAAATATTCGTCAAGCACATGAGCGTCCTGAGGCAATGGAAGAAGCGAGCGTTATGATGGTGGGATTGGATAAAGAAAGAATTTTACAAGGCTTGAAGGTTCTGGAAACTCAGGAAAAAGATACTTTAAGACATGTTGCAGATTATTCGATGCCTAATGTTTCGAATAAAGTATTACGGATTATTTTAAGTTATACAGATTATGTGAATCGTGTGGTGTGGAGTAAATGAGGATTGTTGTGAACGATATTGCGGCTTCTGAAGGAGGAGCAATGTCGGTTTTAAAAGAACTTTATCAGGAGATTATAGACTCTAATGATGATAATGAATGGATTTTTTTACTCAACGATTATTACCTTGAAGAGAAACCAAACATAAAGATTAAGATTCTTCCAGATATAAAAAAAAGTTGGATTAAAAGGCTAAATTTTGATGTCTTTTTTGGGAGAAGATTGATTAATAACTTATTTCCAGATATATACATTTCCTTACAAAATACAGCTACTTTGGGCATCAAAGCTCCACAATTTGTGTATTTACATCAAATATTACCATTTCAAAAAGAAAAACATTTTTCTTTTTTTAAAAAAGAAGAGCGTTTGTACGCTATATATCAAAAAATAATAGGATTAATTATAAAAAAGACCATAAAACTTAGTAAATCTGGAGTAATAGTTCAAACTGTATATTTAGCAAATGAATTAAAAAGACAAATGAATAATGATATTTATATTTTAAAGCCAAAAGTTAAGCCACAGCGTTTTTTTTATGAAGATAAGGAAGTAAGAACATTTTTCTTTCCTGCAGCTGATATTTTGTATAAAAACCATGAAGTTATTTATAAAGCAATTGAAATTCTTAACAAACAAAAAATTGTGAATTTTAAAGTTTTTCTAACTATTGAAAATTCTGGCAAGTATAATGTAAATACATCCAATATTATTTTTTTGGGGAAAATTTCAAGAGAAAAAGTTTTAGAAATGTATTCTAAAAGTATATTGATATTTCCATCGTATATTGAATCATATGGTATCCCTTTGTTAGAAGGTATGAATTCCGGAACGAAGATATTTGCGGCAAAGACAGAGGTGTCCTTAGAAGTACTAGATGGCTATCCAAATAGTTATTTTTTTGATTTTTTTGATGCCAATCAACTTGCTAATTTAATGAGAAAACAAATTCAAGAGGATATTCCATATATACCAAAGAATGAACGAAAAGAAGATAATGATTCATTATTGGATATAATTACGAGAAATAGATAAGGTTGTGGTGCATAAATGAATAAAAAATTATACGTTAACTTTTATTTTCTTTTAATATTAGGCTATGTCTTATCTTCTTCAATTCAGTTTCAGTCGCTTGGAAAGTTAATGAAATACGCTTTTACATTTTTAATGATTACTTATTTAGTTAAGGAAAAAATCAGCTTGAAAAGATATGCTTTAATTTTAAGCTTATTGGGACCCTTCTTTTTAAGTCCACTAGTTTTGATTTTATTTAATATTTATAGTCTAATGACTGTGGATGCTCTTATCTTTAGTTTTAGTTATATTTTGTTTATCTTTCTCGTTATCGCTGTTATTAGTTTATTTAACGATATATATAATTATTGCAAAATAACGAATATAGCTATTTTTATTTCATTATTTTTGAACGTGATATATAGTAGAGAACTTAAATTTAATATAATCAACTTACTTGCTGATATGCTTGGAAACGAAAGAGAGTATAGAAGTTATTTGGGGTTTACTAATCCTAATGTTGTCGGATTAATTGCTATGGTGGGTCTAATCTGCTGCCTAATATCTATATTAAGAAAAGATCAATTGAAAATGAATTTAATTATGGGGGGATTTTACCTTTTTGTAATAATCAATACAGGTTCCAGAACAGCATTACTTTCACCCGCCTTAGCAATATTTTTTATTATAACAATATACATGATAAAAAAACTACGAATTGAAATTCGCGTTATATTTTTTTGTGTGACCGTCTGTACCATATTGTTATTTTTTATATTCTATTTTGATGATATATCTTTTAATTTATATGAATTTAATACATTAACTAGTGGCAGATTTGAAAGACAAATTATTACAATCCGATATCTCATCGACAATGGATTGACTATGTTTGGAATGGGGAATTTAAATTCTAGTGCCCTCTATTCAGATGAAAATGTTTATGCTCATTTTTTGAATACGGACAACACGCCAACATACTTTTTAGTGACCATTGGATTGTTTGGTTGTATTCAGGTACTAGGTATATTGATAGGAATATTTTGTAAGATTCGCAATTCTAGTCTCATATCCTATTTGTTTTTTTTCATTAGCATTATTTCTTCTTTGTTTGAACATACACTATTTGTACCATCATCTCTTTTTTCTTTATTTTTTTTATGTGGAATTTTTATTTCTTACGACGCAGAATTGGAGGGGAATAGATGAAAAAATATATATTTGTTAGTGATACGAATACCTCAGGAAACACATATGCAGTATTTGGGGAGATGATTAAATCAAGGATTGAAGGAAAATATATTTGGCTTTGTAATAACGAAAAGGAAATTGAAACACATAAGCAGCTGTTAATGAAGCCTAATTTAGAAAATAATATTAAGATTATTTTTGTACAAAAAAAATCTATAAAGGGCTTGTTATTTTCTTTCATTGGAAACTATATATTTTATACGCACGGTTTCTTTGAAAAATTTTCTAGCCCTATTTGGCAAAAAAAAATAAATCTTTGGCATGGTATGCCATTGAAGATGATTGGAAAACTCTCAAATAAAGCTGCAAAATTTAATTTTGATTATACTATAAGTAATTCACCAATTTTTAATGAACCATTAATAAGATCTTTTGGAATTAATCCGGATAAAATATTGCATATGGGATCTCCAAGAAATGATTTTTTTAGCAGTAACGATCAATTCGATTTTTTTGATTTATTTGATAACTTAAATCAAACTGTTATTTGGATGCCCACTTATAGAAAAAATATTTATTCTGAAGATTTGAATGGCGAATATGACGAGAATGCAATATCCTTTTTTAGCTTATTAGATATGCAAAATTTAGATGTTTTTTTAAAAAAGAAAGGTATTAATTTAATCGTTAAACTTCATCCATATGATTTATTGAATAAAAATTATAAGATGGAGCAGGTTAATAAAGAATGTACCAATATAAGGATAGCTACATCTTCAAATAATTTATTACCACAAAACTTTTATTCTATTTTAAACAAGACTTCAGCACTGATTACTGATTATTCATCTATCTATTTTGATTACTTATTATTAAATAAACCAATTGCTATTGACGTTTCAGATCGCACTAAATATGTAAAAAATCGAGGTTTGATAGAGAATGTAGATAAAAGTATTAAAAATTATACTATACACGATATTCAAAGCTTTTTTCTTTTTTTATCATCCCTTGTAGATGATGATAAAGTAACTAGTTTAAAAAGTATGACAGAAGATCAAAAAAATGTATTTCAAAAATATGATAATTTCCCTAATAATTCAAAAGATTTATTAACTCAATTAGGTTTTTTTCAGAGAGGAAGTAAAAAGTGAATATAGTTTTTGTTTCTAATTATTTCAATCATCATATTAAACCTATTGCTGATCATTTTTATCAGCTATTTGGTAATCAGTTTATTTTTGTCGAGACGGTTCAAGCAATGAAGATTGAAAATCTCAAAGGAGCTCAAAACGACGATTTTGAAAATATTCCGTATTTATATTCGATTTATAAGTGTAATAAAAAATATATTTCGGTCGAAAATTTATATAATTTAGTTGCAGAATGTGATCTTGCGATTCAAGGCGACGCTAAAGATATTTTTTTTAAACAAAGATTTGAAAAAAATAAATTAACTTTCCGAATTTCTGAACATATCCTTAAAGGAAATAAATTTGATTTTTTAAGAATAGTAAAATACTTTTTAAGAAATATTAAAATTCGAAATAAAGAAGTCTATCTCCTCTGCGCGAGCTCTCACGTTAGTAGCGATATGAAAAAATGTTTCTCTTTTAAAAATAAAATGTATAAGTGGGGTTATTTTCCAGAGATTATAAAAAATAATAAAAATTTAGTTAACGGAAGAGTAGAAAAAATATTGTGGGTGGGAAGAATGATTGAATGGAAACATCCTGAGATAATTATAACCACTGGAGAAATTATACGAGATTTGAACTATAATTGTTGCATAACTGCTATTGGGGATGGACCTCGTTTACAATATATAAAAGACGAAGTTATTAGAAGAAAACTTGACTCTATAGTGACATTTAAATCTAGTTTAACTAATATTGAAGTACAAAATGAGATGAAAGATTCAGATGTTCTCATATTTAGTAGTGATATTGGTGAAGGCTGGGGAGCTGTTTTAAATGAGGGCATGGCTAATGGCTGTGTTGTTATAGCTAATAGTGACGCAGGTAGTACGAACTATCTAGTGAAGAATGAAATTAATGGATTTGTTTATAATAATTCTCAGGAATCATTTATAGATGCTTTAAAAAACTTATTTACTCTCTCCGAAGTAGATATAGAGAATATTAAGTACTTAGCATATAGTACTATCTATAAAGAATGGTCAGGTAGTGTAGCTGTTGAGCGTCTAATTAAAGTGGTAGATAATATGAAGTTTGGAGATTCCGAAAATAATGTGTATAACGAAGGACCAATGAGTAGAGCGTAATTACTTACTATACGGTAAAATGGATGGAGATATAAATGGATAGAGGAAATAAAAAGTTATTAAGTAATGTAATCTACAGTGGTGTGGCACAACTTCTATTTTTTATTGCCCCACTGTTAACAACACCTTACGTCGCAAGGATATTTTCAGCCACTGAGTTAGGATATTATGCAACTTCCTATTCAATAGCTATGTTTTTTGTCCAGCTAGCTTCTTTTGGAATACCAATATATGGTTCAAGAAAAATTGCTCAAATTAAAAGTAGTGAATTGAGGACAACTACTTTTTTTTCAATTTGGTTTTTACAATTAGTTACGACTGTCGTTTTTTTTCTTTGTTATCTATTACTCATCTTTATTTTCTTTAGAGATAATAAAATATATTTTGTTCAAGCTTTTTTGATACTTGCTTGTATTACAGATATTTCTTGGTTTTTCATAGGAATTGAAGAAATTAAGAAAAATATTATTCGTAATTTTTTAAGTAAGTTAGTGACGATTGTCTTTATTTTCTTACTTATAAGACAAAAAAGTGATTTGTTATTGTATACTTGGATTAATATTCTTGGTGTTTTTTTAGGAAATATATCTATGGTAGTTCAGTTGAAGCCTTTTTTGATTGTAACTTCACAAAAAAAAGTTTTAAAAAAATCAATGGTTTTGGAGAGCTTTGGCTTGTTAATTCCCATAATGACTGATTCCGCTAAGAATGCATTTTCTAGAGTAGTTTTAGCTACTTTTGGAAATTACAAAGATGCAGGTTTATTTGATCAAGGTCTTAAAATTGTTCAAGTATTGAACGGTGTATTACAATCAATAACTACCGCAATTATGCCACGATTAACTTCTTTAGTTGCCGAGAAAAACTATTCCGAAGTTTTTAAATTGGTTGATTATTTTGTGAAAGTGAGCACATTTGTTATCACTATCATAATATGTGGAGTAATTAGTACATCAAGTTATTTTGTTCCGCTTTTCTTTGGCCCAGGGTATGCATCTGTGAGTTGTTTAATGGATATTTCTTCCATTTCGCTTCTTTTCACAGGACTAAGCTTTTTTTTAGGAAAAGGTCTTCTCTTGTCTTTTTCAAAAGACAAGCAATTTAGGATTGCTACATATATTTCTGCGGGAGTATTGTCAATTTCTAACATAATGTTTGTGCCCTTTTATGGAGCAGTAGGTGCATCTCTTTCGTTTGTTTTGTCATCAATTGTGTATTTTGTTGTTATCTTCTTCTTCTTGAGGTTAGATATTTCCAACACGAAGGTATTAAACCACGTGATATACGCAATTGTTGTTATAGCTATTTGGTATTTTGCGGATACTTATATTTTGAAAATGAATATTAATCTTGAAAGTAATTTATCAGGTTTTATTATTTATGGAATCATTGCTATTTTCGGTGTAACAATTTTATTTTTACCTAAAATTCTTAAAGAAAGAGTAAATCTGAATAAATAATTATGTTATCTAGAAAAAAATTTAAAAGGGTGGTTATGATGAAAGTAAGAAGATTCATTGGTCTTTTTTTTATTAATAAGATTTTTAAGGGTACAAGATTTTTTTTATAAAATATAAATTAGCCATTTTTTCAGGTATAAAATTGGGTCATAATGTAAAAATTGTTGGGCCAATAATAATGGGAAATTGTGTGGAGCTAGAGATTGGTGATGAAAGCTGGGTTGGACGCGATTTAAAAATTTATGGAAATGGTTCTGTTATAATAGGGAAAAATTGTGATTTGGCTCCAGACGTATCATTTTACACTGGAGGACATATTGTTGGGATGAGCACTAGAAGGGCTGGTGAAGGAACTACGTATAAAATTAAAATAGAAGATGGATGTTGGATTTGTGGTTCGGTTAAATTTTTCAATAATATTGTGGTTTCTAGTGGAAGTATAATAGCGTTAGGATCAGTTGTTGGTCACGACTGTGAGCCAAATAGCGTCTATGCTGGAGTACCCGCAATTAAGAAAAAAGATTTATTTTAAGTAAATAATTTTTAGAATTTTGGACTAGTAATTAGGTACTTGCAGTATAGTAGCATAAAGTGACTAGTCATCCCCAGGGCGATAAATGGACTATCTGAGCATTAAAAAAATATCATAATGTATTTTTAATGAAACTATGTAACAAAAATATAAAAATTATTTTCCGTATTATAATAATGGTAGTGAAAAAGTTTTGTGTTCTTCGTCAATCGTCGTAAATAGAGTTGTCATATATGATTAGTGAAAAGTAAAAAGCTACCACTAATTTTGAAAAGTAAAATGCAGCTATCGTCGAACGGGGTTGATGTATTGATTGATAAATTAAAATATAGCGGATGAGAATCGTATAAAAATTTGTTTTTACATAAAGTAAAATATTTCGTGCATATATCTTTTCTCATTTTTAAATCGCCATTTGATACGTGATAAGAAGAGCATATATTTTTTTCGGCTATTAATATGGTCTTAATAAATAGTATATAACGAGTATAGAATTTATTTAATTTTGGTTAGGTTTAAAATAGAGTATTTTTAACGAGTATGATATCATTTTCATTAACCTTGGAGGTGATTCCCATCTACAAAAACGCAATTCGCCTAATAGCACTACTTATCATCGCTATAATGTATACGACAAAATTTTATTTTCTATCACTCAATACTTTGCTGGCCTATATTCCACTAGAGTTATCTTTTCATATAAAAGATACCCGTTTTCCGGTGATACAAGTTATTTTAGGCGGTATTTGGTTACTATTTTTTCCAAACATTCCCTATTTAGTGACCGATATTGTGCACTCGGATATGTTGCAGTTATATAATTATGCTGATGGTAGCAGTTTGCCAAGTGTGCGGTTGTGGGCGCTGTTAATTGCTTTGTTTTTAGTAATTTTTGCTTTTAATTTGTGGGGATTCTCTGAGTTATTAAAGCTGGCCCGTTATTTCAAAGATAGACTGAACTTGCACCGGTATGTGATTCGTTTTATCATTGGTGCGATTTGTTTTCTTTCTTCAATGGGAATTTATGCGGGGAGATTTCCGCCGCGCTTACATTCTATCTATTTTCTGACCGATCCGTTAAAAGTTTTCGATATTGTTTTTTTGCAGTGGTCACAGAAAAAATTGGAATTTGTTTTATTATTCTTTGTTCTTCATTTGGGAATTTTGACTGTATTGTATATTCAGAACTTGTTAATGGGGCGTAAAGGCGAAAATTTTTAAAAAAATAATTGGCTAGAGTTGCATTTTGTACTGATTTCCAAAAGTTAGATAAAAAATCTAACTTTTGGGTGTCAGTATTTTTATGGCTTTAGCCAATTCCTATTTTCTGGCTTCTCGTTGGTTTTATAGCCGCTTTTATGGTACTTTTGAATTAAAGAAAAGGGTTTTATATGGATGCTTTTTTAGTTAAGAGTGCTTAGGAGGGGATAAAATGAGTCATTACCAAAATATTTTAGTAGCGATTGACGGTTCAAAAAATGCGGAGAAGGCTTTTACTGAAGCTGTTGCTTTAGCCAAAGCAAATAATAGTAAGTTGTATCTGGCTTGGATTATTGATGAGGCATCACTGTCTACGAGTTCCTTTGCTGTTTCGAAAATTTTAAAAGAAGAGCAAAGCAAGGCAAAGATGGTATTAGCTGATTTAGTGGAGCAGGCTCGCAATGCTGGGATTGAAAATGTTGAAGAGATTTTAGAAGTGGGTGAGCCAAAAACCTACATTACCCAAACAATCCCGAAAAATTATGAGCTTGATTTAATCGTTGCTGGTGCGACAGGAAAAGGCTCCTTAACGCGCGAAAAAGTGGGTTCAACCATTCAATATATTGTGAATCACGCGCCCTGTACGGTGCTCATGGTGAAGTAATTTTAAAAAGTAAAAGCGACTGTTGGTGGCGTCTTTTAGACGTACCAACAGTCGCTTTTTATATGCTTCATTTTTTGCAGCCAGTTGAAGAGGGGGCACAACTGGCTAATAAAAAAATTAACAACTTATTTTGTTTCTAGATCATGTAAGAAGAGACCACTTAATAATTTTGGTTCAAACCAGGTTGATTTTGGCGGCATGATTTTCCCAGCGTCAGCAACATCTAAAAGATCTGTCATAGCTGTCGGGTATAAGGAGAAGGCGACTTGCCAAGCACCACTGTCGACTAATTTGACTAATTCTTCAGGGCCGCGAATACCGCCGATAAAGTCAATTCGTTTATCGACTCTAACATCTTTAATTCCAAAGATTGGGTCAAAAACATTGTCTTGCAATAAAGATACGTCTAAGCGTTTTACCGGATCGGTGTTTTTGATTGTCTCTTTTGCACTTAGCGTATACCATTGTCTAGCTAAATACATTTGAATTTGACCTGGTGCATCGGGTTTTGTTTTCGTTGTTTTTTCAATTGTAAAACTAGACTTGAGCTGATCTAAAAAAGTATCTGTAACAGGAACATTGACAACACGATTGTACTCCCAAATGTCGAGTTCATTTTCTGGAAAGATGATAGCTAAAAAGTGATCACTTTCAGGATTACTATTTTTTTGCGCCCGTTTTTCTAAGCCAACTTTAACTGCTGATTCGGTTCGGTGATGGCCGTCTGCAATATAAAGGGCCGGGACTGCTGCAAATAATTTGGTTAAGGCTGCAACTTTGTCTGTATCATCAATTACCCAAACTTTATGATTTACATCGTGGTAGCTGTCAAAATTATAAGTAGGCTCGTGATTTTCCTGCCAAGCTTTCATAATTTTTTGAATTTCGTCTTCATGACGATAAGCTAAGAAAATAGGGCTGGTATTGGCATCACAAGCTTTGATGTGGTTAATCCGATCGACTTCTTTTTCTGGGCGGGTAAATTCATGTTTTTTAATTTTACCTGCGACATAATCATCAATTGAAGCACATAGGGCTAAACCTGTTTGGCTGCGACCATTCATTGTTAGTTGATAGAGATAAAAATAAGGTGCGTCGTCTTTTTTTAGCCAGCCTTTCTTTAAAAAGTCGGCTAAACTAGTGGCAGCTTTTTGATAGACGGCTGGATCATAGGGTGACACTTCTGGTGGCAAGTCAATTTCAGCGCGATCGATATGAAAATAGCTATAAGGATTTCCTAAAGCCATTACCCGGGCTTCTTCACTATTAATGACATCATAAGGTAAGGCGGCAACTTTTGCGCTTAAGTTTTCAGCCGGACGAATTGCTTTAAAGGGACGAATATCAACCATTAATACCCCACCCCCGGGTTTTTAATCACCCGCACGCGAATAATGTCGTGATTTTCTTCTAAGCGCGCGGCAACAGCTTGCGCATTTTCTTGCTCGTCACAATTAATGTCCACCAAAGTATAGGCATAATCATCTCGACCACGATTGACCATATTGTCGATATTGATATTCATATCCGCGATGATTGAAGAGATTTGGCCTAGCATATTTGGAATATTTTTGTTAATAATCGTGATCCGATATGGAGAGTGAAAGGCCATCTCAACGGTTGGAAAGTTAACAGAGCGTTTGATAGTGCCTTCTTCTAAAAAGCGTTTTAGTGTTCTAGCAGCCATTTTGGCACAGTTCACTTCAGCTTCTTGGGTTGAAGCACCCAAATGTGGCAAGACTAAAACTTTGTCGTTGTGTAATAATTTTTCATCCGCAAAGTCGGTTGTATAACCAGCCAGCTGTCCTGCTTTCAATGCGTTTAAGACGGCAGTATCATCAACAATACCACCGCGAGCAAAGTTAAATAGTTTGGCACCACTTTTCATTTTTGCCAACTGTGCTTCACCAATCATACCTTTGGTTTGCTCGGTTAACGGCACATGGACGGTGACAAAATCACAAGTTGTCAACACATCTGCCAATTCATTGGCACGGGTCACGCGTCGTGAAATACTCCAAGCGGTATCAACAGAAACGTAAGGGTCATAACCCACAACTTCCATGCCTAATCGGTAAGCGTCGTTTGCAATCATAGCACCAATGGCCCCAAGGCCGATGACACCTAATTTTTTTCCTTCTAATTCATGGCCCGCAAATTGCTTTTTATTTGCTTCGGCTTGTTCTTCCACATCATCACCGGTCAAGGTTTGAATCCACTGGGCGCCTTGTAAAATTGGGCGCACGGATAACAATAAGCTGGCGATAACCAATTCTTTGACGGCATTGGCATTTGCGCCTGGGGTATTGAAGACCACAATCCCTTGTTTGGTACATTGTGTAACCGGCACATTGTTGGTACCCGCGCCTGCTCTGGCAACAGCAACGACACTTTCAGGAAAAGCGTAATCGTGTAATTTTTGACTGCGTAAAATAATACCATCAGGAGTTTTACTTTCGTTAATGGCGTAATTATCTTTATCAAAGCGACTCATTCCTTCTGGGGCAATTGCGTTAAATGTTTTAATATGGAACATCTTACAGTCCTCCATTTTCTTTTTCGAATTTTTCCATGAAAGTCACGAGCGCTTGTACGCCTTCTTTTGGAAAGGCATTGTATAGGCTTGCCCGCATACCGCCAACTGAGCGATGGCCTTTTAAGTTTTCAAAGCCTGCTGCTAATGCTTCTACATTAAATTTTTGATCTAATTTGGCATTGCCGGTTACAAACGGAATGTTTGTTAGAGAACGGCTATCTGGGCGCACTGGACTGGTAAATAAATGCGATTTTTCGATTGCATCGTAAAGTAATTGAGCTTTTTCTTGATCTTGTTTTAAGATTTCAGGTAGGCCTCCAATCTCTTGCAACCATTTGAAAACCAATTGTGCAATGTAAATGGCAAAGGTTGGGGGCGTATTGTATAAAGAGTTTGCCGCTGCTTGCGTTTTATAATCTAACATGGGCTCGTTTACTTCATACAAACCTAGCAAATCATCGCGAATAATCACAACGGTTAAACCAGCAGGGCCGATATTTTTTTGTGCGCCGGCGTAGATGATACCAAAGTCTTTTACATCATAGTCATTGGCTAAAATATTTGAGGACATGTCGGCTACAATCGGGACATTCCCGGCATTGGGAATACTTTTATAAGCTGTTCCGACAATGGTATTGTTGGTTGTAATGTGCAAGTAAGCAGCATCTTGATCAATCATGTCAGGGGTAATTTCTGGAATATAGGTAAAGTTGTCTTTTGCTGAAGAAGCAATCACTTCAACTTCAACGTTGCCTAATTCTTTGGCAGCTGCAATTGCTTTTTTAGACCATGAGCCGGTATTAACATACAGGGCTTTTTTATTTTGCGCTAAATTTAATGGCACCATTGAAAACTGTAAGCTTGCACCACCTTGTAAGAATAAAACATGGTAGTTGTCCGGAATATTCATTAATTCCCGCAAGCGTTTTTCGGCGTCTTTAATTATCGCATCAAAAAGGGAGGAACGATGACTCAACTCCATCACGGACATGCCGCTACCTTTGTAATCCGTAAATTCGGATTGGGCCTGCTCCAAAACGGGTGTAGGTAATACGGCAGGACCGGCTGAAAAATTGTAAACAGTCATAACTATTCTCTCCTTTGAAAAAGTAATTTTAACTCTAAATGAGTTATCGCCTATTGTAACAGATGAATTTCAGCTTTTAAAGTAATTTTTCAGAAAATTGCAAATAAACAACACGCAATTGTTAACTTAAAAAAATACTAACAAAGTAGTTAAGTGAAGATAATCACAAATGTTTGAAATGAAATAACGAAAAAATTATTTAAAATTTTTTTCAAAATCCTTTGACATTTTCCGGTGAAGTTTCGTTGTTAAAGTGTAAGGGCGCTACTTACGATACTAAATCAAAAACTGCTTTTGAAACGGCCGTAAAAAGGTAGTTTGTCAATCAAATTATTAATTATAAGGAGGCAACAAAATGAAAACACATGTTAGCACAAATTTGACAGTTACATTTTTAGAACCGGGGAAAGAAAGTCTGACAAAACAGAAGTTTTCAAATAGCGTGGAAAATCCCCTTGAAGTTGACGTGTTAGCTTTCGGGCGCGCCTTTAGTCAGTTGTTACCAACTGATGTTAGTTATAACAGTGTCGTAGAGACAAAAGAAATCGAATATACCGCGTAATAAATAGTAGGCAAGAGAGTCTAGAAAATTGAAATTTTGAAAGGAGAAAAACAAGATGAAAAAACTGCATTTGACTTTTTTTAATAGTGAGGGGAAAAAACACAAAATGATTCCCCGGGTTGCAAATGAAAATTTGGATGCCACAAAAATTCAGCAAGTAATGGAAGAAATCAGTGGGTCGGCTTTGTTTGTCAAGAAAGGAGTAACATTGTTTGTTGCCCCAGCCAGTGCAAAATATGTTGAAACCATTGAAACAGAGCTTTTTGATACAGAAGGATAAACATCGTTAGGTAAAAAGACTGCACTAAAAAGTAAAGGATAGCTGAAGTTATGTCCCAGCCTAGGCCTTAGTAAAACTTTGGTGCAGTCTTTTTTACATTTTTTTACAAGAAGGAGGCTATTATGATTTTAAAACCAGTGATCATTGACATTAGTGAATGGCAACTACCAGAGGCGATTGATTACAACATCTTAGCAAAAAATATTGCCGGAGCGATTGTTCGGGTACAATACGGTTCATTACATCGGGATGTGCATTTTGAAACACATCTTAAAAAATTGCAGGAATACAAAGTTCCGGTGGCAGTTTATGCATGGGTGAGAGGTACCAGTATCTCCGACATGAAACAAGAAGCCCGCGATTTCTATCAACGCGCTAAGAAGTTTCAACCAACTTTTTGGTGGTTAGATGTAGAAGAAAAATCATATTCTGATATGCGTAATGGCTGTGAAAGTTACCGTCAAGAGTTGAAGCGTTTGGGAGCAAAAAAGGTGGGTGTCTATATTGCCAATCACTTGTATCATCAATTTAATTTAGCTGTCGAAAAATTCGATGCTATTTGGATTCCAACTTATGGTCAGAATAATGGCCGTTATGAAGGCTTTAACCCGACTTGTACCACGCGGTATGATCTGCATCAATATACGTCAAATGGTCGCATTTCTGGCTACAAAGGAGCGATGGATTTAAATCGGCTAACTGGCAGTAAAGATTTTGGAGTACTTTTTGATACAAAATTACTTGAAGACCAAAAGCCAACCTTACCACCAACTAATTCAGTTTCAGGAGGATTAAAAAAATTGAAAACATTTACTTTAAATACGGCTGTCTACTTGCGAGAAAAAGCAGACACTAAAGCTGGTGTGATTGCCTTACTTCAAAAAGGCGACCAGATAAAATTTGATGATATTATTTTAAACCAAGGTTATTTATGGGGCGTGCAACCGCGAGCTAAAGGAAGAAAAGGCTATCTAGCTTTAGGAAAAATAACAGCACACGGTGGAATAAAATAAAAAAATAAGACTTGGATGAATTCATCCAAGTCTTATTTTTGCTAAGATTCTAGCCATAATAACGTAAGGAATAACACTCTCCCCTACACGCTGTCGGAAATCTTCCCCAAAATTTCCTTTGAATTTATTATAGTATAGGATGAAGAGAAAGTTAAATAAAGTGACTTTCCGAAAAAGAATAAAATAATTGAAGGAAATGAATTTATTTGCTACTATACTTACAAATAGTAAGCTGTAGACGTTTTGAGATTGATTGCAATTTTTTGAGTCTAATTAGAAAAAACAACTGGTTATAGGCCAGCTATAAGGCAGAATTTTGCTAAAGGGATTTTTAGATTTGTTCAAAATTTGACTTATTGTGTCGCAAGGTCCTTTATGATGCTAGACATGCAAAAACCCTTTTAAGGTAAAGCGTTATTCATTATGAGCGGTTAATCGAATGGTTCAGGTGATTTTTGCTGGATACGACACAAATAGAATTTTTTATCTTAAACTTATTTTTAAGACACGCTATTAAAATGGCTAAAACGGAGGGAGAACAATGAAATACTTATACGATGCTGGAACTGCAGGTAGTAAGAAGTTATTATTATTACATGGTACGGGCGGAGATGAAAATTCATTAGTGGATATTGCCCGTTTTTTAGATGGGGGATGTGCGGTTTTATCTTTTCGCGGGGAAGTAGAAGAAGACGGGATGAATCGCTTTTTCAAGCGCAATGGCTTAAATCAATTTGATTTAGCTAGTTTGGAAAAAGAAACAGATAATCTATATGAAGAAATCAAACGAATTAGCGCAGAGAAAAATGTGCCTTTAAGTGACTGGGTTTTAGTAGGGTATTCCAATGGTGCTAACATCGCGGCCCATCTGTTATTAGAGCGGCAAACGCCATTAACCCAAGGCTTATTTTTTCATCCCATGTCACTGGGGGTGCATGAAAAACAATTTGAGCTAAAAGATAAACGAATCTGGCTTTCTTTTGGTCAAGGCGATCCAATTGTTTCGCCTGAGTCCTTTAACGAACTTGCAGAAGCATTTGATAGTCGGGGGGCAGATTTAACGATTAAGCAAACCAAACAAGGTCATCAATTAACCGCAGATGAAGTAAACCAGGCCCGAAATTGGCTTCACCAGCTCCCAATGTAAAAAAGATTTTAAAATAAAAATAGTCAGCCTTACGTCATAAGACGAAATTTTAAAGAAATGTTTGAATAGTTGTAGGTAAATTTCGACGGATTGACTGCGGGCTGCTTTTTTATATTCAAAGGGAGAATAAATTTTTTTGCAGGAGTTCTTGTGATTTAAGATCATGATTGCCAGCTGTTTTTTGAGTCAGCTCTTTTGTGCATGAAGCTAAAAGCGAAAAACAATTTTTGAAAATTTCCTCCTTATTTTTTGGTGTCAATAGAGTTTGGACAGTTTTACATCGTTTAACTTTATCGGCTTTTTTTGATAATTGTCGTAATTTTCTGAATCATTTTCTAGTATTTACTGAAATTTATTTCAGATTGTGCTAAAATAGCAAAAATATCAAATTCTTGTCGCAGACAGGTTCAAATTTAGTCATAGGGGTGTAGCTGATGGAAAAAGGGTATCGCATTGCTGTTGTGGGCGCAACAGGAGCTGTAGGAACAAAAATGATCGAGATGTTGGAAGAAACCACTTTACCAATTGAAAGTATCAAACTGCTGGCTTCAAAACGTTCGGCTGGAAAAACCAGAGTATTTAATGGTGTAACCTTAACAATTGAAGAATTAGTGCCTGATTCTTTTAACGATGTAGATATTGCTTTGTTTTCTGCGGGTGGGGGAATTTCAAAAATTTACGCGCCAGAAGCGGTGAAACGCGGAGCAGTTGTGGTGGATAATACGAGTTATTTTCGCATGGATAAAGAAGTGCCATTGGTGGTACCAGAAGTAAATCCGGCTGCTTTAAAACGGCACAAAGGAATAATCGCAAATCCCAATTGTTCAACAATTCAAATGATGGTAGCATTAGAGCCAATTCGCAAAGAAGCCGGGCTAAACCGGATCATCGTATCCACCTATCAAGCTGTTTCAGGGGCAGGGGCAAAAGCGGTTGAAGAATTAAAACGAGAAGCCAAAGAATTCTTAGCCGGAAAATCAAAAGATGAATTAGATCCACAAATTTTGCCAGCCGGAAGTGATAAAAAACACTATCCAATCGCTTTTAATGCGCTGCCACAAATCGACGTTTTTGCTGAGGATGATTACACGTATGAAGAGTGGAAAATGATCAATGAAACCCATAAAATTATGGAAGACGATACTATAAAAGTTGCTGCAACTTGTGTTCGGATTCCTGTAGTCAGTGGACATTCTGAATCTGTTTATATTGAAACAAAAAAAGAAATGTCACCCCAAGCAGTTAAAGATTTATTAGCAAAATCACCCGGTGTGACACTAGAAGATGATCCAAGCCAACAAATTTATCCCCAAGCGTTAAACAGCGTTGATAAAAAAGATACATTTGTCGGTCGGATTCGCCGCGATTTAGATGTCAAAACTGGGTTACACATGTGGGTCGTATCGGATAACTTGCTAAAAGGTGCGGCCTGGAATTCCGTACAAATTGCAGAAACCTTACATGAGATGGACTTAGTTCGCGTACCCAAATAAAGTTGTTTTGAAAAATTTAAAAAACGTTGCAAGTAACTGATAACGTGTTAAAGCTTTTTGCTTTTAGACTTTATGCAGGTAAACTTGGAACGTTTTTTTGTACTTTTTTATTGAGCTTTAAAATGCAGTGCGTGTTTTAAAAATCGCACTTTCATTTTTAGGAGTGTGTAGCTTATCTAACTTTTTTATAGTCAGCCTTTCAATCTAACGCGCTGTGCAATAAGTCAAAGGAAAACGATTTATTGCAATTCTGCCTTAATGCTTAAAAGCAAACCGAGTTCGTGCAGTTTTTTTATAGCGGGCACTTAAATTCGTTAATTTTACTAAAAGATTTTTTGCTGCAAACCGCTTCCATGATAAATTAGCAGTTCGTCGCCGCTTTTTGCCACTTTTTAGTGTATAATGGACAGTGGCTAGTTGGGCACAGAAAAGAAAATATTATATTTATATAGAAAAAATTTGAGAGGTGAATGTTTTTGAGTAACATCAAAATCATTCCATTAGGCGGCGTCCGTGAAAACGGTAAAAATATGTACATCGCTGAAGTGGAAGATGATATTTATGTATTAGATTGCGGGTTGAAATACCCAGAAAATGAATTATTGGGAATTGATACAGTTATTCCTGATTTTACTTATTTAGTAGAAAATGCAGATCGTGTTGTCGGTGTCTTTTTGACTCACGGACATGCGGATGCCATTGGGGCGTTACCTTACTTTTTGGAAAAAGTTGATGTACCTGTCTTTGGAACAAAGCTAACAATTGAGTTGGCAAAAATTGGCGTTCAAAAAAATGATGCCACCAAAAAATTCCGGGATTTTCATATTATTGATGAACATACGGAGATTGATTTTGGGACAACGACAGTCGGCTTTTTTAGAACCACCCACTCAATTCCAGATTCAGTAGGGATCACTTTGAAAACCAAAGTAGGCAATATTGTCTATACTGGTGATTTTAAGTTTGATCAGGCTGCCGTGCCAATGTATCAAACCGATTTTGCGCGGATTGCTGAAATTGGTAAAGAGGGTGTCTTAGCGCTATTAAGTACTTCTAGTAATGCTGAAAATCCGACGCCAGTCGCTTCAGAACGGCAAATTGCCGATGAAGTTTACGATACCATTAAGTATTGGGAAGGCCGCATTATTGTAGCCGGGGTAGCAAGTAATTTACAACGGGTGCAGCAAGTTTTAAATGCTGCGTATCGTTGCAACCGGAAAGTCGTTTTAACCGGGCAAGATTTTGGCCGAATTATTCGGACGGCAATGAAGTTAAACAAATTAGAATTGCCAGATGAAGATTTATTCATCACACAAAAAGAAATGAAAAACTATCCACCAGAAGAAATTATCGTTTTAGAGACAGGTCGAATGGGTGAACCGATTAAATCACTACAACGGATGGCTAATGGTTCCCACCGCACATTGCGCATTCAAGAAGGGGATTTAGTGTATATCACGACTACGCCAACTACCGCAATGGAAACCACGGTTGCCAAAACCGAAGATATTGTCTTTCGTGCTGGTGGCGTCGTAAAACAAATTTCTGATAATATGCGGGTTTCAGGTCATGCCAATCCCGATGATTTACAATTAATGTTAAATTTATTAAAACCAAAATATTTAATTCCAATTCAGGGGGAATACCGTCAATTAGCGGCCCATGCGCAACTGGCTCAATTAACTGGAATTCCGTTGAAGAATATCTTTATCACAGCTCGTGGTGATATTTTGGAATACAAAAACGGTCAAATGTCTCAAGCTGGTTCTGTACCGGCGGAAAATGTTTTGATTGATGGTATTGGTGTTGGCGACATCGGCAATATCGTGTTGCGAGATCGCAAAGTTTTATCAGAAGATGGCATTTTCATCGCAGTGGTTACAATTAATCGCCGTGAGAAAAAGATTGTATCTCCGCCACAAATCACTTCCCGTGGTTTCGTTTATGTAAAGGCGAGCCGTGATTTAATTCGAGAAAGTGCTGAAATGGTGAGTGAAATTGTTGAAAAACATTTACAAGACGAAGAGTTTGAATGGAGTAAATTAAAACAAGATATCCGCGATCGTTTAAGCCGTTACTTGTTTGAACAAACAAAGCGTCGACCGGTTATTTTGCCAGTTATTATGGAGTCATCCCAACGACAAAAAAGAAAATAGGCCAAAGACACCAAGACGAAAACTTTTCGTTTTGGTGTCTTTTTTTGTAATAAATAAATTTTAGCTATTTGCGCCCACGGATTTTTTGCCAATTTTTTACCTTTAGCAGGTCATCGCTTTGAAAAAAGTGTCATACAAGTTAAGCTGTAGTCTATTTTATATTTTTTAAACAAAACATATGAAATCTTTCTGAAAAACGATTATACTATTTTAGTGTCTATTTTTGGCAAAGGACAATCGCAATAAGGACTTGTCAAAATGGAAAATAAAATAGAATAATGGTTTATTAAAAGAGTTTTTATTCTTTTACGAAAGGAAGTTTTGTATGCATACATACCAAGAAGATAAGGTTGTTCAAAAAAATCGTTGGTGGATATTGGTTGCAGTTTCGATGTTTACTTTTATGTCTACTTTAGATGGTAGTATTGTAAATATCGCGTTGCCAACTATTTCAAAGGATATGCAAGTACCAATGAATCAGTCAGAATGGATCGTCTCCATTTATTTAATGATGGTCTGTGCGTGTTTGTTATTATTTGGGAAAATTGGCGATAGCTGGGGAAAAATTAAAATTTATCGCATTGGAACCTTGATTTTTGTGATTGGATCTTTACTTTGTGGTTTTAATCACTCGTTAACTTTTCTACTGTTTGCCCGCGTTATCCAAGCTTTAGGAGCTGCGATGACGATGGCGACCAACACAGGTATTATTACCGAAGTTTTCCCTATGAATGAAAGAGGACGGGCGCTTGGGATGATTGGTGCCTTTGTGTCTTTAGGTTCAATTGCCGGCCCTGGTTTAGGCGGCTTGATCTTGGCGCATTTTTCATGGGCGTATATTTTTTGGATCAATGTCCCAGTTGGGATTATCACCATGTTAATTAGTGAAAAATTCTTACCAAAAGATATTACACTAAGCGCAGAAAAAATTGATATGGGTGGCTTTGCCGCGGTTGCAGCGACGATTATGACCTTTTTTGGCGGTGTCTTTTTAGGGCAAGAACACGGTTTTTTAACCCCAATTCCGTTAGCCTTGTTTGTCTTAGCCGTCATTAGTTTTTTCATCTTTTTATATGTGGAAAAGAAAGTGAAATTGCCTTTAATTACCTTTAGTATTTTCAAAAATAAAGTTTTTACTATGAGTTTAGTTACGGCGTTATTGATTTTTTCTTCAAACTTTTTTGTCAATGTCGTTATTCCGTTTTATCTTCAAAGTGCCCGTGGCCTTTCACCTAGTTATGCTGGACTTTTAATGATGGTCTTTCCATTTTTAATGGTAATCGGCTCGCCTTTAAGCGGCTATTTAACTGACAGGGTGGGTCCAGAAATCTTAGTTTTAATCGGGCTTGTGATGTTATCAGTGACCCAATTAATGTATATGTTTATGCACGCGGATTCGCCTTTGTGGTATTACGTTGTGGCAACTGCTATCATGGGTTTAGGCAATTCATTATTTCAATCACCAAACAATACAATGGTTATGAGTAGTGTTACCAAAGAAAATCTGGGGGTTGCTGGCAGTTTGAACTCTTTTGCTCGTAATTTGGGCATGGTCGTAGGGATTTCGCTAGCGACAACTATCTTGTATGACGCCATGAGTTCGAAAATGGGAGAACGGGTGACAACGTACATTGCCAAGCGGCCAGATGTTTTCATTTATGGAATGAAAATTACTTTTTTAGGTTCGTTTTTACTTTGTTTAGCAGCATTACTTTTAACGCTTTATCGGGTGAAAAAACAAGGAGGCATCAGAAAACATGTCTAATGCAGTGGAAGAATATTTAACAAAAAACCAGATGCAATTTGAAAGTTTTACTTTTGATGTAAGTGATGAAGATGAAGGACGCGCCCAAGCAGAAAAATTACAATTAGCTGTTACCACCATTTATAAGACCTTGGTTTTAAAAGGCAATAAAACGGGAACGGTGATTGCCTTAGTTCCCCTTGACGGACGCCTAGATTATAAAAAGACGGCGAAAGCTTCTGGTAACCGCAAAGTCGGCTTTCCCCCGATGGAATATGTAATGGATGTAACTGGTTATCCCCATGGTGCCAATACGCCAATCGGGATTTTCATGCAACATAAAGAATATAGCCAAGTTTTTGATACGAGTATTTTGAATCACGAAGAAGTTATTGTCTCAAGTGGCGAGTTGGGTCATAGTGTTAAAGTTAAAGTTGCAGATTTAATTGCATTGATTCAACCAATTCAAGCAGATATTTTGGCTGTGTAAGCCTAAAAAAGCAGATACAAAAGTAGTCGTTTTTAAACTACCTTTGTATCTGCTTTTTTTATAAGGAAAGTATCACGTTTTAACATGAACAAATCGTTTTAAATCAGGGCTGCTCAAATTAGCTACACAAACTAGCTACACAAACTAGCTCTCCAAAAAATAAGGCGAAATTTCCAAAAATTTGCTAAACACCAAGTAAAAACACGCATAGGCGCAATAAACGTTGTGTTTTTTAGTTATTTGGCTGTTCGCAGAGCGTATGAATCTAACAGTATCCTAGCCATAATCGATAAAGGTAAACGAGAGCGCACTTCGTAATCAGGAAAGAAGGAGCCTTCTGATTTAAAGCCAATAAAAGGAATTTCGATATACTCCATAATAGAAGAGTATCGGCTAGCGGTTAGTAAAACCGTACCAATTTCGGCTTCGTAACAGTTTTTAGCAGCCACCACTAATTCTTCTGTTTCGCCATTTAATGAAACGAAAATTACGACGTCGTCTTTTGTAAGTTTACGGGAGATGTTGCGAATGATATTCGGATCGGTATGAAGTTCGCAATATTTATTTGTTAATTGCAATTTCACCATCATTTCTTGTGCAATTAATTCAGAAAACCCCCGTGCAAAAATCATGATGCGTTTGGCTGCATGAATACGTTGAATGGCATCTTCAATATTGCCAATTTCAATCATATTAATGGTTCGAATCACTTCTTGTTCGTTTTTTAAAATCGCCATTTTAATGCCTTCATCAATTTTATCTAAATGAGAGAAGTTGATGTTGGTATTTTCTTTTTCCTTTAAGGAGTGTTTAAACGCAGTAAAGCCCTCATACCCTTTCTTTTTCATTGTTCGAACGATCGTAGCAGTGGAAACATTCGCCAACTCACTTAATTTAACGATGGAATAATGTGGGATACTCGTAATGTTTTTTTGTATGAAATCCCATAGATATTGTTCTGACTCGCTTAATTTTACATCCATGATGTTATCCTTTCCAACTGATATTTGTTATTATTGTAACTTTTTACCAATTTGATGTACAGAGGGTTCAGAAAGTGAAAAAATTTTCAACTATTTTGCTCTCATTTGAAAACATTTACATAAATTATTCGTGCATAATAAAAATGAAAGGAGGGGACAAGATGATTTATACCTGTACCTTAAACTTAGCTATTGATTTGTTTATCGAAACGGATACAATGCAGCCACAAGTAGTAAATAGAACCAAAGATGATGATATCCAAGCCAATGGAAAAGGCGTTAATGTTTCATTGATTTTAAAACAGTTGGGAATAGACAATACAGCGTTAGGTTTTCAAGCTGGTTTTACGGGCCAATATATTAACGATTTTTTAACGAAAAAGGCAATTAGCACTCATTTTATCGAAGTTCCCGGTATGACACGTATCAATGTCTTCACCCAAGTTAATGAAACAAAAGAAGAATTTAAATTAGTCAATAAAGGACCTGAAATTCCAGCTGAAAAAACAACTGAATTTTTGACTGAATTAGAAAAGTTATTGCAAGAAGATGATTATTTATGTGTTTCTGGTAGTTTACCCCAAGGTGTTGCACCAGAAATTTTAGTAGCCATTAGTAAAATCTGTCATGAAAAGAAAGTGAAGCTGATTATTGACAGCAGTTATAAGGAAGTTTTGGATTGTCTTTCATACAAACCGTTTTTGCTAAAGCCAAATGAAGAAGAATTAGCAGCTTGGTATGGTGTCACACTAAAGACAAAAAAAGATTATCTAGCCTATGGCAAGCGTCTTTTGGCAGAAGGTGCACAAAATGTTTTACTTTCTTTAGGTGGTGAGGGAGCAATCTTTATTAGTGAAGATATTGTCTTAGTTGGCAATTCACCAAAAGGACAAGTGGTGAATACAGCTTGTGCGGGGGATACTTTATTGGGCACTTTTATTGCGGGAATACTAAAAGAACAACCCTTAGCCGAAAGCTTAAAGTTAGCTATTGCAGCTGGCAGTTCAACCGCTTTTCGTAAAGGTTTAACAGATTTTTCTGATGTTAGTGACCTTAAAGAGCAAATCAATATTGAAGAACAGCGCAACAAAGACGAAATTTTAGCTTAATGAACGATTCAAAAAAACAAATTCAAAGAAATGAGGAGTGTCAAAATGGCAAAATATCAAATTATTGCAGCAACGGGTTGTCCGACCGGTATTGCCCACACGTATATGGCTCAAGAGGCATTGGAACAAGCGGCAAAGCGCAAAGGAATTACGATTAAAGTCGAAACTCATGGACAAGTTGGGGTAGAAAATGAGTTATCAAAAGAAGAAATCAAAGATGCGGATGCGGTTATTATCGCAGCAGACAAAGACGTGCATGCAGAACGTTTTGCTGGTAAACGAATTATTGACGTATCGGTAAGTAAAGGGATTAAAGAAGCAGATCAATTAATTGAAGATGCCCTAGCAGGTAAAGGTCAAATTGCAGCAGTCGCCAATACTGTCGAAGAAGTTACACCAGAGGCATCACAAATGAATATCGGACGTAGTATTTATAAGAATTTGATGAATGGTGTTTCCCACATGTTACCTTTTGTAGTAGCAGGCGGGGTTATCATTGCCGTTTCTTTTGCCATTTGGGGTGTTTATTCTTTTGATCCAAACGATGCGACATATAATGCCACTTCGGCGATGTTCAAATCAATCGGCGATGCGGCGATGGGAATGATGGTACCGGTAATGGCAGCTTATATTGCAGAAGGAATCGCCAAACGTCCTGGTTTAGTCGTTGGTTTTGTCGGGGGCTTATTAGCAAATTCTGGTGGTGCTGGTTTCTTAGGTGGTATTTTTGCCGGTTTCTTAGCCGGTTACTTCGTTTTACTTTTACAACGTTTGTTAAAAGTTTTACCAAAACAATTGGATGGTCTAAAGGCAATTTTCTTATATCCAGTAATCGGAGTAGCGGTTGTGGGGACAATCATGTCCTTGATTGCAGGGCCAATGAAAACGGTCAATGAAGGCATGATGAGTTTCTTATCTGGTTTTGAAAATTCTTCACCATTAGTATTAGGAATTATTGTTGGTTGTATGTGTGCCTTTGATATGGGTGGTCCAGTGAATAAGGCTGCTTATGTGACAGGGACAGCATTATTAGCGCAAGGTAATAGTAGTTTTATGGCAGGCGTTTCAGCAGCTTGTATCGCGCCGCCGCTAATTACAGGTTTTGCTACATTATTCTTTGGTAAATATTTCGAAACAAATGATCGCAATGCCGGTTTAGTTAACTTTATCTTAGGTTCAACCCATATTACAGAAGGCGCGATTCCATTTGCGGCAAAAGATCCATTACGGGTTTTACCAACAATGATGTTGGGCTCATCTATCGCAGCTGTTTTAACGTATATGTTTGGCGTAAAAGTACCAGCGCCCCATGGTGGCTTTTTGGTCTTACCAGTGGTGGATGGTAAATTACAATGGGTCTTTGCTATTTTAGTTGGTTCCATTGTCGGTGGTGTCATTTTAGGTTTCATTCAGAAAAATCGTGTGACAAAAGCCGCAACAAAAGAAACGACTGAAACAAAAATCGAAGTACAAGCATAAGAAATAAAAGCTGTAGTAAGTAAAAAATACTGCTGCAGCTTTTTTAAAGAAAGGTGAAAACCATGGCACTAATTAAAACAGACCATATTTTTTTAAAAGAAAATTTTACAACCCAAGATGAAGTCATGCATTTTTTAGCTGATCAGGCAGCTTCTCTTGGTCTTTCAAATGATGAAAACAAAGTTTATGCTAAATTATTAGAACGTGAAGCAGAAGGAACAACTGGTATGATGGATGGTTTTGCGATTCCCCATGCTAAAGATACGACTATTACAGCCGCGGATATTATAATTGTCAGCTTAGTTAATCCTGTTGACTGGCAAAGTTTAGATGGCAGTCCGACAGATTTTATTATTGCCTTATTTATTCCAGATTCTGAAGCTGGAACCACGCATTTAAAACTTTTATCCAGTGTCGCGCGTCTTTTGATGCATCAAGATGTAACCAAAGGATTAAAAGCAGCGGCAACACCTGAAGAAATTGCCAATCTCTTAAATAGTAAATTAGCCGAAAATTAAGGAGCGTATTTCATGACAACAGAAGCAAAAAAAGCCTTTATCAAACAATTAAGTGACAAAAATGGTGTGATCTCTGCCCTTGCGATCGACCAACGTGGTGCTTTAAAGAAAATGATTAATAAATACCAAGATACACAAGCACAAGCAGTTCAAATCGAAGACTTCAAAAAAATCGTGTCTTCTGAATTAACCCAATATGCTTCATCTATTTTATTAGACCCAGAATACGGCTTACCAGCTGCTAAAGTTCGCGACGAAAACGCAGGGTTATTGTTGGCCTATGAAAAAACAGGCTACGATGCTTCAACCCCAGGACGCTTGCCAGACATTTTGTCTATCTGGTCAGTGAAACGTCTAAAAGAAGCAGGCGCAGATGCATGTAAATTCTTACTTTACTACGATGTAGATGAAAGTGATGAAATCAACGATCAAAAGAAAGCCTTCATGGAACGAATTGGTTCTGAATGTGCCGCAGAAGATTTACCATTCTTCTTGGAATTGGTTTCTTATGATGCCAATGATGCGGATGCCAGCACCAAAGAATACGCGGTTAAAAAACCACATAAAGTAATTGAAATGATGAAAGAATTTTCAAAACCACGTTATGGCGTTGATGTTTTAAAAATGGAAGTTCCGGTTAATATGAACTATGTAGAAGGTTACGCAAAAGGTGAAGTGGCGTATACAAAAGCAGAAGCTATGGCTTACTTCAAAGAACAATCAGAAGCAACTGACTTACCATTTATCTTCTTATCAGCTGGTGTTACAGCTGAATTGTTCCAAGAAACATTGAAATTCGCCAAAGAAGCAGGCTCAACATTTAACGGTGTTTTATGTGGTCGCGCAACTTGGGCAAACGGCGTAGAACCTTTTATCACAGGTGGAGAAGATGCAGCTAGAGAATGGATGCAAACACAAGGCCGTAAAAATATTGAAGAATTAAACGAAGTACTCCAAGCAACTGCAACACCGGTTAAATTATAAAAAGGTTAGCTGTCTAAAAATATCCGAGAGAAGTACGCAGCTACAAGTAAAAGACCAGAAATTTCGAAAGTTTGAAAAACAACTTTCGGATTTTCTGGTCTTTTTGTCATCTAGAAAGGAAGTATAAATTTCCCTAAGAAAAACACTGATTTGACTGCCTTAATACTGCCTGCCACTTTCTAAGTGCCATACTTTACGCATAAGCTCTTCATGACATGAGCCAAAATCTTAGTCTGATGTCTAGGACTGAAAGATTTCTTTAGCTTTTCTTTTTTCTTATAGTAGCTAGTTTTGTTGCACAAATTGATTTCTATTTAGCTACACAAAATTGATTATCCCGTCTATTTTTTTGGAAGTTTAAAAATCAATTTCGTGACGCAACATTTTTAGGCAAATGTGCCCAATAGCTCGGTGCTAGAAGTGACGAGGCTTATTTTGGGATAAAGTTTTGTCATGAAGATGCGATGTAATTCTTCATCGCGGCTACTGCAAGCATCCTCCACTACAATGACACGATAGCCGAATTGATACGCATCTAAAGCGGTAGCGTAAACACCATTTTCTGTTGCAACGCCAGTTAGAATTAAGGTATCAATACCCCGTCGGCGTAATTGCAAATCCAAATCTGTGCCAAAAAATGCCCCCGGATTGTGTTTGGTAATGGTAACGACATTTGCTTTAGTTGAATTTTTTATTTTAAGAGCAAGTTCGTCATAATCTTTGGCTAGCTTTAAAGGTTGGCGCTTTTTTAAATCAAAATTCAAGTAACCAAAAGTAGTGGCGTCTACTTTAACCAAAGCGACCAAGCCAAGTTTTTCAAGCAACGCAGCTACTAGTTGCTCATTTTTTTGAAGAACTTCACTAGCCAAATAAGGAGTTAAAGTGCCGCTGTTTAAAATTCCTTTTTGCAAATCAATCGCGACAAAAGCGCATTTTTTTAAATTGAGGGTTTCAATCATATTAATACCTGCTTTCTTTTAATTGGGGGAAATTTGTTGCATAGTTCAAAATATTTAAAACGATGAATAAGGCAGATACAAAAAAGACATAGCGATAATCAAAGTAAGCTGATACAGTCGAACCGATTAAAGGTCCGCCAATAGCGCCAATAGACTGCATCGTTTGGTTATAACTAAAAATCCGTCCGGTTGCTTCTTGGGGGCTATTTTGCGACAAGATAATTTGCACACTAGGGGCTAGTGCCGAATCGCTCACACCGATAAACAGCCGCAGCAAGATAACTTGCCAAATTGCGTGGCTAAAACCTAATGTCAAATAGATGGTAAAAGATAAGACAAGGCCAAAAAGTAAAATTTTATATTGGCCAATTTTGTCACCTAAACGTCCGAATAAAGGAGCAAAAAACAACATGACGACCCCTGGAGCAGAGGCAACGATACCGCTGTAAATGGTAACAAGTTGTGGATTATGTACGAGCTGACGAACATAAAGACTTAAAATTGGGCTAATGGATTTATCGGTTAATTGCAAAATCGTCGTAGTCAAAAGCATGGCAATGATTACTTTAGGATGGTCAATCACTTGGGTTAACGCTTTAGCACTTAAAACTTTGTCTTTTGGTTTTGGCGTAAAATGTTCTTTGACAAAAAAGAAGGTCAATAAGAAAACAAAAAACATAATGATACCAGTAATCCAAAAAGTCATCTTATAACCGGCATGGGCAACCACAACACCACCAAACAACGGACCTAACAAGGTGCCGGCTACAGTCCCGGTTGAAAGAGTACCAAGTACACGACCAGAATGCTCTTTTGGGGTAATAATAGCCATTAAGGCAACTGAATTGCTGGTGTATCCAGAAAAAGCACCTAATAAAAGGCGTAAAATCAATAATTGCCAAGCCTTCGTGACAAAGCCCATGGAAAAAATCATAATGGCCATACCTAAGCTAGCGCGAACTAACATGGGTTTGCGCCCTTTTTGATCGGCTAGCTTGCCCCATAAAGGTGAAACAATCGCCATGGTAATAAACGTGCTAGCAAAAATTAAACCAGATTGGAAACTTAATTCCTTTTTTGTGAAGACTCCTAGAGTGTCTACGTATAATGATAAAAAAGGTGAAATTAAACTAGAGCCAATTCCAGTCATAAAACTACCGAACCATAAAATAAGGAGGTTGCGTTGCCAGAGCTCACCACTGGCAAAATAATTTTTTAATTTTGTCAAAACAGTCACTTCACTTTCGTTCCATAGATTAAACTACGATTCGTAGTTTGTCAACTATTGTTAGTAGTTTAAACAGATTTATGGTAAAATAGCCGCGAGGAGGGGCTTTTATGAAACGGCGGGATTTAACACCCGAAAAAATCATTTTGAGCTATATTGCATTAGCAGAAAAAATGGGCTTAGCCCAAGTAACATTTCCCCGCTTAGCTGAAGCGTTAGGGATTAAACCACCATCTTTATACAATCATTTTAAGAATTTAACGGACTTAAAAGTTCATACTGCGATTTTTCTCCATGAAAAATTACATGAATATTTGACCACGCAATTGATGGGGAAGACAAAAGAAGCAGCCTTATTAACCTATGGTGAGTCTTATCGGACTTTTGCTTTGAAGTATCAAGCGGTTTATGAATTGTTAAATACGATTCCAAGCTTCAATAATGACGCACTCCTTTTAGCAGGGCGGAAAAATACAGTCTTATTGTCCCAGCTCCTTTTCTCTTTTGGATTATCTGAAGAAGAAGTTTTGATGGAAAGTCGAGGATTTCGTAGTCTTCTTCATGGCTATGTTAGTTTGAGCCAGTTGGGTTATTTTCAAAATGCGATGCTGGATGCAGATGAAAGTTTTGTCGCAGTATTGGTACAATTTGTTGAAACGATTGAAAAAAAAGCTGAAAATAGCCATCATTAAGTTGAAATACTTTCGTAAAGTTTGCGGCATAATTTGGCTAGAGGAATAAGCTAGGTAGAAAATTACTTACTCATGCAGTTGGATAATTTTTAGCTTGAAGGATTAATTAGGGGTAATTTTACATTAGCGCAGCAATACAGCAGATAATAAAATGATGACGTATATTTTTTATTGGTTTTGCGATTAGAGTGGTACTTTTTTATAAGCCAGATAAAATTTTTTATCTCTTTTAAGGGGGCAAGAAGGCTTTGGTCATAGAGCTGATCTTTTCCCAGTTTAAAAAATCGGAATGCAAAAGGACTATTTCTGCTAATTCCGATTTTTTTTCATGCCTTTTTCTGTTTAAGTCTGTTACAATAGAAAAGTAAAAACTGTATTAGTTTTATTTTACAAAGTAAGGGGGAGAAACGATGAAAATCACCTATCACGGTCATTCCGTAATCGCTGTCAAACTAGAGGATGGTACGGATTTATTATTTGACCCATTTATTACTGGTAATCCTAAAACAGATTTAGTAGCAGAAAAAGTAAAAACAGATTATATTTTGGTAACCCATGGACACGAAGATCACGTCGGAGATATGGTACCGATAGCCAAAAATTCAGATGCGACTATTATTGGCATGGTGGAGTTATGTGCTTTTGCCAAAAAGAATGGCGTAAAGCACACGCACGGTATGAATATTGGTGGCAAATTTGATTTTCCTTTTGGTCGGGTGAAGATGGTCCACGCCCAACATAGTTCCGGTTATGAAGTTGACGGCCAAATGCTTTACTTGGGTGAAGCGTCAGGCTTTATTGTTCAAGCAGAGGGTAAAACGATCTATCATGCAGGAGATACTTCAAACTTTGGCGATATGGCACTTTTTGGGGCCGCTTTTTCAATAGATGTCGCTTTTTTACCCATTGGGGACAATTTCACGATGGGGCCTACTGAGGCAGCGTCGGCGGCGAAACGATTAAATGCCAAACAAGTAGTGCCGATTCATTACAATACTTTTCCGTTGATTGAACAAGATCCTAAAGCCTTTGCAGCTCTTTTACCAGCTGGCGTGGGCAAGGTGCTTGAAGTGGGAGAAAGTATGACTTTATAAGAAATGACAAAGAGGTTAATAAGCGCTGTGTAGAAAATTTTACACCGTAACTAGGAGTGGGAAAATGGCGACAAAACATGATTTAATTTTGGCTCATATCGAAAGCTTGCCAGTGGGGGACAGAATTTCTGTCCGCGGGATTGCCAAAGCACTAAATGTTAGTGAAGGAACTGCCTATCGGGCGATCAAAGATGCTGAAAATATCGGTTTAGTTTCAACGATTCAACGAGTTGGTACCATTAGAATTGAACGGAAATTAAAGAAAAACATTGAACGCTTAACCTTTGGTGAAGTTGTCCAAATTATTGAAGGGGATGTTTTAGGCGGTAAAGCCGGTTTAAATAAGGTTTTACATAAGTTTGTGATTGGTGCCATGAAAGAAGATGCGATGGCCCGTTATATCACACCGGGTTCTTTGATGATTGTTGGTAATCGCGAAGGTGTGCATCGTTTGGCCTTAAAAGAAGGTGCGGCCGTTTTAATTACCGGTGGCTTTGATACTACAAGTGAGATTTGTCGGCTAGCTGATGAGGTGGAAATGCCAATCTTGCGGACAACTTATGATACTTTTACTGTGGCAGCGATGATTAATCGTGCTTTAAGTGATCAATTGATTAAAAAAGATATTATGTTAGTGAGTGATATTTTCACACCACTAGAAAAAACATCTTATTTAGATATCACTGCGACGGTTAAAGATTACAAGCGTTTAGCCGAAAGTACAACGCATTCTCGTTTTCCAGTCGTTAATAAAAATATGCGCTTGGTGGGGATTGTTACGCCAAAAGATATCTTGGAAAAACAAGATAATCAAGCGATTGAACGGGTCATGACAAAAGAAATCAGTTACGTTAAGCGGGAGATGAGTGTGGCTTCTGTCAGTCATCAAATGATTTGGGACGGCCTAGAAGTTATGCCGGTTGTATCTGATGACTTAGGGTTAGTAGGGCTTGTTTCCCGCCAAGATGTCATGAAGGCGATGCAACTTGTGCAGCGGCAACCACAAATCGCAGATACCATTTCGGATCAAATTACCGGCGATATTCAGTTGATAGACCAAGATAGTGAAGGCCATAAATTGGATAAACCCTATTATACTTTTACAGTTACGCCGCAAATGGTCAATGAGGTAGGAACGATTTCTTTTGGTGTTTTAAATGAAATTGTTGCTAATACAGCAAAGCGTGCCTTACTGCAACAACAACGGCGCAATACCTGGATTGAACAAGTGAATATGCATTATTTGCGTCTGATTCAATTGGAGAGTAAAATAGCAATTCATACCCGCATGTTAGAGTTGGGGCGGCGGAGCGCGAAGTTGGAAATTGAAGTTTATTTAGAAAATACATTGGCGGCCTTGGCGATCGTTACTTGCCAAGTTTTAGAGCGACCATAAGTTAAGGTGAGAAAATGAATATCAGACATGAAATTTTAAAAGCAATTGAAGAATACGATCGAATTATTATCCATCGTCATATGCGACCAGATCCCGATGCATTAGGGTCACAAGTTGGTTTGGCGGAAGTTCTGCGTGCCAGTTTTCCGACAAAAGAAATTTATCAAGCCGGTGGTCCAGTTGAAGGGTTGAACTATTTGGCAGAAATGGATGAAGTAGCAGATGCGCTTTATGAAGGGGCATTGGTAATCGTCACTGATACGGCCAATTCTCCGCGAGTTAGTGATCAGCGTTATGCCAATGGTGCTAAATTAATTAAAATCGATCATCATCCTAATGATGAGCCTTATGGAGATTTAGTTTGGGTCAATAGCAAGGCCAGCAGTTGTAGTGAAATGATTGCAGATTTTGCTTTTTCATTTCCTGACGTGTTAAAAATTAGTGTGGCAGCGGCACGATTATTGTATGCTGGAATCGTTGGTGATACTGGGCGCTTTTTATATCCAGCGACCACTTCTTATACGTTAGAAATTGCCGGTAAATTACTGGATTTTGGTTTTGATGCAGCCAAGCTAAATCGTGAGTTGCAACAAATTTCCCTGAAGGTAGCGAAGCTTTCTGGCTATGTTTATGAAAATATTGAAGTGGATGAAAACGGCGCAGGACGGGTTATTTTACCCCAAGAGTTATTAGATAAATTTAGTGTGGTAGATTCAGAAACTTCCCATGTTGTATCTTTACCTGGAACAATTGATGTCACGCTAGCTTGGGGGATTTTCGTCCAACAACCAGAAGGCTATTACCGGGTACGTTTACGTTCAAAAGGTCCAGTAATTAATGAAATCGCTAAACGTCATCACGGTGGCGGGCATCCTCTAGCTAGCGGTGCCAACGCCAAAGACTTAGCAGAAGTTGCTGAAATTTATCAAGAAATTCAGGCTGCTTGTCGTAAGTATATCAAACAGTAAGAATCACCTTCATTTTTAGTACAAATAAAAAATACACCTGCTAATTATCGCTACGTACCAAATGGCCGAGTGATAAAAGTTGCAGGTGTATTTTTTGTTTAAAATTTTGATATGCGCTAGCTGATTAGTCTAAATCTAATCCCAAAGTCGTATTGTAAGCTTCTTCGTTGTGCTCACATTGATCCATTCCCTGCAACTCGTCTAATTCAGAAACCCGCAATGGGATGAATTTTTTGATAATACTGATGATGATAAAGCTCATCGTACCTGCAAAGGCAATGGTGATAACAATACTAAGAAGTTGTGCTACGAATAAATCTGTTTGGCCAAAAATTAAACCGCTGCGTCCGCCAACACTAGGGTCAGCAAATATACCTGTTATAATTCCACCAAAAATTCCTCCGATACCATGACAGCCAAAAGCATCTAAGGCATCGTCAAAGCCAAGTTTTTCTTTCACAAAACGAATACCATAATAACAAACCGGGCTAACTAACACGCCAGTTAGTAATGCCGACTGCATGGAGATAAAACCTGCACCTGGGGTAATAGCCACAAGCCCGACAACAGCCCCGGTACATGCACCTACGATTGATGGTTTGCCATTCACTAATTTTTCTAATCCCATCCATGAAAGCATGGCAGCGGCAGCTGCCGTGTTGGTGGTTAATAAAGCGTGAATTGCTAGGCTGTCTGCTGCTAAAGCACTACCGGCGTTAAAGCCAAACCAGCCTAACCATAACAAGCCGGTACCTAAAACAATAAATGGAATGTTATGGGGAATATGTTCGACTTCCTTTCGTTTACCTAAAACAATCGCTAAAACTAAACCAGAAATACCAGAACTGATATGAACAACATTCCCACCAGCAAAATCAACAGAGCCAATTTGATCTAAGAATCCACCGCCCCAGACCATATGAGCCATTGGTGCGTAAACAACAACTAACCAAACAGCTAAAAATAAGAAGATAGCGGAAAAACGCATTCTGCCTGCGACGGAACCTGTTAAAATGGCTGAAGTAATGAGAGCAAACATCATTTGAAACGCAGCGAAAAGACCCTCTGGAATACCGTCACCTTTTATCATGGAGACATGTTGGAAAAATAGTTTATCTAAATTTCCAATAAAAAGGCCAGCGCCGCTAAAAGAAAGGCTGTAACCAATTAAAATCCAAATGACTGAAGCTAGTCCCAATGTACAAATCGACATCATCATTGTGTTTAAAATATTCTTCTGACGGGAAAGCCCACCATAAAAAAAGGCTAAAGCAGGGGTCATAATGAAAACTAAACCGGTACAAATAATGATAAAAGCAATATTTCCTGTATTCATTTGCATTCCTCCATTTCTTTATGTTAGAAATCGTAACACGTCATTTTACTGATTTCCAGTATTTCGTAGCAATTTTAGAAATTTTCTGAAAATTAATTACTGTTTGTGTTAGGAAATATTACATTAACAAAGGATTTTTAAGTATAAAACAAGATAAGTACACAAAAAGACACTTTATTATCAAACTAACGTGTCTTTTTGATAATAAAGTGCAGAAATTTTTATTGCAGTAAAACAGGGCGATTTATCCCCGTAAATCATCGAGAAATTCGGTTTTACTGACAGTTTTTTCGTCTTTTGTTTTAATGACTTTTGCAGGCGAACCAGCAACAACGCTCATAGCTGGAACATCTGCTGTTACGACTGAACCAGCTGCCACAACCGCCCCTTTGCCAACGCGAACGCCTTCTAAGACAACGGCGTTTGCGCCAATCAAAACATCGTCTTCAATTACAACTGGATCTGCTGAAGGTGGCTCTAAAACACCAGCTAAGACAGCTCCAGCTCCAATATGCGCGCGTTTTCCTACAGTTGCGCGGGCACCTAAGATTGCGCCCATATCAATCATAGTTTCTTCGCCGACCACAGCTCCAATATTAATTACAGCCCCCATCATGACTACCGCATTTTTTTCAATTACCGCCTCATCGCGAATAAAAGCACCAGGTTCGATTCGGGCATCAACTTTGGTTAAGTCCAGTAATGGGACTGCAGAATTGCGCCGATCGTTTTCAATGTAGAGATCTTCAATTTTTTCAGGATATTTTTTCAAGAATTCCTGAATGTCTTGATTATCCCCAATGAGTACCCAAGAATTATAATCACCAAATATTTTTATTTTGTCGTGGCTTAAACCACCAAAATTACCGCGAACATAAGCTTTTACCGGCGTTTTTTTCTCGGCATCTTTAATATATTTAGCTAGTGCATAAGGATCAGTAAAGTGTAAATCTGACATTTTTTAACCTCCTAATAAATTATTTTTTAGGCCAATAAATCTTGCATACTATATAAGCCCGCACTTTGCTTTAATAAAAATTCCGCTGCTTTTAGGGCACCGTTAGCAAAAATGTCGCGGGATAAGGCAGTATGTGTAAACTCTAAAATCTCATCTGAACCGGCAAAAATTACCGTATGCTCACCTGGAATACTGCCACCTCTGATAGCGTGAATTCCCATTTGACTTAAAGGATTTTCTAAATCATTGCCAGCTCTGCCAAAAAGATAGTCCTTTGGTTTAGTTAAGGAATCATTAATACTATCGGCGAGTAAAAGTGCTGTACCACTAGGAGCATCTTTTTTCTGGTTATGATGTTTTTCGATGATTTCAATATTAAAATCGTTTTCTAAAGCAGGGGCCACAGACTGTAAGGCTTTAATTAAAACATTGATCCCTAACGACATATTGGCAGAATAAAACACCGGAATAATTTGACTTGCTACAGGCAACATGGCTTTTGTATCATCTGTTAGCCCGGTTGTAGCAATAACGATGGGCAAATTTTTAGCAACACAGCTGTTGATTAAAGCAGGCACGGCGCTGTAATGAGAAAAATCAATCACGATATCTATTTTTTCGACTACATCAGCTGCAGCAGCATAAACGGGAAAATCGGCCTCTTTATCTAAGGTGTGGTCAAGACCTGCGACAACTTGTAAATCTGGATGTGCTGTAATTAATTTTTGCAAAACTTGACCCATTTTGCCATGACAGCCACTCAATAACACATTTTTCATGGAAAACTCCCTTCAACATTTAATCTTAAAGCTTGAAATAAGAAAAGCTGAACCAAAAGGCACAGCTTTTTTAATTGGTAATCGACATGTTAAAGTAAACCGTAGTTTTTCATTTCGGTCTTTAATAATTGTAACGTGTCTGGTTCGGGTTTGTCTAATGGAAGGCGATAATTCAGGTCACATTTTCCTAAAAGATTAACGGCGGCCTTAACAGGGACAGGATTCACTTCTTTAAAAATAGCTTGGATTAAAGGAAGTTGCTCGATTTGGGTTTTTTTAGCAGCTGTTATATCGCCTTTTAAGAAGTCATGTACCATTTGGGAAGTTTCAGCAGGTAAAATATTGGCGATAGTTGAAATGACACCTAAACCGCCAACCGATAAAAACGGTAAGACTTGATCGTCATTGCCCGAATAAACGGCAAAGTCATCATCGGCCAGACCACAAATTTCCACCACCTGAGAGATGTTGCCACTGGCTTCTTTAATGCCGACAACATTTGGAAGTTCTTTTAATTTTGCTACCATAGCAGGGCTTAAATTTAATCCTGTTCTTGCCGCGATGGAATATAGAATAATCGGAATGTCGACGCTGTTGCAAATTGCTTCATAATGTTTTATTAGGCTACTGTCTGTGGCTTTGTTGTAATAGGGCGTAACGACAAGCAGTCCATCTGCGCCTACACGCTGGGCTTCTTTTGATAAGTGAATGCCATGTTGCGTATTATTTGAGCCAGTACCACCAATAACAGGGACGCGTCCGGCAGCTTGTTTTACAACTGTTTCAATTACTGCAATATGTTCTTCATCTACTAGAGTAGAGGCTTCACCGGTTGTGCCACAGGCAATGATCGCGTCAATTCCCTGTGCAATTTGCCAATCCACGAGTTGTTTTAACTTATCGAAATCTACCGTTTGATCTGCTTTCATTGGGGTAACAAGGGCAACGCCAGCTCCTGTAAAAATTGCCATATTAACACATCCTTTTTTTAAAATATTTACTTTCTAGTTTTTTCTAGGTAAAATAGAGAGAAATTAAGAAAATATTCAGAAAATATTTTTTATACGGAATTTTCAACTATTTACAAAATAATATACTATAATAGCAAGAAATAGCCAAGTTTATTCTGTAAATAATGAATATTTTTGCAAATGTAAATAATAAGAAAATTGACAGAAAAACAATTTTTTTAAAAAAAGAGAGAATAAAAGTTGCTATGACGTGAATTTTTGCCAAATAAAAAAACAGCAATCAAAATTAAGCTGTTAGACCATTTTTGATAAAAATTGCAAAAATGATTCATACAGTTAAAAATGTGAACGAGTAAGTTGATCATGAAAAACTACCTGTGGAATTGATTGATTAAAAGTCAGGTTTAAAACTTCAAAAGAGGGTGAGTCAAAATGGAAATCCGTAAAGAAATCACAGCATTATTGCCAGAAGTAACGAAATTCCGTCAAGATCTACATCAAATCCCTGAATTGGGCTTACAGGAATTTAAAACCTGTCAATATTTAAAAGGGGCACTAGCTAGTCTTGGTGTGAGGGAAGTCCATGAAGTTTTAGATACGGGCTTAGTGGCTGTTTTTCGTAGCGGCAGGCAAGGAAAAACTTTAGCTTTTCGAACAGACATTGATGCATTGCCGATAACAGAAGAAAGCGGCGTCGCATTTTATTCCCAACACGAAGGACGAATGCACGCGTGTGGCCATGATGGTCATATGGCGACGATGTTAGGCTTTGCAAAGTATTTAAGTGAGCATCCAGATGAAATAATCGGAACGATTGTTTTGATTTTTCAACCGGCTGAAGAAGGCCCTGGTGGTGCGCAGCTGATGATTGACGCGGGTGTTTTGGAAAAATTTAAAGTGGAACAAATTGTAGGTTTACACGTTTTTCCAGATTTTGAAGAAGGCGTTATTGCATGTAAAAAAGGTGGTATGATGGCCCGCAATGGTGAAGTTAATATCACAGTCTATGGTAAAAGTGCCCATGGTGCCCAGCCGCAACAAGGAGCTGATGCAATTTTAGCAGCTTCGGCAATCATTCAAGGCCTGCATTCAATTGTTTCACGTAATTTAAGTCCACTTGATTCAGCTGTCTTAACGTTTGGCGAGATTCATGGTGGAGACGCAATGAATATTATTCCCGGGAAAGTAGAACTTCATGGTACAACCCGCGCATTTTCAGATACAGTCTATGACAAATTAACCAATCGGGTCACAACTTTAGCGACCGATATCGCACAAGCTTATGATTGCCAAGCTGAAGTTGATTTTAATCATATGTATCGCGTCGTAGATAATGACGCCCAAATGGTGGACGCTTTAAAAGTGGTGGCAGGAGATAGTTATCTTGAATCTGCGCCTTATTTATTAGCAGAAGATTTCTCAATGTTCCAACAAAAAATTCCCGGTCTCTTTTTCTTTGTCGGTATTCGCAATGAAGCCACAGATGCTATATATCCGCTGCATAGTAACAAATTGCGTTTTGATGAAAAGAATTTATTAGGCGGTATTCAATGTTACGTGGATTTAATCAATGTTTTAAATGAAAAAGGGGCGTGAAAAGATGTTTCTAGGTACAAGTAAAAATGGTCATCTTTATTGGGATGGCTGTGATATGGTTAAATTGGCTGAAAAGTATGGCACACCGTTATATGTTTATTCCGAAAATCTAATTCTAAAAGAATGCCAGGCCCTAAAAGAACAGTTTTTAGATAAATATCCCCATACGCGGGTAGCCTACGCGAGTAAAGCCTTCAATACGATTGCGATGTTGCAATTAATCAATCAAGAAAATTTGTCTTTAGATGTGGTTTCTGGGGGGGAACTATACACGGCAATCGCTGCTGATTTTCCAGCAGAAAAAATTGAATTTAACGGAAACAATAAGTCAGTGGCAGAATTAGAAATGGCGATTGATTATGGCGTGGGTCGAATTATTGTGGATAGTTTACAAGAAGTGGACTTGATTCAAAGTATTTGCCGCAAGCTGCATAAGAAAGCACAGATCATGTTTCGCATTACCCCAGAGGTCAATGTTAAGACCCACGCTTTTATTTCAACTGGGCAAAAAGATTCTAAATTTGGGATTCCCTTAGCACCAGAAATTTTATACCCACAAATTGAAAAAGTGTTCGCTTCAGAAGAGTTGGAATTTTACGGGTTTCATTTTCACGTGGGAAGTCAATTAAGTGATAATAGTGCTCATATCGCAGCTTGCAAAGTTGCATTGAATTTAATGCTTGAAGTGAAAAAACGCTACGATTATCAAATTAAAGAGTTGAACTATGGCGGCGGGTTTGGCGTTTGTTATACCAAAAAAGATGTGCGCAAACCCTATCATTACTTTTTAGATCCAGTCATGGCATTGACCAAAGAATTTTGTCAGGAAAATAATTTGGTCGTCCCAGAAATCGTAATTGAACCCGGCCGTAGCATTGTCGCCGAAGCGGGGATTACATTGCATACGATTGGCGCGATTAAAGAATTACCTGGTTTAAGAAAATATGTCAGTATCGATGGCGGTATGACCGACAATATCCGCCCAGGACTTTATGAAGCGGAGTATACGGGGATTGTAGCCAATAAAGTTGACGAAAAACTGAGCCAAAAAGTAACCATTTCTGGTAAAGCCTGTGAAAGTACAGATTTATTGGTGAAAGATTTATCCCTTCCAGAAGTTGTTGCAGGCGACATTTTTGCAACCTTTACAACCGGAGCTTACGGGTATTCAATGGCGAGTAATTACAATAAATTACCATTACCCGCAGTCGTTTTTGTTAAAGATGGCCACGAACAGGTGGTCGTAAAACGACAAACTTATGCTCAAATGATTCAAAATGAAGTGAAAAGATAACTAAGGGGGCAAGCAGATGGAAATTCCTTTTGTCAAAATGCAAGGAGCGGGCAATGATTTTATCATCATCAATAACCTTGCGCTACACTTAAGTAAAAACGAATTAAGCCAACTTGCTAAAGGTGCATGTCGTGCGCATCTTTCATTAGGAGCAGATGCGCTCATGGCAGTAGACAAAGCCAAAGCAGGGGGCGATTTTCGCATGCGTTTTTACAATGCTGATGGTACTGAAGCAGAAATGTGTGGCAATGGTGCCCGGTGTATTGCCCGATATGCTTATGAAGAAAATTTAGCTCCAGCAGAAATGAAAATTGAAACAATAGCCGGAATGGTACCTGCTTGGCACTTAAATAAAACGACCTATAAAGTGCAATTAAATGATGTAACGAGATTTGAAGAAAAAAACTTTGCTAAAAAGACGGTATATTATGTTGAATTAGGCAATCCAGCTATTCCTCATTTGGTGATGGCTGTTTCTAATTTAGCTGAAAAAGACTTAGCTGATTTGCGACCATTAGCCAAACAACTGCGCAACTGGCAAGAATTGCCCAAAGGTGCGAATGTTAATTTTTATGAGATTGTAGAAGATGTGGTAATGGTTCGTACTTATGAACGAGGGGTAGAGGATTTTACTTTAGCCTGCGGCACAGGTTCAGCTTCTGTAGCCTACGTTGTAAAACAGCGGCAAAATCAGTTTAAAAATCCGGTTGCATTAAGAACATTAGGTGGTAAGCTAGAAGTGCAGGTACAAGCCAAGCAACTTTTTCTAACCGGTGGTGCAGCTTGGATCGCAAAAGGAGAATTAAGTGAAGAAGCGCTTTGTTCGGATAAAATTTAAACAGAAATTTGGTGGAATATGTTAGAAGCAATTATTTTTGATATGGATGGCGTACTGATTGATTCAGAATATAGCTATTTTGAAGCCAAGGACAGTATTTTAAAAGATGAAGGAATCACTGTTCCCAGCAGCTATCACAGTAAATTCATGGGAACTTCTTACCAATACACTTGGGAAACTATGAAAAAGGAACTAGCACTGCCACAAAGCCCAGCTTATTATAGCGCTGAAATGGTGAAGCGTCGGCAAGAAATAGTAAAACGAGATGGTACTAAGCCAATTAAAGGAGCTGCGGCCTTCGTTAAAGGATTAAAAACGGCAAAAGTGAAGTTAGCAGTGGCCTCTTCCTCACCGTTAAGTGAGATAGAAAAATCGTTGACAGAAATTGGGATTTATCAGGACTTTGAAGTAATTACAAGTGGCGAAGAAGTAGAACATTCCAAACCGGCACCAGATGTTTACTTACTAGCAGCAAAACGCTTAGCCGTCACACCACAAAATTGTGTAGCGCTAGAAGACTCACCCAATGGCAGCATTGCCGTAAAAAAAGCTGGAATGGTGGGAATTGGGTTTGCCAATCCAGATTATCCCCAATTGGACTTAGCTTCTGATTTTATCGTCACGACATTTTCAGACTTGGATTATGAGAAGTGTCAAAAAATTTATCAAAAATTCCATAAATAAACAACCGTATCACCACAGGATGTAAAAAAACGTAAAAATCAGCTAAGCAGCCGATTCTTACGTTTTTTATTTTTGTCGTTCTTGTTTAATAGATACGGTGTTATTTTTATTTGTATTTTCTGCTGCAACATAGTTTTCAAAGCGTTTGAAAAGACGTGCTTCAAATTCATTTCGAGGCGTGAAAGTTTTGCATTGCTTTTCTTTGCTAGTTTTTGTTTGTTTCAAAAAAATCAACTCCTATATAAATTTATGAAAAAATAATTTCCTTTGTTGTTGTTATCTTAGCAAGAACCCTTGTTATATAAAAAGGTTATGCTCAAAAATTATAGTTTTATTTAAAAAAAGTAAGATAACTTGATTGCCATCAAGTACGCTGGTGATTTTAACCGTTAAACTAAGGGCAAGTTAAGAAAATAAATTTTACTTTTTTGTCAGTTAGGACCACTTTTATAATTTTGCTTGTAACAAAGCTATCATCAGAAAATTTGGCGGAAGTTGTTTAGTTTTTGCTGACAAAATAGGAGGAGAGAGTATGAAATATCAACAACAGGTTTTGCAGCATAAAAACCAACTCGCTTTTTTAGGGGGCGTTTTGATTAGTCTGGCTTTTATTAGTAAGCTCGCACATTTTACAACCGCTTATAGTCTTTTCATGGCACTATCTGCGATTATAGGCAGTTTGCCAATTTTTATCCTTGCGTATCAAGCATTGCGGGTAAAAGTCATTAGCATCGATTTATTGGTGTCAATAGCAGTTATCGGTGCCTTTTTGATTGGAGAATATAATGAGTCGGCTATTGTGACGTTTTTATTCTTATTTGGCAGTTGGCTGGAACAAAAAACGTTGGCTAAGACCCGTTTGGCGATTAAAACACTCACGCAAATGGCACCTACGACAGCTTTTGTCATAAAAAATGATGAAATTAGCGAAGTGGATGTGGATGACGTTGAAATTTTTGATCAGTTATTGGTTAAAACAGGAGGACAAGTACCTGTTGACGGCATTATCACTTCAGGAGAGGGCTATTTAAATGAAGCCAGTGTCACCGGCGAAGCTAAATTTGTGCACAAAGAAGCTGGAGCTACTGTTTTTGCCGGCACCTTTTTAGAAAATGGTACGTTGCAAATAGAAGCACAAAAAATTGGTGAAGATACGACCTTTGGCAAAATTATTGAATTAGTCGAAGAAGCCCAAGATTCCAAGTCAAAGGCCGAACGCTTTATTGATCGTTTTGCGAAGTTTTATACACCATTTGTTTTACTTTTGGCTCTAGTTGTAGGACTGATTAGCTGGAATCTATCCTTGGCTATTACCATTTTAGTACTCGGCTGCCCGGGAGCATTAGTCATTGGCGTACCCGTTTCCAATGTGGCTGGAATTGGCAATGGGGCCAAATTTGGGGTCTTGTTAAAAGGCGGCGAAGTTTTAGATACCTTTAGCAAAGTAGATACTTTTGTTTTTGATAAAACCGGCACGTTAACGGCAGAAAAACCCACAGTTAGTGGGATTTACAACTATTATGGTGATAAAGCAGAAAATTTGCGCCTATTAGCTAGCGTTGAAAGACAATCAGATCACCCGCTAGGACAAGCTGTTATTCAGTTTGCAGCTCTTGCAAGTTATTTACCGGTGGAAAAAACAGTTGTCTTAAAGGGTCGTGGTATTAAAGCTAGGATAAACAATCATGAGGTGTTAGTCGGCAACGCCCAACTACTACAAGAAGCAGGGATAAGGATTGACGCAGCCGCAAAAGATCAAAGTTATTTACAAGAAAGTGGCCATTCATTAGTTTATTTGGCACAAGATGGAAAGTTATCACAGCTATTAGGTATTAAAGATCAAGTGCGTCCGAAAGCCCAAAAAACACTTGCACAGCTAACGCAAATGGGGGTAAAAAATTTAGTCATGTTGACCGGTGATAATAAAAAAGCGGCTGAGATTGTCGGAAGACAATTGGGAATCACTGAAGTTCACGGCGAGCTCTTACCAGCCGAAAAAGCAGATTTTATCACCAAATTGCAAAAAAATGGTCATAAGGTGGCGTTTGTTGGGGACGGGGTTAATGACAGTCCTTCTATCGCCCTAGCAGATATTGGAATTGCAATGGGGAATGGGACCGATGTTGCTGTTGAAACTTCGGATGTGGTTTTAATGAACTCTGATTTTACCAAACTAGTTCATGCGTATGCTTTAACGAAAAAAACAGTTTGGAATATGAAGGAAAATATTGCCATTGCGATTGGAACGGTAGCTTTTTTATTAGTCGGTTTAATCTTTGGGTACATTTACATGGCCAGTGGTATGTTGGCTCACGAATTAAGTATTTTAGTCGTGATTGCAAATGGTATGCGCCTATTACCATTTAAAGTGGGGAAACTTGATAGCTATCAAGTTTCTAATCCAACAGAAGTTTTACAATAAGTACCATAAAACATAAAAAGGAGAATGTCTGATGGAAAAAGTAATTATTCAATTAGGGGCGCTAACTTGCCCCTCTTGTCTACAAAAAATCGAAAGTGCGGTCAGTCAAAAGGCAGGAGTAAAAAAAGTAAAAGTTTTATTTAACGCCAGCAAAGTTAAAGCAGTAATTGATCCAAAAGCAGTAAGTGGCAAAGCACTAGCAGATACAATCGAAAAATTAGGCTATGAAGTGCAATCTATTAAAGTGAAGGAAGACTAAATTATGAATGCAGCAGAAAAATATCAAGCAGAATTAATTCAAAGTGAAAAAGATCACCATACACCAACAGCGGGGGCCATGAGTGGCCACATCTTAGCTAACTTGTTTATCCAACGTAATAAATTACGTCAAATAAATTACTATTTAAAAGGGCCTGGCAAAGCTTTTAGTGTTGAAATTGCCGCTGTTATCAAAAAAGAAGACGAATTATTTGACCGTTTAAATCAATTGTTGTTAGATGAAGGTCAAGTTATTCCCACGACAACAGCCGAATTTACGCAATATACGATGTTAGAAGAAAGCGGACAATTAAAATATGAAGAAATAGATTCCATTTTATTTTCCGCAGTGCAAGATTTTAATACGCAAAATTTATTTGTGGTACGTGGGATAAAATTGGCTGAAAAAGAAGAAAAATTTGCTTTAATGCAATTTTTGCAAGATTTATACGGTTGGTTAAAAGGACAGAGTCGTCTTTTTCAAAGTTTTATCGGTCATGACGCATTAGAAGGTTTACTGCTAGAAGATGACGATGACGACGACTAACGTTTAATTAGCTCCAAAAAGGAGGAGAGCTCGTGGTTTTTGATCACTTATGTGTTACACTGGTGCCTTTATTTAATCATTTAGATAAAGAAGATCAGGCTAGAATTAATCAACTCCTGCATCATCAAGTTTTTCAAAAAGGCGAACAAATCACGACACCGACTGGTGAAGCGCAACTGGTGATTGTTGCCAGTGGTAATTTAAAAGTTTATCAACTATCAGCAGCTGGAAGAGAACAATTATTGCGCGTGGTAGAACCTGGGGGCTATGAAGGTGAGAACCTGCTTTTTGGAGCTAGCAATGACAACTTGTTTAGCGAAGCACTGCAAGAAACAGAAGTTTGCATCTTGAAACAAGCTGATTTTAAACAGTTACTGATAGATTATCCAAAGCTCAGCTTGAAACTTTTAGAAATTAATGCCAAGAAAATGACAAAAGTAGAACAGCAAAGTCAATTTTTAACGATGGAGAAAATTGAAGAACGCTTGGCTATCTACTTGTTGGATTTGAGCGTTGCCGAAAATAGTGATGAGGTTACAATTCCTATGAAAATGAAAGAATTGGCGGCTTTTTTGGGAACTACGCCAGAAACTCTTTCCCGCAAAATGAAGTTGCTTGAAAAAAGACAGCTGATTTTGCGAAAAGGCTATCAGATTAAGCTTTTGAATAAAGACGGATTAGAAGACTTATAAAAAAAGCTAGGTCATGATAGATAATTTTAAAAGTAAGCAGGTGCTTTTAAAAAATTGTTTCTAAAGTTGTTTACTTATTAATATGAAATAAAACACTGAATAAAAGGGGCTGAATTTTCCCCTTATTCAGTGTTTTTTTAATAAAGAATTGCTCTAGGCGGCTAGTGTTGCTATAAAAATACGGGGCCTCAAATTAGAAGATTACTAAAAGAAATAAAAGAAAAGTGCAGCGCTTTGCCAGTGCGAAAAAAAACTAAAGTTTATATGATCCTGATCGATAAAAAACTTATACGCTCAAATGAGGTGATGTTTTCCAGATGAGATAATTTTCATGAAGTCTTTTCACCACCAGTTTTTTTAGGTAAAATGAAAGCTACGAAAAAATTTTAAAGGAGAAATGAAATGTCACAATTACCGAAATGTCCAGAATGCGGGTCTGAGTATACCTATGAAGATCGCGGCCTATTTGTTTGTCCTGAATGTGGTCATGAATGGAGCGCAGCAAAAGAAACACAGTCACCAGCAGAGGGCGTAGTTGCAAAAGATGCAAACGGCAATTTATTACAAGATGGCGACAGTGTCACTGTTATTAAAGATTTAAAAGTCAAAGGGGCTTCAAATCCCATTAAACAAGGTACAAAAGTAAAAAATATCCGCTTAGTTGAAGGGGATCATAATATTGACTGTAAAGTGGATGGTTTTGGTCCAATGAAATTAAAGTCAGAATTCGTCAAAAAATTATAAAATTCCTTCTGATTCTCTTCACAATATTTTCATGAGTAAAATGGTAAAATAAAGATAGACAAGTCTTATTTGATTCTGTGAGGGAGGAAACGACGATGTATGGAATGGGTTATGGCTTTATGCCGTTTTTTGATCCAACAATGATTTTAGTGATTATCGGGTTGGTGTTATCAGGGATTGCATCAGCTTATGTAAATAGTACCTTTAGAAAGTACGATGAAGTGAAAAGCCGCAATAATGTTACAGGGACACAAGCTGCCCAGTATATTTTGAATGATCAAGGCATTAACGACGTCGGGGTGCAAAAAATTGCCGGGAATTTGACCGATAATTATAATTCTCAAACAAAAATGTTAAGTCTATCAGAAGCGACGGCGCAATCTACCTCGGTAGCCGCGATTGCTGTAGCCGCCCATGAATGTGGGCATGCGGTTCAAGATGCAAAAAGTTATGTACCGTTGCGTTTACGCGCTGCCATTGTACCAGTAGCAAATTTTGGTTCAACTTTGGCATTTCCGATTATTTTAATTGGCTTTTTCTTAAGTGCGCCAAAACTGGTTACGATTGGACTTTGGGCTTTTTCGTTGGCACTACTTTTCCAATTGGTAACATTACCAGTAGAATTCAATGCTTCAGCTCGAGCATTGAAAATTTTGAGTAACGGGAATTTGTTAACAGAAGAAGAGCTGCCGATGGCGCGGAAAGTTTTATTTGCCGCTGCTTTAACGTATGTTGCTGCCGCTGTAGCAACGTTCTTGCAACTCTTGCGCTTGATTTTAATTTTTGGTGGTAATCGGCGGGATTAAGATTGCTAAATTTAAATGCGTAACCGAATTTGATTGGTTGCGTATTTTTTATGCGCTTTTACCCGATAAGATACTTGATATAAGGCAAATCTTTGCACTTTTGCGATAATTTTGACAAAATAATAACTAAATGAAACGATTGCTATTTTAAAATCAGGCTGGAGGCACGACATGAATAAAAAGGAAATTGGTATCCGCTCTCTTGTAGCGCTAATAGGTGTTGCGATACTAGCATTAGGGGCGACCACTTTACGCATGGGAAAAGTTGGTTTAGATCCTTATACGTCCACAAATATTGCACTCGGGGGCAAACTTGGTTTATCACTAGGCGTCTATCAACTGATGGTAAATATTATCATTTTGGTATTGATCTTTATTTTCGAAAAAAAATACATCGGCATCGGTACCGTCATCAATATGGTGCTGGCAGGTTTTTTCATTGATTTTTACACGGAAATTTTTACCAGTCTAAATTTAGTTGCCCACAATATTTTGATGCAATTGCTCTTTTTGGTAATTGGTATTTTGCTTTTTAGTTTTGGTGCATCATTATATATGGGGGCAGAATTAGGCAATGCGCCATACGATGCAATTGCACCAGTAATTGTGGACAAAACAGGAGCCCCTTACCGGGTTATTCGAGTGATCCAAGATGTTACGTTCAGTGTAGTAGCCTTTGTTTTTGGCGGACCAATTGGTATTGGAACATTTATCAGTGCCTTTTTAACAGGTCCGTTTATCAGTTTCTTTGACCAAAAAATCACCCATCCCATCGTCAATTCTTTAACCAAAAAATAAGAAGGTAAACAAAGGAGACTAGCTTTTGCAATCATTTTTCAAAAAAATATTGTTTAAGTCTTTCTCGTTTTTGGCTTTTATGTATCTAGTCAAAGCACCTAACTTTTACAAGAAATAAACAAGAGACAGAAAAGGTAAAAGAGCTACCTTGTCAGTCTTTGTATTATTTTTGAAAAGTTGCCCGAGGTGTTTTGGCTTTTATGTATCTAGTTAAGGCACCTAACTTTTACAAGGGTGAAAGCCCTTTTGGTTTTGCTATTTTTTTCTCTGTGCTATGATGAAGTAGTAGAAAAAGTTCTTAAAAGAGGGGCTGAAAAAGGATGAAAAATAAGACAAAAGTAACGATTGGACTAAGTATTGCGGCGGTGGCTGGTATTACAACAGCTGTAATTGCTTCGGATGCGGTAATTAATAAAATTCGCCATAAAAAAGATCGCTGCAAGGTAAAACGATTTGTTGATGATAAGTTTGACGGCAACGAAAAGTTAATGTCAGTGGTGGATAATTTGTCAGACGATGAATTGGATTCATTGATGAATGTTATGAAAAAAATTAAATCCGGTCGCAAACAAATTTCTGTCTATGGCGATTCTTTAAAGGAAACAACTGAAAGTTTAAAAGACAAATTAAGTGGTTTGATTGATCAAATTGTCTAAAAAGTAAAAAGAAAGGCACGTCAGAATGACGTGCCTTTCTTTTGGTAAATTTTTGGAATAAAAAAACGAAACCGAAGTCTCGTTTAAGGTCTTTTTAATCAGACACATGGCAGATCCCGCTTAGTGCTGCTTCCTTCCAGATCTGACACAATTCACAAGCCTGCCATTGTCCTAGCCTTGCGGCAAGAACTAGTATAGCGTATTTCGTCAAATTTGGCTAGTCTTTTTCTAAAGTTTTATTCCGTCGGAAGATCTAATGTAAGTTTACGCATTTTTTTCTCGGCTTTGTTTTTTGCCCGTAATGCCCGGAAAAAGTCAGTTAAGATCCGACCACAGTCCGCTTGTAAAATGCCACCTTCAACATAAGACCAATGGTTAAAGCGTTCATCAGTTAAAATTGTCAATAATGAACCAGCTGCGCCACCTTTTGGATCATAAGCACCAAAATAAACTTCTTCCACGCGGGCTAATTGCATCGCCCCGCTACACATGGGGCAGGGTTCTAATGTGACAAATAGTTGACTGCGCTCTAAACGCCAACTGTCGATATTTTGACACGCCTCGCGAATGGCAAACATTTCTGCATGTGCAGTTGCATCTTGATCTGCCTCGCGGCGGTTGTATCCATAACCGATAACTTTACCGTCTAAAACAACTACGGCACCAATCGGTACTTCTCCGATAGCTTGCGCTTTTTTTGCCTGTTCTAAGGCCAAGAGCATATATTTTTCTTTTGTTAAAGTATCCAAGCTACTGCTTTTTTCCACATTTTTCACCTCGCCAAATTTTAGCATTTTTTGACAAGAGACAAAAGAGGTACCCTAGTAAAATTGGCAGTTTTACTAGGGTATCGAAAAAGAAGAAATGAAAAAATTATTGGGTATGGCAAAACTATAATTCTGCAAGCTTAATAACAGCTTAAAGTACCGTATTCTTTTACACCGTTTTTGAAGTCAGCTACAATCAAAGTAGGAGGTGGTGACGATGGAGAAAAAAACCAGTCGCTGGATAAAATTTTTAGGTGGTAAAAATTTAATTTTTACTTTAGTAGCGTTACTTTTATTAGGCGCTGTTTTGTGGCTCTTTGCCCAGTTAGATTTCTTATTTGATCCGTTTGTGACAATTTTTAAAGCCATTAGTGGCCCGCTTATTCTAACAATGGTCTTATATTATTTATTTAATCCCATTATTGATTGGCTGGAAGGTAAAGGGGTGAAGCGGGTAATTAGTGTAGCAGCTTTATTTATTGTTTTGATTAGCTTAGTCGTAGTTGCTGTTGTTTTAATTAGTCCAATTATTCAAAAACAAGTTCTCTCTTTAGTCTCTTCATTTCCAGATTACATGGATAAGACGATAAAAATGATCACGAAGCTTTTTGATAATTCACCATTTGAAGAACCGTTGGATCAAACAATGGAAAAGTTGCAGAATTGGTCTGAGGGACTTTCTAGCCAAGTAACCGATTATTTATCAGGGGTTATTAAAGGGGCTTCCAATGTTGTTTCAACTATTACCAGCACAGTATTAATTATTGGGACGGCACCAATCATTACTTTTTTCTTATTAAAAGATGATCGCAAATTTTTTAGTTATGTTACCAAGTTGATTCCTCCTCGTTTTCGTAAAGATGCCAAAGCGATTGCAGGGAGCATGAATACGCAAGTAGGAGCATATTTGAAAGGACAAGTTTTAGTTAGTATTGCGATTGGCTTGTTGACCTTTATTGGTTTTTTAATTATTGGTATGCCATTTGCCGGGTCGTTATCCTTACTAACTGGTGTGACGGCTATCATTCCATATATTGGGCCATTTATTGCCTTTATCCCAGCTTTTATTGTTGCATTGATGTCTTCTTTTGGCATGTTAGTAAAAATGTGTCTGGTTTGGGTAATTGTCCAAATGTCCAATGGGCATCTGATTGAACCAGCAGTGATGGGCAAACATCTTTTAGTACATCCAATTACGATTGTTTTAGTCTTATTGGTAATGGGAGATTTAATGGGGATGTTTGGTCTGATTTTTGGGATTCCTATTTACGCTGTGATAAAGGTTTTATGTATTTATTTCTTCCGCAAACTAAAAGGGCGGTATAATCGCTTTTATGGTGAGTATGGGAAATATGAAGAGACTGATTTTGAAGAATAAAAAAGCTATGCTTGTAGATGTTTTGAATCTACAAGCATAGCTTTTTTACTAGCGCAAAGAATTATTCGTGGTAGTCTTCGTAACGAGGGGCGTTAGCTTTTAATTCGTTTTGTTCGCCTAAACTTAGTTCGCTGAAAACGTCATTGCCATCTAAGAAGGATTCCCAATCAGAAGTCATTAATTCATTTAGACCGTCTTCATCATGCTTTTCCCAGACTTCGGTTTTGACGCCATCTGGTGTAATAAAGTGTCCTTTTTCATTTTTATTAAGGTTTTTTAATTGGGATAAGTCGTGTTTTTTGTTAAATAATTTTTCCCATTCAGTTTTTAATGCGTGTTTCATCTGCGTTCCTCCTTTTTTACTGCTAGCTTTATTTTAGCAAATGCATGTGATTGGGTAAAAGATTTCAAACCCGGGTATCAAAATAAGACGCTGTGAAAAAAATGTGCTAGTCTAAGTTTAGCTTATTTACCTACCTTTAGAAATGAGGCCTCATTATGGAAAAAATTACCATTATGCATACCAATGATTTACACTCCCATTTAGAAAACTGGCCGAAAATCAGACGCTATTTGGAACAACGCCAGCGAGAATTAGCCCAAAAAGGTCATGGGGCTATTACAGTTGATTTAGGTGATTTCATTGATCGTTGGCATCCTTTGTCAGAAGCGACAAATGGCAAAGCAAACGTTGCTTTAATGAATGCCGTTCATTATGATGCGGCTACAATCGGAAATAATGAAGGGGTCGGAAATTCCCAATACGATTTAAATCACCTGTATGATGAAGCCAATTTTGATGTTTTGTTAGCCAATTTATTTGATAAAAAAACTTTACAACCACCCAAATGGAGCAAAGAGTATAAAATTATCACCACAAAAGCTGGGAGTAAAGTTGGCCTAATTGCACTGACAGCACCATTTCCCCTTACCTATAGTCCTAATGGTTGGGATATTCGGTACCCATTAGAAATTTTGCCTAATTTAGTTGCCCATTTAAGACCGCAAGTTGATGTTTTGGTATTAATGAGTCATTTGGGAATTGAAGACGATCAGTTAATTGCCAGCGAAATGCCGGAAATCGATGTGATTTTAGGGTCCCATACCCACCATTTATTTCCAGCCGGTAAAGTGGTCAATGGCGTGCAATTAGCTGCCGCTGGAAAGTTTGGCTATTATATTGGAGAGGTTCGGCTGGAATTGGACGAAAATCATAAAATTATTTCCAAAATGGCGCGTACCATTGAAACTGCAACTTTAACGACGTTTCCAGAAGATGAAGAAGAAATTAAGGGCTATTTGCAAAAAGGGCATGACTTACTAAAAGCGCAAAAGGTCGCGAACTTACCTTATGATTTAACGCTGGATTTAAATGGTGAGCACCGCCTAATCGATGCAACTTTAAAAGCGGTAGAAAAAAGAGGGCAGACAGATGTGGCTATTTTAAATAGTGGTTTATTTTTGCAAGAATTGCCAAAAGGTGAAGTGAATCAAGATCAACTCCATACGACTTTGCCCCACCCAATGCATCTTTTAAAGGTCACGTTAAAAGGTGCTGACGTCCGCCGTTTAGTTTTAGAGATGGAAAAAAATCGTAACTTTTTACGGAATTTTCCCATGCTGGGGATGGGATTTCGCGGGAAGATCTTTGGTGTAATCACGTATGATGGTATTTTTTATGACAGTGTGAACCATGAAGTTTATTGGTTAAAAGAAAAACTGCAAGATGATAAAGACTACACATTTACGACAGTGGATCATTTTATGTTTGTCCCGTTTTTTCCTACAATTGAGATTGCTGGTAAATACGAATTTTTATTTCCAGAGTTTATCCGTAGCGTGTTAGGGACGTATTTGCAAACTCACTATCCAAGCAAATAAAAACAAGGTATAATGAAAAACAGGTGGTGAAAGAATGACAAAAGAGAACAAAAATCTAACCGAAGAATTAACGACGGTTTTAGAGGAAGTCGCAACCGAAGAAGTGGCAAAACCGCAAAAAGGTGAGCTTGTGACACCGATTAATGAGACTGATTTTATGATCGGACAACGTCAGTATAAGCTTGTTTATGACCACCGGGAAGGCTTTGACGCAGAAAAATTAGGAGAACGTTTCAGCGAGGTTTTGGCTCGTTATGATTATATTGTTGGCGATTGGGGCTATGAGCAGCTACGCTTAAAAGGCTTTTTCAGTGCTGATGATAAAAAAGCACAACCAGAACAACGCATTGATACTTTAGAAGATTATTTATATGAATACTGTAATTTTGGCTGTGCCTATTTTGTGATCCAGCGCGTAGGAAATAAGCGAGAGAAAACACAAAATCGTAAACGCCGTAAGAAAAATTACACAAATCAGCCGGCACAAGCACATATTGCCGAAAAGAAAACAGAGGTAAAGAAAAAAACAAAGCCGGTATTAAAGAAAAAAGTTGAAAAACAGCCGACTAAGAAAACAGAAGCTGCTGCAAAACCTGTCAAAAAAGATGGAAGAAAAGGCGGCTTTACCATTAGGAAGCGAGAAGATTAATGTACAAAGGATACTTAATTGATTTAGATGGCACGATTTATCGTGGTCAAGAACCAATTCCAGCAGGAAAACGCTTTGTAGATGAATTAAAACGCCGTAATTTACCGTTTTTATTTGTCACAAATAATACAACCCGTAGCCCTGAGACAGTTTCAGAGCGCTTGGAAAATGAATTTGATATCAAAGTCGCGCCCGCAACAATTTATACAGCAAGTTTGGCTACCATTGATTTTATGAAAGCTGATAATGCCGGTAATAAAGTCTTTGTCATTGGTGAAGCAGGCCTGATTGACTTAATACTAGCGGCCGGTTTTACTTGGGAGGAAGAAAACCCAGATTATGTTGTGGTAGGGTTGGATAATCATGTAACGTATGAAAAATTTGTATTGGCAACTTTAGCCATTCAAAAAGGTGCTACTTTTATTGGAACTAATCCAGATAAAAACATTCCGACTGAACGCGGTTTGTTACCTGGAGCGGGCTCATTGATTTCATTAGTTGAAACAGCCACGCAAACAAAACCAATTTACATTGGAAAACCAGAAGCGATTATTATGGATAAAGCGCTGGAAAAAATTGGCTTAGCTAAAAAAGATGTGATTATGGTTGGCGACAATTACGAAACGGATATTTGCTCTGGGTTAAATAATGGCATCGATACCTTGTTGGTGCTGTCAGGTTTTACTCAAAAAGCAGAGGTTGCTACCTTACCTGAGGCACCGACTTTTGTATTGGATTCATTAGATGAGTGGGATTTTGAGGTTCAAAAAAGATGATGACAGCTTGGCAAAGACGGTTAGGTTTTTTCAGCCTTTTTTTAACGATTATCACGTTGGTTATCACAGTAGCGATTAACTTTCGGCCTTTATATGTCTTTGATATTCATTATTTGAATATCCTCGATTATACAGTTGTTGATAAAACGACATTGTTAAAAAATTTTGACAAACTAATGGCTTTTTTAAACAATCCCTTTGCAAGTCAATTGGCTTTGCCGGACTTTCCGATGTCTGAAGCTGGTCGGGGACATTTTATCGATGTTAAAAAGTTATTTATGCTAAATTATGCTGTTTTACTTGTAACCTTCATTCCTTCTTTGATCTTTTTAGTAAAGTTGAAAAGACAACAAAGTTTATGGCGCTTAATCTTGCCCTTTGAACTGGGGATGGTAATTCCAGTGGTTTTTGGCTTTGTGATGGCAACCGGGTTTGATCGTTTTTTTGTGACATTTCACAAATTGTTTTTCCAAAATGATGACTGGTTATTTGACCCCAGAACAGATCCAATCATTAATGTTTTACCGGAAAGCTTTTTTATGCACTGCTTTATTTTAGCGTTTGTTTTATTGGAATTGTGCTTTTTAGCTTTCGTTTTATGGGGACGGACAAGTTTCAAGCAAAAAAACAACGATCCTAGCTAGGGGTCGTTGTTTTTTTTGACTATAAGAAAAGAATAAATTTTTCAGCGAAATAAACGCCTGATAGTAAGAGTATCCACGCCTGATTTTCCAAACTAACTTGCCTTATTGCTGGCGAGTTGATCAAGTGCCTTTAGCTTTTCATATTGTCTAGCTTCATGCACTAACTCTTTGTGACAATAAGGCAAAAATCTTAAGAAATTTGAAGCACAATTCATCAAGCTTTTTGCCTTATGTTTTAGAGCTGAAGGATTCTTTTAGTTTTTCTTATTGAGTGATGTAATGGGACTTACCGGGATTTTGGTGAGCTAAACGACTAGCAGCAGAAGCCGCAATAGCTCCGACAATATCATCTAAAAAGGTATGGACATGTTTGCCATCGTGGCTGTTTAATTCTTTTAAAATGCCAGGCTTTACTTTGTCGATATAGCCGTAATTCGTGAAACCGATGGAACCATAGACGTTAACAATCGACAGCGCCAAGATTTCATCAATACCATAAAGGCCTTCGTCATCTGCCACAATTTCTTGTAGAGGATCAAGTAATTTTCCTTCTTCAGCTAAAATATCCAATTGAATACCTGTGATAATCGCATTGTGGACTTCTCGTTTGGTTAAGACACTATTGACGCTTTCAACACATTTTTCCAAGGTGATATCTTTGATATAATCTTTTTGTAAAAACATTACCAACTCGCCAATTTCATCTAGGGAAACACCACGAGTTGTCAATAATTCACGGGCTTTTTCTTCGAGTGTTTTTGTTTCAATTACCATTCAAATCCCTCCAATTCTTCTTGCTAAGGTTAGCTCATCTTTTATGTTATACTATCTGAAAGCATCAAGCAAAGAAAAGGAAGACCGTCATGAAACCTTTAATCGAATTTTGTGAACAAAACCTAAGCCGGCAGGGCAACCTTTTATTAGAAGATGAAGAACTAAAGGAAAAGGTAGATTTTTTAATTACCAGTTGTTTAAGTATGTGTGAATTATGTGCCAAAAAATTATTTGTTATAGTTGAAGGAGAAGTCATTGTAGCTGATACGATGTCAGAGCTTTTAAGTAAAGTCAAAGGTGCTATTTCGGAGTGGGATGATTTTTAAATAGCTAAATAAGAAAAGCTAAAGGAAACCTTCAGCTCTAAGGCATAAGTCCAAAATTTGTACTTTCTGATATAAATGAGACCTAAAAATTTTTACTGCTTTATACTAGCTTAGCAACTAGTATAAAAGCAGTAAAATTTTTAGGTCTTTTGATTTTAAAATAAACTTGTACTATGAGCAGGTTGGGTTCGATTTTTAGGGTCGATAAAATGCAAAGCGTTGTTCACAGCAGTTGGGGCTTCGCCAAAACCGGTTGCGATCAGTTTTACTTTGCCTTCATAACCGGCAATATCACCACAGGCGTAAATTCCCGGAATAGAAGTACTCATGTCAGAATTGACTGTGATGGTTTGTCTTGTTCCAGCCAAATTCCAATCTTTCACATTTAGGTTAGAAGTAAAGCCGTAGTTTACCAGGAGGTGATCCACCGCTAGCTCAATTTTTTCTTTAGTCTTAACGTGTTGCAGACTTACGCCATCTAAAAAGTCGGTGCCGTGTACGTCGTTAATCACATAAGGCGTCATAATATTAACCGATGATTGGTAAAGATTTTCAACACTGTGTTCTAAAGCACGAAAATTGTCGCGGCGATGAATCAAATGAACTTCAGCGGCAATGGGTTCTAACATTAAGGCCCAGTCAATGGCAGAATCGCCACCGCCGGCTAACGCGACTTTTTTACCAGCATATTTCATTAAATCATTGACATAATAATCCAAACCACGCTTTTCAAAGGTCTTGGCATTTGGCACGGTTAGTTTACGAGGCTGAAATGATCCGTTTCCTAATGCTAAAATAGCGGCTTTGGTGTAGTGGGTATCTTTATCTGTTGTAATGACAATGACATCGTCTTGTTTTTCAAGGTGAATCACTTCTTCACCCAAACAATAAGTATGGGGAAATGTTTGTAACTTCTTTTCTAAAACTTGCACCAAGTCATTGGCCTTTATTTGAACGTAACCGGGAATATCGTATATATTTTTTTCAGGATAAAGCGTGGATAACTGGCCGCCTAATTGGGGGAGACTGTCGATAATTTTTGTTTTTGCATTGCGCATCCCTGCATAAAAACCCGCGAACATCCCCGCTGGACCAGCACCGATAATGGTAATATCATAGACTTCCATCTTGTTTCCTCCTTGCATGTTGTCGCAGTAAACCACTGCAATAGCTCCTAGTATAAGGGCAAAGAGTTGTTTTTTCTATTAAAAGGCATTATAGCGTTCACACCTTTAAATCTTTTAAAGTTCTCTTAGTAAAAAGCAATCCATTGCATTGTGAGCAGTGGGAAGTAAGGGTGTTTTAAGCATTTTGAAATCAAATTTTTGATAGAGGCTTAATGCTGCTTGTAAACTGTGGTGGCTCTCTAAATAGATTGCTCGATACCCAGCCTTTGTTGCAAAGGCTAAAGCGGCAACCATTAATTCATTGCTGTAGCCTTTTCCTTGTGCTTTTTTGGTTAAGTATAACTTTTGCAGCTCGCAAATATTTTTTTCAGGATAAAATTCGGCAATCCCGATACCTCCGAGAATTTCATCCTTTTCTGTGATAACAAAATAATTTCGTTTAGGTGAAGCAGCATAGTAAGTAGATAGTTGGTCTAGTTCGGAATCAAAATAAGCAGTTCCTGGGATTGCTAAGTTGCAGTCTTCAAGACTTGTACGAATAATCTTAGCGATTGTTTTATCATCTGTTTTTTCGATTAGACGAATTTTCATTGATGCACCCCCTAGTAGAGCGTTTAGTTTCCAGCAAGTATAGCAAATATCGCAAAATAAAATCAAGAATACGTGGCAAAATAGGCGAAGTCTGCTATCATGAAATTAATCCATTAAATAGAAGGAGGAATTATCGTGAGCGATTTTCCACAATTAACATTAGAAAACCAAACTGGCCACAAAGCACTAATCAAAACAAACCGTGGCAACATTTTAGTACAACTATTTCCAGAATTAGCCCCAAAAACAGTCCAAAACTTTGAAGCATTAGCCAATAAAGGCTATTATGATGGTGTTATTTTCCACCGTGTCATTCCAGATTTCATGATTCAAGGCGGCGATCCAACCGGTACTGGTATGGGGGGTGAAAGCAGTTTTGGTGGGAATTTTGAAGACGAATTTTCAAAAGAATTGTTTAACGTTCGGGGAGCGTTGTCTATGGCCAATGCCGGACCAAATACCAATGGTAGCCAATTCTTTATTGTGAATAACCAAAATGTTCCAGGGAATATGCTGGGACAATTAGAAGGTGCGGGTTATCCTTCTGAAATTATTGAAGCATATAAACAAGGTGGCACACCGTGGTTAGACTTCCGTCATACTGTCTTTGGTCATGTGGTTGAAGGCATGGATGTCGTAGATGAAATTGCGAATGTTCAAAGAGGCCCGCAAGATAAACCAGTTCATGATGTGGTCATTGAAACGGTTGAAATTTTAGCCGACTAATTTAAAATAGTTAAAACAATACCCGAATAAGCCAATGTTTTTTTTTAACAGTGTCTTATTCGGGTATTTGTTTGTCTGTTAAGGCGTTTTAACATCACTTGGGTCATCGGGGGCTACCATTTGCGCATATTCGTCGGTTTCTTCAATTGGATGTTTGGAGGTTTTTACTTCGATAAAATGAATGAGACGTCCAACACATAATAGAGCTGTGAGTGTCCCAAAGCCAATCCCGTTTGGTTGGCCCAAAAAAATCATTCCCAATAAAAAGGCGAGGGTAATCATCGTTAAATCAAAATAGAACTTGACTTGACCAAAGCGCTTTTCTTTTTTTAACGCAATAATTTCTACTAAACCATCAGGTGGGTTTAAGATCAGTTTGGAGTTCACCATCAAAAAGGCTCCCACACTAGTAGCGATTACGGCTGCAATTAAAAGTGCAATTTTGCCAATTAGACTTGTCACGACAAAATCTTTCAAACCTAAATCGACATTGTAAAAATCTACCACTGCACCAAAAAGAAATGAAAAAGGTAATTGCAAAAGAATTTTTAATGGCAAACTTTTGACCAGGATAATCTCAACGATAACCAATAAGCCAAAGACTAAACTCGTGGCATTACCTAGGGATAGACCGGTAATGGTCGCTGTCGTAAAAGGTACTGAAACTAAAGAACTGACACCTAGTTGGCAACTTGAAAAAAGCACAGTTCCCAAGGCTAAAATGAAAATCCCAGGGACATATTGAATGAAACGTTTTGCAAAATCAGGCATCTTTGTCCTCCTTTTTTATTTTACAGAGAAATTTTTTAAAAAAAAGTCTGTAAAATACTATTTTTAATCATTGTCTTATTTTAGTGTAACAAAATTTTCATGGCAAATGTAATAAAAACAAGAAAGAAAAAGAAAAGACCGCATCAAAAGATACGGTCAAAATGTTTTTATTATTTAAATGCCCGTGCTATTTGCTCTAATCCTTGTTGTAATGTGGATTTAGGACAAGCAATGTTTAGACGCATGTGTTGTTTTCCATTAGGTCCAAATGTAAAACCTCCATTTAAAACAACACCAGCCTCATCAATCATCTTCTTGTTTAACGCAGTATCCGTTAAATTATAAGCAGAAAAGTCTAACCAGAAAAGATAAGTACCTTCTGGGGGCATGATCTTTACTTGCGGCAGATTTTTTTGGAGAAATTCAATGGTAAAGGCGCTGTTTTTTTGTAAATAGTCTAACAGTTCAGTTAACCATGTTTCGCCACCTTCATAGGCAGCTTTAGTACCAATCAGTCCAAATGTATTAATCGTATCTTGTTCACTTTTTGCTTGAACAGCGGTAAAAGCGGCTTTTAATTTGGGGTTTTTCACAAAAATCATCGAGTTTTTAATGCCGGCCAAATTAAAAGTTTTGGTAGCAGCAGTTAACACAATAGAAAAATCAGCAAAACTTGGATCGATATTATGGAAAGTTTCATGTTGATAAGGCGCAAATATCAGATCTTGATGAATTTCATCACTTACAACCAAACAATGATGTTTTTTACATAAGTCACCTAATTGTTTTAATTCGGTCTTGCTCCAAACGCGTCCACCTGGATTATGGGGATTACATAAAATAAAGAGTTTGACATCTTCTTTAATCATTTGCGCTTCCATTGTGATAAAGTCCATTTCAAAGTGCCCATTGACTACTTTAAGTGGACTTCGAACTAATTTTCGTTTGTTTTCTTCTACCATTTGGGCAAAAGGGGGATAGACAGGATCGTGTATCATCACGCTGTCACCTTTGGATGTGAAAGCCTCAATACTGACAGCAATACTTGGTACGACACCAGGGGAAAATAAGATATCCTCTTTTTTTATATCATAATTATGACGTTTTTTTTGCCAATTTATAATAGCAGCATATAGATCATCTCCAAAAAGTGTATAGCCGTAAATTCCCTGTTCTACATAAGAAAGCAGTGCTTGTTTAACAGAAGGTGGTGCAGTAAAATCCATATCTGCTACCCACAACGGCAATAGATCATCTTTGTGGTAAGTTGTTGCAATACTATCCCATTTGACGCTATTTGTGTGACGGCGTTCGTTGCGTTGATCAAAACTTGACATAAAAAGACCTCCTAAATTTCTAAACTTCTTTTTTAACTCTAATTACAGTATAATGAATAAAGCAAGGAGTGGAAACCAAATGTCTTATAAAATCGGCGATATTCTTGAAGGTCAAGTTACAGGTATTCAGCCTTATGGTGCCTTCGTTTCTTTGGATGATAAAACCCAAGGACTGATACATATTTCTGAAGTACAGTCTGGTTATACTAAAAATATCCATGATATTTTGTCCGTTGGGGAAAAAGTAAAGGTCCAAATTATTGATATTGATGAATATTCACAAAAAATCAGTTTATCTAAACGAACGCTAGAAAAAAATTATGTTCCAAATCGCAATTACAAAAAACGTTACTTTACAAATAAAAATAAAAAAATTGGTTTTACCTCAATTAAAAAAGTATTACCAGACTGGATTGATGAGGCTGTAGCCTATTTGCATTCTGAAAATCGCGCGAAATAATTATGCATGTTTTCTGAAAATGTGCTATCATAAAAGCAGATAAAACAGCCGAGGTGGTATCGTGACTAATAAAAAAGTTGCTGGAACAGTAATGTTGCATTTACAAAATGGCTCTAAACGATTTTTAGTTCATACTGTAGGAGATACAATGGAGTTGGCGTCTACTGATTTTTCAAACGAACGTACTGGTTTGGCTAATATTTTGAGCTTATTAAAAGAAAGCGTTAAGCTCGATGTGAAAAATATTGACTTAGTAGAATTGACGAATGGTCAAATTGAAAAAGAGAACGTTCCACTGTTTGTTTTTGAAACGAGTGAAGAAAAGTTAGTTGGTGATTTACCTGAAGATTTTCGTTGGGAAGAACCACAAAGATTTCGGGAAATTATTAGGCATTATGATATTGAAGGTGTACCTTATTTTTAAATGACCAAAAGGAGATTATCAAAATCTCCTTTTTTTGTACAAAAAAATAAATACTCAAAAAAATATTTAACGGATAAAATAGTAATAGGGTGGATTTTAATTCGTAAATAATATCAATATAATAATTTTTTTTGTGAAATTCACTTTTTGATATTTGAAATACGAATGATTGAATCGTTTGATGAAAATTGTATGTTAGTCTTCCTTTATTTTACTAAACTTTTTGGTTGACCTGAACTTCTTAAAGTGGTAAATTAATCAACGTTGGCAAGGCAGTCACATAATTGAAAACAACTTGAAACATTTTTGAAAAAAGTTGTTGACAGTTGCTACAACGACTGTTAAACTAACGAAGTTGCT
>NZ_JAILYE010000003.1:0-392136 GCF_021011285.1 Enterococcus sp. SMC-9 | reverse complement strand
ATATTTCAGAAGTTCGCCGCTCATCAAGCAACTTCGTTAGTTTAACAGTCGTTGTAGCAACTGTCAACAACTTTTTTTAACTTTTTTCAAAGTTTGTTTTCTTAAGAATCTCGTTCTTAAGGACAAGTAATAATATACCAACTTTGAAAGTTTAAGTCAACGAAAACTTATTGATTTAACAACATTTTTCACAACTCTAAACTATAGATTTGAAACGACGGAAAATCGTTCGTGATTTTTCTGAAATAGAACTTTTTAAAACTAGGTTAAATGAAATTTCGTTCGTTAATTTTTTGAAGCTGATTTTTAAGGAATCGTTAAAAAGGGGCTCTGAGTGTTTTCTTTAGCACTTTTTTGATACTATAGCTGTAGAAAGTACGGTAAATTTTTCTACTTAAATTTGTTTTACAAATCTTTTCTTCTATAGAAAGAACAAATTATTTTTAATACAGGAGGATTTTTTATGATGAAAATTTTAGTTGCTGATGATGACAAAGAGATTGTCGAGTTATTGAGCATTTATATTCACAATGAAGGTTACGAAGCGGTCAAAGCTTATGATGGTAAAGAAGCCCTGTCAAAAATCCGCACAAATCCCGATATTGAGTTAATGATTTTAGATATCATGATGCCCGAAAAAGACGGGATGCAAGTTGTCAAAGAGCTACGCAAGGAATCACAAATTCCGATTATTATGTTAACGGCTAAAACAACCGACATGGATAAAATTAAAGGATTAGTTGCAGGCGCTGACGATTACGTAACAAAACCATTCAATCCATTGGAAGTTATGGCCCGAGTAAAATCTCTTTTACGCCGAACAAAAATGCAAGTTACGCCAGATCAGCCTGATATTCTAGAAGTAAATTCATTAATCATTAACAAAGATTCCCATGAAGTGAAAACAATGGATGGTAAAGAAATACAACTAACAGCGTTGGAATTTGGTATTTTATATCTATTGGCTTCTCATCCAAATCGCGTCTTTAGTGCCGATGAAATCTTTGAACGCGTTTGGAAACAAGAAAGTGTTGTTTCAGCTAAAACCGTAATGGTCCACGTGAGTCACTTGCGAGATAAAATCGAAGAAGCCACTGGCGGCGAAAAAGTGATCCAAACAGTTTGGGGTGTTGGCTATAAGATCGATGCAAAATAAAAGTAGACAACGCAAAGTCGAAAAGAAAAAACGCATAACTTTGACATCAAAAGAAATCAGCGAACTTTTGGCCGAGGGAATTGTTACGATTATCTTACTACTATTAGTAAACGTAGCTGTTTTAGTAGTCTTAGCTTCGATTATTAAAAACTCCCCTTCTCTGGAAAACGCCATTTGGGATTCTAAAAATATTTTTGCCCACCGGCTTGATTCTGACTTTTTCTGGAATGGTCGAAATTTTATTTTGCCGCTATTTTTATTACTTGATGCTGGTGTCTTGTATTGGCGGCTGATTCGCCGTTATCGTCAAATGCAATTGCGGCATATTATCAGTGAACTTCACTATATCGCCAACGGAAATTACGATCATCGCATTCCCTTTGAATTAAGCGGCGATTTAAGTCGTGTCGTTTCCAGCATTAACGGTTTAGTCGATAGTACCGTTGCGGCTATTGAAGATGAGCGCAAAATTGAAAAGTCCAAAGACGAACTCATTACAAATGTCAGTCACGACATTCGCACGCCCTTAACTTCTATTATTGGGTATTTGGGGCTAATCGAAGATGGCCAATATCAATCAGAAGCTGATTTGCTAAAATACACCCACACAGCTTTTGTGAAAGCCAAACAGATGAAGTCTCTCGTAGATGATTTATTTGAGTACACAAAAGTACGTCAGCCTAGTGTGCCGATCAACGTTACTTCTTTTGATATGATTCAGCTGGTAGAACAATTGGCCGCAGATTTTGAATTGGAAGCCAAGAAAAAAAATATTACAATTGAAGTTTCTTCACCAAAAGAACAGCTGATTATGGATGGAGACACCGAAAAAATTGTGCGCGTTTTTAACAACTTGTTCACAAATGCTTTTAAATATGGCAAAGGTGCTACTAAAATCGTGATTGAAGTCGATCAAATTGGAACAGAAGCAGTTATTATTGTTAAAAATAATGGCGCGATGATTCCAAAACAAGCGTTAGACTCCTTGTTCGACCGTTTTTATCGTGTAGAAGAATCTCGTAATCAAGCTACTGGCGGAACCGGCTTGGGCCTTGCCATTACGCAAAGCATCGTTGCGCTACACGGCGGCTATATTTACGCTAAGAGTAATCCTAACTGGACTTCTTTTATTATTCACTTGCCGGTGAAAAGCAATGTCTCACCAAAAGCGCGGAAATCTGATCACTATTTGTATCCAAAAGAGTAAGTTTATGCTGTTTTAACGTTTGACGGGTTAAACTTTTCTACGAAGATGCCAGTTGACGAAAATTCAAAAGTTGAGTATGCTAAAGTTAACTTGATAGAAAAACGAGAAAACCTAGTAAATGGTGTAACTTTAAAGAGAGCTGATGGTGGTGTGAATCAGTAGGCCAAACCGTTGAATCCAGTTTTTGTTTACGTACGCTTATGACAAATAAGCGCGGCTGACTGACGATACCAGTCAACAAGGGCAGCGTAAGCTGAACTTGGGTGGTACCGCGAACAAACTATTTCGTCCCAAGCAATTTGGGATGGAATAGTTTTTTTTATTTCTCCTGACGTGATAAAGTTCGCAGCTGTTATACGTTTAAAAAGTCTTATCGAAAAAAATAAAGTGAGGGAAAATAATGTTAGATATCAAAATGATTCGCCAAAACATGACGATGGTAAAAGAAAAATTAGCAACAAGAGGTGTGCCCGCAGATGTCTTAGATGAATTTGTTAAATTAGATGAAGAACGCCGCACGCTTTTAGTCCAATCAGAAGAATTGAAAAAACAACGCAATGATGTTTCAGCAGAAATTGCCCAATTAAAACGCAATAAAGAAAATGCCGAAGAAAAAATCGCGGCCATGAAAACTGTCGGCGCAAAAATTAAAGAATACGATACTAAAATCGCGGCAATTGACGACGAATTAAAAACAATCGCGACAACCTTACCAAACTTGCCTAACGACTCTGTGCCAATCGGTAAAGATGAAGAAGATAACGTCGAAGTCCGTCGTTTTGGTACGCCACGAAACTTCGCTTTTGAACCAAAAGCCCACTGGGAAGTAGCAGAAGACTTGGAAATTTTAGATTTTGAACGGGGCGCAAAAGTTTCCGGTAGCCGTTTTGTTTACTATCGCGGTCTAGGCGCACGCTTAGAGCGGGCCTTGTATAACTTTATGCTGGATTTACACGTCTATGAACACGGCTATACTGAAATGATCCCACCTTACATCGTGAACAGCAATTCTATGTTTGGTACCGGTCAATTTCCGAAATTCAAAGAAGATGTCTTCCAGTTAGCAGACACTGACCTAACCTTGATTCCAACAGCTGAAGTGCCTTTAACAAACTATTATAATGGCGAAATTTTAGATGGTGCAGACTTGCCAATTTATTTCACTGCACTAAGCCCATCTTTTCGTTCTGAAGCTGGTAGTGCCGGTCGCGATACCCGCGGCTTAATCCGCCTGCACCAATTTAACAAAGTTGAAATGGTGAAATTCTCTGATGCCGAGCATTCTTATGAAGAATTGGAAAAAATGACCAATAACGCCGAAGAAATTTTACAAAAATTGGGCTTACCTTATCGCGTGGTGGCTTTATCTACGGGCGACATGGGCTTTTCTGCTGCTAAAACGTATGACTTAGAAGTCTGGATTCCAGCGCAAAATACGTATCGCGAAATCAGCTCATGTTCAAACTGTGAAGATTTCCAAGCTCGTCGCGCTATGATCCGCTATCGTGATGCAGAAGGCAAATTGCACTACGCCCACACTTTAAACGGATCTGGTTTGGCAGTTGGCCGCACTGTCGCTGCTATTTTGGAAAACTATCAAAATTCTGATGGCACCGTTACTATTCCCGAAGTTTTAGTCCCTTACATGGGTGGTTTACAAAAAATCGCCAAAGACTAATCCACTATTTAAAAGCACAGTTGGAAATTTTTCTTACCGAAATTTTTCAACTGCGCTTTTTTACTATCAGGAAAATATGAAATTTTTACATAAATAATTGCTTTGCAAACTAGCTTTAACACCCCTAGGTAAAAATGTTTTTGATTTGGGCAATAATTTCGAAATATTCTGGTCCCATTGCCCAAAAATTAAGGCAGACGGGCAGTCTTTTTACTTAAAATGCCAGGAGCGGTTTTTCTTTAAGAAATTTGAAAATGACGATAATGTAAGGCTTGCGCCAACCTTTTTGTGTTGAATGGATAGGCCAATAATGGTACAGTGAAAATAATCACGGACAATTAGGGAGTTACGCGTAAAATGGAAGAAAACAACAGTACCCGCAGCAGTCGGCACTCGCAAAAACCAAGTAACAACTTGGGTAAGAATATTTTTACCTTGCTTAGCATTTTATTAGTCGTCTTGTTCGGCTTTTTCGCCTATACCTTTTATCAAATGAAACAAGCAGAGGCCAAAGCGCAAAAAGTTTTTGAAGAAAAAACGACTGCGCTCTTACAAGAAGTACAAGAAGAACGGAATCAAAGTGGGATTCCTAGCGAAAAAACAGAAAAAAAAGCGACTGATTTGGTGACGGTGACTTACCTACCAAAAGAAGACAAAGTTTTTTCTGCAGCAGATAGTAACAAAGAATTAACCGCCCTAACCAATAAAGCCAAAGAAAGTCTAAAAGATAAAAAAGGCCTGATTGTCGCAAAATTGGAAGTTAATCCTGTTAGCGATCAGTTAGATACTTACGAATTAGTCGCTGAGCCTTATGTGTGGCACAAGGATAAACAAAGTTTCACCAAAGGTAAACCAGTCAGCAACAAGCCCGCCTATATTGCCCATAAAACTGGCAAAGCTGTAACAGTTAAAGAGCTGATTCCAGAAGAAGGCGACCTACTTGGCATTCAACAAGTGATTCAACAAAAGATTTTCAATGAAGCAAAAGATAAAAAAGCGGTTATCGATAGTATTTTGGATTTACCCCGCATTAATTATCAAAATAAAATTGAATTCACACCAGATGAATTAACCATCGACTTGGCAAAAAATAAAACCGGCGTTGATCAGGTTACGCTGGATTACAAAGATATTGCCGCCTATGTGAATACAGATTTTGTCAATCCAGAAAAAATCAAGGATGCCTTTCCGCAACTTGATCCAAAGAAAAAATACGTGGCCTTAACCTTTGACGATGGTCCTAATCCAGCCACAACGCCTAAAATTTTAGATATTTTAAAAAATAAAAAAGCTAGCGCAACTTTCTTCATGCTGGGTAAAAATGTCAGTGACAACCAAGATATCGTCAAACGTGTTGTAGCCGATGGCCATGAAGTTGCCAGCCATTCTTACACCCATCCGGTCTTACCTAGTTTGTCAGATGCGGCTTTGAAAAAGGAAATTCGCGATACAGATAAAGCTATTTTTGAAGCTTGCGGTATCTTACCACGAAACCTGCGTCCGCCTTATGGTGCTGCAGATGAACGCGTGGCCCGCGTGGCTGGAAAACCCATCATCAACTGGGATGTTGACTCAGAAGATTGGAAATCCAAAAATGCCGGCATGATTCAAGGCCGCATCAAAGCCACTTTAACTGAAAATGCTATCGTCTTGATGCATGATATTCAACCCGCCACCGTTGAAGCATTACCTGGTGTAATCGACAACATGCGCCAACAAGGATTCGAATTTGTGTCCGTTGATACACTCTTGAAAAAACAACAAAAACCAATGTACGTCTACTTCGGCGCCGAAGACTACCGCTTAGCTAAAGACCTATAGAAAAGCTTTATGAACGCGCCCAGCTTCCAAGTATTAAGTCGGAAGTTTAATAAATTACGATTACCAAAGAGCCAATTACTTCTCTCACCTTGCACTCTGCTTTCCATTAGGAAATGCCGAGTACTGCAAGGTGAGTTTTTTTTGTATACATTGCGTGTTAACCAAATTATTAAGAAATTCTAAAGGGAGCAAAAAGAACTTACGAAGAAATTTTTCTCTTGATACGATAGCTAACGTTGCAATTGAAAAATAGCGTATTTACAGAAAATATCTGTCATACGCAAACTGAAAGGAAGTTTTGTATGCCCCAAACAAAAAAAGAAAGTTGGCTTTTCACCTGTAGTATGTGTCTATTCATGGTATTTGGCATGACGATTTATAATGTTGCTTTACATGGCGCGTTATCGTTTGGTGCCGTTTTTGGCGGTTTCCCCTTTGCCTTTATGATTGCTCTTATTTTAGATGTCTTTGTTGTAGCGAAACCGGCTAAAAAAATCGCCTTAAAATTACCTACTAATAAAGAAAAAATGTGGCAAGTTGGCATTTCCATTAGTGTCTGCATGATTTTAGGCATGGTTAGTTTTATGTCGTTATTTGGCATTGTCGTAGAATCTGGTTGGCACCAGCTAAGTTTGGCAACGTATTTGCATACCTGGTTATTTAATTTTGTGATGGCATTACCATTACAACTATTAATTGTGCGTCCACTCGCTTTGACTATCTTAAGTGCCAGCCGCAAAATGACAGCCTCAGCTTAAGTCGTACTATTAATTTAAGTTATTATGAGCCACTCGTCTAAAAAATTTTAGTCCCCAACAAGACGACTAAAATTCAACTTTTTGTCGCGATAAACGCTATTTTTTATCACGACAAAAAATACCCGAACCTGTTTTCTAGTTCGTCAAAAAGGTGACGACAAAAAACAGGTCCGGGTATTTTTAATATTTAATTTTAAAAGAAATTAGGATTCAACGGAGTAGTTTGGTGCTTCTTTTGTAATTTGAACATCATGTGGGTGAGATTCTTTCAAACCATTGCCACTCATTTGGACAAATTGTGCATCGTCACGGAGTTGTTTCAAATCAGCTGCGCCTACATACCCCATCCCTGATTTCAACCCACCAATCATTTGGAAGATGATATCAGACACGCTGCCTTTATAAGCCACACGACCTTCAATACCTTCTGGCACCAGTTTGTTGGCTTCATTGACACCGCTTTGGAAGTAGCGATCGCTAGAACCTTTTTCCATTGCGCCAAGCGAACCCATCCCACGATAAGTTTTGAAGCGACGACCTTGATAAATTTCAAATTCACCAGGAGATTCGTCCGTACCAGCTAACATGGAGCCGAGCATAACTGCATGACCGCCTGCGGCCAATGCTTTCACGATATCACCAGAATATTTGATCCCACCATCGGCAATAATTGCTTTGCCATATTGGCGAGCAACAGAAGCAGCATCATAAATGGCTGTTAATTGGGGCACGCCAACACCGGCAACAACTCGTGTTGTACAAATTGAGCCTGGGCCAATCCCGACTTTTACAACATCGACGCCAGCATCATACAATGCTTTTGTTCCTTCAGCAGTTGCAACGTTACCGGCAATCAAAGTGGCTTGTGGAAATTTTGCCCGAATTTCAGCAATTTTACGTAGAACGCCGGCACTGTGGCCATGCGCTGTGTCGATTACAATGGCATCTGCTCCAGCGTCAAGTAACGCTTGCGCTCGTTCAAAAGTGTCGCTCGTTACGCCCACAGCAGCCGCAACTAACAGGCGCCCGTGTTCGTCTTTTGCTGCATGAGGAAACTCGATTACTTTTTCAATGTCTTTGATGGTAATCAAGCCGCTTAAACGACCGTCTTCATCCACGATCGGTAATTTTTCAATTTTATGTTTTTGGAGGATATTTTCAGCATCTGCTAATTTGGTACCAACTGGGGCGGTAACAAGATTTTCTTTGGTCATCACATCGTCAATCTTAATGCTGTAATCTGTCACAAAACGCATATCGCGGTTGGTGATAATCCCAACTAATTTGCGATTTTCCATTGTTTCGACAATCGGCACACCACTAATGCGATATTTTGACATCAAATGTTCAGCATCTTGCACTAAATGATCAGGAGTTAAGAAAAATGGATCGATAATAACGCCAGATTCCGAACGTTTCACTTTGCGTACTTCATCAGCTTGCATCGCGATACTCATATTTTTATGAACAACACCTAAGCCGCCTTGACGTGCCATGGCAATTGCCATTTTACTGTCGGTTACAGTATCCATGCTGGCAGAGATGATTGGAATATTTAAACGGATATTTTTCGCTAATTGAACATGCATATCCACTTCATTTGGTAGGACGTGACTTTCACCCGGAATTAATAAGACATCATCGAAAGTTAGACCTTTTTTAGCGAATTTCGTTTCCCAGTTAGACATTGTTAGTACCACTCCTCAGTTTTATTTTTATCTATGAAACTAACAGAAAATAAGCGACAAGTCAACAGCTGCAATTGTTTACGTAATATTCTGAAAATTCATCGTAACACCTTTAGACAATGTTCGGAAATTACTTAAACAAAAAAACTGACCGGAATAATTTTTCCAGTCAGTTTTAGCGACGAATTAATTTTTGGGAATTGTAAGGGAACCTTCGATATTGTATTTTTTCTTCAAGTACCAGCGTAATGCAAAGACAGCGGCACCTAAAACCAATTGGATAAATGGATCCAACACAATATTGTATGGCAACATTGCGCTAACCGTAAAGACTAAAATCCATAAGAAGAATACAGGAACTAAAATTAACATTGTTTTCCATAATTTCGGCCGTTTGCTCTTATCTGCCCCTGGGCGTTCGTATTGGTAAATGTATTTATACATTAAGTAAAATGCATAACCCCCAAATAATGAGGCAATAATCAATGTCAATAAGCCGTAAGTTTGTTGTCCACTATTTTTCGTGAACAGGCGCATTAAGCCTAACATTACCGCAAACAAACCAAAGATGAACATCGCATTATCTGCCCACATTAAAAGTGGTTTGGTTTCTTTTTTAGGTTCTGGCTTGGCCAAAATAGCTTCTGTCCGTTCTGAAACCGTTCCAAATAATTGGCGCGCGGTTTTCCCGCCTTTTTGTTCTTTGACTAAAACCGGCAGAATTTCATTTAAAGCTGTTGCCATTTCTGCTTCGGATAAATTCGCTGCTTCTAAAGATTTCTTCAAATCAAAAATATATTGTTGGTTACGTTTGGTCAATTGCGGTTCTAATTCGCGATTTTGTGCAACCATTGCGCGTAGTGCTTCTGCATCCATGAATGACTTCCTCCTGAACTTCTTTTACAAAGGGCATTTTAACATATTGCAGCCAAGATGACACCGTTTTTTTAAACGTTAAAACGGAATAACATGACATCGCCATCTTGTACGACGTAATCTTTGCCCTCCAAACGAACCCGACCAGCTTCTTTAGCCGCGTGCATATTGCCGTATTTATCCAAATTTTCAAACGAAACTGTTTCCGCCCGAATAAAGCCCCGTTCAAAATCGGTGTGGATAATTCCCGCTGCTTGTGGCGCTTTAATTCCTTTGCGGAAGGTCCACGCCCGCACTTCTTGTTCACCGGCAGTAAAGTAAGTTGCTAAACCTAATAAATCATAAGCTGCATGAATCAATTGATCCAAACCAGATTCTTCAATTCCAAGCGCTTCTAAAAATTCAGCTTTATCTTCATCGTCCAATTCAGCAATTTCTTCTTCTGCACGGGCACAGACAACGATTACTTCTGCATTTTCTGTTGCCGCAAAATTCCGGACTTCTTGTACATAGTGGTTATCATCGGCATTGGCTACATCGTCTTCTGAAACATTGGCCACATATAAAACAGGTTTTGTTGTTAATAAGAATAAACTTTTCACGATTTTTTGTTCATCATCGGAAAATTCAATGCTACGAGCAGATTGGCCTTCTTCTAAAACTGGTTTGATTTTATCTAACACCGCTAATTCCGCTACGGCATCTTTGTCTTTTGTCTTCGCGATTTTAGCAATACGAGTGTATCGTTTATTAATCGATTCCAAGTCGGCTAAAACAAGCTCTAAATTAATCGTGTCGATATCTTCTAATGGATCAACCCGACCTTCAACGTGGGTGATATTGTCATCGTCAAAACAACGCACAACGTGACAAATCGCATCTACTTGGCGAATATGGCTTAAAAATTGATTCCCTAAACCTTCCCCTTTGCTGGCGCCTTTTACAATACCGGCAATATCAGTAAATTCAAAAGTTGTCGGCACCGTTTTTTTCGGATGCACAAGTTCTGTCAACCGTTGTAAGCGCCAATCTGGCACTTCAACCATTCCCACATTTGGATCAATTGTTGCAAAAGGATAGTTTGCAGCCTCTGCACCTGCTTTTGTGATTGCATTAAATAAAGTTGATTTCCCAACGTTGGGTAACCCAACGATTCCGGCAGTTAAAGCCATTTTCTTCACTCTTTCTTTTTTTAATTATAAAGTTGAATGAGCTTGTTTAGAAAAGGAGTAATAAGACAGAAAACGAAAAAGCTGCTCTTTAGCTTTGTAGTTTTCTTGCTTTGGTAAGCCTTGGAAACGAACTCGCTACGACAATAAGTTGAAATTTTGAGAAATTTGAAAAGCAATTTATCAAAATTCCACCTTATTGCTTGAGAGTTAAACACGTTTACAAAGCTCTCATGTCTTATTACCGACTTTTCTAGCTCATGAAACTGGATTATTTTTCGGGCGCTTTTTCCAGTATTTTTTTCATTTTCTTCTCAAAATCGCGGCGGGTCATCATGACGATGTGGCCACAATTGGTACACTTAATTTTAATGTCAGCACCCATCCGAATAATTTCCCAGCGGTTGGCTTGGCAAGCATGGGGCTTTTTCATTTCCACGATGTCACCTAAATCGTACATTTGAATCCTCCTCGCTTTAATAAAAATTTGGTTTTAACGATAGCTTAGGCCTCGTCAAAGCGAATATCTAAAATATCCAAAATACGGGTCAAATCTTTTTGCGATAAATATTCAATCTCGATTTTTCCTTTGCCGTCTTTTTCTAAAATTTCCACATTCGTACCGAATTTATCCATTAAACGGTCTTCGCCTTCTCGCAAGTAGTAAGGTTTTTCTTTGACCACGCGGGGTGGTGTTTTTTTCTCAACTTTTTTCTCGTTTAACGTATTTACCAACTGTTCTAACTGACGGACGGTCAAGTTTTCCTTCACACAGCGATTGGCTAATTTTAGAATTTGGCTTTTATCTTTTAGCCCCAATAACGTCCGCGCTTGCCCCATTGAGAGGCGGTCATCTTGTACCATTTCTTTAACCAGTTTCGGTAATGTCAACAAGCGCAGATAATTGGCGATATACGGACGGCTTTTACCTAAACGCTCCGCTACTTCCGCTTGCGTTAATTTCAAGTTTTTCATTAGCATCTCATAGGCTTCCGCCTCTTCCAGCGGATTTAAATCTTCCCGTTGCAAGTTTTCCAAAACGGCCACTTGCATCATGGATTCTTCGTCAAAATCTCGAATAATTGCGGGAATTGTTTCTCTTTGCGCTAATTTTGAAGCGCGAAAACGACGCTCACCGGCAATAATTTCATAGCCTTTTACTGCCGATTTGCGGACAATAATCGGTTGGAACACACCGGAACGTTCGATAGACGCGGCTAATTCTTGCAAAGAAGACTCATCAAATGTTTTGCGCGGTTGGTAAGGATTTGGGCGCAATTCACTTAAAGGAATATCGACAACTTCCTCGGTTTTTACATCTACTTCTTCTAAATCTTGCAAGTCCTGAAACAAAGCGTCAATGCCCCGACCTAAACCTTTTCCTTTATTTTTCACGGGTCAACACTTCCTTTGCTAGTGCTTGATAAACTTCGGCACCTTTTGAACTTGGATCGTAGTCAATAATCGATAAACCATGACTTGGTGCTTCTGAAAGCCGCACATTGCGGGGGATAATTGTGTCATAAACTTTTTCTTGGAAATAGCGGCGCACTTCTTCCACTACCTCAGCTCCAAGATTGGTTCTGGCGTCATACATCGTTAATAAGACCCCTTCGATTTCCAAACCAGGATTGAAATGTTTTTGCACCAAACGCACGGTGTTTAGTAATTGGCTCAAGCCTTCTAAAGCGTAATATTCGCACTGCACCGGAATCAAAATCGAATCACTCGCCGTAAAGGCGTTGATCGTCAAATGTCCCAATGACGGCGGACAATCGATGAAGATAAAATCGTAATCATCTTTGATTTCTTCTAGTGCTGATTTTAGCCGCGATTCGCGGGCCATCATGGAAGTTAATTCAATTTCAGCACCTGCCAACTGAATCGTTGCTGGCACAATGTCCATATTTTCCCGTGAACTTGGTAAAATTGCTTCTTTAATCGGTTCTTCATTCACTAAAACATCGTAAATATCTTTGGCTACATCCGGCTTGCGAATGCCCATACCACTGGTGGCATTGCCTTGGGCATCAATATCGACTAACAATACTTTTTTACCAATAAAAGCCAAACAAGCTCCTAAATTGACGGTTGTGGTCGTCTTGCCGACGCCACCTTTTTGATTTGCCACAGAAATAATTCGTGCCATTCTCTTGTCTCCTTTAATAAAAGTTGAAACGGCTTGTTAAAAAAAGAAGGAATAAGTCGGAAAAATTAGAAAGTCGCTTTCTGACTTTTTCATTTTTTTGCTTATTACCGGCTTTTTTGGCCGTTGAAACTAGATACAATAAAAGTTGAATGAGCTTGATTGGAAAATGAGGGACAAGAACAAAATAGACGGCTGACGCTTTTTGTCAGTTGGTTATTTTTGCTTGTCTCCGATTTTTCCAGCTCATGAAACTAGATACAATAAAAGTTGAATGAGCTTAATCGGAAAATGAGGGACAAGAACAAAATAGACGGCTGACGCTTTTTGTCAGATGGTTATTTTTGCTTGTCTCCGATTTTTCCAGCTCATGAAACTAGATACAATAAAAGTTGAAACGGCTTTTTTTCACCGTTTAAAGATAAAAAGCTGTCCAAAATAAAACAATTTTGCTATCGTTTTACCGCTATTTTAACGGCTGCTTATTGGGCGTGCCGGGTTTGCGGGGGTATTTTTTGGGCGTTTCTTTTTTCTTTTGGATCACCAAAATGTGTCGCGTATCACCATTGGGCAAAGCAAGCTCTTTATCTTCAATGAACTTGCCACCAAGTGTCGCAATCGCGTTTTTAGCTTCTGCTAATTCTTCCTCTGATTTTGCCGCTTTTAAAGCAAAGAAAAAGCCGTCTTTTTTCACCAAAGGCAGACACAATTCCGCTAAAACATTCAGACGTGCCACTGCTCGAGCCGTGACATAATCAAATTGGGCACGAAATTGTGGGTTTTGCGCGAAAGTTTCGGCGCGATCGTGATAAAAATCAACCCCCGTCAAATTCAAACTTTGTGCTAAATGATTTAAAAAGGTAATTCGTTTATTGAGAGAATCGACGATAGCGACTTTTAACCCAGGAAAAGCAATCTTCAGCGGAATGCTGGGAAAGCCCGCTCCTGCGCCAACATCACAAATAGCAGCCTCTGCTTTTAAATCCACTGCCACACCAAGTAAAATCGAATCGTAAAAATGCTTCAAGTAAACTTCTTTTTTTTCAGTAATCGCCGTTAAATTCATTTTTTCATTCCACTCGACTAACAGCTCGTAATATTTTTCAAACTGTTGCATTTGAGTAGAACTTAATTCAATGCCTTTTTGGGCCAACTGCTGCTGAAATTCTTCTGGTAACATGGCCTTTTCCTTTCTTTTTTGTGAAACAAATTTTTGTTTCACGCTTTCTCTACTTTAACGCAAATGGAGGTTTTTCGCAATGGGAGGAATTGAATTTTAAAGGCTTGTTTAAGGTAAAAAAAGAACCTAGGGTAAAAAGTCGCAATCACTTTTGCCCTAGGTTCTTTGCTTCATAGATTCAGGATGAAAAAACATTTGCAGCTACAAATGCAATTTTCATTCTTGATCACCTCATCTATCTTTTAGTTTACTGTATTTTTAAAATTCTTGTGCCAGTTTTTCATCCACTGCTAAAATAATTTTCCCCTTGGCGCGCCCAGAAGCTAAATTATCGACGGCTTTTTGAATTTCGGCTAGGGAAATAACGCTGTCGATGATTGGTTGTAATTGTTTTGCTTCAATTAGTTTGGTTAATGCAGCTAGTTGGTTGCCGTCTGGCCGCATAAATAAAAAGTCATAGGACACGTCAGTTTTTTTGGCTAATTTGGTAATGGGATAACTGGCAATCCCTAAAGCTATTTGCTTCCATAAGGGGAGATTATAATTTTTAGCAAAAGCATAATTAGGCGTACCCGACAAGGTCACGACTTTACCGCCAGGCTTCACGATTTTAAAAGCATCTTTTAAAATATCGCCCCCCATGGTATCGAAAACAAAATCGTAGTCTTTTAATTTTTCGGCAAAGTTTTCACTACGATAATCAATTACCTCATCTGCACCAAGACTTTTTACGAGAACTCGATTTTTTTCACTCGTTGTTGTAGCAACGTATGCGCCGGCAAGCTTTGCTAATTGAATGGCAAGTGTTCCAATTCCGCCAGAACCTGCTTGAATTAAAATTTTGTCTTGCGGTTTAATTTTCATCACTTCATGTAGGGCTTGATAGCTGGTTAAAGCAACTAAAGGAATACTGCTGGCTTTGGCAAACGTCAGATTTTTGGGTTTTAAGGCGACATCTTTCACATCTACAGCTATATACTCCGCAAAAGTTCCGATGCGATTTTTTTGCACCCGACCATAAACAGCATCGCCAACCTGAAATTTTTTTACTTGTTCCCCTCGCGCCACCACAATACCAGCAAAGTCGCTGCCTAAAGTTAACGGCATTTTATAATGAAGGAGCAACTTCATTTTGCCGTCTTTTGTTTTTAAATCAATCGGATTAATACTAGCGGCAATGACTTTTACAAGTAAGTCCTTCTTGCCAATTCTAGGTACTGGCTGCTTTTTTAAGCCAATTTTTTCACCGTAATTTTCAATTTGTGCTGCAATCATTGTATCTTTCATCATTTATCCTCACACATCGTTTATTCGTTTAAACTTTTAAACCGTTTAAAACTGACAATAGCCTACCGCAGAAATTTTTTATCGTCAAGAATTTGAAACGCACCTAAAATTCACCAAGCAGATTTTGGCAGATACTCCTTAATCTGCGTTATTTTCTCCCTTTTCCTAAGTTAAAAAAATTGACTTTTTTTTAAGCCTTTGGTTTAATGGTTTAAAAATATCGACCAAAGGAGTTTGCTCATGTCCCCTGATTTAACAAATTTGAAACAAGAATTTACCGAAGTCAGCGATTTTTTAATCGCATTGGGCGATGAAAAACGCCAAGCAATTATTATTGCTTTGCTGCAAGATAAAGCTTGTGAGGGATTGCGGGTGAATGATTTGACTACGGCCACCAATTTATCACGACCGGCAGTCTCCCATCACTTAAAAATTTTAAAGCAAGCTAACTTAATTGATTATCGCCAAGAAGGAACCAAAAATTACTATTACTTATCCCACGACACAACGGAAATTGATAAATTACAAGCATTGCTAAGTCACGTCAGTCAAATTATTGAAAAGGCGGGAAGAAAATGAAAGTATTGATTGTATTAACGAACACAACCCATTATGGTGACACAGAAGATGCCACTGGCTTATGGTTAGGTGAGGCCACTGAATTTGCAGCCGAATTGCAAAAACACGGCATTTCTTATGATTACGTCAGTCCCAATGGCGGATATGTCCCCATTGATCCCCGCAGTATGAAATATACGAATGAAGAAATCATGGACTTTTATAATACAACCGACTTTAAACAGCGGGCGCTAGCAAATTCCCTGCCGCTGGAAGTTGTCGACCCCAAAAATTATGATGCGATTTATTTCACCGGTGGTCATGGTGTGATGTGGGATTTTCCTAATAATGATACCCTGCACAAACTTGCCTTAGATATTTACAAACAAGGTGGTTATATAACTTCTGTCTGCCATGGTGTCGCCGGACTTTTGAATTTACAAGATGATGCAGGCAACTATTTAATTACAGACAAAAAAATCACCGGTTTTACCACCAGTGAAGAAATTTTAGCCGGCAAAAAAAGCGTCGTGCCCTTTTTAAATGAACACGTCGCCAAAGAACGCGGGGCGCATTTTCAAAAGAGACGGCCCTATAGCGAATTTGCCCTCCAAGATGGACAATTTATTACCGGACAAAATCCTTTTTCTGTTAAAGCCGTGGCGAAACTTTTGCTTGAAAATTTTAAGAAGTAAAGAGTTAAAATTACCTCATCAAAAAAGCGAGTCCCTATTGTAGCAACCGCAAAATTAGCTTTCGGCTAATTTATCCGGTCTGCTCAAATAGCGGACTCACTTTTTTTAATCTTTTCCTGCTGCTAAAATACTTTCCAGTAAGGATAAAACACGGCGAACTTCACTGTTTTTTACAATTGGGGCGGCATTATGCACAACAACATCGTAAAAATTCGCATAAAAACTTGGATAAGGGGATTCTACTTTAGGAAAAGCCAATTTTTCTGTGGCCTCCTCTTGTGGTGGTGCCATCGTTTTGGTTAAGCCCACGCCGGCTTGAATGGGTTTTGGTGCAGCGATTTCCTGTTGTGTACGCCGCATGATTTCACCGTTTAACGCCCAGTCAGAGATTTTCGCGGTTCCATTTAAACCTTTGACATACCAGCGCGGCAAGGTGACATAGTTTGTCGTTCCGACTTCAATGATCACTTTAACGCCATTTTCAAACGTCAAATAACTATGAAACCCGTCATCCACCTCATCGCCTAAAATGTAACTTAAGTCGGTGTGAATATATTTAATTGGACTGTCAATTAAAAAAAGTAGTTGATCAAATAAATGAACGCCCCAATCTAAGAGCATACCACCACCATGTTTTTTCAAATGACGCCAGTCGCCGGGAATACCGTTTGCTCCTTGAACCCTTGATTCAATTTGGAATAAATCTCCCAGTGGTTTTTCTTGATAGAGTTTGCGAATTAATAAAAAATCTGGGTCCCAGCGTCTGTTTTGGTGGACCATGAAGACTTTTTCGACACTTTCTGCCACCGCTAAAATTTCATCTAATTCTGCTGTATTCATCGCCACTGGCTTTTCACAAACGACGTGTTTTCCTGCCTTTAAAGCCGCAATCGCCAAGTCTTTGTGACTGTCGTTAGGTGTTGCGATTAAAACTGCCTCGATTTTTTCATCTGCTAAGAGCTCCTGTAAACTCCCATAAGCAAAAAAACCGTCTGCTTTTGCTGCTTCATTGCGTTCGGGTAATAGATCGTAAACACCTTTTATCGCCACAAGTTCTTGTGATTGCGGCATGATGGTCGTGGCGTGGTAAGAACCCATTCCGCCATACCCAATAATGGCAAATTGTAATTGTTTCATTTTTGCACTCACTTTCTTTTGACGTCTTTTTACCACAACAACGTCTTATTTTGTCCGCCTTTTTTTCCTAGTAATTCGCATTGTAATTTACGCCCACCACATATCAGTTGGTGTATCGCAAATCATGACCGAGCGTAAATTCGTGACTGCCCGTTGTAAGCCTTCATCAATTGACATCAACGGATCTTCATGCTCAATGCTCAATACGTAGTCATAACCTTGCAAACGCAAAGCAGAAACAATATCAGACCAAACTTTCAAGTCGTGACCACAACCGACAGAACGGAAATTCCACGAACGAGTTTTAACATTGCCGTATGGCTGCATATCCGTTAAGCCGTACATATTAATATTATCTTGATCTAAAAATGTATCTTTGGCATGGAAATGGTGAATAGCACCCGCGTTGCCTAAAATTTTGATTGCGGCGACTGGATCAATGCCTTGCCACCATAAATGGCTGGGATCTAAATTACAGCCGATCGCTTTGCCCGTTGCTTCCCGCAAACGCAACATCGTGTAAGGGGTATGGGCTAAAAAGCCACCGTGTAATTCAATCCCGATTTTCACGCCAGCACTTTCGGCGACAGTATTAATTTCTTGCCAGTAAGGAATTAACTTTTGCTCCCATTGATAGTTATAGCTGTCGCTATATTCTGTTGGCCACGGTAAAACCGGCCAGTTTACTTGCGTATCCGTTGCATTCCCGCCGGCAACACCAGAAAAACCATTGACCACTGGTACGTTCATTAACTGAGCTAATTTAATGGTTTTTTGTAAAAGTTCGTCCGCTTCTTTTGCCACTTGTGCCACTGGTGAAATTGGATTGTGATGGCAGCTTAAAGCCGAAATGCTCAGTCCTTTATCGGCTAATTTAGCCAAATATTCTTTGCGACTATCTGAGGAGGCTAATAATTGCTCAATATCTAAATGGGCAGAGCCCGGTGATCCCCCGGTGCCGATTTCCACTGTTTCCAAGCCATAGCTGGCGACTTTTTCAATCATTTCGTCAAAGTTTAAATTATTAAATAAGGGGGTAAAAACGCCTAATTTCATTGTTATCATCCTTTCGGTTTATATTCTTTTAATTTGGTAAAGTTAAAAATTATTGTTCAAAATAAACAGGTTCTCCTGTCGCCGAAGATTCATACATTGCTTCTAAAATTTCAGTGACGACTAAAGCCTGTTCAGGTTTTACTAAAGGTGCTGTGTCATTTAAAATGGCATCGATCCACGCTCTTGCTTCGTTATATGCGGGATCATCTGCGGCACCATCGTAAAAATCAACGCCACCTGGCTCCAATTCAATTTTCTTTTCATACAACGTGCTGTGATCCTCACCATTAATGGTTAGCCCATCATTCATATCTGCGCCAGCTTTTGTGCCACACAATGTTGTCTTTGCCTCTTTAACATCCAAAGAATTTAACGCCCAGCTTGCTTCTAAGAAAATGGTGGCCCCATTTTTCATGGTGATAAAACCAAATGCGCTGTCTTCCACTTTATATTTTTGTGGATCCCAAGCGCCCCACGCATTTGCCGCATTTTCAAGCTCCGCTAATTTACGATAGGCCGTACCCATGACAAATTTTGGTTCATAATTATCCATCATCCACAAAGTCAAATCCAAAGCATGGGTTCCAATATCAATTAAAGGTCCGCCACCTTGCGCTTTTTCATCTAGAAAAACACCCCAAGTCGGGACAGCCCGCCGGCGAATTGCATGAGCTTTCCCAAAATAAATTTCTCCCAATTCTCCCTCTGTACAAATTTCTTGCAAATATTGGGCATCCTTACGAAAGCGATTTTGATAGCCGATCGTCAACTTTTTCCCAGTCTTTTTTGCCGCTGCCACCATTTCCTTTGCCTGTGCGGCAGTTTTAGCCATCGGTTTTTCACACATTACATGACACCCGGCTTCCATCGCCGCTACTGAAATAGGGGCATGAGAATTATTTGGCGTCAAAACGTGCACTAAATCCAAATCAGAAAAAGCCAACATCTCGTTATAATCCGTAAAGACTTGGGCCGTTTCACTCCCATATTTTTCACAGTTTTTTTCTGCGCGCTCTTTTATCAAATCACAAAAAGCAACTAGCTCAACTTCCTGAATTTTAGCTAAAGCGGGTAAATGCTTACCCTCAGCAATCCCACCACAGCCAATAATGCCAACTTTTAAACTCATAATTATTTCTCCTTTGTTGGAAACGTTTTATTTTCTTCATTATAAAAAACAACCACACAAAATTCTTCCCGCATCCGTAACTAAAAATTCCCACATTTTATCTTTTAAAAAAAATAAATAAAGTATACTAAAATAAAAAGCGGAGCAAACTTGCCAGTCTTTAAAAAATAAGCGCGGAATTTGCGAAAATTGTTTTTCAAATTTTTGAAAAGTTCGCCTTATTTCTTGAAAGACTAGTTTGCGGAGCTAGATTAAAAAGAAAAGCTTCAAAAACGCGTTTAGCTCACAAGCAATAAGATGGAATTTTGATAAATTGCCCCTCAAATTTCTCGAAATTTTAGCTTATTGTCGTAGAGAGCTCGTTTTTGCAGCTAGACAAAATAAAAAGCGGAGCAAACTTGCCAGTCTTTAAAAAATAAGCGCGAAATTTGTGAAAATTGTTTTTCAAATTTTTGAAAAGTTCGCCTTATTTCTTGAAAGAATAGTTTGCGGAGCTAGACAAAATAAAAAGCGGAGCAAACGCGTTTAGCTCACAAGCAATAAGATGGAATTTTGATAAATTGCTCCTCAAATTTCTCGAAATTCTAGCTTATTGTATTAGAGAGCTCGTTTTTGCAGCTGAATCTAGAAAAACGAAAGGTAGCGTTTAGCTCGTTTTAAAAAATATCAGAAATTCGGATAGCCAAAATTTTAAAAAGCGGAGGAAAATTATGAGTTTGTATCTTGAAATACCGGAATTACATAGTGCTTTTCCTTTTCGGACGTTTATTAATGATGGTTGGGAAATCGTCTATCCCCATTGGCATAAAGAAATTGAAGTGATTTATTGTTTGACAGGGACAGTGAAATTGGGGGCCTTTGGGGAGATTTTTGAATTGGCAGAAGGAGAAATTTTTTTCTTTCCTAGTGGCGAGCCCCACTTTTTTCTTGCTTCCCCGGATAGTAAGCGTATTGTTTTTCAGTTTGATCTGCGTTTTTTTTATGAGCAAAACAATCTCGTCACCTCCGATCGCACCTTACTCCAGCTTTTTGATGAAGCGCCCAATTACAGCCAGCAGTGGCCCCTTTTGGCACAAAAAAATCTGAATCACCTGTTGCGGGAGATTTTTGACTGTCAAGAAACAAGGCACGAGGGCTGGCAATATGGTGTGACGGGGCTTTTGCCGCAATTTATTTATGCCTTATATCAACTGCCGAAAAAACCGAATGTAAAACAAAATACTGCTAAAGAAAATCTGAAAAGTCGTGAAACCCTCGAATTATTGGATCAAATTTTTGAATATGTTGAAGCTAATTTTGACTCTCCTATCACGTTAGCGGCTGCAGCTAAACAGGTGGGCTTTAGTCAAACATACTTTTCCCGCTTTTTTAAACAAAAGGTGGGACTGCCCTTTTCTCAGTATTTGAAAGAATATCGCATCGAGCAGGCCAAGTTTTTACTAGCTACAGAACAGTTGCCTATGAGTGATGTCGCGGCTAAAGCTGGCTTTGCCAACGTCAAAACCTTCCATCATGTTTTCAAAAAAACCGTTGGCTGTGCTCCTTTGCAGTATCAAAAGCAATTAACCTAGGGAACAAACCCATAACTTAATTGGTTATAAAACACTTTGTATTCAAATTTTCAAAATTTTTATTTTTTTATAATAACAACATACTTATATAACCATTATGTTTTTATAAGGAAATATTTTTAATTTATGACATCTTTTTTAATCTAATTGTTCTAAAATAAGGAACGCCAATTGTAATTAATAAATTTTTATTATTGTTTTACTTATCAAAGTGCTTTGGCAATATTAATAAACAAAAGGATGGTATTTCATGTTTAAAAAAATCTTGGCACTCACTGCTATCACTTCTTTAACACTTTTCATGCTAGCTGGTTGTGCCAGTGGTCAAAATAACAAAAAAAGCGATTCTACAATTTCTATGAGTTCAACAAAAAATAACGATAGTACTGAAAGTTCCCAAGTAGTAACTTCTTCTTCAACGAAAACACAAACGCAATCTTCAACACAGCAAACAGCTGTCGCTAGTACAAATACTAGCTCGAGTGAGACAATGCCGCGAGTTATGGCGTGGATGTTACGCAATTTGCGACACCAGTTACCTTTAATTTAAAAGGTATGAATGTGCCACCGGCTATTACTATTGCGACAAATAAAACGACGACCACCGTTACCTTTGATGCTACTAAAAATCAATATGAAGCAAACGTCACAACAATTCCAACAAAAGAAATCCGTGTTTTTTCCCATACTGATAATTCAATCCGAACCGTAAAAGTAAATACACAATTAACTTTGGCAAAAGGTTCAGGACAGTATTTAAATGATACCTTGTATTTGATTGCCAATAATCAAGGCGGCCTCTCACTGCTTACGCCAAACTATGCCGGTAATGTGCCCCAAGAACAACAAGACGTCATGCTAGAGGCGGTAAATTAAAAAAATATTCTATCTGATCTGAGGTAATAACGTGCCAATCTTAAACTCACCTGTTCTAGTTGCAGCCTATTTATTTAGTGTTTGCTTAGTCGTAGTTTTCATTTTTGTCGAAAAACTACTGACGACTTCTGCGACCAAACGAAAGCAAGAAATTGTAAAAGCGACATACCCTAACTTATCCAAAAAAGACTTAGCCTTTCGCAAAGCGAACCTGCTCAGTTATTATCGCATCTATTCTGCTAATTCGCTTAATAGCAAAATCATAGTTGCTTTGTATCTGGTGCTGTTTTTGGTTTTTGGTATAACCTGCGTCATTGCATTCACCCCTTCTACTTCAGGGTTTTATTTTGGGATAGGCCTGGTGCTATTTTTAATGGCAATAATCACACTTATTTTACCTAATCGCAGAAAATCACAGGCATTTTGGGAAAATTATTTACAAGAACACCCAGACAATTCGTTACGGGTAATTATTTTCCCGGCTGAAAAAGACCTTAAAATCATTGCATTTGCAAAAATAAGTGCCCTTTTCCGGTTATTTTGTAGCTTTTTTTCCTTTTACATGGCCTATTGCCTGTTCCAATTCAATCTTTAAAAGAAAACCTTGCTAACTAATGGGAACTGGACACCATTTTGCTAGCAAGGTTTTTTTATTTTTTATCTTCTTTCGTAATTTGTGCTTGTAATTTTTTGGGTAATTTACAGACGACCAGCTGGTAAGAAGCGGCAATCATATTGCAAATCTCCTCCTCGGTTAAGGCCGGACTTGCCAAATAAATAGAATTCCAATGTTTTTTATTAGCATAATAGCCAGGAATGATCACGTCGGGATAAAGCTCCCGTAACTCTTCATTTTTAGCAGGATCATTCTTTAACGTGATAATGGCTTTTTCTGTTTGTTCAGGACTCATCATGCCAAACATTTTTCCCATAATATCAAAATAATAAACGCCCCAATCTTGGCGAAAATAGACTTTGGCTTGTGGCAGGCTTTCGCCATACTGTTTGAATTTTTCCATTCGATTTTTTACAGACATCATCTGACCTCCTTAACATTTTCCAGTATACCAAAAGATACGCAAACTGCCCTCAGCTCGCAAAAATAAGCGGGAGATTTTTTTAATTGTATCGCAAGTTTTGTGTAATTTTCCCTTATTTTTTGGAAGGTTCATTTGTAAAATTGATTTTACCAACCTGTAATAAAACAATTTATTCTGGTGAAATTTTTTTGCTTTGTCGACAGTTAAAAAAACACCCTCTTCTTTAAGAAGGTGTTTTTTTAACTTGATTTCACTCTTCATCCAAAGAAAGTTCAGGTGCCAAAAGCGGTGTTGCTGCTTTTTTAGTGGCAAAGAATTGGCGGGTTTCGTTGACGACCACCGGGCTTAAAAAAATCAGCGCGATGATATTTGGAAAAGCCATCAAGCCGTTACAAATATCTGCCAGTGTCCACACCGCTGAAACGGTCAAATAGGGGCCAATAAAAACAGCTGCCACGTATAAAACTTTAAAAGGATTAGCAAATTTATTCGTATTAAAGAGATATGCCAAACAACGCTCTGAATAATAATTCCAGCCCAAAATCGTCGTAAAAGCAAAGAACATTAAACAAATCATCAACAAGAAAGAAACAACCGCCTCAGAGATCGGCAACGCTTGGCTAAAGGCGTAAATGGTGACTGCCGCGCCATCTTTTCCTATTTTCCATGCATCTGTTAAAATAATCGCCATGCCGGTCATATTACAAACAATAATCGTATCGATAAATGTACCGGTCATAGAAACCAAGCCTTGTCGCACAGGTTCTTTGGTCCGCGCGGCAGCTGCGGCAATCGGCGCACTGCCTAGACCAGATTCATTGGAAAATATTCCCCGGGCAATTCCTTTTTGCATAGCGATCATCATCGCCCCTAATGCTCCGCCGGCAGCTGCCTCAAAACCAAAGGCGCTGCGGAAGATCAAAATAATCACACCAGGTAATTTGTCCGCATTTAAAATAATCAGCCACAGACATAAACTCACATATAAAACGATCATTGCTGGGACAATAATTTCTGAAACTTTGGCAATGCGCTTGACCCCACCAATTAAAACACCGGCGACACAAATTGTGACCAATAACCCCGAAATAATTACCGCCCAAGAATAATTGTTGCCAAATAATTGTAAGCTGTGATTTTTATCAGGATCAAAAAAAGTTTCAGCAGCAGAAGTAATGCCGTTAATTTGCGTTAAAGTACCAATACCTAACAGCCCCGCTAAAATACCAAATAAGGCAAAGGCCTTGCCAAGTGGCCGCCATTTTTTCCCTAACCCTTTTTCGATGTAGTAAAAAGGGCCGCCTAATGCTTTTTCGTCCGTATCAAAAGAGCGGTACTTCACGGCTAGTAATCCTTCTGCGTATTTCGTTGCCATTCCCAAAAGACCTGCTAATTCCAACCAAAACAACGCCCCAGGACCGCCGGCAACAATCGCTGTTGCCACTCCGACGATATTTCCTGTACCGATAGTAGCAGATAGCGCTGTACACAACGCTTGGAAACTCGAAACATCCCCTTTGCCGTCCTCTTCATCTTGCACCATGAATTTCAACGCCAAGGGCAATTTTTTTAGCTGAATAAAACGGCAACCAACCGTCAAAATCAGCCCAATCCCCAAAATCAATAAAATCATGGGCGCTCCCCAAATAATATCGTTAATTTTTACTAACACCTTATCCATTTCATTCCCCCTTTTAACGATAAACCCTCAAACTTTCCACTAACTTGTGACGATTTTACTTTTTCACCGACGAAAACAACAACCTTTTTATTTTTTTCAATAATCTGAATATTTTGCCATTTTAACAGGTTTTCAGCTGACTTTCCACCCATTGATGATTTTTTTGTCAAAATGTAGCGGAAATGTTCGGGGTTTTACGAGGTAAACACAAATAAAAAAACTGTCGAACCTGCTTTTTTAGCGGAACCTTCGACAGTTTAAAAATATTATTGGCGCAATTTTTGCTTATGTATTCGCCTATTTCTTCCTCCGATAAAGCATAAAACCGATCACCACAACTGCGATAATTACAGCAACTATGACGGGCACAATAAAATTTGACCCCGGCACTAAAATATCTGTTGGCCCATCACTTTGTCCAATAATTTCACTGGTAGTATTTTTCATTTTTTCTCCCCTACGATCAATTTCTTTTTAGTATAGCAGATATTCTAGCGCTAAATATAGCTAAAATGAGCTGTCTGATAATTAATGAAGCTTATGACAACGAAACAATCTGCCAGCCTTAAATAACCCTAAGGCAGCTAATTATCCCTGCTTTTTTATTGTTTTTCTTGTTTAAATCGCTTTACAAAAGGCTTATTGGTCCTACAATACGGGCAGCGGAAATGATTTCACTGATTTTTTCTGGTGTTTCTTGCATGCCTTTTTCCATCCAGTACAAAATGATTTCAGCAGACGTATCAAAGAGAATAATGGCTAAATAATCATCTGGTACATTGGGAAACTTACTTTTTAGCTGCGGATAATAATCTTGCAGAAAATACGACAGCAGATCACGAATGGCATTTTTTAACTCGGTAGCAAAATGCGGATCGCCATGTTTGCCTAAGAGCATCATCACAACTTCTTTTTCATTTTCGGCATGTTTGATTGTTTCGACGAGATCTTTATAATCAATAAAAACAGTTTGATTACCTGATAAATCGATTGTACTTGGAGAAAGTTTCTTATCTTTGACACTTTCGACGAAAAAGTGAATATTGCCTTCCCCTAACTCCAAAATCAGATCATCAATATCTTGATAATGTAAATAAAAAGTTGAGCGATTGATTGCAGCTGTGCGACACAACTCTGAAACCGTCACATCTCGAATAAATTTTGTTTTAGACAATTTAATCAATGCTTGATAAATTTTTTTCTTTGTTTGCTTTTTTTTTAAATTTTGTTCTGCCATCGTATTCTTCCTCTCAAATCGACAAAAGCTAAAAATCTGTTGGTTGACTATCTTTCTACTCGATTATATAATTTCCAAGTTCACAAATCAACACGTTGTTGTTTTGCTTTTATTGTGAGCAGAATTAAATCGGGAAGAAGGCAAAATTATGATAAAACAAGAATGGCGCGCGTTATTCAAAAATAAATTTCTTTTAATCGTCTTGGGGATAATTGGCTTGATCCCAGCATTATACAACCTCATCTTTTTAGGTGGACTGTGGAATCCTTACGGAAATCTTGATCATTTGCCCGTTGCGGTGGTTAATCAAGATCAACCAATTGTCTATCAAGGCAAACAACTCGCCATTGGTAAAAATTTAACCAATAAATTAAAACAAACACACGCATTAGACTTTCATTTTGTCTCCAAAGAACAGGGACAAAAGGGAATTGAAAAAGGAAAATATTATATGATCGTGACGATTCCGGCAAACTTTTCCAAAAATGCAACGACAATCTTAACTAAGCAGCCAAAGGATATGGAAATTACGTATCAAACCTCTCAGGGTACTAATTTGACTGGGGCTAAAATGTCAGATTCCGCGATGGCCCAAATAAAAAATCAAGTATCCAGTCAAGTAACCCAAATGTATAGCGAAACATTGCTTTCACAATTTGGCAAAGCCGGCACTGGTATGCAAAGCGCAGCAGCAGGCGGCAAAAAATTAGCAGCAGGAACCGACAAGTTAAATACTGCCAGCCAGACACTTTCAGATAATTTAACAAAACTAGCTGCTAGTTCACTAAAATTTTCTGATGGAAGCCACACATTAAATAAAAGTCTGCAACAATATGTCACCGGCGCTAAAAAAGTTGATACCGGCGCTAAAAAACTTAATCTCGGCATTGCGACTTTAGCGGGTAAAGTGCCGGAACTAACCGGTGGGATCAGTCAACTGACCGATGGTTCTAAAAAACTTGCCACCGGCGTTTTACAATATACAAATGGTGTCGGCACTGTTACAAAGGGATCTAAAAAGCTAACCCGCGTAATCAATCAATTTGCTACAAATATTCCCAGTTTAACGACAGGTGTGGGGCAATTAGGCGCTGGATCGCAAACGTTGCAAAACGGATTAGGTCAATACACAAATGGCGTACAATCCGTCAGCGACGGCACACAGCAAATTTCAGCGGGACTGCAGAGTTTAGCTTCAAAAACGAAACAACTGCCTCAACAAGTAAAAGCTTTAAACGAAGGAACTAAAAAAATATCAGCTAGCTTAAGTACTGTGCAAATGTCAGTGGCAGAAAAAAATCAGCTTTTAAATTATACCGATAGCGTGAAAAGCTATCTTACACAAGTTGCTCAAACATTGGCCACAACTGATTTAAGCGGTCTAGAAAATATTGCACAAGTCACAGACCTTGTAGCAGAACTTTCTAATCAGTTAAATAGCGTATCAGAAAATGTTGCTGGAATTAATCAGCAAATCGAAACGACAAAACAGAATCTTAGCGCCAACTACCAAACAGATTTAGCAACCAATGCAAATGCCATCGTTGCTGCCTTAGCCACAAGCGGTGTGACTTTATCCCAAGAACAAAAGGACTTGGTCTTAACAACGATGCAACAACAAGATAGCCAAACTTTGCAGGCCGCAAATCAGCTTTCAATCGATACGACACCACTTTTTGCTTCACTAACAGCTCAAAAACAAGCTTTAGAAAAACTAACAAGTGGCCTTGCCGCCGTCCAACAAATTCCTGTTACGCAAATAGCTGACTTGAAAACCGGTGCAAATCAATTGACCCAAGTCAGCGCTACTGCTAGTAACGGAATTAATAAATCTGTGCAGGGACTTTACGATATTGCCAATCAAGTTGTTCCAGGCATCCAAGCAATTGACCAAGGTACAGCAGCATTAAATAAAAATATGCCAACTCTCACGAAAAGTATTCAGCAATTAGCAACTGGCAGTGAACAGCTCACACAAGGTGCCACAAAATTAACAGCACAAGGACAAACAATTAATCAGGGCGCTGGAAATCTAACGAACGGGCTCGCTAATTTACAACAAAAAGTTCCTGTTCTAAGTGGCGGGGTCAATCAATTAGCCCAAGGCGCAAAACAATTGGCTAGTGGAACTGAGCGCTTGCAGCAACAATCAGCCACGCTTACCCATGGTTCAAACCAACTAACAGCTGGCTTAAATCAAGTACAGCAAAAACTGCCTACTTTGCGTAGTGGCGTGTCTGCTTTACAAAATGGTTCCTTACAATTAGTGAATGGAACTGGACAACTAGCAGCAAATGGCGGCAGCATAATTTCAGGTGCGCAAAAATTAGACAGTGGTGCACAACAAATTTCAACAGGCAGTTTCCAACTTGCTACAGGTGAAAAACAAGTACAGCAATCTTTAGGAAAAGTCGGAAGTGGGCTAAAGGAAGTGAGCAATCAATTGGCTAGTGGTGCTGATAAAATAAGAGAAATCAACACGAAGAAAGTTTCAGCTGATGCCATGGCCAAGCCTGTAAGCACTATTCACCAAGATTTTGACTCAGTAGCAAATAATGGGACGGCAATGGCGCCTTACATGATGTCTGTCGCCTTATTCATTGGAACCATTACATTTAACTTGCTGTTTGATACTTTTACACCAAAGAAAAAACCGACAAGTGGTATCGCATGGTGGGCAAGTAAAGCCTCGATTTTAGGCGCTGTCGGAATTTTTCAAGCTTTAATGGTGTATTTCGTCTTGACCGTCTTTTTAGGTATGACTGTCTTACAGCCAGTCAAAGTGATTTTGTTTAGCATCCTCGTTTCCCTGACCTTTATGTCGATCGTCACGTTGTTCAATTTATTATTAGGAAAACTTGGTTCATTTTTAATGCTTATCTTTATGATCATTCAATTGGCAAGTTCTGGTGGAACGTATCCAATCGAATTAAGTGGCGCATTTTATCGGGTTATAAATCCGTTTTTACCAATGACTTATTCCATTCGCGCATTACGCGAAGGCATCTCCATCGAAGGCTCACTGTTAGTTGAAACCGGCCTGTTTATCGGGTTATTTCTAATCAGCAATCTCTTGATGATCGTCTTTTTTACCAAAAAGAAAAAAGATCCCCGCACTTTTGATGAAGAAATGTCCGAAGTTTAAAAAGCGGGCGTCTGAATCTATGAAAATGGTCTAGCGGATAAATTTAAGTTATTGCTACCACTTTTTTACAGTGAAATCAGCTAAAAGGCTAATAAAAAGACAGAAGGAAAAATCCTTCTGTCTTTTAAAATTTATAAATTGTAAACTGAAATTTTATTTTACTTTGTTAGCAAAATTTAGCAACTGTTGCTTATCATAAAGTTGATGATTGCATTTGTCGCTGTCGACGCAAATATAGTTACCACGTTTGGTATACGTACCGTCGCCGCCTTTTTTAGTCGTGGCTAAAAATAGCGCCACTTCACTGGTTTTATGACAAATGGAACAAACATTTTTCAAAATATTACTAGAAAAATTGCCTTTTAACCCTTTTAGGGCACCATTTTCATAATACAGCATAAATTTTTGCTGCTGCCCCGGATCGTTCCAGCCAATATAGGTGTGCTCTTTTAAATCCATCGCGTCAAAATTTGGTAAACGCAATTTTTTCGTCTTGCGAAAGACTTTTTCCACTTGTTTAGCACTTGGCGCAACAAAAGGCGTCACTTGTTCTTTTAATTCGTTTAAATAACGTTCAGCTGCGGCTTTTGTCAAATGTGGATTTAAAATAAATTGCACCAATGCTGCTTTTTTTGCAGAATCTTCCGGCAAAATGGTATTAATTTTTTCAGTTGTTAAAGCCTGTACGGCGTTGACTGTTTGTTTGTCATTGACGGATTGATAGACATTAATCAAATCGTCGATGTCTTTTGCTAAAGCAAAAAATTGATAAGGTTCTAAATTCATAAGATTTTCCTTTCTCCAAACCGCTGATGCGCAGAAGAAAGTCACAACTGCGCCATCAGTCTAACTGCCAGCCAATTGTGCGTACAGAAGATACAAATCGTATCATGTGACCACCACCTTGTTCTAATCTTCGTTATCATACCCGCATTTTCTAAAAAAAGCAACGGCCCTACGCCGGTAGTCAAAAAAGAAAAAAATTGATAGAGTAGAAATAGAAAAGCTTTAGGAACTTGGTCAGCTCTCAAGCAATAAGATGAACTCTTGATAAATTGTTCTTCAAATTTTTCAAGAGTTTGGCTTATTGTTGCCGAGAGTTAGTTCATAAAGCTAGACAATTAGAAAAGCTTTAGGAACTCGTTTAACTTCCAAGCAATAAGACGGAATTTTAATAAATTGTTCTTCAAATTTCTTGAAATTTTGACTTATTGCCGTAGGAAGTTAGTTCATAAAGCTAGACATGTAGAAAAGTGGAATGTACCGATTAGCTCTGTGGAAAAATGTCGGAAATTTGACTTCTGGTGTTCCTTACCAGAAGCGAATTTTTGAATTTTTCCCGCAGAGTTGGTACATGAAGCTAGACAATTAGAAAAGCTTTAGGAACTCGTTTAACTTCCAAGCATTAAGACGGAATTTTAATAAATTGCACTGTATAAGGAGGAAAAACATGAAAGTTTTATTTATTTTTGATGACGGTATTTTTTCAACTTTTTTTGTTTATGATTTGCAGGATAAGGGTTCTTTATGGCGCGTTAGTCCTGAAATCATGCTCCACAACATTACCTTGGGAGAATTGTATGTTAAAAATTCGATCACTGATTTTTTAAAATACTTCTCGGTTGCATTTTCTCAGTCGGTAACAAAATACTTCATCTTGAAAAAAGAAGAGGGATTAGCCGCGATTAAAGAAGCCGGTCTGGATACAGATGGCACCTTAACGATTACAGTTGAAAAAGATTTTACCGCTTTAAAAAACGGCCAAAAATTTTTATTAGGTCCGCAAAAGTTGTCTTTGACAGAAATTGATGCCTATATTAGCTATCAAATTGACGAAGATAAGTCTTTTGACGTTTTTAGCCGCCAGGAAGATTTGATTCGTTTTATGAAATGGAAGACCGTCACGCCCAGTCTTAGCGCTATTACGCAAAACTTGGGTACAGTCAAAGAGCACACCAAAAGCAATCTCGGCTTACGAGATATGTTAAAACTTGGTACAGGTTATTTGGCCAAAGGCAACGCCCGCATGCAAAAAATAAATGTTCCCACCCCAGGAAGTTACACCGTATCCGGTGATTTTCCTTATCGCTTAGACAAAATAAATTGGGCCAAAAATACCATTCAGCTCCATCGAGATTTACAAGCTTAAATAAGTGTGAGACAAAAAAAGTGATGATACCCAGACGTATCATCACTTTTTTGCTTTATTTTTTATCGGTTGCGTCCCAAACTTGTTTAATGGCTGGAATATTGCCGATTTCCGTTAAGTTACTTGGTAGGATAACCGTATTGTGATTATTTTCCACCACGTGTTTAAAGGCTTCAATGCCTAAATAAGATAACATTTTTTCATCCAATTCACTTTCTTGGATGGCTTTGTTGATCTCTTTAATACGTTGTTTTTCAGCTTCTGTTACGACGCGAATGCGTTCGGCTTCAGCGGCGGCATCGATTTTAATGCGCTCCGCTCTGGCAGTGGCATCAATTTTGGTTTGCTTGGCCCGCGCGGCGGCATCAATTTCCATCTCAGAGGCTTTGGCTTCAGAGTCCAAAATGACAGATTGTTTTTTACCTTCTGAAATTGTGATCAAGGATTCTTTGTCGCGGCTAGCTGTGATGAGCTTGTTCATGGAATTCACGATTTCATCGGAAACTGAAATTTCCCCAATATTAATGCGGTCAATGGACAAGCCGTAGCCCGCCGTAATATCTTTGACACTTTCAAATAGCGCCACATTGATTTCTTCGGTCCCATTTAAGACTTCGTTTAAATCCATTTTCCCAATGATACCCCGTAAATTAGACTGACAATCTTGGATCATGGAAACTACAGAATTTTGGTTATCGTATACAAAAGCACGGACGTCGGTTACGTGATATTTAATCGCTTCATCAATTTCAACGATAACATTGTCTTTTGTGATTACGCTTTGCGGATCAATTTGAATCGGAATTTGTTTTAAAGAAACCCGCTGCTTGACGTTGTACAAAACGGGGATCAAAAAATGTAAACCCGGATCAAGCGATTTCACATACTTCCCAAAGCTTTCAACGACTTTGACTTCCCCTTGCTCGACGATAATAATCATTTGCGACAAAATTAAAATAATTAAACCAATCAATAAGATAACAAAAAAGATACTAAAAATTGCCAATGTAATTCACATCACTTTCGTATAATGTATTGTTCACTTTTACCAATAGTGCATTAGGGGTGTAGTCGATAACTTCTAACATATCCCCAACTGCCGGCAAACCGGCAACCACTCTATAATCATACCAGCTGCCAAAAATCCTGACACTGCCAGTAAAACTTTCTTTCGTTGTCCGAAAGCATTTGCCTAACGTTTTTTCCATTTGATAATCTGCCAACGAATTTGCCCACCTCCTGTTACCAGCCAAACCTAAAACCCCAACGTGATTGCAATCATTATACCACTTGCAAAATGCTCTTAGTGAATCATTTGTTAATTAACAGCTTTTTCGACTAAAATAGAAGCATCATAAAAAATCAGACAAGGAGGTAAGCCCATGGCTTTTTTTAAAAAAGAACCCACGCAAGCAGAATTATTAAAACAAACGCTAACCTCTTGGCTTATTCAAAATGCAGGCAACGAGATTTTGTTAGCTGATTTAAATGAATGCCTCTACCAAAATAACTTTTTTTCCCTGCATTATTTTGCCCAGGTTGGTTTTCAAGCGGAAAATAAACAAGCCGTCTTAACGGCACGGGTAAAAAAAGACGCTGTAAAAAAATTAAATCAGCTAAAAGAAGCGGATTTTAACGCCGAATTTACTAGTACCAAAATACAAAAATCAATTTTAGACGGTATTCTTACCAGTGAGAGCTCCTATTTTCGCCTTTATGTCGCACCTTCTGCTTTAAAATGTGGCACCGACTTATTAAAAACATTCGCTGAAACCAAAACTTATCAAGCGGATAAAAAAACTGGGGCTTTTGTTGCCAGCAGCATCCAAGAATTGCTCTATTTATGCTACCGTTTTGATTTAGTGCAAAACCCGCAACTAGCGGTTAAAAATCTTTCTTTAACTAAACTTGTGCCGGCTTCTGTTACCGCACCAATTTTAACGACTTTGACTGCTATTCATAATAACACGATTTCAGAAGTTGATTTACAGTATTTATTCACGTGGGTGCTACAATACAGCGCTACGATTACGGCTACCAGCACACTGTTTGCCTCTTATTCCGCCAGCGCTTTGCCGCCAGAAGTCTTGGCTAAAACACAGGCGATTGTTCGTGAGCTGTCCAAAAATTTTGCCGCCAGCACCACTGTCTTAACGCCTCATGCAACGCAAGACGCACTGGGTGTCACTAGCCAATTACTTAAGCAAATTCCCGCCTTATTTGAAGAAGCCAACGAAAAAATGACCACTTTAAGGCAAAAGCTGCAAGCAGCCGCTGAAGATGAAAATAAGCCATAACCTGACTGTTACACCTTAAGCTTTTTTTCATGTCTACTGCTGTAAAATCAACTTTTTATTGTAACAAAAAATGTGACAAAAAAGTTTCATGTGAAACATTTGCTTGCTTACCTCTTTTTTGCGGCGTAAAAAAAACATCTGAAAGCAAAAATTCGCTTTTTATTTGTCTTTGGAGTACCCTTATGAAAAATAAGCGAGGTGTATTATGAAAACTGTACTTCAGAACGTCAGAATTGAAACAGATTATCTAAAAAACGCTGGTTTCACTTATGGAACCAAGACCAAAAAAGTAGCGATTACTTTTGAAGATGGTGTGATTACTGCTGTTAGTGATTCAGAGGAATCTTTTGATCCTAAAAGCGCCATAATTGATGGTAAAAATGCTTTAGTCCTACCGCAGTTACGCGAAATGCATGTGCATTTTGATAAAAGTAAATTAGGGATTCCTTGGTATCCCGTTGAACCAGCTGATAGCTTGGTGCAGCGTTTTACCAAAGAATTTGAATATTTAGAAAGTGCGCCTTTATCTTTTGAAGAGCGCATGAAAAACTTAATTGAATTAGAGCTGGCTCATGGTGTAACTCATTTTCGCTCCCACATCGACATTCATCCCAAGGTTGGCCAACGCTACTTGGAATCTGCGCAAAAAGTTTTAAGTGCGTATACTGATAAATTGGATTATGAATTGGTTGCTTTTCCGCAGCATGGTCTGCTTTTATCTGATGCCTATGATGAGATGAAAACAGCGCTGCGCAATGGTGCTACTTTAGTTGGCGGGGTCGATCCGGTCTCCCTTGACCAAAACTTAGCTCTTTCTTTAAATCAAACTTTTGAATTAGCCACTCAATTTAATGTGCCCATGGATTTACACATTCACGAACGCGGTGATAATGCGCGGGCATTCTTTTCTAAATTGTTGGAGCTGACCAAAGAAGCAAACTGGCAAAATAAAGTAACGATTAGTCACGCTTATGGTTTAAGAGACTTAGCTGGTACAGAACAAGATGAACTTTTTAGTGCCTTAGCAGAAAATGGGATTACGATTATTTCCAGCATTCCTTTAAATTTTGTTATTCCACCATTAACCAAACTAAAAGCTGCCGGTGTCAAAACCTTTATTGGCTGCGATAACATCTATGATTGCTGGTCACCTTTTGGCAATGGTGATGTGATGGATAAATTAAATCGCTATGCTGAAATTTTTGACCAACTATCACAAGAAGAATTAACCGAAAGTTTGGAACTTGTAACCGGCCAAAAAGCACTGGCTTTAGACGTCTGGCTTAAAGTGGGGATGGCAGCTAATTTCACTTTAGTAAACGCTGACTCTACGGCAGAATTTGTCGCCCGTAAAATTCCGGTTTCGGCCAGTTACTTCAACGGAAAACAAGTAAAATAGTAAAAAGACTTGGCAGAAATGGTGAAAGTAGCAAAAAGTTAGACGACAAAACTAACTTTTTTTGCTACCGCCTTTCATTTTGCCGGTCTTTTTTTTCTAAAAAATGGTAGCGGTGCTGACAAGTCAGCACCGCTACCACTTTAAAAGATATTTTTAGCTGTTTAATTCTTTGATGGCCTTAGCCTGCGGGCGGCGGGATTTTAGTAAAACACCACTTACTAAAACTAATAACGCTGCCAACGCACCGACTAGCCCATACAGCCATGGCGGTGTCTGAGAACTAGCTGCCACCGGAATAATCGCACTGTTAACTTCTTTGGCGTTTTTACTGCTCACTGTAAAAGACTCGTTTACTTGCCAGACATTGCCTTTGCCGTCGGTTACTTGCAAGTGAAGCTGATAGGCGCCTGGTTTAATTTCTTGATCGTTCATTGCAAAGACCAAATCAAAATTCGAGTTAGGTGCCATGGAACGATTTTCCCAGTTTATTTTTTGCAGCGCTGTTTTTTTACCCGCTTCTGTAATTTTACCGGTGTAGGTCATCTTGCCAATCGCGTCCAAGGTCATATTTTCCACGTTCACACTAAAAGCTGTCTCGCCAAAGGAAATAGCGGCTTTAGGATTGGTAATTTTCAGCTCTCGCTTCACTTGTGTTAAAGTATTGCGCAGCTGCAACCCCAGAATATAGCCAAATTGACTCGTGACAGCTGCCCCATCTTCTTCAATCAATTTTAAAACTTGAATCCCCGCCATAATTCGACCAGCGAATTTTTCTGTTGGCATGGTAACAGAAAGTGGCACTTGTATTTCACTTTGTGGTGGTACGGTTACGGTTTTGGGAGCTTGAACGACATCTTCAATTGGATATATCGTTGCAGCAGATGGCGCCTTTTTACTGCTGTAATCAATTTGACCACTGCTATTGGTGGTGGCTTGATTAATATTTACCACAAATTTTTGAGCTACAGCAGCATCGTTTTTTATTGCGATTTTGATTTCTTGTTTTGCACCAGGCTTTAATAACAAATCAAAATAAGTTTGCTCTTTATCAATTTGATTTTCCGGTAAGATACCACGAATGCTAAATTCTACATTGCCACTCGCCTGCGCTGTTGGCCCTAAAAATAAGAAAACAAAAGTTAAACATACCAAAATCCAGCCACTTTTTTTCATTATTGCCTCCTAAATTACTCCGCAACTTCCGGCAAAGCCGTTAGCGTGAAGAGTACCAAATTTTCTACGTCAATTTTATCCCCTTGTTTTAATTGGAAATCATGATCTTTGAATTCCATTGCGCCGCTTTCAAATTTTTTCATTAGGAAACCAGCTTTTTCTGTCACATCTTGACTAGAAAAAATAATGTCGCCATCCGCACCGGCACCATAAATCTTTTTGCCTTCGACTGTAAATTTGGTAATCGTCACCGCTTTATTGCCAGTCGCAATATTGGTTTTACCAGCTTCATCAACTTTATCTTTGTTTAAAGAAGCTTTTAAATTCCATGAAACACTTGGCGTATCATTAAAAACAACGTAATTATTTTTGAAAACTTTCTTAATTTCGCTATCGCTGTCATCTTTAATATTTTGATCGGTAAAGTCTACTGTGTAATTCCCGGTAGCATTAAGGGTGGTTGTTTGTTCAAAACGGTCGGGAACATTGATTAATTTTAGTTGTTGCAATTCCGGATTTTCATTGGCTAAAACGGTAATATTCAAATCGGTACTACCTTTTGTATCGCTTTCCACCTTGGCAAATGCCGAATTCCCACAACTTAATAGTGTCATTGTCATTAAACCTGCTGCTAAAAATTTTTTCATCTTTATTTCGCTCCTTTTTATATGGTTGGTACATTTTGTAAGACAATAATTTGAGTGGCCTTGTATAAACCGGCGGCAGCGTCAGGAGAAATTGTTAGCTGAATGTCTTCTTTTTTGACCCGATATTCATAAGAAATCGCTGCTTGATCTGTTTCGCCAGTCTTTTTCACAATTGTATTTCCTGCTTGTTGCTGCTTTGTTTTAAAGGGTTGGCTTTGAAACTGGGAACTAACTTGCCACTGTTGGTGATTTTTTTTTCGTAATTTGCCTGTCCCTAACTGATAGTAGACGTCTTTTGCTAGATATTGTGCTTCTTTTTTGAAAGGTTGGAATTGATAAAGCAGCTGCCAACCTGCTTGTTTGCTGTAACGACTATCTGTAATTTGAATCACTAAATCCGTCTTGGAAGTGATCGTAAAGCGCTCCTTGCGTATTTTATGCCGGCCAAAATCTGGCGGCTTTACCATTTGTAATTGCAAGTCTTGCTCCATTACTTCAATAATCAAATTACTTGCGGCCAATCCTGTCGGCGGCCGGATAAAGAGGCTGCCAAACACGAGCAAGCCAACTAAATAAAGCCAGCATTTACGCATCTTTACGCCTCCTTTGATAAAATAAAATTGTGCCGCCAACTAGTAGCGTCCCCACAAAAGATAGCCCCATTTGTAAAACTTCTCCTGTTTTTGGCATAAAAATTAGCGGATTGTCTTTTTTTAAAGTTAAATCATTTGTATTTGCGTTGGTTTTTTCTTGATATAATTCCAAGGGTATCGTTTTTTGATCTTGATCATAGGTTATTTCTGCCCCTAAAGCACGCACTGGAAATAGGCCGCAGACTAGCACTAAAAAGCAAATTCTTTTCACCATTTTCCTCCTACTCCACTATCGGGACATCATGTAGCTGCCACTGGACTTTTATTTGATTAAGCTCTGGTTTTACTTGCATTTGAAGGGGATTGGTTTTGAGCAGTAGCCCTTCTTCTTTGGCATATTCCCGTTGACTCAAATAATTGTCTTCCTTTTGAAAATTTGCCGTATTTATCTGAATCGGCGCATTGGGGCGATTTAGTTCTTGTTCATCGTCGTCTCTCCAAATGAAACTGTACTGACCAATAAAATCTTCTGCTGGCAACAGCTGCAAAGTAAGATACCAATTGCTCCTTTTATTTTGCGGGCGCGTATCTAAAATTTCGATGCGTAAATTTTCTTTACTCTGGTGCGGCAAAATTTCAGCCTGGGCTTTTAACGGGACCTGCCAATGAAGCTGATCACTGACATAAGTAAAGCGTAGCTCTGGTGTATATTTTGTTTGCAAATAAATCTTGTTGGAAACAAGGGGGAGCGTTTTACCGCTGGCATCACATTCAATAACTTGTAGACTATACTCACTATCTGATTGCACATGTTCAACAAGCTCTGTGACAAGTAAGGTCTGCTGTTTTATTTCGCTGTTGTTGGCGATCATTTTGGTCCAAATGACCGACTCTTCTTTCCCCTCTTTTTTAGCCAACTGGACTTTTAGCGTCTCATTTTTTTTCACTTCATCTTTTAAATAAAAATTCAGCGGAGTCTTTAAGTTGGGACTAGTAAAATCAAACTGACGAATTTTGGTGAACTGATTTAATTTTTCATCCCAAGCAATCACCGGTGGCGTATCTTCTGTCACGGTATATTGCAACGCTTCTGTCGTAAATTGTACCTGCATCGTGTTACCTTCTACTTGATAGCTTCCTTTTAATTTCGGAATCTTAGTGATCGTAGTTCCCTCAGGTACTGCCTTGATTTTTGTCTCATAACGTAATGTCAGTTTTTCTTTGGGTTGTACAACAATTTTTTGTTGCGGATAAAACTGGCCATTCTGGTATGTGCCGGCAATTTCCACCCCGTTTTTTTCAAAGGTAATTTTTTTGTCATTTACAACTTCTTCTGCCTCTTTACCATTGCGATACGTGATGGCAATGCCATGCTGCCCTTGGTTATTTTGATGAATTTCAAAGGGCAGATTACCGCTGGTATGCTTGAAAGTGACCTCTTGTTGTAAAACATCTTCTTTTCTCACCAATTTGTTTGCCAGCGAGGTAGTTAAATCCGTTTTTAAAAATGCATCTTGCTGCAAAATTCCGGTCATGGTGTGATCAGGATTTTTAAAATCGGAAAAGAAAATCATGTTTTTGTTTAAAAACTGCTTGTTGGTATTTTGTAGTGAAGTATCCATCGTCGCAGTAAAACCCCAAACTAATTGGGGCGGCTGCTGTTCATTGTAGCCATCAATATAATGGCGTAAATCAACATCAAAACTAGCCAGATTTTCTTCTGTCGTCGCCGTAAGCAATTGAATACTAATCGTAGCGTAATGGGCTCTAATATTGGCTAAACTGAATTTAAACCATTTTTTATTAAAGTAGCCATTTCCGGCATAAACTGCCCAACGTTGAGCAGCACCATTGCGATTTTCATTGGCTAATTCCGGTTTAAAAACATGGGGTTTATTGCTGTTATAAACCGATAAATGGGATTTCCCCTTCGTTTCACTATTGGCTAAAGATGAATCCGATCCCAAGTGCGTGTGTCCATCATTGGACCAGTTATCAAAAGCAACTAGCATAGCATCTTGAATACCAGTAACGCGATTTTTTTGTTCCGGATTTTCTTTTGAACCATGATAATAGGCACCTAACCCTTGCACTTCATACTTTGTCGAATCTGCGCCTTGATAATCGTAATAATCAGCTGAGGAAATTTGGCGTTGTGGCCGCATAAAAAAGGTCAAACCTTCTGTATATTCCGCCATATACAGATACGCATTAAAAACTGTGCCACTATTTCCCTGACTAAAATCCACCGTATTCTGGGATTGCGCCATACCTGCGCGATAGTGATTGAAATAGGTTTGTTTACGAAATCGCGTTAAATTAAGCGTGTCACTAACTGTATCGGCCGCTTCAAAAGGTGTGGCAAGCGCACTTTCAATTTCCCTTTCATTTACTTTACTTCCACCAAGAGCCGCAGCATTAAAAACACGTCGCCCCTCTACTTTTTCCTCGTCCAAGTATCGCTTTACTTGTAAAGGAATCGCAGCCTGCTGCGCGCCGATACCAACGCCAGTGCCTTGATCAATTCCCCGACGATTCAAAAAAGCATCCTTCACTTGAAGCGGTGCATATGACAAAATCGACTCCTGATTATTTTCTTCTTTAATTTTTGGTTCATTTGTTTTTGTACTTTGCAACAAAGAACCCGCTTCATTATTCCCATTCAAAACATGAGAGTCTCTAGAACTTCCCTGTTGATTAATGAATTTTTGATTAGAATTTGTCGGCGCAAACGTCTCCGTCTTTTTTCGGTCTTGTTTTGCTGATACTGCTTGAGCAAAATCAGATTTATTTACGCTGACAACGGATAATAACAAACAAATCATCATACCAAAATGAAACGCTCGTCTTTTTAAATTCTTCATTTTCTACACCTTAATTCATTTTATTATCACTTCTTTTTAACTATATCATTATTTTATCATCATTTTCAAATTAAAATTATTCCAATCGTGCTAAAATGGCTCGTTATTTTATTTCATAATAAAAAAACAAATTTAACAAAACGCGTCCTAATCGAAATTTAGGCAAAAAAAAACAGCCCGAAAAAAATTTCAGACTGTTTAAAAAATTTTTAAAATTTATATAAGCAAACTAATTCGCAACTTTAGCAATTCTACCTTGTTCAATGTAAACCATTAAAATACTCAAGTCAGCAGGATTAACACCACTAATGCGGCTCGCTTGGGCAATGGTTTCGGGTTGAATCTTGGTTAATTTTTGACGCGCTTCTGTCGCAAGACCATTAATGGCCGCATAATCAATGTTGGTTGGAATTTTTTTGGCTTCCATCCGTTTTAATTTTTCAACTTTTTCTAAGGCTTTTTTGATATAGCCTTCGTATTTGATTTGAATTTCAACTTGTTCGATCTCTTTTGGGGAAAGATTCTCGTCAGCAGGGATAAATTGTAATAATTCAGCGTAGCTAATTTCCGGACGGCGTAAAAATTCATTGGCTAAAACACCATCTTTCAATTGTGCTGCACCCTTTGTTTCTAAAAAGGCTTGAACTTCAGCCGTCGGTTTAATCCGGATTTTCATTAAACGGGCAATTTCATTTTCAACCGCTTCTTTTTTGGCTAAGTAAGCTTGGTATTGTGCTTCTTTTACTAACCCAATTTCATGACCCATTTGTGTTAGACGCAAATCGGCATTGTCATGGCGCAAAATCAAACGATATTCCGCGCGGCTGGTTAATAAGCGGTAGGGTTCTTGGGTGCCTTTTGTAACTAAGTCGTCAATCATCACACCGATATAACCATCGCTGCGTTTTAAAATCAATGGTTCTTTACCTTGAACCTTTAAGCCTGCGTTAATTCCGGCAATCAAGCCTTGGCCGGCAGCTTCTTCATAGCCAGAAGTACCATTGGTTTGTCCTGCCGTATAAAGATTTTCAATTAATTTTGTTTCCAAAGTTGGACGCAATTGATGTGGCACGACCACATCGTATTCAATCGCATAACCTGTCCGCATCATTTCGACATTTTGCAGTCCCGCAATCGAACGCAACATTAAAACTTGCACATCTTCTGGCATTGAAGTAGATAAGCCCTGCACGTAAACTTCTTCTGTATTTAAGCCTTCTGGTTCCAAGAAAAGTTGGTGACGTTCTTTGTCTGCAAAACGCACAATCTTATCTTCAATTGACGGACAATATCTCGCCCCCACACCTTCTACAATCCCGGTAAACATTGGCGCGCGATGTAAATTATCGCGAATAATTTCGTGGGTTTTAGGACTTGTGTAAGTCAACCAACAAGGTTCTTGATCTTGTTTATAGGCACTATCCGGCGTTGAATAACTAAAGTGATTGGCTTCTTTGTCTCCAGGTTGGATTTCTGTTTGCGTATAATCAATTGATCCAGATTTGACCCGTGGTGGTGTCCCTGTTTTAAATCGGGCAATTTCAAAACCTAATTCTTTTAAGCTATTGGCAAGTCCAACTGATGGTTGTGAATTATTCGGACCAGAAGAATATTTTAATTCCCCAATAATAATTTCACCTCTTAAAGCTGTACCGGCTGTAATAATAACCGCTTTTGCGCTGTAACGTGCACCTGTATTGGTAATTACGCCTTTACAAACACCATCTTCAACGATCAATTTTTCTGCCATTCCTTGACGCAGGGTTAAATTTTCTGCTTGCTCAATTGTATGCTTCATTTCTTGTGCATAAGCATGTTTATCTGCTTGTGCCCGTAATGCACGTACTGCCGGACCTTTACCTGTATTTAGCATCCGCATTTGAATATATGTTTTATCGATGTTCTTGCCCATTTCGCCGCCCAGCGCGTCAATTTCCCGCACCACAACACCTTTTGCTGGACCACCGACTGAAGGATTACATGGCATAAAGGCCACCATATCCAAATTAATCGTCAAAAGCAGCGTCTTATTGCCCATACGCGCATTGGCTAACGCCGCTTCACTACCCGCATGACCCGCGCCAACAACAATAACATCATAACTCTCCGCTTGATATTCCATGAAATAAATCCGCTCCTCTTAGCTGCTGTATAGACTGGGCTGACAGTGAGTAATAAGATAAAACCAACTGGATGACGTTCTGTGGCATTTAGTTGGTTTTTCTTATTATCGAACTGTTAAGTCTATTACAGCGCGATTTAATTTAGCTGCTAAAACAGCTCGTTTAGAAAATGAGCAATAGGCTGTCTTCGTTTCACTACGCCTGCAGTTCAACTAAATAGAAGACATTAAGTTGAACTTGCATATTGTCGATTTTTCTAGCTGTTTTAGCGCGATTTTGTTCATATTACTGTATTAATTTTCTTGCGAAAATTAGTCTGATTTTCACTCCGTATATCATTCTACTAGCTAACCATTACAATTTGATTACCTGCCAAGTAATCACTATTTTTTTATACAGACAGCTAGCTGTCTTCAGTAGAACTGACATCCTCAATTAGCTGCTGTATAGACTGGGCTGACAGTGAGTAATAAGTCTGTCTTCGTTTCACTACGCCTACAGTTCAACTAAATAGAAGACATTAAGTTGAACTTGCATATTATCGAACTGTTAAGTCTATTACAGCGCGATTTAATTTAGTTGCTGAATTTTATTATTTTAAAATTTTTAACCGTTTTTATTTGCCTAGACAGAATTGGCTGAATAGTTGGGTGATAAGTTCGTCTTGTACGCTATCGCCGACGATTTCGCCTAAGAAATCCCAACAGCGGGTCATGTCGATTTGAACCAAATCGACTGGCATACCAGCTTCTATTCCTGTTACCACATCTCCTAGCGCTTGATTGGCTTTTTCCAACAAGGCGATGTGACGGGTATTGGAAATGTACGAGGCATCTTTTTCGCCGGTTTGCCCAGCGAAGAATAATTCTGCGATTGCCTGTTCCAATTGATCCAGACCTTCATTTTGCAAAACAGAAACAGCAAAAATTGGGGCATCGGCTGCGAGTTTCTGTAATTTTTCTTGTTCCAATTTAGCTGGTAGGTCAGTTTTATTTAGCAAAATAATTCGTTTGGTATCTTGGGTTAATTCCAATAATTCCAAATCGGCTTTGGTTAAGGCTTCACTTTGATTTAATACCAGTAAAATCAAGTCTGCTTCTTCTAACGCTTTGCGGCTGCGTTGCACGCCGATTTTTTCAACAATATCTTCTGTGTCGCGAATTCCGGCGGTATCGATTAATTTTAATGGCACCCCTCGCACATTCACGTATTCTTCAATGACATCTCGCGTTGTGCCGGCAACGTCTGTTACAATTGCTTTTTCCTCGGCTAATAAATGATTCAAAAGACTAGATTTGCCGACATTTGGTCGCCCGATAATCGCCGTACTTAGACCTTCCCGCAAAATTTTCCCTTGTTGGGCGGTTAAAAGTAATTGTTCGATTTGCCCTTGCACTTGATTGGCTTTTTCCAGCAACAAGCGCGTCGTTAGTTCCTCTACATCGTCGTATTCTGGGTAGTCAATGTTGACCTCCACTTGCGCCAATGTTTCCAAAATTTCTTGGCGTAGGGAACGAATTAAGCTGGATAAATTTCCATCTAATTGATTCAGCGCCAAATTCATCGCCTTATCGGTTTTCGCCCGAATTAAATCCATCACGGCTTCTGCTTGGGATAAATCCACCCGCCCATTTAAGAAGGCCCGCTTGGTGAATTCGCCTGGTTCTGCTAGCCGGGCGCCTTGTCGCAGCAATAATTGCAAAATTTGATTCACCACGACGATTCCGCCGTGACAATTAATTTCAATCACATCTTCTCTGGTAAATGTTTTTGGGGCCCGCATCACGGAAACCATTACTTCATCTACCATCTGCGCTGTCGCTGGATCAAAAATATGCCCGTAGTGAATGGTATGGCTTGCAACATCTGCCAGACATTTGCTACCGCTGCGATAGACTTCATCTGCAATTTTCACTGCATCATCCCCACTTAAACGGACAATACTGATCGCCCCTTCGCCAGGCGGCGTGGAAATTGCGGCAATCGTATCAAATTCTTGGGTAATATTTGCCATTAGTTAAACTCCTTTTTTTAACTGTATCGCCTGCAGTTAGTGATTAAAACTATTTTTGTTAAAATAAATTTTAAAATAAAAATTTGCGATAATCCGCGGTCTAAAAGGATTCTGCCACGATTTATTGCAATAAAAAAAGTGCTTCATCTTTTGCAAATAGGAAAAAAACTTCTACTTAGAGAAGCTTCCAACAATTTACAAAAGACAGCGCACTTTGACTGCAAGTCCTTAAATTCTGGTCATAGACTAGCATAAAATTAGCCGTCTTGCAAGATTTCATGCCAGAATTTGTGAGAGGTTTTAGCTTTACTTAAAGGTTCTTATCACGGTAAAATTAAATTACAGTTAATTTCAGCTCTTTTGGGGCTGTTTGCAACAATAAATTTGGTTTCTGCTGGTGAATTATTATTTCGCAATTTTGACAAAATAATCATTTCAGCACCAAACCTACAAGGAGTGAGCGATATGACATTTGACAAACAAAAAGAAGACGACATGCGCATTCACGAAGTTATTATCTCCACTGGTAACGTCAACCGTAGCTACGCTGTGCGGGACGTAATTTTCGTTGCCGAAAAATTTGAAACAGATTTATTTGATGAAACTGTCGACCCCAACGAATCACTGCAAGATATTATGTTGATGTTAAAGAAAAAGGCCTTTTCTTATGGCGCCAATGCTGTCATCAACTGCCATTTTGATCACGATCACGTGCAAGTTGACGGCAAAACGTATTTGGAAATTTTCGCTTACGGCACCGTCGTCCAATTTATTGAAACAACCGTTGGCGGCTAAGTACAAACAGCTAAAAACTTATTGTAAGTCTGTGCTACAACAAATTAGCTTTAATTTGTTTAGTTCAGACTTTTTTTTCAGATACATTACATTAATAAAGCAGAAGAATTTTTAGACAGTTAAAAAAACAAGTGGTAAAATTCAGCCCACTTTTTAACTAAGGGCTTTTTTTCTTCTCATCCAGAAAGGAAAACAATTATGAATCAATCCATTCGTGCCAGTACCAAAGAGTTTTTTCACCACTGGGGCAGTTATGTTTTATTAGTTTTGACAATGAGTTTGGCTTTGGAGTGGCTCGTTATCCCTTTAGCCCGTTTTCTAACAGAATACGTGTTAAAAGTTGGTCGCATTCCTTATCTAACCATTACCAATCTGCCCACTATATTGATGAGCCATCCTTTTGTCACCTTGGGGCTTTTAGCTGTCGTCTTTTTAATTTTAATCGCCTTATTTTGGCAATTTTCTTTTTTGCTCTACGGCATAAGCCTCATTCAAAAAGAAGGCAGTTTAAAACCAATGGCGCTCATTCGTTACTCGGTGAAAGAAATTTTTCACTTGCCTAAGAGCACCTTCTTTTATTTTTTGATTTACGGCTTTCTAATTTTACCCTTTGCAAATTTCTTTTTCCAAAGCGTGCTTTTAAGTAAAATTAAAATTCCCGATTTTGTTTTAACCTTTTTAATTGCCAAACCGCTTTTTGCCGTTTTAATTTTCTTGTTCTTTTTGGCGATGGGCTATCTCGGGTTGCGTTCTCTGTATTTTTTACCTAATTTAATCTTGCAAAAACAACCGGCGCGCCAAGCCTTCTTCAATAGTTGGCAAAAAAGCAAGGGGCATCTAATCAAAGTCTTTTTCCGTTTGTTTTGGCTTAACTTATTAACAGCTATCTTAACGATCGTCGTTATTTTCTGCTTGTATCTACTTCAATTGGGACTAGATCAGTTACCGAGCTATTGGCCATTAGCAGGTGCGACTGTGAATTTAGGCATCATGGAAATTGCCACACAGCTGATTACATTGTGGGCTATGGTTGTCTTTTTCCAAATGATTTTACCCAAAAAAATTTTGTTACCACAATTAGGCACAACAACCAAAAAGCACCGTTTTTCTACGCGCGTTTTGGCTGGAGGCGTCATATTTTTCATCACCGTTGCCGTCATGATTTATAACGCCCTCTTTCTAACCGGCGCTGTGACTACTTTACCGCTAACGATTTCTCACCGCGGTGTCAATGGCGCAAATGGCGTGCAAAATACCATTCCCGCGATGGCAGACACGTTAAAAGAAAAACCCGACTATATCGAAATGGATATTCACGAAACCGCAGATCAACAGTTTGTCGTGATGCACGATGAGAATTTATCTGCATTGGCCGGAGTAAATAAAACGCCCCACGAATTGACCTTGGCACAGCTCACAGCGCTAACAGTCCGGGAGAATGGCCACAAAGCCAAAATTGCTAGCTTTGATGATTACCTGTCTTATGCCAATCAACACAAGCAAAAATTATTAATTGAAATTAAAACAACACCCCACGACTCACCAGTAATGCTAAAAAACTTTATAAAAAAATACCAAGCAACGATTTTAAAAAATCAGCATCGCATTCATTCACTGGATTATCGCGTCATTACCGGTTTAAAAGCCCAAGCGCCCAACCTATTTGTTAGCTTTATTTTGCCTTATAACTTTGTCTATCCCAATACCAAAGCCAATGCGTATACCATGGAGCAGACAACGTTAGATAACAACTTCATCATGCACGCCCAAGCTTTGAAAAAACAAGTTTACATTTGGACTGTCAATAACAGTACTGAAATGGATAGCCTCTTTTTCATGGATGTCGACGGGATTATTACAGATGATCTTTCCACTCTAAACGCAGAAATCCGTTCCTTTAAAGACAGCCCATCTTATGCCGATCGCTTGCTTTTATATGTCACGCAGCTTGCAAGTTGGAACAATCAAGAAAACTAAAAACAAGCCAAATTCTACTGCCAAAAAATTGCCGCGATTCTGACAAAAACTAGCGATAGTCTGGTATTTTCTATTAATTTTATCCTTTTTGATAGTGCAAAAGACCTGCCAAATATTAGTAATGACACTAATATTTAGCAGGTCTTTATTTTATTGCCTGTAAATGAAATAAGGTTTTGGGGTATTACCTTAAGTGTTCGTTTTTCATAAATCACTTCCCGCGAAAGCGCTGAATGGCATGATGCAAATCGTACAATTTATCAACAGCAACTTCGCCTAATTCCTCATACAACCCCATATACAAAACATCCACAACAGCCAACTGTGAAATTCGGGTGGCCATATTTGCTACTCGAAAATATTCTTCTAAAACTGGTGTGGATAATTTAATATCTGCCAGCTTTGCTAATTTTGAATTTTGTAAAGTTGTAATTGCGATCACTGTGGCACCTTTTTCTTTGGTTAGCGTTACTAATTGCACCACTTCAGCTGTCTTTCCCGTAGTTGAAATAACTAAGAAAATATCTTCGGCTGTTAAATTCAATACTAAGGCCAACATCTGGTGGAAATCGCGATTAAAACTGGCTGTAACACCTAGTTTACTAACCTTGTGGGCGAAATCTTCGGCTACCACCGCAGACGCCCCCACGCCATAAACTGTCACTTTTTGTTTATCCTTTAATAAAGTAATTGCTTTTGCTACTTCTTTTAAATCGAGTGTATTCACTAATTGCTGAACTGCCAATTGATCTAATGCCATGGTGTTAAAAAAGACGTCATTTATCGATAACTTTTCATGTTTTTCTTTTTTTACAATATTAAATTCATTTTTACTATTACTAAATAATTCTTGGCTTAGCGCTACTTTAAAATCGCGAAACCCTTTCACTCCAATCGCCTTGCAAAAACGAACGACACTAGCCTCGCTAACCGCCGCCCCGGTTGCAAATTCTTTAATTGTCATCCTGGTTACCCGTTCAGCATCCTGCAAGACAAAATCAGCAATTTGACTTTCAATTTCCGAAAAATTTTCTTGTTTTTTTAGCGCTGGGAGTAAAAACATTTCTTCACCTCAAATTAGTTTTCTAAGCTTGTTACAAATTTTTTTGTAATTACTTCTGGTCGTGTAATTGCTGTTCCAATTACAACAGAATAAGCACCAGCTTTATATGCTGCTTTTAAGTCATTCACAGAAGTAATATGTCCTTCTGCAATAATTGGCACTGTAATTTTTTCTACCAATTCACAAATCAGATCAGGGTTAAACGTGGTATTATTTTTTGTTTCCTCTGTATAACCTGCTAAAGTAGTTGATACGAGATCTGCACCACAATTTTCAGCATATACTCCACTTTCGACACTATCACAGTCAGCCATTACAATGATCTCTGGATATTGTTCATGAACCTTCGCAATAATATCAGCCAATTTTTCACCATTGGGTCGTGGCCGCTTCGTACCATCTAGTGCGACGATATCTGCACCAGCTTGAATAATAGCTTCACAACTCGCAAAAGTCGGAGTGATATAAACATCGTAGCCTTCAAACCACTGTTTGTAAATACCTATCATTGGTAGTTTTACTTCTGTCTTAATTGCTGCAATATTTTCCGGTTCGGTCGCTCGTATTCCCACAGCACCACCTACTGCAGCGGCATTGGCAAAAGCAGCCATAATATCTTTGCCATACATTGGCCAGCCTTTACGTGCCTGACATGAAACAATCACACCATTTTTAATTTGTGCCATAACTTCTTTTTTCATCTGCATTCTCCCATTTGTCTATAAAATTCCCGTTAATTTTCCAAGTAAGCCAATTACAAAGCAGGCTAACATCAACCAATAAATTGCTTTTTTATTCTTCATTAAGGCCCAATAAAAAATAAGCGTGATGATTAATGGTAAAAGACCTGGAAAAATTTGATTAATTAAATCCTGCAAGACAATTTCTTTACCGGCATTGTCCCATTGAGCAGTCAGTTCGATTTTGACAAAATTAACGACCATCGAGCCTGTAACCATCATCCCCACGATGGTCGCTCCTTGAACAAAGTTTTTAATTAAATCTGAATTTTTCATCTTGGCAATTAATTTAACCCCAAATTTATATCCCCAAAATACACCTAGATAACGCGTGGCAACATTTAGAAAAATATTAGGAACGATAAAAATTATTGGTCCCAAAATGTTCCCGTTTAGAGCTAAGCCAGCCCCCACAGCAGCAAAAATTGTCATAAATGTTGCTTTAAAAACAGAGTCGCCAATTCCAGATAAAGGACCCATTAAGGCAGTTTTTGTTGATGAAATCGTTTCGTCTGTAATTGGTTTTCCTAACGCTTTTTGTTCTTCTAAGGCAATTGAAACCCCCATAACGATATTGGTGGTATACGGGTGGCAATTAAAGAATTCATTATGTCGTTGTAGTGCTTTTTGGTACTCGGTTTCGTCTTTATATAATTTTTGCAAAACTGGAATCATGGCATAATCAAAGCCTAAACTGATGTAACGCTCGTAATTGATCGTTGCCATACTGAAAAAAGAACGGGCAAAAACGCGCCATAAATCTTTTTTAGCCAAGAGATTGTGATCTGTTGGCCCTTCTTCTGTTGGTAAATTTTGCGCCGTTTGATTCTCTCCTTTTCTCAATGCCCCAGTCCCCGCTGCAACACCGGCTCCCAATAAGGAAACAGCCAACACATCTAATTTCAAATAGACAGATAAAACAAAACCAATTAAAAAGAACGGCCAAAACTTTTTGAAATCCATCATTTTTAATAGCATGGCCATCCCAATTGCCGGTAAAAGACCAGATGCAATCGTTAAGCCACCTGAAACCCAAACTGGTAAAGCATCATTAATTTGTTTTACAAACTCGCTACCAAATTGAATGGCCATAAAAGAGGCCACGAAAAACACACTAAAGAAAACGAGCACGCCAGCCAAATGTAATTTTTCTAGCGTTTTTGTTTTGCCTTCTTTAATTGCAGAATCAGCCTTATGAACCAAGAAAATATTAATGTTCCAAGCTAACATGATTAAAAATTGCGCTAAAATCCCAATTGGTAGTGCCAAAGAAATACCAAGAGCTGGTGAGCCAGCTTGGATGGCGTAAATCGTACCAATAATACCGGCAATTTGTGCATTAGGTGGCACAGATCCCCCAATTGGTAAAACTCCCATAAACATCAATTCAACACTTGCTCCCACTTGCAGACCAGTTTGTAAGTCACCCATGACTAACCCAATCAATGGACCGGCAAAAATAGGTCGTGAAATCATCCAATAGCCATAACCATAATTTTCTGTAATTAAAATTGCGACAAAAATACTCAACAAGATCCCGCTGAATAAAGTCATTATTCTCCCCCTATGCTAATTAAACTTCCCCGTCAAAATTTTGTATTTCTTAAACTCAAATCACACTACTAAGCTCAATTGATTTGTCTCCAGGCGCTGTTCTTACGTCTAATTTCACACCTGCGTGGGCTAATTCTTTAAAAACGGCAATATCTCTTTCATCAACATATACTGTTTTAGTAATCTCTTTTTTGCCTTCTTTAAAGTACATGCCCCCAACATTGATACTGTCAAAATAAATTCCTGCTTTTACTAACTCATAAATAATTGCCGGATCTTTAATAACCAGAAATGATTTCAAGCCACTATCGTTTGAAAAATATGCAATTCCTTCAGCTACAGTAAGTAATTTAAAGCCTTTTCCTTCTGGTACAGCCATTTCCAGTAACATTTTTTGCATCTCATCATTTGCTGCTTGATCATCAATTACCACAATCTCGTCACAAGGATAAGCAACAGACCATGAATAAGCCACTTGTCCATGAATTAGCCGTTCATCGATTCTTGTTAAATTAATACTCATTCTTTTTTCCTCTTTTCTTTTATAAGTTAAACTCTTGAATCATTGGCGTCGTTTCGAAAATTAAATCGCTTGCATTTTTTTGTACATCTAAACAGCTGGATAAAATCAAAGCCAAATGATACCCCATAATCAATTGACTGCCATTTAATTGTTGCTGTTTACTAACTAATGCTGCTGCTTTTGCTGGTGTCCCTCCTTTTATGTCTGCCAAAAATAAAATTTGAGTGTAATCCTCATTCAATTGCTGACAAAAAGCAGTCAATTTTTCAATATAGTCTGTACTATTTTCTTCTGGTTGTAACGGTACTGCAAAAAGGTTCTCCTGTTTTCCCAAAATCATTTCCGCCGACTGTTGCATACCGGTGCATCCAGCCCCATGGCCTACCAATACAATTGCACGCATTTTATCTTCCTTTCTCATATTTAAATCGATTACATTTTTTAGCGATTTATTTCTTGCTATGCTTGCATCATACAATATCAGAAATTTAGTTTCAATATATTTTTAAAAAATAAATAAATTTAATTTCAAAATATGTTTTATTTACACCGCAAAAAAAAAAGAGCAGAAAATATTCCACTCTTTTTCTAGCACTATTCTAAAGCTTTTCTCGTCGCGCTTTTTCCATTTTACGTAATTTGTGATGCGCTTTTTTGGAACCCCGTGTTAAATCTCGTTTGAATTTTTCTTCGTGAAAATCGTGAAACAAACTTTCAACGTCATAATCAAGGGGATATAGTTTTTCCGCTGCCATTTCCAGATGCAAGCGCCGCAGCGGGACTGAAAAGAATTCGTTATTCGAATACAAAATTCCCTCTTCACCATCTGCTTCATAAAACAATGCGGTCACATTTTCTGGTGCAACGACCCGATCACCTTTTTGAAATTGTGGCAATTTCGCCCGTGATGCATTGTCTTGGCTAATATTTTTGAATTCTCGCTTTTTCCCTCCATATTCTTTTTGCTGCAATAATTGACGACTGCGATCAATCACGTCTTTTTGCAGCTGCATTTTTTCTGCAATCCAAAAGGCGTTACTGCTGCCCACAGCATTCATCAAAAGTTGATATTTAGGCGTTAAGGTTTTCGCATCAAAAGCCATCGCCGCTGTTTTAAAATCTTCATGGGCTAAGGCAAAATCTTTAATTTCGCCATAATGGGTGGTCGCCACTACCAGTGCGCCATTTTGATACATCTGCTCCATAATCGCAATGCCTAGCGCTGCACCTTCATTGGGCTCTGTCCCGCTACCAATTTCATCGAGTAAAACCAAAGTCTGACGTTTGGTGTGGCGTAAAATTTCGGCGATATTTTGCATATGACCCGAAAATGTACTCAAAGCGTTCTCCATATCTTGTTGATCGCCAATATCAATTAAAATCTCTTTGAAAATCGCGATGTTGCTATTGCCATCATGATGAACCAACACGCCAAAAGCTGTTAGTAGACACGTTAATGCCAGCGTTTTTAACACCACCGTTTTTCCCCCTGCATTGGGACCGGTAATAATCAGCCCTCTGGCATCTTTGCCTAATGAAACCGATAATGGTACGGCGTTTTTGCCTAATAAAGGATGGGTGACATTTGATACATGTAAAATTTCTTCATCGTTGACGGCGATTTTCACGCCATCAATACTGCGGGAATATTTGGCCCGGGCAAAAATAATATCTAGTTCCACCACAATTTCTAAACTATAAGAAATTTTATCTTGGGACGCTGCCAATAAGCCGGTCAAATACGCCAAAAGCTGATAAACTTCTGCGACTTCTTCTGCTTGTGCCAAAATTAATTTTTCATTCAGACGGGCAATATTACTAGGTTCCACAAAAACCGTCGTCCCTTTATTGGAGCGTTCAATAATCGTACCGGCAATTTTATTTTGAAACTCTGCTTTGACTGGTAATGTGTACCGCTCGCCTTTTTTCAAAATTAAGCGTTCTTGTAAATATTTTTGCGTGGTACCATTGCGCAAATATTTTTGTAAGGCCGTCTCGATTTCTCCTTCAATTTTTTGCACTTGATTGCGGGCTTTGCGTAATTGGCGGCTACTGTCGCTATTTAAGCGCGTACCGTTGACCATTCCCGTAATTTCTCTGGTAATTTCGGTAAAATCCCCCAGCTGCTGACTGTAAGCAAACAGATTCGGCACTTGATAGGAATTTTTTTGTAATAATTTTTGAATCAGTTGAAAGGAGCGTAAAAAGTCGCTGTATTCTGTTAACTCACTCGGCTCTAAAATTTGCCCCTTTGAAACTTTTTGCGTTAAATGACCGATTTGCGTCAAACCCATCAAAGGAATATGCTGACCAGAAGCTAGAATTGTCATAGCCTCTTGTGTTTCCTCTAACCAATTGCGTACAGTGTGGATTTGTGTGGCAGGATCTCTTTTTAAAATGGTTTCTTTCCCTTTATCACTAATCGCCGTCTGGCTGATTAAAGTTCGAATTTTGGTAAATTCCGTTTCAGTTAATACGTTTTTCATTTGAATTCCTTTCTTGCTTAGACCCTATTCTAAACGCAAAAAAGCCTCGTTAGAATGATGATAGAAAAGCTTTACAAACTTGCTCAGGCTGCAAAAAATAAGAACGGGATTTTTGAAAATTGCTCTTCAAATTTCTCAAGATTTTGACTTATTGTCACTGCGAGTTCGTTGGTAAAGCTAGACACAAAAAAAGACGATAGTTTCCCTATCGTCTTTAAAATCTTGCGCTTACGAATAGGCATCTAGAGCACCACAAATAAACCTTTTGTTTACTTGTTTTTAAATTGCTGATTAGATACCTGTTACACTCACAAATAGCCCTCTTTTTCTTCTAACGAGTTATTGATTACTATTTCAGTATAAAAGAGACCGCCAAAAGTTGCAAGTTGGGAGATAAAAGTTGTCCTTGCTACAATTCAAATAAAAACGCAGGCAAAAAGTGAAAGCAACTTCAGAATTGCCTTTGTTCATAATCGATTATGTTAGTGCCTGTAAAAAGAAAAAACCACCAAAACAAATAACTGCTAATAGGAAAAAACCCAGTAGACCTTTTGTCTTTTTTGAAATGAGCATCTGAATAATTTTAATCACAACACTGATTCCCATAACTAAACAGGAAATAGTAGGTACAATTAACCAATCCGCCACATGAATCCTTCTTTCTTGCGTAATACATATTACGAATTGCGTATATATGACAGCTGTAATAAAAACCATTATAACTCATAAATTAAGGAATTATCTTCCCACATTTACTTTTATAGGCAACAAAAAAACGTCTGTTAATGGCGTAACAGACGTTTTTCAGACCAAAGTAATGACTACGGCATCGTATCTTACTTCGATAAGAATGATTTCTAGTAAAATATACTTGGTTTTTTTCGGGATGTCAATGAAATGCGGGTGAGTTTATGCTGAGAAAAGCCCATAAGATCGGGATTTCTTACTCCTTTTCGATTATTTTTTCTAGGATAAAAAACAACGTTAAAAAAGTTTATTAAACTAAAAAGAAGCCTATTTAGCTTGCCTAGTCCTCTTTAACTGCTAAAAAATTCCGACTAATTTTCTTTAAAAGAACTGAAAATAAAAGACTGGCAAAAATAAAAAAAGAAATAGGCAGACATAAAAGAGTTCCATTACAAAAAATTATCTTTTTAGGAGAAAAAGAGATGGAAAACACAGTTTTGTTATTATAGAAAAACTTTTGTTCCATTAATTCCCTGCTGATAAAAAATAGAGAGGAGAATCAGTTTTCACTGGCTCTCCCCTCTATTTTTAAATCTTTTTTAATCCCGCTTTTGGGGGCTTAATAATACTTTTTATTTGGTTCCACTACTAAATAGCGGTAAGGTTCGTCCCCTTCAGAGTGAGTCTTTACGCTGTCGTCATGACTTAAAGCAGAGTGAATTTGTTTACGTTCAAAAGCTGGCATTGGCTCTAAGAAAACCGGCCGTCCTGTTCGTTTCACTTTTTCTGCTGTCCGTTGTGCTAGCCGTTCTAAAATAGCCTGACGTTTTTGGCGATAATCGCCGACATTGACTACAACCGAAAGTTTATTTTTCGCAACGCGGTGAATGAAAACTTGAGCCAAATACTGTAAAGCATTTAACATTTTACCGTGTTTGCCAATCAGAATCCCTTGTTTTTTCGTGTCCAAATGGAAGATAACCAACCCATTTTCCCGCTCTGTTTTGACTAAGGCAGGTGCATTTAATTCGTTGGTAATATTGGTTAGATAAAGCGCAAGTTGTGTTAAAGCTGCTTCGTCGTCTAAGTCAGATAAAATTTCTGCAGTTGTTGGCGTGATCTCTACAATTGTTTCTTCTGCAGCTGGTACTTCAGCTGTAACGACTGGTGTTTTGTCAGCGGCAACGAGTACGTCTTCAACGGTTTGGCTAACAGCTTCACTAATATCTTCTGCCACCGAAGGCTCAATTGAAACGCGGGCATTTTTTTTCCCCATTCCCAAAAAGCCTTTTTTGCCTTCATCTAAAATCTCAATTACAGCTTCGTCTTTTGAAATTCCTAATGCAGTTAAACCGGCTACTACTGCTTCACCACTGGTTGCTCCTTCATAAATCGGCATCAAGGTAACCCCCTTTTATTTTTTACGTTTTTTCTTATTCGGATTCATCGCACGTTCCAAAGCACGCTCCCGCGCTTTTTCTTGACGAAGTGCTTCTTCACGTTCTTTTCTAATCTTAAATGGATTGTTGATTAATAATGTTTGCACCACTTGGAATGCATTGGAAATTACCCAGTATAATGACAAACCACTGGCAAGTCCTAGCCCCATCATTAAAATCATCAATGGCATTGCAAAGTTCATAATTTTTAAGCTGGCATTTGCTTCTACTTGGCTCATACTTGAAAGATATGTGCTGGCAAAAGTAAATACCGCCGCTAAAATCGGTAAAATCAGATAGGGATCTTTTTCCCCTAAGTTCAACCATAAGAAATGACCTTGAGATAATTCTGGTACCCGTTGAATCGCTTGCCATAACGCCATCAAAATCGGCATTTGCACTAACAGCGGTAAACACCCCGCATAAGGATTGACGTTATTTTCAGCGTAAAGCTTTTGCGTTTCTTCTTTTAATTTTTGCTGCGTTTCCATATCTTTAGCAGCGTATTGAGCTTGCAGCGCTTTGATTTTTGGTTGTAATTCTTGGGTTTTCCGCATACTTTTTGTTTGGAAATGCATCAATGGCATTAAAATAATCCGCACGACTAAAGTAAATAAAATAATCCCAATTCCGGCATTACCAAACGATAACGCTTTAATAGCGCGGGCAAAGTTCCAAACGATGTAACGATCCCAAATTCCAGTACTGTTGGCACTTACTTCTCCGGTGGCACCACAGGCTGACAAGAATACTACCAGTGCCAGCATGCCGCTTAAAAGCAGTGCTTTTTTGACATGTTTCTTTTTCACGAGGCATGATCCCTTCTAACGATTATTTAAATAATTTTTGCGAGTTTTAGTACATGTTTCAAATTTTGCAGCAATTCTTCACTATCTAATTCACTCACAGTTGGTCGAGCGATGATAATAAAATCAAGATTCGGATCAATCTGATCTTTTAGAGTATACAAACTAGCACGGATTTTCCGTTTCACACTATTGCGCATCACAGCATTGCCGACTTTTTTCCCCACCGAAATACCAACACGAAAATGGTCTTGTTCTTTCGGGAGTTTATAGACAACAAAACGGCGATTCGCACAAGAGCTGCCTTGCTCAAATACCCGTTGAAAATCTCGTTCTTTTTTGACACGATAGGCTTTTTTCATGACGTTTCCTTCACTTCTTCTAAAATCATTTGCTCATACCTTTCAATAATACCATAATTCCCCCCTAAACTTTACCCTAAAAAGAAAAGCTTTTCGAACTCGTTTTACTCGTCAGCAATAAGACAGAATTTCAATAAATTGTTTTTCAAATTTCTTGAAATTTTGACTTATTGTCGCAGCGAGTTAGTTCGCAAAGCTGGATCAAAGAAAAGCGAAACAAACTTGTTCAGTACGCTAAAAATAAGCGCAGAATTTTCAGAAATTGTTTTTCAAATTTCTTGAAATTTTGACTTATTTCTTAGCGTGCTAGTTTGTGCAGCTGGATCAAAGAAAAGCTGAAAGCGCTGGGTAACTCTTTGGAAAAATGTCGGAAATTTGGCTGCTGATGTTCTTTATCAGAATCAAATTTTTGAATTTTTCCCGAAGAGTTGGTGCTTGAAGCTGGATCAAAGAAAAGCTTTTCGAACTCGTTTTACTCGTCAGCAATAAGGCAGAATTTCAATAAATTGTTCTTCAAATTTCGCAAGATTTTGGTTTATTGCCGCAGCGAGTTAGTCACTGGGGTCAAATCTAAAACAAAAAAAAGCCACTCCAATTTCACCTGCCAAAACCTCTACCATGATGAGATTTTTTTACGTGATCTTGAAGTGACAACTTTATTTACTATGTTAGCCAACATAAAAAAAATACCACTGGCAACCAGTGGCTTAAGCTGACAATACTTTACGTCCTTTAAGACGGCGGCTAGCTAAGACGCGACGGCCGTTTTTAGTGCTCATACGTTTACGGAAACCGTGAACTTTTTGACGTTTACGTTTGTTTGGTTGGTAAGTTCTTTTCATTTATTTCCACCTCCGAGGTAATTCTCATATCCATCACTACAGACATACTTTGATAGTATAACGACTCCGATTGCTTTTTGTCAACTACAAAATCACGCTAAAACAGTAAAAAAGTTATCCACATTTCTTTATAAGGCCTGTTGATGGTTGTGAATTCACAAAAAATTTTTGAAAGTTAAATTAAAGTTTTGGAAATAATTATCCACACTTTCACACAGCTTAAAAACTTTTCCACAAGCGATTATTTTTCTGTGGATAGACGTTACAAAACGCTGTTACAATCCACTATTTTATCCAAAAGACCTTGTGGAAACTTTTCAAAAACTCAAATTTGTCCACATTTTTTTTAGGCCTGTGGATTATTTTTATACCTGCTGTTAATTCACATTTTCATCTTCTTGTTTATTTGTGGAAAACTTGCTGAAAATAAATTTTTTTCTGCTTTTTGCTCTCTGCCTGTGGAAAACTTCTTTAAAAAGTGATAAATTAGGGATACCTCTTTTTGTCTGCTTCTTTTTAAATTGGCAGCAATCTAGAGTTCGTGAAATTTCACAAAGTGCCGCCAGATCCTCGTAATTTATTACTAGGTGTTTTTTGAGGCGCTCTTTTGCTTTTTAAGCCCGCTTGGGATGTCTTAACTATTATGAATATACGTAAATTAAAACGCAGGCCGTTTTATTGATTGGAAAAAATTAAGGAGGAAACTCATGTCATCATATGAAGCCTTGTGGCAAGAGGTGTTAAACAGCTTAAAAAATGACCTCAGCCCTGCCAGCTTTCAAGTTTGGGCAGAAAGTGCTAGTCCTCTTTCACTAAAAAACGATGAGCTTTTGATCAAAGTCCCAACTAAAGTTCACCGTGATTATTGGGAGAAAAATTTAGCACCACGGGTGTTAGAAAACAGCTATCGCCTTTATGGCAGAGAAATTATGCCGGCTTTTATCACAGAAGATGAAGTGCAAGAAGAAATGCCTCAAGCAAAAGAGGAAAAAGTGGAAGAAAAAGTGGATCGTTCCATTATGTTAAACCCAAAATACACCTTTGACACTTTTGTTATTGGGCAAGGCAACCAGATGGCTCACGCTGCCGCTCAAGTTGTCGCGGAAGAACCCGGTTCAATTTACAACCCGCTTTTCTTTTACGGCGGTGTGGGTTTAGGGAAAACCCACTTGATGCACGCAATTGGGCACGAATTGTTAAAATATCGCCCCAACGCCAAAATTAAATACGTTAGTAGTGAAAACTTCACCAATGACTTTATTACCTCGATTAAAAATCGTACCAGTGAAGAATTTCGCCACGAATACCGCAGTGTCGATTTATTGTTAGTCGACGATATCCAATTTTTGGAAAATAAAGTTGAAACGCAAAACGAATTTTTCTATACCTTTGAAGAGCTTTACAAAAACAACAAACAAATCGTCTTAACCAGTGACCGCTTGCCAAGTGAGATCCCGACTTTGCCGGAACGTTTGGTTTCCCGCTTTGCCTGGGGCTTATCTGTCGATATTACACCGCCAGATTTGGAAACGCGAATTGCGATTTTGCGAAAAAAAGCGGAAGCAGAGCGTTTGGAAATCCCAGATGATACCCTAAGTTATATCGCCGGTCAAATCGACTCCAACATTCGCGAATTAGAGGGTGCACTTTTGCGGGTGCAGGCCTATGCGACGATGAATAATGCGGAAATCAGCACCAGTCTAGCTGCCGAAGCATTGAAATCTTTAAAGAGCAATGGCGGCGTTGCCCAAATTTCCATTTTGCAGATCCAAGAAGAAGTTGCAAAATACTATCACATTTCAATTAAAGACTTAAAAGGAAAAAAACGGGTAAAAAGTATTGTCGTTCCGCGGCAAATCGCCATGTATTTATCCCGGGAGCTGACTGATAACTCTTTACCAAAAATCGGCGCTGAATTTGGCGGCAAAGATCACACGACCGTCATCCACGCCCACGAAAAAATTCAGCAATTATTAGACAATGATCTGACAACCCAAACTGAAGTTTCAGAAATTAAAAATTTATTATTAAAATAAGCATGTGGATAAATTTTGACGTTTTCCATTTTTTATCCACAAGTTATACACAGTGGAAAACTCTTCCTGCGTCTTAGGTTTTGACACTTATCCACTGCTTCAACAGGCCCTACTACTACTACTATCTTTTTACTCTTAAATATAAAGGCATCCGCCTTCTTTTAACTTTGAAAAAAATGCTATAATCAGCATGAGTCATTTTTAGTTTTTAGCCGTAGTAAGCTAGGGCAAATTATTAAAAAAAGTAAAACAACATCAGCTACATTTTTCTAATTGCAATTATTTGTAAAAAGCGAAATATTTAAGTTTTGCAGTTTGTGGTGTTTAAACCTATTTTCCACCTGATAAAAAATTGTTACACATTAAAAAGATTGGAGTGCCATCTATGAAAGTCACAATGAATCGTTCTGCCTTTATGCAGGAATTACAAACTGTCCAACGGGCGATTTCTTCTAAAACTACTATCCCAATTTTAACGGGGGTAAAAATTGTTTTAACAGAACGCGGTTTAACCTTAACTGGGAGCAATGCCGATATTTCCATCGAGACATTTTTAGCCGTTGACAATGAAAAAGCGCAAATGCTGGTGGAATCAGCTGGTTCTATCGTGTTACAGGCACGCTTTTTTAGCGAAATTATCCGCCGCTTGCCAGAAGATACTTTCACGATGGAAGTTGTGGAAAATGAACAAGTTGCCATCACTTCTGGAAAAGCTAACTTTATGGTAAATGGCTTGGATGCAGATAACTACCCACATTTGCCAGTGGTAGAAAGTCGCGATCAATTAAAATTATCTGCACAAACCTTAAATCAATTAATTAGTGAAACTGTTTTTGCTGTTTCTGCCCATGAAAGTCGCCCAATTTTAACTGGGGTTCACTTTGTGTTAGAAAACAAGCAACTATTGGCAGTCGCAACCGACTCACACCGCTTGAGCCAACGGGTTATACCTTTGGAACAAGAAGCAGAGGATTTCAATATCGTTGTTCCCGGCAAGAGTTTGATTGAATTATCTCGTTCTTTAGCAGATGATGAAGAAGAAATTGCGATTAGCATTATGGAAAATCAAGTCTTGTTCCAAACTGAAAATATGCTGTTTTATTCTCGCTTACTGGAAGGAAATTACCCTGATACCAATCGGTTAATTCCAAGTCAATTCAATACTGAAATCGAATTTAGCGTGCCGAATTTCTTAGCGGCAATTGAACGGGCCTCTTTGCTTTCTCATGAAGGTCGGAACAATATTGTGCGCCTTTCAATTAAAGAAGATGCCGTGATGCTTTACGGTAATTCTCCTGAAGTCGGAAAAGTAGAAGAAGCATTAAATTATGAAAAAGTTAGTGGCGATCCGTTGGAAATTTCCTTCAATCCTGACTACATGAAAGCGGCATTGCGAGCTTTTGGCGATATGAGTATTACCATTCGCTTTATTTCAGCTATTCGTCCTTTCACATTGGAACCTACAGCTGGCCAAGCCAACTTTATCCAATTGATTACCCCAGTGCGAACCAATTAATTGCTAAAAATTAAATTTTGAAACGATAAACTGCCAAAAAGTCCTCTCCTTAGTAAAAATAAAGTTTATTTTTGCTAAGAAGGGGAAATTTATTTGGCAGTTTTTTTGTTATGGAAAAATTTGAGAAACAATTTCTGAAAATTCTGCGCTTATTTTTAGCGGGCTATGCAAGTTTGTTTCGCTTTTCTTTGGATCTAGCAGTGCGAACTAACTCGCGGCGACAATAAGTCAAAATTTCAAGAAATTTGGAAAATAATTTAGCAAGATTTCATTTTATTGCTTGCGAGCTAAACGAGTTCCGATAACTTTTCTTTAGATCCAGCTTCAAGCACCAACTCTTCGGGAAAAATTCAAAAATTTGATTCTGATAAAGAACATCAGCATCCAAATTTCCGACATTTTTCCAAAGAGTTACCCAGCGCTTTCAGCTTTTCTGTCTGAAAAGGCTTGCAAATTGTTTTTTACTGTGCTAGATTATGTCTAAGGATTGTTACTGTTTGGCAGGCAAAACCGGAATTTACCGCAAGTATCAAGGGGGAAATTCTAGGTTTTTTTATTTTGTCTGGAAATGAAGCAGACGCAGGGAGTGGGAAGCGTGGTAATTGAAAAAATTCTAAATAACAACATCGTCATGTCCCGCAATGAAGCTGGTGAAGAGGTCATTTATATGGGACGCGGTCTGGCTTTTGGTAGAAAAGTCGGGGATGTGATTGACGCTGGTGTGATTGAAAAAGAATTTATTTTGAAAGATTCGCTAACTTCTGGTCAATTTCAACAATTGTTTGCTGATATTCCATTAGAGGAAGTAGATTTAGTCAAGCAGATCGTCGACAATGCAGAGGAAAAATTGCAGCAAGAATTGTCGTCAAATATTTATCTGACGCTAACCGATCATATTCACTACGCATTGGAGCGTTGCAAAGAAGGAATTGAAATTCCCAATCCGCTTTTATTTGAAACCCGCAAATTTTATCCTAAAGAATTTGCCTTAGCCCAAGATGCGATCACTTTAATTAACGAAAAACTGCACGTGACTCTGCCGGAGTCAGAGGCGGGTTTTATCGCTTTTCACATCGTCAATAGTGAACAGCTGAATGCCGACGGCTCGATGCAACAAACGATGCAGGCAACAGAAATTGTGCGGGATATATTGCAGATTATCAGTCGTTTTTATGGTGTGGTTTTCCGCCAAGATTCCCTAAGTTATCAGCGGATCGTCACCCATTTACAATATTTTGCCCAGCGCTATTTAAAAGATGAATTAAAAGAAGAGCCCGATGAATTTCTTTTTGCTTTAATTCAGTCTAAATACCCGAAAGCTTTTCAAACGGTGCAGCGTATCAATGATTATTTAGTTAAAACGTATCAAAAACCCCTGGGAGAATCTGAGATGATTTATTTGACGATTCACATTCAGCGGGTGGTTTCAGAGGAATAAACATTCAATCAATAACGGATTGTTACTGTACGGCAGGCAAAACCCAGATTGAAAAGACAAAGATACCAGATGATTTATTTTATTTGGGATCATGTTTTTTCTATCTGGGTTTTTTATTTTTTTAAAACAAATTGAAAATGACAAGGAGAGAAAAAAATGAGTAGTAATGAAGAAATTGCAAAACGCGTCTTAGAAGCTGTTGGGGGCAAGGAAAATGTGAATAGTGTGGTACATTGTGCCACCCGCTTGCGCTTTAAATTAAAAGATGAAGGCGTTGCGGACACGCAGCGTTTAAGTCAAGATGACGATGTTATTCAAGTGGTACAAAAGGGCGGGCAATATCAAGTCGTTATTGGCAGTCACGTTGGTGATGTTTACCGAGAATTAAACGGTATCGCTGATTTTAATAATGAAAAAGGGGCCGCACAGGAAAAAGGTGGCAATATTTTTGACCGTTTAATTGATATTATTTCTTCTATTTTCACCCCATTTTTAGGAGCAATGGCTGGAGCTGGGGTATTAAAAGGCTTTTTGACTTTGGCTTTGACTTTAAATTGGGTGAGCGATACTTCTGGTGTTTACGTCGTTTTATGGGCGATTGCTGATGGTTTATTTACGTACTTGCCAGTGATGTTGGCTTTTACGGCGGCTAAAAAATTCCGTACCAATGAATTTTTGGCAGCGGCACTAGCAATGGCATTGGTGCATCCTTCCATTACTGCTTTAGCAGGGCAAACGTTAAGTTTTCTAGGTCTGCCGGTTATTATCGGAGCAAGTGCTTATACTTCTTCTGTTATTCCAATTATTTTAGCTGTCTTTTTACAAAGTTATGTTGAAAGATTCTTTAAAAAAGTTATTCCGAGTTTCTTACAAACCATTGTTGTGCCACTGGCTATCTTTTTAGTGATGGCACCCTTAACGTTTATTGCAGTGGGTCCTTTGGGTACGATTTTAGGGAACGCATTAGGTAGCGGTTATGACGCGATTTACAATTTTAGTCCAATTATCGCCGGTGCTGTGATGGGTGGTTTGTGGCAAGTCTTTGTAATGTTCGGGATGCATTGGGGCTTTGTACCGATTATGATGCTGAATTTAAATCAAGTAGGTTTTGACACGATGACACCGATGCTATTACCAGCTGTTTTAGCACAAGGTGGTGCAGCCTTAGCAGTTTTCTTTATGACCAAAAATGTGAAGTTAAAAGGATTGGCATTATCTTCTACCATCACATCATTTTTCGGTATTACAGAACCAACTGTTTACGGGGTTAACTTACCGCTTAAAAAACCTTTTATTGCAGCTTGTATCAGTGGGGCTGTTGGGGGAGCATTTATCGGCTTTTTCCAAGTCAAAAATTACGTTTTTGGTTTAATTAGTTTGCTTAGTTTGCCAGGTTTTATTCCCCAAGACACGAAAGCTATCACAGGTTTAATGATGGCAGCTATTGGTACTGGGATTGCCTTTGTTTTAGGTTTTGTTTTAACGTTTGTCTTGCGTTTTGACGATCAAGTGGAAGTAAAACAACTAGCTGCGGCTGATAAAGCAGATACAGTCACTCCAGTGGCACAAGAATTAGCAAGTGGTCATACGATTATGTTAGCAAGTCCTTTGAATGGTGAAGTTTTACCTTTGACCCAAGTAAAAGATCAAGTTTTTTCTTCTGGTGCACTTGGAAAAGGTGTTGCCATTGAACCAACGGAAGGAAAGTTGTATGCGCCAGCCGACGGAACTGTCACAACACTATTTCCAACTGGGCACGCAGTAGGAATTACCACAGATGAAGGTGCTGAAGTTTTAATGCATATTGGCATGGATACTGTCGAATTAGATGGCAAAGGATTTACGATTAAAGTACAACAAGACGATCAAGTCAAAAAAGGAGATTTATTAGTAGAATTTGATTTAGCTGCAATTAAAGCGGCTGGTTTATCTACGATCACACCGATTGTGATCACCAATACGAATAGCTTTATGGACGTTTTGGATATGGATCAAAAAGAAGTCATTCACGGGGAAGATTTTTTAACTGTGGTAAAATAAAAATAACAAATTATTCAACAAATAAGGAGGAAAATCATGACAAAATCAGTATTCAAAGAAGGTTTCTTATGGGGTGGTGCAACAGCGGCAAATCAATTAGAAGGAGCTTATCAAGCAGATGGCAAGGGCTTATCAGTAGCCGATGCGATGCCTGGTGGAAAACAACGCTGGTCTATTTTAGCCGGTGCAGAATTTGACTGGGAAATTGATGAAAGTAACTATATTTATCCCAATCATACAGGGATTGATCATTACCATCGCTTCAAAGAAGATATCGCTCTTTTTGCCAAAATGAGTTTCAAATGCTATCGCTTTTCGATTGCGTGGTCCCGCATTTTTCCAAATGGCGATGAAACTGCACCAAATGAAGCCGGCCTGCGTTTTTACGATGAATTAATTGACGAGTGCTTAAAATATGATATTGAACCTGTCGTGACAATTTCTCATTATGAAATGCCACTGCACTTGGCTAAAAAGTATGGTGGTTGGAAAAATCGTGAATTAATCGCTTTTTACGAAAATTTTGCGACGGTGGTTTTAAACCGCTACTACCAAAAAGTAAAATATTGGATGACCTTTAACGAAATCAACTCTCCTTTTGAACTACCTGCTTTAAGTATGGGGATGGTCAAAAGTAATGGCGGTGGTGATTGGCAAAATATTTTCCAAGCGTGGCATCATCAATTTGTAGCTAGTGCTAAAGCAGTTAAAATTGGGCATGACTTAGATCCTCATTTGCAAATCGGCTGTATGATTATTTATGGGACAAGCTATAGTTATGATGCTAATCCCATCAATCAAGTGGCAACCATGATCCAAAATCAAGAGTTCAACTATTTTTGCGCGGATGTTCAAGTTAGAGGGCAATACCCGGCTTATGTAAAACGGATGTTTGAAAAATACAACGTGCAGCCGCTAGAAATGAAAGCAGATGATCTAGCTTTAATTGCCGCCCATACAGTCGACTACATTGGCTTTAGTTACTATATGTCAACGGCGATTAACGAAACGACGACCGCTGAAAAAGTGCAAGGGAATATTCTAGGCGGCGTGAAAAATCCATTCTTAAAAGCTAGCGACTGGGGCTGGCAAATTGATCCAGACGGTTTGCGTATCGCGTTAAATGAATTGTACAACCGTTACGAAAAACCACTTTTCATCGTTGAAAACGGCTTAGGCGCATATGATGAAGTAGATGAGAATTTCTACGTTGCTGATGATTACCGCATCGATTACTTGCGCAAACATATTAAAGCAATGGGCCAAGCCGTGGCAGACGGTGTCGATTTAATGGGCTACACACCGTGGGGCTGTATTGATTTAGTCAGTGCCTCAACAGGCGAAATGAGCAAACGCTACGGCTTTATTTACGTGGATAAAGACGATGAGGGCCAAGGGACCTTCAATCGTTACGAGAAGAAATCTTTTGACTGGTACAAAAAAGTCATTGCCACAAATGGTGCCGATTTAGTCTAAAAAAATTGTAATGCAGACAACCAGAAAGCATCCATTCCTGAACTTTATCGGAATGGATGCTTTTTTTGTATTTTTGTATTACCGCCGCTTTTAGCTTTTTTTAGATCCAGCTTCAAGCACCAACTCTTCGGGAAAAATTCAAAAATTTGATTCTGATAAAGAACATCAGCATCCAAATTTCCGACATTTTTCCAAAGCGTTACCCAGCGCTTTCCGCTTTTCTTTGATCCAGCTGCACGAACTAGCCCGCTAAGAAATAAGTCAAAATTTCCAAAAATTTGAAGAGACAATTTCTGAAAATTCTGCGCTTATTTTTAGCGTACTGAACAAGTTTGTTTCGCTTTTCTTTGGATCTAGCATTGCGAACTAACTCGCTGCGGCAATAAGTCAAAATTTCAAGAAATTTGGAAAACAATTTATTGAAATTCTTCCTTATTGCTGACGAGTAAAACGAGTTCGCAAAGCTTTTTTTTGATCCAGTTATAGGAACTAACTCGCGGCGACAATAAACCAAAATCTTGCGAAATTTGGAAAACAATTTAGCAAGATTTCATTTTATTGCTTGCGAGCTAAACGAGTTCCGATAACTTTTCTTTTTGCAATAAAATGAAAAACAACTGTATTACTTTCAGAAACTGCGAAATCTTCTTAAAAGGGCATAAAATCGTTTTTGCGGGTTTTTTATCTTTTCGGATAAAAATTATCTAAAAAGATTAAAACTTCTTAGAAGTGAAAAAAACTGGGGAAAATTTGTTTTCTTCCTTAAAAAACGGTATAATAAACCTAACTGTGACTGGAGAAACGAGGGATGAAAATGAAAGCAAAAATCGCAATCACAGGAGACTACATGACCTTAGGACAAGTGCTAAAAGAAGTTAATGTGATTTCCAGTGGCGGACAAGCCAAATGGTATCTGGCTGAGAATACCGTTTTAGTTGACGGAGAGATTGAAAATCGCCGTGGCCGTAAGCTTTATCCAGGGATGATGGTAGAAATTCCCGACGAGGGGACTTTTTTTATGGTGCAAGCACAGGAAAAAGATAATGCGCCTGAATAATCTTTCTTTGCAGCACTTTCGCAATTATTCTGAGCTTGCGCTTCATTTTCCGCAAAATTTAACGATTTTTCTAGGAGAAAATGCGCAGGGAAAGACGAATATTTTGGAGAGTATTTACGTTTTAGCCATGACGCGAAGCCACCGGACCAATAATGAACAAGAGCTGATCGAATGGGGATCAGATTTTGCCAGCGTCAAAGGTGAGGTGCAAAAAAATCACAGTAAAGTGCCGTTAGAACTTTTGTTAACCAAAAAAGGCCGTAAGACCCGCATCAATCACATTGAGCAAAAAAAGTTGAGTAGTTATGTGGGTCAATTAAATGTGATTTTGTTTGCCCCAGAAGATTTGGCTTTGGTCAAAGGTAGTCCTGCTTTACGGCGAAAGTTCCTCGATATGGAGATTGGCCAGATTGATCCGATTTATTTATATGACCTCGTCCAGTACCAAAACGTTTTAAAGCAACGCAATCAATATTTAAAGCAGCAAAAAAAAGTCGACATGCTTTATTTGAGCGTGTTAGACGATCAGCTGGTGGATTTTGGCAGCAAAGTTTTGTTAGCCCGCGCCAAGTTTGTCAAACGGCTAGAATATTGGGCTAATTTGTTGCATCAAAAAATCAGTCATGAAAAAGAGAATTTGACGCTAAGTTATGTCTCTACGATTGATTTTAGTTTAGAAGATGATTTAGAAGTGGTTAAGACGCGTTTTAAGTCTGTCTTGGAGAAAAACCAAGCAAGAGAATTGCAGCGCTTGACGACGCTGTCAGGACCCCATCGTGACGATTTGAGTTTTGCGATTAATGAAATTGATGTGCAGACGTATGGCTCACAAGGACAGCAGCGCACAACAGCCTTAAGTGTTAAATTAGCAGAAATTGATTTGATGCAAGAAGAAACCGGTGAATATCCGATCTTGTTACTAGATGATGTAATGAGTGAATTAGACGATTCCCGACAGCTGCATCTTTTAGAGACAATTGAAGGCAAAGTTCAGACTTTTCTCACCACCACGACACTTGATCATGTCAAAAATAAAATGACCGTGACGCCAACCATTTTTTATGTGGAAAAAGGTCACTTAAGCACTACGAAATAGATTATAAAAGAAATGAGGATCCCCATAGATGACAGAAGAAGAAAAAAGCTTAATTGAGCGTGCCAAGGAATATGACGCCAGTCAGATTCAGGTCTTAGAAGGTTTAGAAGCGGTACGCAAACGTCCTGGGATGTATATCGGCTCTACTAGTTCAGAAGGTTTACACCACCTTGTCTGGGAAATCGTCGATAATTCCATCGATGAAGCCTTAGCGGGTTTTGCTACTAAAATTCAAGTTATCATTGAAGAGGACAATTCCATTACCGTAACCGATGATGGTCGCGGAATTCCGGTTGATATTCAAGCTAAAACTGGTCGTCCCGCAGTAGAAACTGTTTATACGATTTTACATGCCGGCGGTAAATTTGGCGGTGGCGGCTACAAAGTTTCCGGTGGTCTTCACGGTGTGGGGGCTTCTGTTGTTAACGCCCTTTCCACAAAATTGAGAGTCAAAGTTTACAAAGAAGGCAAAGTTTATTTCCAAGAATATCGTCGCGGTGCTGTTGTGGATGATTTGAAAGTCATTGATGAAACAGATAAGCACGGGACAGAAGTTCGCTTTTGGCCAGATCCAGAAATTTTTACTGAAACGACAGTCTTTAACTTTGATAAATTGGCGACCCGTGTGCGGGAATTGGCCTTTTTAAATCGCGGCTTGAGAATCTCCATTGAAGATCGTAGAGAAGAAAAACCGGTCTTAAAGGAATATCATTACGAAGGCGGGATTAAAAGCTATGTGGAGCATTTAGACAAAAATAAAACAGTCTTGTTCCCAGACCCAATTTATTTGGAAGACCAACAGCAAGATATTGCCGTTGAAGTTTCTTTGCAATATACAGATGGCTATCACATGAATATTTTAAGTTTTGCCAACAACATTCATACGTATGAAGGCGGAACCCATGAATCAGGTTTTAAAACAGCTTTAACCCGGGTTATTAATGATTATGCCCGCAAGCAAAAAATTATGAAAGACAACGATGACAATCTTTCCGGTGAGGATGTGCGGGAAGGTTTGACAGCAGTTATCTCGATTAAGCATCCAGATCCACAATTTGAAGGACAAACCAAAACGAAATTAGGTAACTCTGAAGTTAGAACGATTGTTGATCGTCTATTTTCAGAACACTTTATGAAATTCTTGATGGAAAATCCAACGGTCGGCCGTCAAATCGTCGACAAAGGGATGCTCGCTTCAAGAGCACGTCAAGCAGCTAAACGCGCCAGAGAAATGACACGACGCAAAGGTGCTTTAGAAATTAGTAACCTGCCAGGTAAATTAGCGGACTGTTCTTCTAATGATCCGGAACGTTGCGAATTATTTATCGTCGAAGGAGACTCTGCCGGCGGTTCAGCAAAACAAGGTCGTAACCGGGAATTTCAAGCGATTTTACCAATTCGCGGTAAAATCTTGAACGTGGAAAAAGCTTCCATGGATAAAATTTTGGCTAACGAAGAAATTCGTTCACTCTTTACAGCAATGGGTACTGGTTTTGGTGCTGATTTTGACGTATCAAAAGCTCGTTACCACAAATTAGTTATCATGACTGATGCCGATGTCGATGGTGCCCACATTCGGACGTTGCTATTGACCCTGTTTTATCGTTATATGCGTCCGATTGTGGAAGCAGGATACGTATATATCGCACAACCACCGTTGTATGGTGTCAAACAAGGAAAAAATATCACCTATGTACAGCCAGGTAAAGATGCCGATGAACGTTTGCAACAAATTATGAACGAATTGCCAAAAACACCAAAACCAACCATTCAACGGTACAAAGGTTTGGGGGAAATGGATGACCATCAATTATGGGAAACCACGATGGACCCAGATAATCGTTTGATGTTGCGGGTTTCAGTGGACGATGCGATCGAAGCAGACCAAGTTTTTGAAATGTTAATGGGTGATCGCGTGGAACCACGCCGCGCCTTCATTGAAGAAAATGCCCACTATGTACAAAACTTGGATATTTAAAGCTTGTTTTTTGAAATTCTTTTGAAATTATGATGAGGCTTTATCTTTTTTGCAATCTAAAATGAGGTCGTCATGATCCATTTGATTTTGCCAAAGGTTAAAGCCAATCAATTATTTTTGCTAGAAAAGTCGAGTTTAAACAACAACAGCATTTTTATTTTAGCGCTGCTAAAGGCAGTCAAAGACCGCTGGTGTTGTTTAAACATCTCAGTTAGGAGTGAAACACTTGGAAGATAATAAAGCCCATATTCATGACGTCAATTTGAGTAGTGAAATGAAAAACTCATTTATCGATTACGCCATGAGTGTTATTGTAGCGCGGGCATTGCCAGACGTTCGGGATGGTTTAAAACCGGTTCACCGCCGGATTTTATATGGGATGAATGAATTAGGTGTAACGCCAGACAAACCCCATAAAAAATCAGCCAGAATCGTCGGGGACGTTATGGGTAAATATCACCCCCACGGCGACTCTGCGATTTATGAGTCCATGGTACGGATGGCGCAACCATTTAGCTATCGTTATATGTTAGTAGACGGGCATGGTAACTTTGGTTCTGTCGATGGTGACGGGGCCGCTGCTATGCGGTATACCGAAGCTAGAATGAGTAAATTAGCTTTGGAAATGTTGCGAGACATCAATAAAGATACGGTTGATTTCACCAGTAACTACGATGATACCGAACGTGAACCAGAAGTTTTACCCGCAAGATTTCCTAATCTGTTAGTTAACGGAACTACTGGGATTGCTGTTGGGATGGCAACCAATATTCCACCTCATAATTTAAACGAAGTAACCGCAGCGATTAATTTATTAATGGAAAATCCGGACGTGACAACCAATGAACTGATGGAAGTTTTACCCGGACCAGATTTCCCAACCGGTGGTTTAGTCATGGGTAAATCCGGTATTCGCCGTGCCTATGAAACAGGGAAAGGTTCCATTACCGTGCGCGGTCGCGTTGAAGTTATGGACATGCCAAACGGCAAAGAACGAATTTTAGTGACAGAATTGCCTTACATGGTCAATAAGGCGAAATTGATTGAACGTATCTCCGAGTTACATCGAGATAAACGAATTGAAGGCATCACGGATTTACGGGATGAATCAAGCCGTGAAGGGATGCGGATTGTCATTGACGTGCGCCGGGATGTTTCAGCTTCTGTTATTTTGAATAACCTTTACAAATTAACAGCGCTGCAATCTTCTTTTGGCTTTAACATGTTGGCTATTGAAAAAGGCGTACCAAAGATTTTAAGCTTAAAACGCATTTTGGAAAACTATGTGGAGCACCAACAAGAAGTGGTGACTCGCAGAACAGCCTTTGATAAAGCTAAAGCAGAAGCCCGTGCTCATATTTTAGAGGGCTTGCGGATCGCCTTAGATCACATTGATGAAATTATTGCGATCATTCGTAGATCCAATACCGATGATGAAGCTAAAAATACTTTAATGGCAAAATTCGAATTGTCCGACCGCCAAGCGCAAGCGATTTTAGATATGCGCTTACGTCGTTTAACCGGTTTGGAACGGGACAAAATCGAAAAAGAATACCAAGAACTATTGGCTCTAATTAAAGATTTAGCTGACATTTTAGCGCGTCCAGAACGCGTAAATGAAATCATTCAAACTGAATTAGGTGAATTAACCCAACGCTTTGGAGACAAACGCCGGACAGAACTTTTAGTCGGTGAAGTGCTAAGTTTAGAAGACGAAGACTTAATCGAAGAAGAAGAAGTTGTGATTACATTGACCAACAACGGTTATATCAAACGACTAGCCAACAGCGAATTTCGCGCGCAACGTCGTGGTGGCCGTGGCGTTCAGGGAATGGGTGTTCACGATGAAGACTTCGTGAAAACTTTAGTTTCTTGTTCAACTCATGATACATTGCTATTTTTCACCAATGCCGGTAAAGTTTACAAAGCCAAAGGATATGAAATTCCAGAATACGGCAGGACTGCAAAAGGAATTCCAGTTATCAACTTATTAGGTATTGATTCTGCCGAAAAAATTCAGACAATTATTGCGGTTAGTGGTCAAAGCGATAATAAATATTTGTTCTTTACGACCTTATTAGGGGTAGTAAAACGAACTTCTGTGGATGCCTTTAGCAATATTCGCAGTAACGGTTTAATTGCCATTAATTTAAAAGAAAACGATGAATTAGTCGATGTTTTAGAAACAAGCGGCGACGACACCATGATTATTGGTACCCATGCTGGTTATTCGGTTACCTTTAAAGAAGAAGCTGTCCGCGATATGGGACGAACGGCTTCAGGTGTTCGGGGGATTCGCTTAAGAGAAAATGATTTTGTCGTTGGCGTTTCAGTTATCACAGACGACAAAGAAGTATTGGTGATTACAGAAAACGGTTATGGCAAGCGCACAGCAGGCGCTGAGTACCCTGTCAAAGGTCGTGGGGGTAAAGGGATTAAAACTGCCAATATCACCCCTAAAAATGGTCCATTAGCTGGTTTAACGACAGTTGGTGGTGACGAAGATATTATGCTTGTAACCAATAAGGGTGTTATTATCCGCTTTAACGTTGCTTCTGTTTCACAAACCGGTCGCGCAACATTAGGTGTCCGCTTAATGAAACTAGAAAACGATGCGAAAGTAGTCACGATGGCTGCTGTGGAAGCAGAACCAGCAGAACCAGAAACAGAGTCAGTTGAAACGACGGAAACGTCAGATGCAACAATTGATGCTAAGGCAGATACAAATAGCCCAGCAACAAATGATGCAGGCGATGAAGATTCCGCTGAATAAAAAAATTCATTGCAACACCCCTCGCAAAAGAGAAAATTTTGCGAGGGGTGTTTTTTTACAATTAACGAGAAGGAAGAGATCAAAATTTAAGGAAATTTGAATAGCGGTGTATGGAAGGCTCGGCTTATTACTGGTGAGTTTGGCGAGTGCATTCAGCTTTTCTATAATCAAATGCGATTAAGAAAATGCAAATTGTGGAAAAAATTTTTTGAACGCATTTTTTAAAAGTTATCCACTGTGGAAAACTGATTTTTTTTATTTGTATTTAAAATTTTGAATCGTTTTTAGTAAAGACTGATACTGGTGCGATTGGTTGTAGTCTTATAGCAGGATAATGGGCTAAGCGAAAAAATCTGCTGAATTTTTTTGTCTAGATGAAATTGAACAAAAATAGCGTAGATAATAATGGAGACGTTGAAACAAGCTTAAGCTGCCAATAAAAAACTCTTGCGTAAATGACCTTTTTCCTGTATAATTCTACTTTGTGAGTAGTCTCAATGATACTCTCTCTGCTCTTAGGAAGCTAAGGGCCTAAAGTCCATAGGGAGGTGAAAAATCAATGGAAAACACGAAGTATGAAATCATGTACATCATTCGTCCAAACATTGATGAAGAAGCAAAAACTGCTTTGATCGAACGTTTTGATGCAATCTTAAAAGACAACGGCGCTGAAGTTGTTGAATCAAAAGATTGGGAAAAACGCCGTCTAGCGTATGAAATGAACGGATTCCGTGAAGGTATCTATCATATCGTCAAAGTTACTTCTCCATCAGATGCTGCAGCGATCAATGAATTTGACCGTTTAGCAAAGATCAACGACGGAATTTTGCGTCACATGATCGTTAAGGAAGAAGCTTAATATTGTTTCACGTGAAACAAATCTATGACGAGGAGATGAACCGGTTTGATTAACAATGTCGTTTTAGTCGGTAGATTAACAAAAGATCCTGATTTGCGCTACACAGGCAATGGTGCTGCAGTTGCGACTTTTACTCTAGCAGTAAATCGTAATTTCACGAACCAAAGCGGTGATCGCGAAGCAGATTTTATCAATTGTGTAATCTGGCGTAAACCAGCCGAAACTTTAGCAAATTATGCCCGCAAAGGAACGCTGCTAGGAGTTACTGGCCGCATTCAAACTCGGAATTATGAAAACCAACAAGGTCAACGTGTTTACGTGACTGAAGTGGTTGCTGAAAACTTCCAATTATTAGAATCACGTTCTGCCAATGAACAACGTCAACAAAGTGGCGGTAGTACTACCACGAATGGTGGCGGTGGTTTCAACAATAATTATGGTGGTGCCAGCCAACAAAACAATTTTAATCAAAACCAACCTTCTCAAAACAACGGAATGCCGAGTTTTGATCGCGACACTTCTGATCCATTCGGGTCTGACGCATCAACCATCGACATTTCAGACGATGATTTACCATTCTAAGCAATTGATAGGAGGGAAATAGGATGGCACAACAAAGAAGAGGCGGACGTAAACGTCGCAAAGTAGACTATATCGCAGCTAACCACATCGAACACATCGATTACAAAGATATCGAATTGTTAAAACGATTCATTTCAGAACGCGGTAAAATTTTACCACGTCGTGTAACTGGTACTGGCGCGAAAAACCAACGTAAATTAACCGTAGCAATCAAACGCGCACGGATTATGGGCTTACTACCTTTCGTAAGCGAAGACTAAAAATTATTTTAAGAGGTTGAAAGAATCGTCAAAATGACTTTTCTTTCAACCTCTTTTTTTGTCTAGCAAGAAAATATGAAATTTCATGAGAAAAATATTGATTTGACTGTCGCCTGCTGTCTAGCTCCATACATAACCTTTTGGGTAGCAATCAATCAAAAGATTGAGAAATTTGAGGAATTTTTATTGAAATTCAATATTATTTTGGTGTGTAAGCAACGTTGCACAGCTTTTCATGCTAGCCAAAATAATTTAGCTTCTCCTATAAGCCTAGAAAAGGAATATTAGAAGTTAAAGTACTGGAAATTTTACTACGTGACAAATAAAATAGCTTATAGAATTAGTCCTTTTAATTTGCTTTATTTAATACTTGAGGAGAATCCTTTTAAGCTTATTCCCTACTTTCAGGCTGCTCCATTTGCAAACTTTGTTTTTTTATAGTTAGAGATTCAGTTACTTGAAATAGATAACTCAAAATTTGTAAAAGAAAATAATCTGTCCAATTTAAAAAAATTGGAAGTCAGGCAATAGAAAAAAAGCTCAAATTCATCTATTTATCCACAATCTTAAAAATAGCACAATCCAGTGTTGGATCGCTAAAAAACCGCAAGATAAACACAAAATACCAAAAAACTTATCCACAATGTGGAAAACTATTCTATTTGCTAATAACGAGAAAAATAAGTTTGTGTAAAGTAGCGCAAACTGATTATACAGCAGTTGAATACTTATGCATGGGATTTTGAAATGTTATTTAAAAAGAATGCATGGCCATTACTCTAATACGAATCTTATGAAAAAAATATCGGTAATGACTACTCTTTGCGCTAAATTATAAGTAAGGAGTAGCTAAAGTGAAAAAATGCTGAACTATTGCAAGGAGGTAATACGTTACTCCCAGATGATAATCAAATGATAGTGTAACTAGTCATAGTGTAACTTTTGACAGTCAGCTACGGTCTGTTTGTAATTTTAAAAATGTTTCATGTGAAACATTTTAAAAGGGGAAATTTAGTTCAGTCGCAATGTTTCACGTGAAACATTTGATTGCTGCGTATAAAAAGACTAAAAATCGCGCTATTATAGGATTTATGATAAAATGGAGGGTAGCAAAATGAAATGTTTGCTGGTTTTGTTAGAGAATATTTTTACGTCAGTCAAATTGTTTACGTGAGGTAACCGTCTTACTTAAAAGCAATAAGATAGGATGAAATGACGTTAAAATGAGGAGTAAACTATGAAAAAATACCCTTTTCTAAAAGTGATGGTGCTAGTTTTCATTGTAGAATTCATCTGTTTGGTGTTTAATCCTAATTTATGGGTGAACCTGGTTCTTTTTGCTGCGATAAATGTCTTTGTCTATTATGTTTATTATACGTTGCAAAATTTACAGGCTTTGACAGATGATCAACGAATTCGAAAATCGGCACAAATTGCTATTGATAACTCTAAGTTTTTGTCTAGTGTTTCCCCTTCGATTATCTTTATTTATCAGCCAAAAACGTTTCGTTTGGATTGGATGAATCATCGGGCATTAGATTTGAACGAACAAGTAGGGCAAGATTTGCTGTGGGATAAGACGTTGAAGCCGCTTTTAGTCGGTAGTAAAGACGAGGGTACGTTGCGAGTTTCTGATAAAAGTTTTGAATATATCATTGATCGGCAAAAAAATATTGTCTTTTTACTAGATAAAACGACAGAAGTCGCTGCGCAAAATTATCAAGCCAATCAACAAACCGCAATTGGCATTATCTCAGTTGATAATTACGATGATGTTGTAGATAAAATGGATGCCAAAGAGACTTCGTACTTAAACTCGTTTGTAACGACCTTCATCTCCGATTGGTCAGATGAATACGGTATTTATTTGAAACGACTGAACGCGGAACGTTTTTATTTTGTGGCTCATGCCTCTGATATTAAGAAAATGGCACAAGAACAGTTTTCTTTATTGGATAAGATCCGGACAGCAGCCGAAGAGCAATCTATTCCTTTAACAATTAGTATGGGAATTAGTTATGGCGATCAAACCGGTGAAAAAATTGGGGAAGTTTCTCAAACTTGTTTAGATATTGCTTTGGTACGCGGGGGCGATCAAGTTGTAGTTAAAGAAGCCAACGATGAAGCGAAGCCGAAATTTTATGGCGGGAAGACTGCCAGCGTTACAAAGAGAACGCGTGTTCGTTCGCGAGCAATGGGAACTGCGCTGAATAAAATTTTAGCTGCTGCTGAAGATATTTATATCATGGGGCATCGTTATCCGGATATGGATGCGATTGGTTCAGCCTATGGTGTGGCGACCTTAGCCGATTTTCAAGGGAAAACCAGTTATGTGGTCATTAATGAAAATGAATTGATTCCTGATGTGGAACGCTGTTTACAAGAGATCCATAAAGACGAAGAACTAGAAGGCCATTTAATCTCGGTTAAACAGGCTCTAGGACAGATTAAGCAAAATAGCCTACTTGTGATGGTGGATTACCACAAACCGTCGCTATCGATCTCTCAGGAACTTTATGAGAAATTTGACAAGGTAGTGATTATCGATCATCATCGCCGGGGCGAAGAATTCCCGACACAACCCCTGTTGACCTATATTGAATCTTCCGCTTCTTCTGCTTCGGAATTAGTAGGAGAGTTAATTCAATATCAAAGTAGCACCAAAAAACAAATGGATAAAATGACTGCGACGTTATTATTAGCCGGAATTTTTGTCGATACGAAGAATTTTTCTGTCCGTACCAGTTCTAGAACTTTTGACATTGCAAGTTATTTAAAATCAAAAGGAGCCAATGGTGAATTGGTGCAATACATCCTAAGTTCGGATTTAACTTCATTTTTAGAGATTAGTGAATTGGTTTCAAAAAGTGAATTTATCGATCAAGATATTGTGGTGGCTTGCGCTAGTGAAGATAAAGTTTACGATAGTGTAACGACTGCCAAAACAGCCGATACCTTACTTTCTATGAATGATGTTCAGGCTTCTTTTGTAATCACGAAGCGCCAAGATGGATTAGTTGGTATTTCGGCGCGAAGTAATGGCAAAATCAATGTCCAATCTATTATGGAAGATTTGGGCGGGGGCGGTCATTTTACCAATGCGGCTACGCAAATCAAAGAGAAATCCCTTAACGAAGTGAAAACAATGCTTTATAATGAGATACAACATAGTCTAAAACAAGAATAATTGCTGCTGTCTGAAATTGTTTTACAGTAACAGCAAGAAAAAAACAGTTTAAAACAGCGGGATTACAAAAATTTAGGACTTGATTTGACCTTTCACAAAGTGCATAATGTCAGAAAATTTTTAGCCTAACTGGCAGATGTCTGTAAACAAGGTCAAATAAACAGCTTTACAAGGAGGAAATTAACATGAAAGTTATTTTTTTAGCTGATGTAAAAGGCAAAGGTAAAAAAGGCGAAATCAAAGAAGTACCCACTGGTTACGCACAAAACTATTTAATTAAAAATAAATTGGCACAAGAAGCCAATAAAGGAAATGTCGCTGAATTAGCAGCCAAAAAGAAAGCGCAAGACAAACACGATGCTGAAATTTTGGCCGAAGCAAAAGCACTAAAAGAAACATTAGAAAAAGAAGAAACAGTGATTGAATTAAAAGCCAAAGCTGGCGAGGACGGCCGTCTATTTGGGTCAATCCCTTCAAAACAAATCGCCACTGCTTTAGAAAAACAATACAATGTCAAAATTGACAAACGCAAAATCGAGTTGGAAAATCCAATTCGCTCCCTTGGCTTCACCAATGTGCCGGCTAAGTTGCATCCTGATGTCGTCGCAACGCTGAAAGTTCATGTTGGAGAAGAATAAATTTTCACCAATAACGCTTTCTTGCAGTAGATCTGCGGCAACAAGCCGAAATTACCGCGGAATTTAAAAATAAAACAGGCAAACAAACTTCCAACTGTAGATTAAAAATCGAATGTTTGGAAGTTTGTTTTTTTATCAGGACTGATACGATTTGCTGAGAAAATTAGGTTTCCAGCATGACACACAAGCTCTTTAAGCTTTCCTTCTCAGACCAAAGGCTGATTTTCATTCTTCGTAACAGAAAATAATTGCTCACCAATACTATGTCATGTATAGTATCAGGTATAAGGTAATAATAAAGGCGGTGATAACTTGGATAGTCAATTAAAAAGAGGCCTATTGGAATACTGTGTATTGGCGTTTTTATTGCAGCAAGATTCTTATGGCTATGAAATTGTTAAAAATATCTCGCCTATCATTCACATCAGTGAGTCCACGTTGTATCCGATTTTGAAACGATTGGAAAAACAGCAGTTAGTTGAGACGTATAAAGAAGAATTTAACGGTCGATTACGGAAATATTATCGTATCACAGCAAAAGGGCAGCAGAATTTGAAGATTTTTTATAAGGGTAAAAAACAAGTTGTCTCAATTTATGAGTACATTGGAAGGAGTTTGACGCAAAATGGATAGAAGACAGTTTTTAGCGAATTTGATGGCAGCGTTGCCGGCAGGCGTCGATCAATTAGAAGCCTCAGAATTTATTGATTATTATGATGAAGTTATCCGAGATTTTATTGCAGATGGCTATACTGAAGCAGAAGCTGTTGCGATGGTAGGTGATCCGGCTGAAATCGTGGCACAATCTGAATTTGTAAAAGGAGATTTTTTGCGAAATACACCTCAACCTGCGGTGAAAAAAGTTGCACCTTGGGTAATTATTTTATTAATTCTCGGCTTTCCTTTGTGGGGCAGTTTAGCGCTAGCCGCGTTTTGTTTATTTATTAGTGCCTACATCATTTTATGGGTGCCCTTAATTATTACCGGCAGTTTCACCTTAGCTGGCGTTATCGGAGGACCCTTTGCAATGCTGACTTCTTTTTTTGCTTTTGGTGATGGTCTGGGAATTGGTTTGCTTCAATTTGGCAGTGGTGCATTGCTTTTAGGGTTAGGTTTAATTTGTGGTGTGATTACTTGGAAAATTGGCGGTAGTCTTTTGAAGATCACCTTTAATTTGACCAAATTTATTATTGGCAAAATGAAAGGCCAGGTGACTGCTTATGGATTTTAAACGTATCGTAAAACTTGGCGTAGTTTGTATTGGCATAGGTTTTGTGTCTATTGCGGCAGCGTTTATCGTATCCGGTGGCGATTTACAGGCAATTTCTGGTGGCCATCAAGATGCTTGGTACCGCGTAATTCGTTTTGATTCTGATGATTTTAGCGACACAAAACATGAAGATGAATGGGAAAAAGTAGAACACAAGCTAGACAATATGTTTGAAGACTAAAACTGTTTCTCGGTGCAGTTTACTAAAATTAATTGCCTACAACAGGCTTTTCAAGGAGCACATTTGGTAAAGTGGAGAATATAGGTTAGCCAACCATTTCTCTGAAATAAAAAAATAAGACTAAAAAACACCAATTTCTGTTTGACGCAACGTTTTTTTTCGTCAGAAGAAGTTGGTGTTTTTGTCTTTATATTGCAATCAGAAAAGCATCCTAAATCAGACAGATTTTTTGTATCAGTAAACTTAGGAAATTTAAAAATCAGTGGAGGAATCAAGGGAAAGCCATAATGCTGGGCGCAAACCACCACTATTATCACCTGTTAGCGGGTGAATGGTGGTGCTACTGTAGTGATCTGTTTTATTACCCTGAATTCCGACGTTGCCGTCACCGTGTATATAAATTGCCCGCTGCAAATTGCGTCCAGGAGTACGCAGCCACCACCACCAAATATGCTGATCATAAAAGGCGCGGCGTTGATCATTATTTGGATCTTTCTTTTGGAACCAATACCGTTGTTTCGGGCTTTTTTGCATAAGGTTTTTGCTGCTGTCACCAAAATAGTGGCAGACCACTTCTTCTAAGCTTAGCAGGAAAATGTGATCGTAGGTCTTATTGCCGCCAGTAACGTTGTACCAGGGATTATCAGCTGTCAAAATTTCAGTAGTTAAAATTTTTGCCCTATTTTGAGGTGCAAATGATTGGTAGAAGGTGTCGTTTAAATAGTCTCTCACTCCACTGGTTTCCCAAGTGACATCTCCTTTTTTGTGATGATAGGGACGCTGCTGGATAATATCTTCTGTTATCAATAAGAGGCGCCGCTCCTCTTTTGCTAATATCCGCCAAGTAAAACGATCAAAATTCAGTGTATCGCCAATTTCCATAGTCGTCTCCTTTTTAGTTAGGCCGTTAAGTCATTTTAATTCTGACTAAAAGATAGAAAAAAGGCCTAATTTTTATAATGATATTTTAATTTTAGCATAAAAGCGTATCCGTTACAGTTGACAGAACAACTCAGAAATAAAAAAGCTTAAAAATAAAAGATTATATCCGGTATAATAAGGACACGTTGCAAGTGGATCGCTATTTTTACTTTTTATAAAAGAAGCCATTGCAAAATTTATGCGTGTTTTTAGTTGTGGGACTAAAAATAGGTTCGAAAAAATGAAATAACTAAAATTGATGAGGTGTAAAAATGTCACAAGAAATGATTTTAGTCATAACGCTCGCAGTCTTTGTACCGGTGGTGTTAGTTGCGCTGAATTATCGGTCTCGTGTAAAGTTAAAACAAAGTATCCGACAAAAATGGGGGATACAGCCATATCAAAGCCGGCTTGATCAAGAGGAGAGCTTGAAAGAAGCCTGGCTGGAAGAAAAGAAATATCATCACTATGAAGCAGAAGTCGATGATTTGACTTGGTATGATTTAGATATGGCTAGTATTTTTGCCTTGTTGAACAATACTTACTCCAGCGTAGGTTCAGAAGCTCTTTACAAACGTTTGCGCAATTACAACTTTAACGATCAAAAACGCTATGAAGCCTTAATCAAATTTTTTGCTGAAAACTCAGCGACAAGAGAAAAAGTGCAATATCTTTTTGCAAATTTAGGGAAACAAGACAATAATTTTTCCAAGCAATATCTGGCAGAAGGTGGTAAAAATAAATTACCAAACACATGGCTATATGTTATTTTAGGATGTATACCAATTTTGGCGATTTTAGCATTATCGTTGCAACCAGCTTTATTTTTAATTGTTATTTTATTAAGCTTCTTTTTAAATGTAATCCTCTATTTCACCCAAAAATTTCGTTTGGAAAGAGAACTGACAATCATGCGTTATCTGGTTCAAACGCTGGTTTTGGCTAAAAAATTAAGCAAAGTTGCAACCCCGTTACAAACCGACATAAAAGAAAAGATAAAACCCTTTAAAGGCATTGAAAAATTTGCTTTTTCTTTTCGCGTCAAAGGAAATTCAGAAGCCGAAATTTTATTTGAACTGGTTAATATGATCTTTTTATTGCCGTTGATTTCTTATAATTATGTATTAGGAAAAATTACGCGGTACAATAAAGCGGCCATCTCACTATGGGATAATTTAGGGGATTTAGAAGTTGCCTTAGCGATTTTGAATTTTCGGACGTATATGCCCTTAACGTGTCAGCCTGTGGTTAAAGAAGGTGGTGTCGTTTCACAAGCGATTTATCATCCTTTAATTCAACATGCCGTGGCTAATCCAGTCGACTGGCAAAAAAATACGCTCGTAACAGGCTCCAATGCTTCAGGAAAATCCACTTATGTCAAAAGTATCGCAATCAACTGCATTTTAGCGCAATCGATTAATACCGCAACTGCTGAATCTTTCACATTAGAACCAGGGCATGTATTAAGTTCGATGGCTGTTGAAGATGATTTATTTGAAGGGGATAGCTATTTTGTGGCTGAGATCAAATCAATTAAACGCTTATTGGACAAAGTTGCAACCAACGAACGCTGTTATTGCTTTATTGATGAAATTTTAAAAGGTACCAATACGATCGAACGAATTGCTGCCTCCAGCAGTGTAGTAGAGTGGTTATCACAACAAGCTAGCTTGGCCTTTGTCGCAACTCACGACATCGAACTAACCGAAATTTTGAAAAACAGTTGTGACAATCTCCATTTTGAAGAACAAGTCACCGCTGAAAATGGTATCACATTTGACTATCGCTTGCGTCAAGGCGCAGCAAAATCCCGCAACGCCATCGCGTTACTTGGCGTTTTAGGCTACCCTGCTACATTAGTTGCAAATGCTAAAAAAGAAGCGGCTTATTTTGATCAGAAAAAAAGTTGGCAAGTGTTGGCGTAAGGGGGAGTCTTGGATAAAAACGATTTTACATTAGTTTAACAAAAAAGATTACAAACTACATGACAAGTAGTTTGTAATCTTTTTTTATTTGTAATCCGGATGACTATTTAAGTTTTACTGAACTGCGAATATTTAAACTTGGAATAATTTGTTGATGAACAAAAGGCGTAGCCGGATTTTCTATTCTTTGCATAAGAGCTTGTACAGCCAGTTGTCCCATAAAGTGCAGGTCAGTTGCAATATTTGTAATGGGCGGAACAGCCATACGCGTAAATTCTGTGTCATCGTAACAAATAATACTAATATCATCTGGAATAGTATATCCAGCAGATTGTAAGTAACTATTTAACATAAATGCTAAACCAGAGTTGACGCAAAACCAAGCGTCAGGCATTTTTTCAATATTTTTTAGCTTATTAAAAAGTGCTCCTTGTGTTTCTTCAATCTGAGTCACTTCTATTTTTTTATCATAAGCCAAGCCATACTCGCTCAGCGCGCGATGATATCCCCGATAACGTTCTAAATAACTTGGCGAAAATTCAATGTCACCAATAAAGCCAATTCTCTTTAAGTCATTTTCAAGCAATAGAGAAACAGCTTGAAATGTTCCATCTGTATTTTTTGAAAGAATAGCATCAGCTAATAAAGAAGGATCATGATGGTCAACGAGCACAACCGGGAGTTGCGTAGCGATAACTTCCTTTATGTAATTATTGTCACTATGCGATAAAAGAATTACACCATGATAATCTAAAATATTTGCCGGTAAAGTTAAATTCTTTATTTCTTTTTGAGTCAATGGATGAATATCTAGCTGGCACCCTTTTTTTCGAAGAGCATCTTCAATACTTTTAATGATCTCCCCAAAGAAACTTGTTTGTGAAATTGCAAATTCAGTAGCTACTAATAAGATGCGTTTTTCTCTATTTGTAAGAGGAGTAGTTTGGTATTCGTAGCCGATTTCATCGGCTTTTTGTAATACTAAGTTTTTTGTTTTTTGACTGACGCCTGGTTTGTTTCGTAATGCTTGTGAAACTGAATTTTTTGAGATGCCCAGTGCATCTGCAATATCTTGCATGGACGCTTTTTTCATGTTTATCACCTGATTTTCTAAGCTTTGTATTAAGTATATCATAAATTACTAAAAAATGTAATGCTTTGTAATTGTAAAATGTAATTATAAAAATATCATTACAAAACATTGACAACACGAATTACACGTTGTAAGATACGTGTTGTAAAGAAAACGTTTACCATTTAGGAGGAACGATGATGAAAATGAACAAATTGATCGTAGGTATTTCTGCTTTATTGTTAGGAACTGTTGCTTTGGCTGGTTGTGGCAATTCCGGCGCAAAAGATTCTGGTTCAAGTGATGGCAAAACTAAAGTTACTTTTTGGGCCGCTCCAAATCCTACCCAAGTAAAGTATTGGGAAGAAATGGCGACTGAATTTGAGAAACAAAACAAAGATATCGATGTTGAAGTTAGTCAAATGAAAGAAAGCCCATCTTCTGAAGCCACTATTCAAAGTGCAATTGCATCAAAAACGGCACCCACACTATCTGAAAATATTAATCGTAGTTTTGCGGCACAGTTAGCAGCTAGTAAGGCAATTTTACCATTAGATAAAGAAAGTGACTTTAAAAATGTTGTCGAAAAAAGAAATATGAGTAAAACAATCGAGAGCTGGAAATTTTCTGATGGCAGTCAATACGTTTTACCAGTCTATTCAAATCCAATTTTGTTTGGTTGGCGTTTAGATACATTAAAAGAGCTAGGTTTTAATGAACCGCCTAAGACATACTCAGAATTATTAAAAGTTGTCGAAAAAATTAAAGGTACAGATAAAGCTTTGTGGGCGAAAAAAGATATTGCCGATCCAACTGCTTGGATGCGTTGGTTTGACTTCTTCCCATTATATGACGCAGCAAGTAAAGGTGCCAATTTTGTTGAAAATAATAAATTTGTTGCAGATGAAAAAGCAATGGAAAATGTTTTTGATTTAATGAGTACATTATCTAAAGATAAAGTTTTGCGCACTGGTGAAGCGACTGATCCATTTGAAAATGGCGATAGCGTTATGACCGACATTGGCCCTTGGACATTCCCGAACTGGGCAGAAAAATACCCAGAGCTAAAATTTGGTGAAAATTACACAGTTACAACACCCGTTGTCCCAGATGAATTAGCTAATGAAGAAAATGTTTCCACATATGCTGATGCTAAGGGAATTGTGATGTACGCGCAAGCAACGGAAAAAGAACAAGCTGCTGCGATGAAATTTTTAGAATTTGTTTTTGGTAATGAAAATAATGATATGAAATTATTAGAAACAACTTCTTTGATTCCTGCACGTGATGATGCAACAGAAAATGCTGCGTTTAAAGAATACTTCGAAAAAAATCCAGTAATGGAAGTTTATGCTGCTAACGTTCCAAATGCAGTTCCAGCAATGGATAATGAAAAGTACAACGATATTCAACAAGTGTTTGGCGAACAAGCATGGGTTCCTGTTGTTCGAGGTGAAAAAGCACCGGCTAAAGCCGTTACAGATGCAAAGAAAGCCGTTGAAGGGGCGCTTCAATAATGAACAAAAATACAAAATTGGGCTGGTTATTTACCAGCCCATACCTTATTTTTACATTTATATTTTTCCTTTTACCATTACTGTGGTCATTTTGGCTAGCCTTAACAAGTTGGAACATGATCTCACCAGATGTTGAATTTGTTGGAATCAAAAATTTTATCGATGCAGTCAAAAGTCCCGCGATTCAAGCGGCTTTTGTTGTTACATATAAGTTTTTGATTGTTTTTGTTCCAATGGCCATGATTATGTCGATGATTATTGCACTTTTAGTTAATAGTTTACCGAAGTTAAAAGGTTTGTATATGGTAGCTTTTTTCCTACCGTATCTTTCCAGTGGTGTTGTAACTTCCTTGATTGTTAAGGGATTACTATCTTATAACGGTCCTTTCAATACATTTTTACGTAATAAAATGGGCTGGGATATTGATTGGCTAGGAAATCCACATACGGCCATCATTATTGTGTCCTTGATGATTGCCTGGAAAATGTCTGGCTATTATGGTCTGATTTTAATTTCGGGTTTAAGCAATATTAATCAAGAAATTTATGAAGCTGCGGCTATTGATGGTGTCACACCGTGGAATCGTTTTTGGAAGATCACATTTCCAATGTTATATCCCGCTTTCTTCACAGTGGCTGTACTTGCTGTGGGGGTTAGTTTCGGCATATTTACGGAGGTCTATCAATTGACTGGTGGGGGTCCTAATTTTGCTACTAATACGTGGCAAATGGAAATTTACAATCAAGCCTTTGTCGGTTTGAAGTCAGGTTATGCTTCTGCTGTAGCTTTATTAGCCTCTGTGGTCACTTTTGCATCAATTGGAATCATTCGCAAGCTTTTAGAAAAATGGGGTGAAAGAAATGGTTGGACTTAAAAGAACGAAAGGACAAACCATTCTATTATATGTTGTTACGACATTAGTAATGTTAGTTATGATTTTTCCGTTTATTTATCTGGTAATGCATTCTTTTGCATCATGGGACCAAGTGGACCGTAAATTAATTCCGAGTCATTTTAGTTTGCGTTCATGGACGTGGCTATTTGGCGGATCGGCTACTTCAGCTAATGTTCCTTGGGTGGGCGCATTTATTAATACGGTTATCGTAGCTACCATCGCGACGTTTTTAATGTTGTTATTTGCATTGATGGTGGGATATGCCTTAGCAAAAATTGAATTTAAAGGCAAAAAATTTGTTAATAATTTTATTTTATTCCAAATGTTTTTCCCAGCCATTATTTTGTTGATTCCACAATTTTTAATGATTACAAATGTGGGATTACTTGATTCTTACGCAGGTATGATTATTCCAACGGCGATTAGCTTGTGGGCAATTTTTATGTATACCAACTTTTTTAAAGCAATTCCCGATGCCTTAATTGAAGCAGCAAAATTAGATGGCGCTTCTGAATTGCAAGTACTTTTTAAAGTTGTTTTACCAATGTCTAAATCTATTACAACAGTCATCTTTTTATTCTTGTTTACGGATCGTTGGACCAACTTATTGTGGGATATGATTGTTTCAAAAAGTGATAGTACGGTTACGTTGAATGTTTTAATCTCTCAAATGTTTGGCCCTTATGGTACGTATCCTGGACCAATGTACGCTGCTTCGGTATTGCTGACATTACCTTTGATTATTTTATTTTTAATCTTCTCTAAACGATTCCAAGATGGTATGCAATTTACTTTGAAGTAGGAGCAAATAAATATGTGGTGGGAAAAAGCTGTTTTTTATGAAATTTATCTACCTTCTTTTGCAGATAGTAATGGCGATGGGATTGGGGATTTTAACGGAATAAAAGAAAGATTGCCTTACTTGAAGCAATTAGGGATAGATGCACTTTGGCTGACACCTTTTTATCCATCACCAAAAATTGACAATGGATATGATGTGTCAGATTACTGCGATGTAGACAGACAATATGGCACATTACAAGATTTAGAAGAACTAATTCAAGTGGCAAAAAAAAGTGGGATGCACGTCATTATCGATGTTGTTTTTAATCACACATCGACGCAACATCCTTGGTTTCAATCAGCATTACAAAGTACAGAGGACAAAAAACGCGATTGGTATATCTGGCGAGATAGACCGAATAATTGGGAAAGCTTTTTCGGCGGGTCGGCGTGGGAATACGATGAAAAAAGCCAACAATATTATTATCACAGTTTTGCCAAAGAACAAGCTGATCTAAATTGGCACAATCCTGCCGTCAAGCAAGCAATCTTTCAAATACTGGATTTTTGGATTAAAAAAGGTATTGATGGTTTTCGTTTTGATGTGATTAATAACCTAACTGTCAGCCAGGACTTTAAAGATAATCCAGTTGATGAAACCAGGCGACAGATTCACCAAAATGATGTAAATCAACCAGGTGTTCTCGCTATTTTAAAAGAAATCAATGCGTATATTAAAAACTGCAATCCAGAACTGTTTACTGTAGCCGAAATTAGCTCCGATGATCTTAAATGTATTGAACAGTATGTTGGGGCGGAGCTATTTGATACCGCTTTTAATTTCAATTTAGGTAGTCAAGAAAAACTGAATTTAAATTATTTTGCAAGCCAGTATGAAGCTATGAATACTGCAGCTGAAAAATTGCCAACGCTCTTTTTTAATAGTCATGATATGAGTCGGTCTTGGGAGCGTTTGGCAGACAAAAACGTAGATGTTTATTACTTGTTAATTGTCTTATTAACAATCAACCATGGCATAACTTTTTTATTTCAAGGAGAAGAATTAGGGTTAGGTGATTTCTTAGCTGCTAATTTGACAGATATTCGCGATATTCAAGCGAAAAATAAGTATTTTGAATTATTGCCCTCTGACGGTGAAGTAAGAGCGATAGCAGCAGCAAATCTAGTTAATCGTGATCGTTCAAGAGGAATGTTGCCCTTTAATATAAAGGGTTGGATTGGCTCAGCAAAAGTGAACGAGTCAGAAAAAGTAATTATGGCTGGCTACAAAGCGTTAATTGCACTGCGGCATAAAGAAGGTCCATTTTTACCCTTAGAAAAAATCCAAGCAGAAAATGACCTGCTTTCTTATTGGAGCGGTGATATTCACGTGATACTGAACTTTTCTGAGAAACCACGTCAGATTGAACTATTGGAAGATAGGCCGTGGCAGACGTTATGGTCCCATAATGGGCCGTATTTAGCAAAAAATAAAATTTACTTGCCCGAAAAAGCAGGTTGGATAGGAAAGAGAAATTAAATGATTTATGCGGAAGAGCTATTAAAAAAATACCGTGAAGAGCAACTTTATTCTAAAGCAACCGTCTTAACATTCAAAGATGTAGCAGACAAAGATGTTTATAATATTACGGCGCCATTTCTGCTAGAAGGACAAGTGGTTCTTGCAGGTAGAGTTGAGTCTAGAGATGATGAACATTCAGAAATCGTCTTGTTTACAGAAGCTGAAGAGAATACGTGGGTGCCTATTAAAGAAAGCGTTCGTCTTTCTTTACAAGATCCTTTCTTTACTGAAATTGATGGTGACATCATTTTAGGCGGCGTGGAAGTAAACTTTCTTTCGTCAGGACAAGCCAAATGGCGTACCGTCTTTTACCGTTTAGAAACCAGCCAAGATGCTGTCCAAATTTTTGCCGGTCCATGGGGAATGAAAGATTTACGTTTAAAACAATTAAATGATGGGAAAATTCTTGTGTTAACACGTCCACAAGGTACAAAAGGTGGACGCGGTAAAATTGGAGCTGTGATTATTGACGACTTAGCATCTTTGTCCGTTGCGCTTATTGAAGATGCACCGTTACTAGCAAATCAGTTTACAGATAGTCAGTGGGGCGGAGCCAATGAAATTCATCAAACTAAAACATCTACTTGGGTTTTAGGGCATATTGCGAACTTTGATGAAGAAAATAATCGTCATTATTACGCAATGGCTTTTGAATTAGACTTAGCCAACTTCGCCATGAAAAATGCCAAGATTATTGCCGAAAGAAAAGATTTCGCAGCTGGACCAGCTAAACGGCCAGATTTAGTTGATGTTGTTTTTAGTGGCGGGATTGTTATGAAAGATCAAAAAGCCGTGATATATGCTGGGATCAGTGATGCTGGTGCTCAAAAATTAGAAATTGAAAATCCGTTTAGATAGAGGTTATGACATGAAAATAGATCGTTTTGCAGAGAATCCGTTAATTACACCTAAAGATGTGACGCCACTTCATGAAGGTTATGAAGTGATTGGAGCCTTTAATGGCGGCGTTGCCAAATACAATGATGAAGTATTGCTATTACTACGCGTAGCAGAAAGACCCATCTCTAAAGATTCAGAAATTATTAAAGCTCCAGTTTATGATGCACAAAAAAAAGAAATGACTATTATTGAATTCAATCGTAATGATCCCAAATATGATTTTGAAGATCCTCGTATGATTCGTCATACAGATAAGCTTGATAGTTTTGCTTATTTGACCTCTATTTCTTATATTCGCATTGCCCGCAGTCAAGACGGTCATAACTTCACCATTGATGATAAAGCCTTCTTATATCCATTTAACGAATACCAAAGTTATGGGATTGAAGATGCGCGTTGTACAAAAATTGGTGACACGTATTACGTTAATTTTAGCTCAGTATCTCCTGTAGGTGTGTGTGATTCATTGATTGCTACGCAAGATTTTGAAAGCTATCAAGATTTGGGAAATATCTTTGCACCAGAGAATAAGGACGTTTTAATTTTTCCAGAAAAAATTAATGGGAAGTATTATGCACTGCATCGTCCTTCGCTTAAAAGTATCGGAAACTATGATATTTGGATTGCGTCATCTCCAGATTTAGAAAGTTGGGGACATCACCAACATTTAATCGGTATTCGCCCAGATTCTTGGGATAGTGGTCGTGTGGGTGGTGGTTTAGTGCCAATCAAAACGGCAGAAGGCTGGCTCGTTCTTTACCATGGCGCGACACCCGAACATCGTTACTGTATGGGTGCAGCCTTACTAGATTTAGAAGATCCGACTAAAGTTTTGGCGCGCTCTAACCAACCAATTATGGAACCAGATGCTGAATATGAAAAGAATGGTTTCTTTAGCGATGTTGTCTTTGGATCTGGCGGGATAGTAAAAGAAGATCAATTAACCATGTATTACGGTGTCGCAGATACTTCAATGGCAGGTTGCACCTTCTCCATTGCTGAAATTATTAGACAAACAAAAGAGGGCTAGCAGGAATGAATTGGCAAGAAAAATTACAAGAGTGGCAAGATTTTGCGACTTTAGATTTAGACTTGAAAAATGAATTAGACCAAGTGACTGACCAAGCAAATTTAGAAGATCGTTTTTATCGTTATCTTGAGTTTGGCACAGGTGGTATGCGCGGAGAACTAGGGGCGGGTACGAATCGAATTAATAATTATACGATTAAACGCGTTGCGCTAGGGCTGGCACGCTATATTGAAGAAAATGGTTCTGCCGCTTGTGAGCGTGGCGTAGTAATTTCTTATGATAATCGCTATAAATCAGAAGAGTTTGCCACATGGACGGCGCGCATTTTAGCAGCCTGCGGTGTTAAAGTTTTTTTGTCTGATACATTACGCCCAACGCCAGAACTTTCTTATCTAGTTCGTCACTATCATGCTTTTGCAGGAGTTATGATAACGGCTAGTCACAATCCCAAACAATACAACGGCTTTAAAGTATATGGCTCAGATGGTGGTCAAATTACGCTGGAAACTGCTGAACGCCTAATGACGTTATTAGAAAGTATTACAGATGAACTTCAAATTACCGCAAAATCTCGTGCCTACTATGAAAAAAATGACCGGATTACTGTATTTTCTGAAGAAGCAGATCAGTGGTATGTTGAAGAATTAAAAAATGTTGTACAAAATCAAAAATTAGTCGCAAAAGAAGGTAAAAACTTAGCGGTTATTTACACACCACTACATGGTACGGGAAAAGTTTTAATCAAAAAGGCTTTTGCTGCCTTTGGTTTTGATAATTTAAGACTTGTTTCAGAGCAAGAAGATCCAGATCCAGGCTTTTCTACTGTGACTTCTCCTAACCCAGAAGATCAGGCAGCATTTGCTTTGGCATTAGAAGAAACAAAGAAAAATCCAGCTGATCTATTAATTGCTACTGATCCGGACGCAGATCGTTTAGGCGTAGTTGTGTTTAAACAAGACCGACCGATTTATTTAAATGGTAATCAAATTGGTGTTTTACTCTTGGACTATTTGATCCAACAAAAATCACCAGCGGATGTGAAAAATTATTTTTTAGCAAAGACAATTGTTACTTCTGATTTGGGTGCAAAAATTGCAGCAAAACACGGACTGCAAGTACGTAATACATTAACAGGCTTTAAATTTATTGGTGAACAAATCAAATTATCGGAACAAAAACAAGACAAAAAATTTCTCTTTGGTTATGAAGAAAGTTTTGGCTATTTAATTTCTCCTTTTGTCCGTGACAAAGATGCAATCCAAGCGGCCACGTTATTGGCAGAAGTTGCATTGGTTTGTAAGCTGTCAGATCGTAGCCTAGTAGATCGACTAGAAGAAATTTACCAAGAATATGGCTATTTTGAAGAAGACTTAGAAACAAAAGTTTTTCTAGGAAAAGATGGTATTGCGGAAATGGCACAATTAGTTGAAAACTTACGTCAAAAAGAAGTGACCCACTTAGCAGGTGAGGCAGTTGTGTTTAAAGAAGATTATGGCTTAGGTACGCAAAAGAATTTAGTAACGCAGGAAGTAACCAAACTAACGCTTCCACAATCCAATGTTATAAAATTAATTTTGGCAGATGAGTCGTGGGTTTGTGTCAGACCCTCTGGCACAGAACCTAAATTTAAGATTTACTATTCAGCAAACGCTTCTTCAAAACAGGTAACAGAATCAAAATTGCAAGCGCTAAAAAGCGATTTTCATCAAATGCTGACAGAACTATAAGGAGATTAGTATGAAGGCAGATCAAAGAAAACGAGAATTTGAAGCCAACGTTTCAAATCACCCTCAAGCTGACATTTTGACATTTTCAGGTGTTGAAGAATTCGATGTATACAATTGTTCGCAACCTTTCAAAATTGAAAAAAACTGGTATTTATTTGGTCGTGTTGAACGCCGTGATGAATGGATGCGTTCATGGGTAAGATTATTTATTAGGGTAGAAAAAAATCATTGGACCTTAGTTGAAGATGCGATGATTTACCAACTGGAAGATCCATATATTGCTAAAATAGCGGATGATTTTGTCCTTGGTGGTACCCATGTTCAGGTGAAACAAGAAGATGTTTTAGACGCATATTATGGGTATTTTTACTATGGTAAACAATTAGATAATTTAAAATACTTCACTACGGGTCCAAAAAATATGAAAGACATTCGTATTGTTCCGCTTGCTGATGGCAGAATCGGTGTTTTTTCGCGGCCACGGGATAAAGAGCTAATTGCAACGTATGGTAGTGAAGCATTAATTGGTTTTACGATTATCGACAGTTTAAACGAGTTGACGGCTGACAAAATTAACCAAGCGAAAATATTACCTAATTTATTTGCCGATTTAGAATGGGGCGGCGTCAATCAAGCATTTTTACTCGATTCTGGTAAAGTTGGTGTGATTGGTCACTTATCTTTTAACCAAGATGATCAAAGCGTGTATACCATAGTTTCTTTTGTATTGAACCCTCTTACATTAGAAATAGCAGATTATCAAATCATTGCAACAAGAAGTTGTTATCCAACTGCACCGGCTAAACGAGCCTTTTTACAAGATTGTTGTTTTCCTTCAGGGATGATTTACCACACTGATGATTTTTGTGAGCTATATTCAGGCTTAGGCGATACATGCGAAGGTGTGATGGTAATTTCTTACCCATTCAAAGGTCACGGTAAAATAGTAGAAAAACAATATATTGTGAGCGACTAATGCAATTGCACTGATTCCATGGCAAATTTTTTTGCCATGGATTTTTTTTATAATCGTAATATGAAGTTAACGTCTAATTTAGACCTTCAAAGAAAACACAATAAAAAGTTAACATCAAAAAATAAAGCCGCCCAATCCCAAGCTAAAAAGCTTTTTAACACTTTTTTAAAGCTTGCTTTAAAGGGATGGACAGCACTTTTTAACGCATTTTTTCTCTTGGGAGGCACTTGCCATATATTGTACTTTTACTGAAAGTTATGTAAAATTAGTAGACTGAAAACTTTTAGGAGCGATTATAATTATGGCAGTAGAAGATATGTGGCAAGACCGCATGCCGCCGCAAGATATTCAAGCGGAGCAGGCTGTTTTAGGTTCGATTTTTTTGGCTCCCGATGAGCTGATTAATGCGATGGAAGTTTTGAGTGCCAAAGATTTTTATCAGCGGCGCCATCAGCTGATTTACCAAGCGATGATTAATTTGTTTGATCGTAATGAAGCCGTTGACGTGGTGACGTTAAAAGCAGAATTGGAAAGAGGCAATGCTTTAGAAGATGTCGGTAGTGTCGGCTATTTAGTTGAATTATCCCAAGCGACGCCTTATGCAGGCAGCATTGGCTTTTATGCGAAAATTGTCGCGGACAAAGCATTATTGCGCAATTTAATCCAGGCTGCAAATAAAATTGTCGCCGCCGGGTATGAACAAGATGAAGACGTTTCGGCCATTGTCGAAGATGCAGAACGGGGAATTTTAGAGGTTTCTGAGCGCCGTAATAGTAATGGTTTCCAAGCCATTGAGGACGTGCTGCAAGAAACCTTCCGCAACATCGATCAATTAGCGCAAAACGATGAAGCCATCACGGGGATTCCAACTGGTTATCCGGCATTAGATAAAATGACGGCTGGTTTGCAGCAAGGGGAATTAATTATCTTAGCTGCCCGGCCCGCGGTGGGGAAAACTGCCTTTGCGTTAAATATCGCCCAAAATATTGGGACGAAAACCGATGCCTCGGTGGCGATTTTTAGTCTGGAAATGGATGCGGAATCGTTAGTTAAGCGGATGCTTTGTGCTGAAGGTCTGATTGACGCAGGGCATTTGAAGACTGGTCAATTAACCGATGAAGAGTGGGGCAATTTAGTGGTGGCAATGGGAAGTTTATCCCGTGCCAGTATTTTTATCGACGATACCCCGGGGATTAAAGTTTCTGAGATTCGCGCCCGTTGTCGTCGCTTAGCCCAAGAAAAAAAAGATTTGGGTTTGATTTTAATCGATTATTTGCAATTGATTGAAGGGACTGGACGGGAAAATCGCCAACAAGAAGTTTCTGAAATTTCCCGGCAGTTGAAAAAATTGGCGAAAGAATTAAAAGTGCCTGTTATTGCCTTATCTCAGCTTTCCCGTGGGGTAGAACAACGGCAAGATAAACGGCCCGTGATGTCTGATATTCGGGAATCTGGTTCCATTGAGCAAGATGCCGATATCGTTGCCTTTTTATACCGGGATGATTATTATCAACGGGATTCAGATGATCCAGATGAACAAGAAGACACCCGCGATAATATTATCGAAGTTATTATCGAAAAAAACCGTTCCGGCGCCAGAGGGACGGTGGAATTGATGTTTATTAAAGAATACAATAAGTTTTCGTCGCTTTCTCTGCGGGAGGACGCCATGTAACGTAAGATGAATAAAAGCGGTTGTGATAAAGGAAAGTTTGCCTTTGTCACAACCGTTTTTTTAGTTTTTTGTTGTGGTAGTTGTTAAAAAAGATCCCTGTGTCTTTTTAAAACTAAAATTCAGTAAAAGGTTGTAGAAGTTTTTTTGTAACTGATCGCTCAAAGTTTGCGACAAACGGCTGCTTATAAGTTTTTTTAATGAAAAGCGGTAATTTTGTGTTGGTTGTCATACCAGGTTTCGTAATCTTCGCATAATGATTGAACGGCTTTATGGTGGCGCAGCGTGTCGTAGTGGGGGTAGAAAAACTGATTGGGCCAATGGCGTTGTCTGCTGTCAATTTCACTGCAAGCGGCGTTAATCAAAGGTGTAGGATCGATGTTTAAGTATTTGGCGACCGAATCGATTTGGGTGAGACGATCATAATTTTCTTCTTTTTTTATTTGGGTATGCAAAATGAAGGCTTTACTCATGCAGTGAATCAGAGCAGTTTTTTTAATGGGGATGACACAATCAAAACCTAATAAAGTTTTGACAATATTCTGATGGTTGGCGCAGTAAAAATCAGCCAGAATAATCGGATTGATCCAGACCGTGTTTTTCGGGGCGGTCTTGCTACCAGTTAAGGGCAAAAGGCAAAAATCACGGGTAGCAAAAGGTGCTTTTTTGAAGTGGTAAAGGCTTGCGACGGCTTCAAAATAAAGTCCGCTATCTTGGCAGCGGTAGGCAGGGAGGATGCGTTTTTTAAGTAATTGTGTCGGCGTACCATAAACTAGCGCCAACCCCTCATCACTAAAAACAAGGGAATACTGGCATTTTAGTTTTTCGTAGGGGATTAAAGCATAATATGTTTTGCCAAGGGAAAGCTCGGCATGGGGAATAAGCTGATCAGCCAGCTGATGACGAGAATCTTTGGTCAAAATAAAAGGTTGCTGCGGCAAGAAAGGGGAGATTTTAGCTCGAATTCGACTGATTTCGGGACGTAAATGGAACTTTAAACAGTTTTCGTCAATTGGGACATAGGTCATTGAATCGCTTCCTTTCAAAAAGAACTTTAATTAACTATAGCTATTTTTTTGCAGGGTTGTCAGCTAAAATGGGGTTCTTTTGCTGTTTATTTTTAGGTAGCGGTAAGTCTTCTTTTTCTAAAATATAGTTACCGGCCGGAATAAAGCAAAAGAGGAAATTTAGATGAAAGAACAATTGATGAATGAAGCATTGGAGCACTACGATACCTTGTTTCGTCGCGTTTTGGCTAAAGAGAATATCTTTGTGCAAAATAGTGAGTATGATGACTGTCTGCAAGAGATGCGCTTTAATTTAATTGAGCTGCTGCATGATTATCGGGATTTGGAAATTTTCAAAGAAGATTACAATAACAGTTATCTATTTCGCCGTTTTCAGTGGCTTTGCCAAGACTGTCGTCGCAAATATTTAAAGCGACCAGAAACATTGCTAGAAGAAGACGCCGAGCAAATTCAGGCGCCCTTTGATTTTATCGCAGACATTGAATTAGCGGAAATGCTGCAGCAAATTTATCTAGAACTAAGTGAAAGTGAACAGCGGGCTTTTACTTCGTTACTTATTGACAGTCACCAGCTGCAGGATAATAAAACAGTTACAAGACAGCTTCCTTTGAAATATCCCAAAAGTAAGCCGCAAAAGAAAATTTCCCGCCAAGTGCGGGCTTATTACCGCAAAAAATTGCGGCGCGTCCGCAGTCAAATAAAAAAGGCGATGGAAAAATAAGACTGCAATACACTTGACTGAAATAAAAGATAAGTAATGGGGGAGTTGCTGGTATTAAAAAAGCAAAAAAATTTGTTTCACATGAAACATTTTGAGATAAAAGTCTGAGAATGGGGGCGTTTTTAGCCAGGTGGTCAAGTGATTAGCAAAATTTGAAAGACAGCAATCCGAGATTGTTTTAGTTTTCTCTTAAGTATTTTAAGCCAAATTGACGCCACAATAGCTGCTAGTGTACTATTTCATGTAGTACACTAGCAGCTATATTTTTCCAAATGGAGGAAATAACATGGATAACTACACAATTTTTGATTATTTATGGGAAATTCTTTTTGTAAATCCCTTAGCTTTAATCGGCGTTATTTTGATTACAGCTTATATTTTGCCGTTTAAATTGTCTTGGCGGCGAAAAATTGCGATTTTGCTTCCGGCACTATTGCTGTTTTACTATTTGCAAATTGGCTTAACGCATATTTTTGGCATTACCACAGTGGGACAATTGCAGCGCATGCTGCGATTAGGTGAAGGTGTTTTTCATCCCAGGTGGGAATGGCGTCTGCTAGCAGAAGGGCTATCTAGTGGTTTTATCGCCAATATTATGGTCTTTATGCCAATTGGTTTTTTACTGCCTTTTATTAGCCGCAGTTTTCAGAAGGTGTACAAGACGGTATTTCTTGGCGCGGGCATTTCTTTAGCTATCGAAATCAGCCAAATCTTCACGTTATATCGGGCAACGGATATCAATGATCTTTTAGCAAATACAATCGGAACGCTAATCGGGTGGTGTTGTTTCAAACTTGTCGCTAAAATTTTCAGACTGCAAGCAACAGTAGAAGCACAAACCCGATATTTACCTGTCATTGTTGTGGTCATTGCTTTTTTAAATGTATTTTTGAATGTTTAACTCTTTCAATGAAGCCAGCAATAAACGCGTGCTTTGTTTTTGTTTAGGATTTTATTTTGCTAGCTGGTTACTATTTGACGGCAGTAAATGCTACCCCTTACAATAAAGTAGCATAAAAACACGTCTCGGTTGGTAGTCCGGGAGCGCCAAAAAGCGTCAGTAACCTTCCCTCCAGGTCGTCCATTGCAATCTATACAAAGGAGGGGTCATCATGAAATTAACGATTTTCTTTGATGGCAGCTTTTGGTGCGGATTGGTAGAAGACGAGGACGACGGGAAAATGAAAGTGCTAAAACACGTTTTTGGTCCCGAGCCCAAAGATACGGAAGTACTTGCATTTGTAAACACACAGCTTTTGGCAGAAATGGTGAAAGTCCCTAGTGTTTCAATGGCGAGTAAACAAGTAAATGAACATCGTATCAATCTCAATCCCAAGCGCTTGCAGCATCTAGTAAATAAAGAGAAAAATCAGCCGGTTTATTCTACTAAAGCGCAGATAGCGATGCAAAAATCCATCGAAATCAAAAAAACGCAGCGCCAAAAAGCAGCAAAAGCACAAAAACAAGAAGAAGCCCAACGTCGTTTTCAATTGAAGCAAGAAAAAAAGCTGCAAAAGAAAAAAGGACATTAACTTTTTCCTGTGACTAAACTGATCACCTGTGAAGGGATCGGTTTTTTTAATATAAATTTTTCATCAAATTTATTCTTTTTCTTATTTGTGATAATAGTAAATAAAGATTCGTAAATCTTTGATAGTCCTAAAGGTTAAAAGTAGTTAGACATTATGGCACTCGCTAAATTTCCTACGATAAAAATTATATTTAAGGTTTTAGCAGTGAAATTAGCATGTTTAATTAAAAAATAAAGCGCCAAGCATAGTGGAATTATGAAGGGTATAATTAAAAAAGGATGCTCACGTGAGTATGGCTTGGAAAAGTAAAGAAAAATCCGTTCGAAAATTCAGACCAATCCGTAGTCAGTCCAACAGGGAGGAGATAATAGTGCAGCGCTATATCACATTATTAAGAGGAATCAATGTCGGGGGCAAAAATAAAATTGCCATGCCAGCGTTAAAAGCCGGCTTTGAAACCTTGAACTTTCAAGACGTTGTCACATATATCAATAGTGGCAACATTATATTTTCAACTGAAAATAATGACCCAAAGGCACTTTCGGATCAAATAAAAACCATGATAAAGAATCATTTTGATCTGGAGATAACGGTCTTTACAATTTTGCAAGCAGAGCTTTCGGAAATTTTGGCTAATGCACCAACATGGTGGCAAAATACGGATAAAAAAAATTATGATAATTTAGTTTTTCTTATCCCGCCAGTCACCTTAGCAGAATTTTATCAAGCTGTGGGTGGGCTAAATGAAAATTTAGAACAGGCCGCAGATTATCGTGATGCTATTTTCTGGTCTTATGTGCGCAAAGATTATCGCAAATCAAATTGGTGGTCCAAAACAGCTAATAAAAAAATAAAAGATCAGATTACCATTCGCACTGCCAACACGGTACGCAAAATTGTAACTTTGTAAAATCCGATAGTTTCTATGGACCCAAAAAGATAGTAGTAATGATAAAAATTCATCTTTTTTACTACCAAGATAAAGAAGTCACGGCTATGGCTAAAAAAAATTTTTATTAAAATTTGAAATCCAACGTATATTCATTTTTAGCTTATTACTTGAGACAGAACATTTTTGTTCTGCCTTTTTTTTTACGATAACTTTTCAATATATGGCAATCTACCTTTCTTTTATAAAACGTAGTGCGCCGAATAAGTTAGGGGCAAAGTAGGATCTCACTAACGTTTGTAAGCTTTCCTCAGGTATAATTTATGTAGAGCTTATTTCTAGTTTATTATGTGAAAAGAGAATGAAGGTGACGATATGGACAGAAAATTGACGTTTTCTAAGCGTGAAGATTTTCGGCAGTGGTTGGTAGAAAATTGTGAAACAAGTGAGGGTGTTTGGCTACTATTTGGCAAAAAAGGAGGTCTTCAGACACTAAAAGCGGCAGAAGCTTTGGAAGAGGCACTTTGTTATGGCTGGATTGATGGGAAAATGCAAAAAATCAATGAAACAACCTACAAAAAATATTTTAGTCAACGCAGAAGAAACAGCAAATGGTCTGAAAAGAATAAAAAGTTGGTTCAAAGATTGGAAGAACGGGCCTTGATGACAGACTTTGGACGCCAAAAAATTTCTGAAGCAAAAGAAAATGGGCAATGGGATCTTGAACAGCCAACAGCGATAACAGCCGATCAGGTAGTAGAACTTACTGAAACTCTCGTTAAATATGAACCAGCCTATACAAATTTTTGTAAGATGTCGCCATCGGTAAAAAAAACTTACGCTCGTGCTTACTTTGATGCAAAAACAACAAAAGGACAACAAAGTCGCCTTACCTGGATGGTGAACCGACTAAATAAGAATTTAAAGCCGATGTAACGGTTTGAAAAGAAAGGGGAAAAAATGAAACAGTTGCTGATTTTTGATTTTGCTATGGCGATTTTTGGTGCCGTTGGTGCCGTTGCTGCTTTAGTACCTGGTGGTGCAAAAAGTATGGGGGTAAGTACTGATTTATTGGTTCATGCTCCCTTTGATACTTTTTTGATCCCGGGAATTTTTTTGTTGCTCGTGATTTTTGGCGGGAATTTTATAAGTGGCGTTTTACTTAGTAAAAAACGGAATATAGGTGCTTATTTGTCCGCTTTTATGGGATTTATCACGAAAATTTGGATCATAGCGCAGTGGCTTTTAATGGCAGCGGTTTTCCCGATTCAGCTTATTTTTATGCTGATCAGCCTTTTGCAGTTTATACTCTCAGTTTGGTTGATTCAAAAGCACAAATTGCCATTCCCCTTTGCTGCGTATCAGCATTGAATCTTGTCTACAACAAGAAATCGACAGAAGGCTTGCTACTAAAAGAGAAAAGAAATTACTAGGAGGTGTTTTAGTTTGAATGAACAAATTTTGAACCAACCGTTAGAAGGGCTATGCGGACAAACATGTATTGCTTTATTGGCGGATACAACTGTTCAAGCGGTCGTAAGTAAAACCAAATGCGGTAAAAATAAAATGACTGGGCATAAATTATTTACAGCTCTAGATCAATATCATATTTCCCACGCCGAAAAAATGAAATACACCCGGGGAAAAACAGTAGTGTTGCCTAAACGTTGTTTACTTAGCGAGAAGGGACATTTCTTACTCTATGTGGATGGTTTGTTTTATGACAACATCAAAGGAGTTTTTTCCGAATATGATTATACAAAATTGACAGCTTATCTGGATTTAACGCTTTAAGCTATTAGTTGATTAAAGTTAAGAAGTTTATGCCAAAAATTTTGCTCTTAAATTTCGTAAGAAAAGCAAATTCATTATTTCACGTTTTCCTAATGTCGCTAAAATTGGGAATCACTACAATAGAAAAATTTAAAAGCGTGAAACATAATTTTTCTGACGAAACAATTGTTTATTCAAAACGAGCCAAAATTTTACGGGCTGAAAAATGGGTGACGTTCCAAAGTTTTGCTCTTTATTTTTATCAGATTTACTAGGACCATTCTAGTTTAAATAGAAAATAAATAAGGAGTAGAAGTGTGTTAAAGTGCAGAATTTAAATTATTTTTTTTACTTAACACTCTTTAAAAATCCCGCTATCAATAGGTTGCTACGAATAAGTTACAGTAAAATCATGAGAAGTTCTTTACTTGGAAAATTGATTCCGGTTACAGTGAAATTAGAAGGAGGGCACAGAGATGACGTCTGTTGGATCAAATATTAGGCACTACCGCCAGCTGCATCATTTGAGTCAAAATGATTTGGCAAATGAATTACATATTAGCCGCCAAACAATTTCCAAGTGGGAACGCGGCATCAGCCAACCAACGATTGAGTATTTGTTGGGACTGTCTGAATTCTTCCAAATTACAATTGATGAATTGATCAAAGCTGAGCCAGAATTAATCAAAGAGGAGGAAACACTCATGAAAAAAGCAGTATTTCTTGTTAGTAGCTATACCGCATCTGGTGATAGTCAATGGGGAAAAGAAGCAAAAGATTATGGTACTAGAAACTTTCTTGCCAATCTTAGTCAAATGTATCCCATGTATGAATGGCGCGCAGCTAAACCAAGTGAACTGGCCGCTATTTTGGCAGAAGAAAAAATTGGCATGATCATGCTGGCACCGACCGTTACACCGAAAATAAAAGAAGTTGAAGCACAATATCCCGGGAAAATGAAGATTATTGCTCCTGGGGAATACGCTAAAATTTCCATGAATTTTATTTTGGAAAGATAGTGTGATAGGTTGTGAATAAGGAGTTAAAAATGAATTATTTTGAGAAAAATAAACAAGCCTGGGAAGAGGCTTTTGAACACCGCCACAAAAATTGGGGCGACGATAATTATCGTCGTTTATTGACAGAAGAGTTGCCATTTTTTGATGAGAACGTCGTCAAAGAATTAAAAAAAATTGAGTTTAAAGAAAAAAAGATTGCCCAATTTTGCTGTAATAATGGGCGGGAATTGCTGTCTTTAATGTCTTTGGGTGCAAAGTCTGGTGTTGGCTTTGATATTGCTGATAATATTTTAGCTCAGGCAAAAAACACGGCTGAAAAAGCGAATATTAAAAACTGTGAGTTTGTAACAGGGAATATTCTCGACATCTCACATGCTTACCATGGACAATTTGATTTCATCTTTTTTACGATAGGGGCAATTACTTGGTTTGAAGATTTAGAAGTCCTTTTTAAGAAAGTCACAGCTTGTTTAAAAGCTGATGGTGTACTGCTTATCCACGATTTTCATCCCTTTATGAACATGCTTGCTTTGCCAGGAGAAGAAGATTTTAATGAGGAGATAAAGCAGGTGAGCTATTCTTACTTTAGAACAGAACCTTGGATTGAGACTGAGGGCATGGGCTATATGTCAGAAAACTATTCCTCTAAAGAATTTATCAGTTTCTCTCATACCATGGCAGCAATTGTAACGAGCCTGGCAAAAAACAACTTGAAAATAACAAAATTAGAAGAATTTGATTACGATGTTGGCTTGAGTGATGTCTATGATAAACAAGGTTTTCCTTTATCATTTTTAGTAACCGCCCAAAAAATTTCGTGAGATAGTTTATGAGTGATGGGACAATTCATTATTTTAAATAACGTTGTTTTTAAATTTGAAACAGGGTATGATACAGGCAGTCACGCATTAATCGCCAAAAAGAGGCGCAAATTAAAGTAAGTACCTTAAAATTGTGGTTAGTCAAATTTAAGGATCTACTTTAAAATGCGCCTCTTTAAATCGCAGAATTTACGCGATACATTCTTCGGCTTGAATTTTGCGGACTTTAATTTGTCCCATAAATTCACTAACTTTATTGGCGTCAATGAAACCAACTTCACCATGTTGGGCATTCGACATACCACAAGCCATTGAATATTTTAATATTTCTTCAGGGCAAAAACCGCTGACAACCCCATGCATGAAACCACCTACACTGGCATCACCTGATCCGGTGGTATTACGTACGGGGATTTTGGGAATTTCAATATCATAAAGTTCGTCTTTCATCTTACATAAAGCACCCTGTGAACCACAAGAAATCATGACATAATCAATGCCTTCAAATAAAGGATTTTGTAATTCGTAGAAAGCTTCTTCTTTCGTGGTTAAAGAATTACCTAAAATTTCGGCCAACTCAGGAATGTTGGGCTTAATAAAAGAGGGCTTGTAACTATCAGAAGCCAGTAGATTATGCAGCTGTTTGCCGGAAACATCCATGAAAACAGGTAAAGTGGTACTGATTTCTGTGCGAATTTTTTTAAGCATGTCTAAGTAGATGTGTTCATTTTTTGAGTTGATCGATCCAGAGATACAAATCAATTGGACATCTTCACGGGCAACATAATCTTTTAATTTTTTGATTAATGCGAACGCTTGGTTATCGGTAATAAGAGGACCTTCTTCAACAATTTCAGTGTGGTTTCCCGCATCGTGCATGATAGAAATCGCGTGACGTGTTTGGCCGGTGGTTTCTTGCATGGCAATTTTGAAGAGCTCTTCTTTTTGTAAATATTTTGCCACCAGTTGGCCTTGATCACCAGCCAAAAAACCGGTTATTAAGACGTCGCTACCCGAAAGAGCTGCGGTACGGCCGGCGTTAATGCCTTTGCCGCCAACAGATTGGACGGGGGTAGCAAAACGATTTGTCGCACCTAAAGCAAAATGGGGAATTGTATAAGAATAGTCCAGTGATGGGTTCATGGTAATTGTAATAATCATTCAGGTTCCTCCTTAAGAATCTGGGTGTATTGACTATAATGGTGTACCCATTCATTGGTAATGTGATCATCGGTAATCAAATAGTCCATTTGATCCATATGTTGGAAAGTATAGACATCAGAAACCCCTAGTTTTGAACTATCCGCTACGACGCAAGAAATTTTCGCTTTGGCAATGGCCGCATTTTGGATATCTCCTTCTTCATACTGGGCCGTGGTAATGTTGTTTTCAAAAATGCCATTCGTTGCGATAAACGCATAGTCGATGTTGAGTGTTTCAAAAGAGCGCTTGGCAACTTCACCGATAAATTCCTCGGTCGTATTAATAAACTCGCCACCAGTCAATAAAATGCGGTAGTCGGTATTATCTTTCAAATAATTAAAGGAAATCAAACTATTGGTAATCACAAAAAGATTTTTGCGGGTAATTTCTGATAGTGCGTGAAAAATGGTTGTCCCAGCCCCAACAAAGATGATGGCATTATCATGAATAAGATTGTTCATTAATTTGCCAATGTATTTTTTTTGTTCAACATTTGTCGTGATTTTTTCATCAGTAGAAAGTTCTTTATTTAAGACATCTAATTTTTGAGCGCCGCCATAAAGTTTATTTAATTTCTTTTGTTTCGCTAATTCCGTGACGTCTCGGCGAATGGTCATTTCAGAAACGTCTAGTCGTGATGCGATGTCAGAAATACTTAAGTACGTATGTTGTTGGATTAGTTCCAAGATTTTTTGTTGTCGTTCTTGTTTAAGCATGAACAGGCCTCCAGAATATTTTGTTGGACATTGTTAAAGTTTGTTTCAAATCGATGTTCGACTTCATTGTAGCGGAATATGTAATTGTTTTCAAGTAATAGAAGGACAAAAAAATGTTCAACTTTGTTAAAGAAAGCGTTGACAGAGAAGTTAAATTCGATTATGATGAGAATGTAGAACAAAGTAGAACACAGAAACACAAAGTTTAACATTGTTCTTCACAGGTCGAGGAGGTGTCGGAATGGACTATAAATCGATGTTTAGTCCTAAGTTAATTGATTTGTCAGTCGTAGCTACAACAGAAGCAGACGTGTTTAAAATTGTAGCAGATAAGCTTTTAGAAGCAGGTATGGTGAATGAGGATTATTTTGCTGGTATTACAAAACGGGAAGAAAACTTTCCCACTGGGTTGGTCACCCAACATTTGAATATTGCATTGCCTCATGCAGATCCAGAATTTGTTAAAGAAGCTTTTGTTTTTATTTGTCGTTTGAATTCTCCTGTAACATGCCGGCAAATGGGAGATAACCGAGAAATGGAAGTTGAGAATTTATTCTTTTTAGGAATTAAAGATGGAAAAAATCAGGTTGGTTTGTTACAAGTCTTTATGAATTTATTTATGGATGAAGAGTTTGTTCAGCAATTCTTGGCAATTGACTGTCAAGAGACAATGTATCAATTTTTCATTCAAAGTATTGAATCTTAGGAGGAAAAAAACATGAAAAGAAAATTAATTGTAGCTTGCGGCAGCGGGGTTGCTACTAGTCAAACGATTGCGAGTAAAATTGCCAACAAATTTGAAGATGACGGAATTGATTTTCAAGTTGAAGCAGTGGATTATAAATCAATCGCAAATGAACTACCACAAGCGGGAATTTACGTGTATATCGCGCAACCAGATAGCGAAGTCTTGTCTAAAGCAGATGAATTAGGCGTGAAAGTTTTTCCTGGTATTCCATTTTTAACAGGCATGGGTGCTGACGAAATTTACGATCAAATTACAGCATTGGCGAAATAGGAGGAAAAAAGATGGAAATCTTTCAACGGGTTGTTCAAGCTATTTTAGATCTTGGCTCTGCAATTTTTGTTCCATTAATTATTTTATTATTGGGCCTTTTAGCGGGCATGAAGCTGAAAAAAGCCTTTATGTCAGCAATCACTTTGGGAATTGCCTTTACGGGCATGTCGATGGTCATCGGTTTTATGTCAAATGCCGTTAGTCCAGCGTCTGAAGCAATGGCAGAAAATACCGGCATTAATTTACCAGCTTTAGATATGGGCTGGACGGGTGCTGCCAGCATTACCTGGTCTTGGTCCTATGCCTTTGTCTTTTTCGCGGTGACAATCGGGGTCAATTTCTTAATGTTAGTTTTAAAATTAACCAAAACACTAAACGTTGATATGTGGAATGTTTGGGGAAAAGCCTTGACGGCGTATTTGGTTTACTTTGTTTCAGGTAGTTTAGTAGCTGGTTTTATTACAGCCATCATTCAGGTCATTTTAGAATTAAAATTAGGTGATATGTTCCAACGACATATTCAAGATTTAACTGGTATTCCTTTGGTAACAGTTACGCATTTTATGACTTCTTCTGCGATTGTCTTGTTACCTTTTAACATGTTGATGGACAAGATTCCTTTCTTTAACCGCAAAGCAGATGCCAATGCATTAAAAGCAAAATTGGGTATTTTCTCAGAGAACTCTGTCATGGGCTTCATTATTGGTTTAGCATTAGGTTTTGCCGCTTCTTATGGTGTTTCAGGTTCCTTGAATTTAGCGATTCAAGTAGCAACGGCCATGGCGTTATTTCCAATGATTTCTAAAATGTTCATGCAGGCGTTATCACCACTAGCAGACGCAATGTCAGAATTCATGAAAAATAAATTCAAGGATCGCGAAGTCTATATCGGATTAGATTGGCCAATTTTAGCGGGTCGTTCTGAAATTTGGGTAACGGCTATTTTACTCGTACCAGTATTTATCGGTTATGCAATGTTCTTACCAGGCAATACTGTATTGCCGCTAGCTGGTATTATCAACTACGCAATTGCTGTTGGCGGGTTACTTTTAACTGGCGGAAATTTAGCGCGGATGTTGGTTTTAGGTGTGATTACATTGCCAATTTATTTGTATACTGCGACTTGGTTAGCACCGATTTTAAGTGGTTTAGCAGCTAAAACTGGTGCAGTTGAAGGTTTTAAAGAAGGTCAGTTAATCACGTGGTCTTCTATTGAAGGGGCAGAATTTAGAGTTTTATTTGCCGAGGCCTTTAATAAAAATATTTATGCGATTGCCGGTATCGTGATTTTCTTAGGACTATTCGTATTGTTGAATCGCTATATGAATCAAGCCAAAGTCCCAAGTCAACGCTATGAAGAAAAGAAAACAGAAAAACTAGCAACCAAAACGGCTTAAATGAGGGGGAGTCATAGTGAATAGCGAAAAATTTAAATGGTACAGTTTGTTAATGGTGGCAATTGGCCTTTTTGTAACGAATCTTTTTATGCAAAATCTCTTGATAAATGGGGTCATCATTATCTTAGCTGGGATTATTTATCACTATGGTAGCCCGATTTTATTCAAAGAATACAATGATAGACAAAAACAAAAATTGCAAGATTCCCAAGAAATTAGAGCGGCTACACGTGAAGTGCTGTCTTCGGGGAAATTGTTTAAAAAATAATGGGGGAATAAAATATGTCTGATGGACGCATGCTTTTTGAACGAGAACGACAAGATATGGCGGATATTGTTCGCCTCATCTTTACACGTAAACTAACCAACGTAGCGGGCGGAAATTTTTCTTTTCTAGCTGAAAAAGATGGGCAAAAATATATTATTATGACACCGACGATGATGTCAGAAGCTTACTTGGGTAATTTAACCGCTGCTCAAATTTTAGTAGTTGATCTCCAAACGCGAGAAATTGTCAGTGGGGTTGGCAGTTTAACACGAGAGATCAATATGCACCAAGCTGTCTATAAAACAAATGAAAAAATAAAAGCAGTTCTTCATGCCCACGCACCAAATGCTATGTTTTGGGCTACCAGCGGTTTGCCAATGCCAAACTTAACCGAAGCAACGCAAAAAGTTGGCCCGGTACCAGTTATGCATTTTGCACCAAACTGTTCCGAAGAATTAGCTGAGATCACCAGCACGTACATTCGAGAAAATGATTTGCCTGTTCCGCACATGTTATTGTTAGATAGTCATGGCGTATTGATTAATGCGACTGGAGATGATGGTTTGATGGCAATTCATAAAGCGCTATCGATTCTAGATACCGTAGAGTGGAACGCTGAGATTGCCTATAAACAAACAATTTTCCAAGCGTTAGGCATTATGGACAGCTACCATTCCAAAGGCGAAGATATCGCTGACGTTGCTGACTTAAAAGCAAAAGAAGCCATTTATAATCGCGCTAAAATTGCTGCTGGTGGCGATTAACATTAACAAAAATTAAAACCGCACTTCTCTTTAACGAGTTGTGCGGTTTATTTTGTTTTCAAATACGTAGATGATAGTCCGCACTGGTTTGAAAATTGTCTAAATCCGACCCCAGCATGAATTTTCACAGGGAAAAAGGGGGCGAAAAATTGTCAAAAAATACAATTCAGCGTAGGATAATCAAAAAAGGGGTGGGACAGTGGAACAAGTAAGTGATGCATTATTAATCATTGATTTACAAAATGGTGTTTGTCACCAAGAAAATACGAACATTCATCAGCTAGAAAAGTTGGTTGCAACAGTAAATAAACGCATTGCTTTATACAATCAGGCCAAATTACCAATTATTTTTGTACAACACAATGACAACGAACTGCGCAAAAATTCTTTTGCTTGGGAAATCTTGCCAGCAATACAAACGGATAAGGGTGATTATTTTGTTAATAAAACCCATGCCAATTCTTTTTATCAGACCAATTTGCAGACAATACTTACTAAAAATAACGTTAACCAAATAGAAATTTGTGGTGCACAAACGGAGTATTGCATCGATGCAACAATCAAGTTTGCCCACGGACTAGGTTATGATTTGCGGATGCAAAAAAACATGTCTACCACCTATGACAATGAATTTATGACCGCGACACAGACAATCAAATTTTACGAGAAAATTTGGGATAGACGGTTTTTGACGTTTATTTGAGTTGGAGAAGGTTTTCGCCTCACTGGAATCAAATAGCGAAGAAATTACATTAAACCATAACGCGTGGAAAAATTCAGAACCACATCACATCATCATTTACAAAAGTAGTAAGTGGTGAAGTCGCTTGTGTTCGTTTTCCAATGCCATTAAAGAAAGAATATCGAAAAGTAAATTGGGCATTACTTGGCCATGGCAATTCGTTGGGAATTGGATAAAGCAAAACACGGTGATACATATCGTCAAGTTATGTTGAAATCAGCCAAACCAAATCCAATTGCTCGTGTTACCATTTCAATTATTAGACGATCAGCGCTAGGTGGCAGGTGCTTTTCGCTCTTTCTTGCATCCTTCTCTAGGAGCGTATATACTGTATCTACAGGATATACAAAATTAAAAAGGGGTGAAAACTATGGCGATAACAGAAAGGAAGCTTCGCAAAGTGGGGAACTCAACTGTTGTAACGCTGTCTAAAGATTTTTTAGATAGTATGGGTATGTCTGAATCTGATACTGTCATCATTGATGAAGAGAAACTAAAGGAAGCAATGGTGAAAAAAGTGGAAAAAGATGAAGATCAATTACTAGTGGAGATGTCTATGGCTAAAATGTCTAAGCAATATGAAGAAACGTTTAAAGCTTTGGTGACAAAATGAAGTATTTAACTGGCAAGCAGATTAGCATGATGAATGCTTTTCAAATAGCTGAATATTCTCCTGGCGAAACAGTTGGAATAAGAGATATTAACGCTATTGAAATGGCGGTCAATCAGCCAAAACAAGTCGTTTTCGGAAAAGAGTTATATTCGACGATTGAAGAAAAGGGTGCTATTCTTGCAATTAACATTATCAAAAAGTATCCGTTTCATAACGCAAACAAACGAACGGGGACTTTTGCATTGCTTGTTTTTTTAGATTTAAATGGCTACGATTTTGTTATGGATAAACAAGAGCTAACGAAGTTGGTCGTTCATATTGCTATTTACGAAGGAGAATTTGACGACCTAAAGACTGAAGTATCTAACATCATTAAAAGCGCAATGGTAAAACGTGCAGACTAATAACAATGTAAAATCTATCACTTGTGGATAGGTTTTTTTCTTATATTTGTTGATAGTCACGCTTTGTCGGTAACTATATTTCGTCTAAGAGTATTAGATTATTACAGACAGACACAGATAGGGAGGCTAACTTTCTATAGCTGTAATGGGGATTTCGGATTTAGTTATTTTTATAGGAGATAAAATGAATGTGTAGCAAATAATTTCTCGTACGTGTATTTAGCCAGAATTTTTGGAATTTATCCAGCTTTAACCAAATTGCTAGAGTCATTAAATGCAGTAAACTAAAATTGCTAGATATGCTTAGTAAATATAGTATACCCTTTATTATTTGAATCTTGCGACAAAAAAATGTAGAACCTGACTGTTTATTAGGCTTTGTTCCAACTTTTTTTCTGTTATTTTTATCCTTGAAATATTCCGACTTTTAAAAATTTTACAAAAAAATTGTTGACAATTGTAAAGAGGTTAAGTAAGCTAACAATCAATTAAAGAATTAATACGTTGAAGAGAAGAGTAGCTAAAAAGAGTGATCCAAGAGAGTCCGGTTGGTGGGAAAGGACATTGCGCGATTTAGTGAAGATGAGCTCTGAGTATTTCAAATGGTTTACGCTATTTGGACGGAAAAGCAATCGTTATCAATGCCGGGTATCAACAGGTACCGTTGAGATATTATTTGTGAGGATAATATGAATAAGGGTGGTAACGCGAAAAGTCTTCGTCCCTTTGTTTGTCATAGTTTGACAAACAAAGGGATGGAGATTTTTTTTTTGCTTTTGATAAGAGCTCATCACGATTTGACGGAATTTTTTGACGATTTATAGATTTAGATCAATTTGGAGGAGTTGGAAAAATGAAAGTGAAAAAGAGTATTTTGGTGGTAACAGGAATTTTGGCTGCGGTGACGTTAGCCGGGTGTAAAACTGGCGGGGCAGCTAAGGAAAGTGCTAGTTCAACAGCAAAACAAGCAATAAAACAAGAAATCAGTGTCAGTTTACCGGCGCCGTTAAGTACGTTAGATACAACGCAAACTACCGATAAAATCACATTTACTGTGGTACAGCATTTGTTTGAAGGGCTATATCGTTTTGATGATAAGAGTCAACCAGTGCCTGCTTTAGCAGAAAAAGTTGACATTAGACCAGATGGAAAAACATATACCTTCACTTTAAGAGAAGACGCGAAGTGGAGTAATGGGGAAAAAGTAACCGCCAATGATTTTCTTTTTGCCTGGAAACGACTAGTAAATCCGAAAACAATGGGGCCAAATGCGTATTTACTGGATAATGTGGTGAACAGTCAAGCAATTCGTGAAGGTAAAAAAGCAATTGATGAAATTGGTTTAGCTGCACCGGATGAAAAGACTTTTGAAGTGAAACTAACACAAGCCCAGCCGTCATTTTTATCTGTGGTTTCCATTGGTTGGTTGGCACCGCAAAATGAAAAATTTGTCACCGACAAAAAAGATGAGTATGGCCGCACCAGTGAGGATCTTTTGTATACGGGACCTTTTGCATTAAAAGATTGGAAACAGACCGGAGATGAGTGGACCTTGGTGAAAAATGATGATTATTACGATAAAAAAGCTGTCAAATTGTCAGAGGTGCACGGTTCTACGATCAAGGAAGAAAATACCGGAATTCAGTTAGTGGACAGTGGAGAATTGGATTTACAGCGTATTAGTGGTCAATATGTGGAACAATTCAAAAATGATCCACGGTTAGTGACAGAAAAAGATGTGGCCAATCAATTTTTAGATTTTAACAAAAAAGCCAACAAAGCCTTAGGAAATGTACATGTTCGCAAAGCGATCGCCCAAGCAATTAATAAAGAACAGCTGGCAAAAAATGTTTTAAATGATGGCGCCACCCCTTTAAATGGCTTGATTCCAACGGGTCTTTATAAAAATCCTCAAACAAAAGAAGATTTCCGCAAATTTAGCGGCGACTACAACACCTATGATGTAAAAGCAGCTAAAAGTGAATGGTCCAAAGCCAAAGCGGTCATTGGCGATAGCTTAACGTTGAAATTATTGGTAACCGATGATGATAACGGTGAAAAAGTTGGTGAGTATTTGCAAAGCCAGTTACAAGAAACATTGTCCGGCTTGAAAATTGTTATTAACAAACAACCAAAAGTGAATTTGAACCAATCCCGTACCGATGGAAATTACGAATTGTCGGTTTCTGGTTGGATTGCCGGTTCTAGTGAACTGGATTCCTATTTCAATTTATATAAGACGGGTTCTTCTTACAATTACGGCGGGTATACTAACAAAACCTACACAGATTTAGTCGAAAAAGCCCGCACTACCGATGCGAATGATCCTAACGCATTTTTTAAAGATTACCAAGAAGCAGAAAAAGTATTGCTCGCAGATGATGCAGCGCAAGTACCGCTATATCAAAGTGCTTCAAATTATTTAATCAATGAAAAAGTAAAAGGTATCGTTTTTCACGCCTATGGTGATTATTTCAATTTACGGACAGCATCTGTGAAGTAAGGAGAGAAAGTATGCGTCAATTATTGGAAGATTTTTTAAGTTATGTCAAAGTGAATACCCGCTCAGATGAAAAATCCACCTTCATTCCCACTACGCCAGGTCAAATTGATCTGGCGCTGCAATTAAAAGAGCAGCTGGAACAATTGGGATTAAGTAATGTTGCTTATTTTGAGAAAAATAGCTTTGTGATTGGGGCTTTAAAAGGAAATGCCGCAAAACCTGCAATTGGTTTTATTGCCCATGTGGATACGGCGGATTTTAATGCAGAAAATATTCAAGCGCAAGTTCATTACAATTACGATGGCAATGAGGTGGTTTTAAATGCAGCTCAAAATATTGTTTTGTCTCCTAGCCAGTTTCCCAATTTAAAAGACTATGTAGGGCAAACGCTAATTACGACAGATGGGACGACTCTTTTAGGTGCTGATGATAAAGCCGGGATTGCTGAAATTATGGCCGCGTTGCGAAACTTAAAAGAAGTTCCAAAAGAAAAGCGTGGGGATGTTTGGGTCGCTTTTGGGCCAGATGAAGAAATTGGTCGTGGGGCAGATAATTTTGAGGTTGCAGATTTTCCGGTGGATTTTGCCTACACAATTGACAGTGGTCGTGTTGGGCATTTTGAATATGAAACGTTTAATGCTGCCAAAATTGAGATCACAATTGAAGGGACCAGTGTCCATCCTGGTACGGCGTATGGGCAATTGGTGAACGCCATCAAGATTGGGGAGACCATTGACAGTCGCCTCCCTCAAGCAGAAGTACCGGAATTAACGCAAGATTATGAAGGTTTTTATTTATTGAATAAATTTAGCGGGGATATTTCTTTAGCGCAGTTGGATTACATTATCCGGGATCATGATCAAGCCAAATTTATAGCCAGAAAAAATCAAATCGTAGCGATTATTGACGCCTTGAATGCCACCTTCACCTATCCGCGCATTACGTATCGCCTGTTTGATCAATATTACAATATGAAAGAAATCGTAGATAAAGAACCCCGGGCGGTAGACTATGCACTTTTAGCGCTGAAAAATTTAGGGATAAAACCGATGGTCACCCCATTTCGTGGTGGTACTGACGGATCGAAAATTTCGTATAAAGGAATTGCTACCCCAAATTTATTTACCGGAGGCGAAAACTTTCACGGACCATATGAATTTATCACCCTTGAAGCAATGGAAAAAGCCCGCGATACCATCGTTGAAATCGTTAAAGTAGCCGGTGAGGAAAAATAATTTAGTTATTTTTGACAGTTTTTGTTGGTTTTTGAATTCGTCAAAATATTTCACAAATAATTATTTTACTGAATTATTTTGAAGAATTATTTCCACTTTTGGAATAGGAAAACCTGTTTTTATAATACTTTTCAAGAATTTGATTGTAAGTAATTTTCTTCACGTAAATTCCACGTCTTGTTTTTTGAATTATCAGAAAATTTATATATATTTGTTTTTTTATGAATAAAGTATTGCTTTTTTAATAATTATTGATTAAAATTTTCGTTAACTTCAGAAAATGTTTAATATTCTGAAAATTCAATACAAGACAAGGGGTAAAGGGAATGAAAATGAAGAAGACATCATTATTTGGCGTTATTGCTGTCTGCGGTGTTGTGTTATCAGCATGTGGCAGCGGTAGTGGCACAACAGATGGCAGCAGTGCTGCAGGCGGTTCTGGTAAAGAAGCGGACAAACAAGAATTTAGAGTTTCTGTCTTACAAGAAATGCCGAGTGCTGATTTATCACTTGCGACAGATACCATTAGTTTCACTGCGTTAAACAATGTCTACGAAGGAATTTATCGTTTGGACAAAGATAGCAAGCCAGTGCCAGCTGGTGCCGCTGAAGAAGCCAAAGTTAGTGAAGACGGTTTGAAATATACGATTAAATTAAGAGAAGATGCCAAATGGTCTGACGGAACACCCGTTAAGGCTTCTGATTATGTCTTTGCATGGCAACGAACAGTCGATGCCAAAACCGCATCTGAATATGCTTATTTATATGAACCCGTTGTGAATGCAGCCGATATTACTGCTGGCAAAAAAGATAAATCTGAGTTAGGCATTAAGGCTGTCAACGACTACGAATTGGAAATTACGTTAACCCGTCCAACGCCTTATATGGATTATTTATTCGCATTCCCTTCATTTTTCCCACAACCACAAAAAGTTGTTGAAAAAAATGGCGACAAATTTGCTACAAAATCAGAAAATTCTGTTTACAACGGTCCATTTGTTTTAGCTGGATTTGACGGTCCTGGTACTGATACAGAGTGGGAATACAAGAAAAACGATACTTATTGGGATAAAGATACAGTAAAATTAGACGCTGTCAAAGTCAGCGTAGTGAAAGAATCCTCCACAGGGTTGAACTTATTTAATGACGGACAAACAGACGATGCAATTTTAACCGGTGAATTGGCACAACAAAATGCCAATCAAGAAGCTTTCCAATCGGTTAAAGAAGCCCGCACTTCTTATCTAGAATTAAATCAACGAAAAGAAGATTCACCATTTATGAATGAAGATTTGCGTTTGGCAATCTCTTACGCAATTGACCGCAATGCAATCGTTAATTCTGTTTTAGGCGATGGCTCGGTTGCTTCTACTGGTTTGATTCCATCGGATATGTCTAAAAATCCAGAAACCAACGAAGATTTCACCAAAGAGGCGGGCGATTTGGTCAGCTTTGATGCGAAAAAGGCAAAAGACCACTGGGAAAAGGCTAAAAAAGCTTTAGGAAAAGATAGCTTTACCTTTGATATTGTCGCTTCTGACGATGACGGAACTAAAAAAGTTTTAGAATATTTGCAAAGCACACTCGAAGAAACATTGTCTGGTATCAAAATTAAACCAACGCCAGTACCATTTTCTGTTCGGTTAGATCGTTCAAATAACGGTGAATTCGACATGGTATTAGGTGGTTGGGGTGCTGACTACTCAGACCCATCAAGCTTTACAGATTTATTTGTTACAGGGAATTCGTATAACCGTGGGCAATGGTCAAATGAAGAATACGATAAAGTTGTGAAAGAATCTAATACGACCAATGCAGGTGATCCGATGAAACGTTGGGCTAATTTGCAAGAAGCAGATAAAATTATCAGCTCAACTGCTGGAGTTATCGGCGTTTTCCAAAAAGCAGAAGGTCACATGATTAATCCGAAAGTAAAAGGTATCGTTCATCACGCTGCCGGCGCCTCATGGGATTACAAATGGACATATGTAACCGAATAATAAGTAACACTTAAGTTGCTACTCAAAACGTCATTTAAATAGTAAAAAGAGGCTGGCACTGCCAGCCTCTTGCAACTATTTTTGCTATTGGTGTAGTCATGCTTTAGAAATTAATAATTATTAAATGCTGCCAATGGCATAAAAAATGAGCGAGCAGACCAAGATGATACCGGCAATTTTTAGCCAAAAAAGATACACACCCTGGCCAACTTGTGATAAAGGCGTATAGTTAGCTTTTTTCTTTTGCTTTCTCCCTACAGCTTCATGCATGGATCGTTGAAAAGTATCGAAGAAGCCAGAGGAAAAAACCCATAACAAAATGCCAATAATCAAAAAAGGCAGTCCCAACATAAACAGAGTGTCTGATAACATGATCAGACTTAAATTTTTTTTGATCAGACCCCAGATAATAGCGATAACGAAGATAATGACGGCAATAAACGCGGGAGGATATTTTTTCATAATGGTCTCCTTGTTGGTTTTTGTAGCTTTTATACAGGGCAAGTTTTTTAGCTAAAGACTAGTGCCAACCAAGTTTCAAAAGCTTTTCCAATGTCTAGCTTTTCAAACTAACTCTCGGCGACAATAAGCAGAAAATTCGAGAAATTTGAAGAACAATTTATCAAATTTTTGTCTTATTGCTTGAGTGCTAACCAAGTTTCAAAAGCTTTTTCAATGTCTAGCTTTTCAAACTGTCACTCTAAGAAATAAGACAAAATTTTCAAAAATTTGAAGAACAATTTCCGAAAATTCCGTACTTATTTTTTGAGTGCTAACCAAGTTTCAAAAGCTTTTCTTTTACTTTATCGAATCCATTTGGCAAAGTCAAAAGAGTTTTTTTTTAGCACCATTTACTTCTTAAGGTAGGGAACTTGTTTTAAAAAACAGAAGATTTTCCCACCTGCAAAAAAATTTTCACATCATGTGCAGTTGATGCATTTTTTGTTCTTGTTGCATATTCTCAATTTTATTTAGGAGGAGAAATAATTTGAATGACTTTCTCAAATATTTTCTAAAACGGCTATTTTTTATGCTGGTAACCTTGTGGCTGATTGCTACGATTACATTCTTTTTATCAAAAATGTTACCAGGAACGCCTTATACCAATGCAGAACGTTTAAGCCCAGACCAAATTGCGTTGTTAAATAAGCAAATGGGTTTGGATAAGCCGGTTATCGTGCAATATGGAACGTATCTGAAAAACTTACTTCAAGGTGATTTTGGAATTTCCTTCCAGTTTAAAAACCAACCAGTTGCAGCCTTATTGGCTGGTCGCGTGGGACCTTCCTTACAATTAGGGATGCAGGCGATTTTACTGGGGACTTTCGTGGGGATTATTTTAGGGACGATTTCAGCCATGAAACAAAATACATGGGTAGATACGTTAGCGACTTTAATTGCGATTTTGGGTCGTTCGATTCCAAACTTTGTCTTCGCCGTTTTACTACAATATGTTTTTGCGATTAAATTGCACATTTTGCCGATTGCTAAGTGGGAAGGTTTTGCCTATACGATTTTACCAACGATTGCGCTGGCAATGTCGCCTTTAGCCGATTCGGCACGTTTTATTCGAACAGAAATGGTGGAAGTTATGCACAGTGATTACGTGGAACTAGCTCGAGCTAAAGGATTAAGCCGTTGGGAAATCGCCTTTAAACACGGCTTGCGTAATAGCTTGATTCCCTTGATGACATTACTCGGACCTTTAGCAGTTGCTTTAATGACTGGTTCTTTAGTAGTAGAAAATATTTTTGCGATCCCTGGTATTGGGGAGCAATTTGTAAAATCAATTACCACCAACGACTATCCAACCATTATGGCGGTAACCGTCTTGTACTCGGCAATGTTGATTATTGTCATTTTAGTGGTTGACTTATTATACGGCATCGTTGATCCACGAATCCGCGTGTCAGGAGGGAGCAAAGGCTAATGGAAAATGCAAAACCAAAATATGATACGGTTGCCAAAATCCCAGCGTCAGAATTTGAGCTGTACCACGGTAGTACCATTAAAGAACGGGAAATGATTGCCGCTCCGTCTTTGACTTTCTTACAAGATTCTTGGCGGCGCCTTCGAAAAAATAAAGCAGCGGTCGTATGTATGGCGATACTACTCGTAATTATTGTGATTTCGATTATTTCAATTTTCTTTTCACCCCATAATCCCACGAAGCAAAATGTTGCCTATATGAATTTGCCACCACGAATTCCTGGGATTGATATTAATGGCTTAAACGGAAAAGCAATGGTTGGCGGACAATTAGTCGATAAATATGCCGCAGCGAATGTACCGGATAATTTGAATTATTATTTTGGGACTGACGGATTGGGCCGTGATGTTTTGAGCCGTCTTTTGATGGGAACGCGGGTCTCTTTATTGATCGCCTTTATTGCGGCGATGTTCGACATTATTTTTGGTGTTACTTACGGATTAATTTCTGGTTTAAAAGGCGGTACAGTGGATACGTTAATGCAACGTATTTTGGAAATTCTTTCTGGTATTCCAAACTTAGTTGTGATGATTTTAATGTTAGTCGTTTTTGAACCGGGTATTCCATCGATTATTGCTGCCATGGCCATCACTAACTGGATTCCAATGGCGCGGATCGTTCGGGCACAGACGCTGAAATTAAAAGACCAAGAATTTGTGTTGGCTGCCCAAACTTTAGGGGAAAGTAATTTCAAAATAGCCTTTAAACATATTTTGCCCAACATCTCCAGCGTGATTATTGTCCAGATGATGTTCAGTATTCCAACGGCGATTTTCTTTGAAGCCTTCTTGAGCTTTATCGGTTTAGGTTTAACACCACCGAATGCTTCACTGGGTACAATGTTAAGTGACGGGTATAAAACCTTCCAATATCTGCCTTACCTATTGTGGGTACCAGCAGTTACGTTATCTGTCATTATGATTGCCTTCAACTTACTAGCTGATGGTCTTCGTGATGCTTTTGATCCGAAAATGAAAGAGTGATGATGATGCCAGAAAAAGTATTAGAAGTTAAAGATTTGGAAATCTCCTTTGATACTTATGCGGGAACAGTCCGCGCAATCCGCAATGTTAGTTTTGACCTTTATAAAGGAGAGACTTTGGCGATTGTAGGGGAGTCAGGTTCCGGTAAATCGGTAACTACTCGCAGTATCATGGGACTTTTAGCCAGTAACGCCAATATTGATAAGGGTGAAATTATTTTTAAAAATTCCGATATTGTCAAAAAATCGGAAAAAGAAATGCAGAAGATTCGAGGTAAGGAAATTGCGATGATTTTCCAAGATCCCATGACCTCTTTAGATCCAACCATGCCAATTGGCAAACAAGTTGCGGAGTCTTTGATTATTCACAACAAAGTGTCTAAAAAAGAGGCCTTAGCTTCCGCGTTGGAATTGTTAAACTTAGTTGGTATTCCCAATGCCGAAAAACGATTGAAAAACTATCCCCACCAATTTTCCGGTGGACAACGGCAACGGATCGTAATTGCCATTGCGCTTATTTGCTACCCGGAGGTTCTGATTGCTGATGAACCAACGACCGCTTTGGATGTAACAATTCAAGCCCAAATTTTAGAGTTGATGAAAGATATTCAGAAAAAAATTAATACGTCGATCATTTTTATCACCCATGACTTAGGTGTTGTGGCAAACGTGGCTGATCGCGTGGCAGTCATGTATGGGGGCAGAATTATCGAAGTTGGAACGGCAGAAGAAATTTTTTACAACCCGCAACATCCGTATACATGGGGGCTGTTAGGTTCAATGCCGACTTTAGAAGGGGGCGAAGAACGCCTATATGCTATTCCAGGTTCGCCACCAGATTTACTGCAACCACCAAAAGGGGACGCTTTTTATCCTCGTAATGAATTTGCTTTAAAAATCGATACCGAGGAAGCACCACCATATTTTGACGTCTCTAAAACCCACAAAGCGGCAACGTGGCTCTTAGCACCACAAGCCCCTAAAGTAACCCCACCGGCCGAAATTGTTCGTCGTTGGGAAATTTTCAAAGAAAAACAAGAAGCCTAAGGAGGTAGCCGCGTGAAAAAAGTTTTATTAAACGTAACTCACTTGAAACAATACTTCAATGTCGGACGTAAAGACGAAGTCAAAGCAGTGGATGATATCAGCTTTCACATTTACGAAGGCGAGACTTTTGGCTTAGTGGGAGAATCCGGTAGTGGCAAATCCACCACCGGGCGCACGATTATCCGCTTAAATACGCCAACTGATGGAGAAATTGATTTTGCTGGCCAAGATGTGATGAAAATTAAAGGCAAAGAAGGCTTAAAAACATTTCGTCGCGATGTACAAATGATTTTTCAAGATCCGTATGCCTCTTTAAATCCTCGCATGAAAGTGCGGGACATTATCGCAGAAGGCATTGATATTAATGGTCTTGCCAAAAATGAAAAAGAACGCAATGCCCAAGTGGATGAACTGTTAGAAACGGTGGGGTTAAATCCTAGTCATGGAACGCGTTATCCTCATGAATTTTCCGGCGGACAACGGCAACGGATCGGTATTGCCCGCGCCTTAGCTGTAAAACCAAAATTTATTATTTGTGATGAACCAATTTCAGCTTTGGATGTTTCCATTCAAGCCCAAGTGGTAAATTTATTGCAAGACTTGCAAGAACAGCAAAATTTGACGTATTTATTTATCGCCCATGATTTGTCGATGGTAAAACATATCAGTGACCGCATTGGTGTTATGCACTTAGGCAAATTGCTGGAAGTGGGTACCAGTGATGCCATTTATAATCACGGCGTTCATCCGTATACGGAAAGTTTGCTGTCGGCAATTCCATTACCAGATCCAGATCATGAACGTAACCGCAAGCGGATTAAATATCAGGCCCAACCTGATGATGGCAAACAGCGAGGAATGCATGAAATTGCAGAAGGACATTATATTTATTGTTCAGAAGATGAAATTGCCATGTACCAAGCAAAATTACAGCAAAAAACGACGCAAAGCCAAGTGGCACTGTAATTGGACTCTTGCGGACTGAGAAAGTTCATTCAGCTTTTCTTGTTGTCTAGCTTCATGAACTGGTCCTCCAAGAAATAAGGCAAAATTTCCAAAAATTTTGGGAGCAATTTCCGAAAATTCCGCTCTTATTTTTTGCGGACTGACCAAGTTCAATCAGCTTTTCTAGTTGTCTAGCTTCATGAACTAACTCTCGGCGACAATAAGTCAAAATCTTGAGAAATTTGAAGAACAATTTATCAAGATTTTCCCTTATTGCTAGCGAGTTGACCAAGTTCATTCCGCTTTTTTAGTTGTCTAGCTTTATGAACTAGTCCTCCAAGAAATAAGGCAAAATTTCCAAAAATTTTGGGAGCAATTTCCGAAAATTCCGCTCTTATTTTTTGCGGACTGAGAAAGTTCAATCAGCTTTTCTTTTAAAAAATTTGTTAGGTTAGGTAAGGTTAGGTGGGACAAGGGGAACGTCCCTACCAAAAGCCACCACAACTGAAGTAATGATCAGTGAGGGGAGGCAGGTACCAATTAAAATATTAAAAGCTTATAAATTTGCGCTTTATCCTGATGAAGCGCAAAAAAAATTTTTTATTCAAACTTTTGGCTGTGTTCGTTTTACTTATAACACGTTATTGACACTGCGGCAGACAAACTATCAAGATAATAGCGAAACTTTTACAAATCCAGCTTCAGGGCGGTTAAAGACGCAAAAGTTAACGCCAGCTAAACTAAAAAAGGAGTATTCGTTTTTAAAAGCGACGGATAGTTTAGCTTTGGCTAATGCGCAACGTAACTTGGAAAAAGCCTTTCAAAATTATTATCGCGGCCATGCCAGTTATCCGAAACTAAAGAGCAAAAAAAGTGCGTGGCAGTCTTATACTACAAATAATCAAGGTCATACTATTTATCTTGAAAAAGATGGCTTGAAGCTTCCAAAGTTAAAAAGTAAAGTTTTGTTGCATCAACATCGTAATGTGACGGGAAAAATTCGCTCGGCCACTATCTCTGCTAAAAATTGGCAGGAATTTTATGTTTCTTTATTATGTGAAGAAGATAGTACTGCTTTGCCAAAAACAGGTAGCAAAATTGAAATTACCTATAATGGGACAACACTAATTGAGCCAAGTGTGGCAGTGCGCGGCATACCGACGCTTTGCCAAGTGCAACTTTTAGCACAGCTAAAAAAAGCGCAGCGGCGCCTTGCCATCCGAGCTAAGAGTGCACAGCGGCGCAATGTAAAGTTGGAACAAGCTAAAAATTATCAAAAACAAAAATTGCGCCTCCAACAACTATATATCCGCAAAATGAAGCAAAAAGAAGACTTTACAGAACAACTGTCGATTGCTCTTGTGCGCCAATTTGATTGTATCGTGGTCACAATGCCAGCAGCAGGAGACGATGAAACAAAAAACAAGGGCAACAAAGCCCTTAAAACGCAGAAAAATAATCAAAATACCCCAGTTTTGCAAAATATTGAAGAGAAATTTACTTTAAGTGACTGGAATCGTCTCCTCTTGAAATTGAAATATAAAGCCGATTGGTATGAAAAAGAGTTAGTCTTTTGTTCAAAGCAAAAAGCCAACTAATAATTAGAAAATTTTTTTAGTTTAAGAGAATTTGATTGAAAAACTATTTCTGACAGATAAAAAAAGAAACACTAACTGCAAAGTGTTTCTTTTTTAAGAACTGGAAGGGGCTCCAGGGATCGCCTTGGGTATATAAAAAGTGCATCAGCACTTTTGTTTCTAGGAATCCGCTCACTAATTATGATAAACCATTGTCAGCTTCTTTAAAAAGAGGCTGGGGCATAGGCTAAGTTATGTAAATGACTTGGTCTATGTTTTTTTTGACTGAAAAAAGTTCGAACACGTCATTTTGCACCCCACAAAATAAATCCGCCTAAAATTTTCTAAAAAATAAAATATATTGCATAAAAAAGATAAAAATAAGTCGTTTTGTTTTTAATTTAGGCAAGAAGAGGGTATTCTATGGATACCCAAAAAAGCAATAAAATGAAAATTATTATAAATATTGGTAGAAAGAAGTGAGTGAAAATGGGTTTAATTTGGTCATTAATCGTTGGTGGTGTCATTGGTGCGATCGCAGGTGCGATTACAAATAAAGGTGGTTCAATGGGAATTATTGCAAATGTCGTTGCCGGTCTAATTGGTTCTGCGATTGGGCAGTCTTTATTGGGTCATTGGGGTCCAACTCTAGCTGGAATGGCAATTGTACCTTCTATTATTGGTGCAGTTATTTTAGTGGCAGTCGTATCGTTCTTTTTTGGTAGAAAAGCATAGACATAGTCAGCTTATTTTATTAGTAATAGGTCGTCATTTTGTGACAAGTTATAAATTTGCTGAAATGATTCGGATTGAAAAAAACAGGAATTCAATTTACAATCGTGGTCTATCTTTTGGTTAAATAATTAGAATGTTTGCAATCAGATAGAAGTATAATCCTAGGATGATATAAATGATATAACCGACAGTAAAAGTGTAGGTGTCATTTTAATGGGTGGCAAAACCTACTAAAAATCTGTCTGTAATTAAAAAAACTGCAAGCGCAGGTAAAGTCACGAGACTTTGCCTGCACTTGCTTTTTTTATGCTAGTTTTACGACAAATGTTTCGTAAGGCAGTAAGTTCAACTGATTTAAATGGTGATACGTATGGGGATAGTTTGTGATAATCGTTTCTGTGGCGGCATAAGGCAATGAGACTGCTTGTTTGCTGTCAGAAAAATTCGCACAAATAAGCCAAGTTTCCCCTTCGTAGCTACGAGTATAGGCAAAAATATTTTCAGCGGTATCCAGTAAGTCATAATCTCCCCAGACAATTAGCGGATAATTTTTTCGCAACTGAATTAATTTTTGGTAGGTGTAAAAAATGGATTCAGGATCATCCAGCCGGGTTTGCGCATTAATAGTTGTGTAGTTGGGATTTAAATTGTACCACGGAGTTACGTTTTCTCCTGTAAAGCCAGCATTAGGCACATTAGACCATTGCATTGGCGTACGGGCGTTGTCACGTCCTTTAGTATTAATGGCTTGCCAAATTGTTGCCTCACTGCTGCCTTTAGCTTTTTCTTCTTCATAGTAATGAATACTTTCAATATCATCTAATTGGCTAATTTTATCGACGTATTGGTTGGTCATGCCCAATTCTTCACCTTGATAAATAAAAGGAGTCCCCCGCATCAAATGGAGTAAAATGGCCAACATCTTACTGCTTTTCGTGGGGTAATCAGCTACATTGCCCCAACGAGATAAAATCCGTGGTTGGTCGTGATTACTCCAAAATAAACTATTCCAAGCTTCTTTTGGTAAGTCTGTTTGCCAGCGGGATAGCACCGTTTTTAACTCGGAGACATTTAAGGACTTCAAATTCCATTTTGAAGTTTTGGCAACTTCATCTAAGGCCATATGTTGAAATTGAAAGACCATCAACAGCTCTTTTCTCTTAGGATCTGTATACAAAGGAGCAGTTAATGGCGTGACACTGCCAGTCTCGCCGATGGTTACAACGTCGTGTCCTGCTAAAACTTCGCGATACATTTCTTGTAAATATGGATGTAAGGCGGGGCCGTCCCCAATAATTTTTTGATCGGGAATTTTACCAATTAATTCGATCACATCTAAGCGAAAACCACCGACGCCTTTTTGCAGCCAGAAATTCATAATTTGCCATACTTCTTTGCGGACAGCAGGATTTTCCCAATTCAAATCGGGTTGTTCTTTGGCAAATAGATGGAAATAATATTCGTTTGTTGCGGGCAAGTGTTCCCACGCACAGCCGCCAAAAAAAGAATTTAAGTCATTTGGCAATCCATTTTTATCAGAACGAAAAATGTAATAATCCTTATAATGTGGATCGCCTGCTAAGGCTTTTTTAAACCAAGGATGTTCACTGGAGGTATGATTGACTACTAAGTCCATGATAATTTTTATGCCCGCTTTTTTTGCTGTGGCAATTAATTCTTCCATATCTGCCATCGTGCCAAATTCTGGCATAATAGCGCAATAATCACTCACATCATAGCCATTATCGACATTAGGAGATGCAAAAACTGGCGAGAGCCAAATGGCGTCGATCCCCAATTTTTCTAAGTAAGATAAACGCGCGGTAATTCCTTTAATATCGCCAATGCCGTCATTGTTGCTATCTTGGAAACTCCGGGGATAAATTTGATAAAAAACGCTTTGTTGCCACCATTTTGATGCCATGATAAAACTCCTTTCAAAAAAAATAAACTTTTAGTGAAACGTTTTTCTTATTTGGTAAAATATTTGCAGCTAGATTTTACCATGAAATTGTTTTCAAATGGTTGTTTTATTAAAATATTGTCATTTAATTTTTGATGAATGCTTATTTAACGCTGATTTTACTCGTTGTGAAAAGTTTTTTTATAAAAAATCGTAGAAAACGGTTGCAAATTGAATCACGGCATTATATACTCTGTTCGTAGAAACGTTTCACCAAAAATGAAATACGGAGGAAGAAAGATGAAGATTTCGAAAAAGCTTTGTTTATTGGGTGTAACAGCAGCGATGACACTGGGTGTTTTAGCAGGTTGCGGGTCAGGTTCTGGCGGAGATTCTGCTAAAGATGACAAGGTCTTAAATATTTGGGGTATGGGAGAAGAAGTGAAACAATTATCCAAAATGACGGATAAATTCACAGATGAAACTGGGATCGAAGTTAAAATCCAGTCTATTCCTTGGTCAAATGCCCACGATAAATTATTAACAGCTGTTGCTTCTAAGAGTGGCCCAGACGTATTGCAAATGGGGACAACTTGGATGCCTGAATTCCAAAAAGCTGGTGCTTTAGCAGACATGAGCAAGTACATTGAAAAATACGACAATTTAAAAGCTGAAAACTTCTATCATGGTTCTGTTGAAACGACAAAATTTGACGACAAATATTACGGTATTCCGTGGGCAGCTGAAACACGCGTACTATTTTACCGTACTGATGTTTTAGAAAAAGTTGGCTATAAAGAAGCGCCAAAAACTTGGGAAGAATTAGAAGATGCTGCTAAAAAATTAGCTGCTCGTGGCGATGACAAATACGGTATCAACATCGACAGCAAAGAACAAACACTAGGCTTTATGTTTGCTCGTCAAAATGGTTCACCATTATTAGAAGATGGCAAACCTGTCTTCAATAAAAAACCTTTTGTTGACGCTGTTTCTTACTTGAATGACTTTATCCAAAAAGGTTACTCACCAAAAGAAGATTTAGGTTTGGATGTATCGCAAACTTTCTCTGGTGACGATGCAATGGTACCAATGTTTATCAGTGGTCCTTGGATGGCAAAAACTGTAAAAGACACAGTAAAAGATGTAGATGGCAAATGGGCGATTGCAACATTGCCGAAAAAAGAAAACAACATTTCTTCAATGGGTGGCTCAAACTTAACTATTTTTGAATACTCTAAGAAAAAAGATGATGCAGCGAAATTCATCGAATTTATGGCCCGTCCTGAAAACCAATTAGAGTGGATGAAATTAACTGACGCACTTCCAACTGCGTTAAAAGCTTGGGAAGATGATTCTTTGAAATCTGATCCTGTTTACAGCGTCTTTAACGAACAATTACAAAACTCTGAACCAATGCCTTTAATCCCTGAATTTGAAGAAATCGCACAAAACTACTTGAAACACTTTGAACAAATCTATCTTGGCGGCGCCAACGTTCAAAAAGAAATGGACGCTTTCAACCAAGAGTCAGAAACTACTTTAAACAAATAATCGTGGTATAAAAATTTAACAGCTAAGAAGTGTTAAATCGTCACCACAAATTTTTTAGGAGTGGTCCAAAAGTCCTGTTTGGACTTTTAACCACTCCTTGCTTTTGTCAATTCCTACAATTCACGAAATTATTTTGAAGGGGGCGCTTCCATTGCGAAAAGCCAAAACCACCAAAGCACCATATCTTTTCATTGCTCCAGCCTTGATTTTACTTTTGCTATTTTCAATTATTCCTATTTTTGTTGCATTTTTTATTAGTTTTACTGATATGAGTCTTGTTGGACTCGCCGACTGGTCACAAATTAAATTTGTTGCGTTTAAAAACTATCAAGATATTGTTTTGGACCCTGTTTTTCTAAAGAGTATTAAAAATACGCTCTTTTACGTGGTATTCGGGGTGCCGGTTGTTATTGCCTTATCAATGGGTTTGGCGTTAATGATTAATTTTGGTAAAAATCGAATTTTTTCTGCTTTTCGGATGATTTTTTACACACCGGCGATTACAAACGTGGTTGCCGTGGCAGTAGTTTTTGCCTATTTATATAATCCAAGTTTCGGCTTTTTAAATTATTTGTTGTCACTTTTACACATTGATGCGGTGCCATGGTTAACCAATCCGGTCATGGCAAAAATTTCCTTAATTATTTTAGGGGTATGGCGCGCAGTCGGGGCCAATATGTTGATTTTCTTGGCTGCCATTCAAGGTATTCCAAAAGAATTATATGAAGCCGCTTCACTAGATGGTGCTTCAAAACGGCAGCAAACTTGGTACATTACCATTCCGTCGTTACGCTTTTCAACGTTCTTTGTTACCGTCACAACTTTAATCGGCTGGTTGCAATTCTTCGAAGAACCATTTGTTTTAACCAATGGTGGACCGCTAGATTCTACGACTTCTGTTGCGTTGTTTATCTACCGCAATGGTTTCCAATTAAGTAAATTTGGCTATGCTGCAGCGGGATCGTTCATTTTATTTGCAGCTATCATTATCGTGACATTGCTACAATTTAGAATGCAACGCAAAAATGCAGAAAATCAATTATAAGTGAGGTAATCAAAGATGACAAAAGAAATGCAAAGTAACCGTCGTGCCAAAATTGCAATCGGGATTGCCTTAGCCATTGGTGCGATTATTTGGATGATTCCTTTTGTATGGATGATCCTTTCTTCTTTTAAAACAGATGCGGAGATTATGCAATTTCCTCCGAAAATTTTACCGGAACATTTTTCTATGGATAACTTCAAAGAGTTATTCGGTGCCTTCAATTTTATCGTGTATTTGAAAAATACGTTAATCGTTGTAGCCTTCTCCTTTTTAGGCATGTTCTTTAACGCTATGGCAGGTTTTGGCTTTGCCAAATACAACTTTAAAGGCCGTGAACCTTTGTTTTACTTGGTCTTAGCAACAATGATGATTCCCGGTCAGGTAACGATGATTCCTGTTTACTTGATCATGAACTCTTTAAAATTAACCAATACTATGGCAGGGATTATTTTGCCCGGCTTAGTGGGGGCATATGGGATCTTTTTATTCCGCCAATTTGCTTCCGCTATTTCCAATGAACTTTTAGAAGCTGCTCGCTTGGATGGCGCAAGTGAATGGTATATCTTCACCCGCATCGTTTTACCTATTTCCAAACCGGTGTTGGCCGTACAAGGGATTGCGACATTTATCGGTGGTTGGAATTCATTCTTATGGCCGTTGATTATGGCAAACGACGAAAAATATTACACCTTATCTGTTGGCTTGCAGTTGTTAAAAGGACAATATGCGAATAATTACTCCCTACAGATGGCAGGTTCAACCTTTATGGTCGTGCCAATTTTAATCATCTTCATGTTCTTACAAAAATATATCTTGGAAGGCTATAACGTTTCAGGAAATAAATAAAAAAAACGCACCAGCTAAAGGAGGATGCAGCAATGGAACAGGCAAAATTAACTGCATTGGTACAAGAAATGACATTGGCTGAAAAAGTCGATCAGCTTTTACAATTGGCTGCCGATTTTTATTCACAGGCCGCAGAAGAAAAAACTGGTCCCATGACAGAAATGGGCTTAAAAGATGAAAATATTCAAAATGCCGGTACTATTTTAGGTTTAGCCGGAGCCAGTGAAGCCAAGCGAATTCAAAAAGAGTATATGGAAAAAAATCGCTTGGGTATTCCTACACTATTAATGGCCGATATTATTCACGGCTTTCGCACAATTTTTCCGATTCCATTGGCTCTTGGCAGCAGTTGGGATTTAGCAGCCGCAGAAGAAATGGCGCAAATTTCTGCCAAAGAAGCAGCAGTTTCTGGCTTACACGTTACCTTTTCACCAATGGTCGATTTGGTAAGAGATCCACGTTGGGGCCGGGTGATGGAATCTACAGGAGAAGATCCATATTTAAATGCCCGCTTTGCTGAAAGCTTTGTTAAAGGTTATCAAGGGGATGACTTAAAAAATGACTTCACGCGCGTTGCCGCTTGTGTAAAACACTTTGCAGCTTATGGGGCAGCTTTAGCTGGTCGGGATTACAATACTGTCAATATGTCAGAAAGACAGTTGCGGGAAAGTTATTTACCAGGGTATAAAGCTGCTTTAGATGCCGGTGCTAAATTAGTTATGACCTCCTTTAATACCGTTGACGGCATTCCTGCTACGGGGAACAAGTGGTTATTCCGGGATGTTTTACGTCAAGAATACGATTTTGACGGCGTCGTGATTTCAGACTGGGGCGCAGTAAAGGAATTGATTTTTCACGGTGTTGCCGCTGATGAAAAACAAGCGGCGCAATTAGCCATTGAAGCTGGCGTTGATATTGAAATGATGACGACCTGTTACACCCATTATTTAGCGGAATTAATTGAAGAAGGCAGTGTGGATGAAGCGTTATTAGATGAAGCTGTCTTACGCATTTTAGAATTGAAAAACGATTTGGGGTTATTTGAAAATCCCTATCGTGGTGCCAGTGTTGAAGATGAAAAGGTGATTTTATCACCCGAGCATCGCCAAGCAGCTCGTGAAATCGCGCAAAAATCAATCGTCTTATTAAAAAATAAAGCAGATATTCTACCTTTAAATTCAGAAGAAACAGTTGCAATTATTGGCCCCGCGGCTGCAAGTCACGATGTTTTAGGGGCTTGGTCTTGGCAAGGAAAAATGGAAGAAGCCGTTTCACTTTTAGAAGGGGCCCAAGCGTATAGCTCACATTTATTAGTCGGCAAAGAAGAGTTTGATTACTTTGCCCCAAGTCAAAAAGCTGTGGCAGAAGCCGTTTCATTGGCGCAAAAAGCCGATAAAGTTGTGTTGGCTTTAGGCGAAGCAGAATGGATGAGCGGCGAAGCGGCAAGTCGTAGCGATATTACTTTGCCAAAAGCGCAAATTGCCTTGTTTGAAGCTGTTAAAGCAGTCAATCCCAATATTATTGTGACCTTATACAATGGTCGTCCTTTGGATTTAAATGGCATCGATGAAGCCAAAGCCATTGTGGAAGCATGGTTTGCAGGTACAGAAGCTGGAAATGCCTTAGCCGATATTTTATGGGGGGCCTTTAATCCAACGGCGCGCTTGTCCATGTCATTTCCTGAAAGCGTTGGCCAAGTACCGATTTTTTACAATTGTGATAGCACGGGCCGCCCTTATGAGAGTGCACCGAATGAAAAATATGTTTCAAAATATTTGGATGTCTCCAATTATGCGAAATATCCTTTTGGCTTTGGTTTAAGTTATAGCCAATTTTCTTATCAAGACGTCGTGATTGACCAGACAGAATTAACGCCAGAAAACCAAATTCTGCTCACAGTGACAATCACAAATGAAAGTGAGCAAACAGGCAAAGAAACAGTGCAGTTGTACATTCAAGATTTAGTGGGACAAGTTGTACGTCCGATAAAAGAATTAAAGGCCTTCCAGCAAGTTGTTTTAGCCGGTAAAGAAAGCCGCAAAGTTTCTTTTGCCATTACAGAAGAGATGTTGCGCTATGTCCATCAAGATCAAAGAAGGATTAGTGATGCAGGTGCCTTTTTGGCAATGGTGGGACCAAACAGCCGTGATTTAACTGCGGTAACATTTAATTTAGTGAAGTAGGGAGCCAAAACAATGAAGCAAATCATTTTGAACGCCGGAGATGTCCAAGCGGCATTTTTACCCACAGGGGATTTATACGAGTTGTGCAGCAATGAAATTATGATTAATCAATTAGATGGTAACGCCTTAGATGGTAGCGTCAATCAAATTTATTTACGTATTTTTGATGAAAAAATCACAGCGATACCTTTAATTGGTTCAAATACTAACAGTACTTTTTCGCAAAATGAAAATGGCGTAACGTGGCAAGGTAGCGTTGAAGAAATTAGGTACCAAGTGGACTTTACCTTAAGCAAAAAAAATATCTGGTTTTGGACGATCACATTAAAAGGTGAAGGACAAGTTGTGGATGTCATCTTTGGGCAGGATTTAGGCAACGCCGCCAAAGGTGCTGTGCAATCAAACGAAGCATACATGTCCCAATATGTTGACCACAAAGTAACACAACAAGAAAACGGCTATATTATTACTTCACGTCAAAACCAACCACAAGGTGGAGAATTTCCAGTAGTGGAACATGGTAGCTTAACGAAAAACCGCGGCTTTTTAACCGATGGCTATCAATTCTTTGGAACAAACTATAAAACTACAGCGACACCGCAAGCTTTAGCGATTGATCAATTTGAAAATGAAGTTTATCAATACGAGTTTGCTTATCCCGTATTACAATCTGAAAAAATGACTTTACAAGGTGAAGCAGAAGTAGTTTTTTACGGCGGCTTTAAAAATAATCATCCTAAAGAAATAACAGAAGCACTTTTTACCAAAGAGCAAGTTGCTGCAGCCTACCAGAAACCAGTAGTTTTACAAAATGAACAAGGAAACACGCGTCAGAAAAAAATCGGTGCGCCTTTAACGGGGAAAAAATTAACTGCCGCTGAAATTGATGCCTTATTCCCAGAAAAAAACCAAGTTGAAGTAGTTGATGGCAGCGTATTGTCTTTCTTTACACCAAATTATCACCACGTGGTTTTACAAGAAAAAGAAGAACAGATGGAACGGGCAACCGGCCACATTTTACTAAGTGGAACGGACTTAACTGTCGATAAACCGCTTCTAGCAACGACAGCTTATATGTACGGAATTTTCAACTCCCAAGTGGTTTTAGGCAACACTTCCATGAATAAATTAATGAGTAACAGCCGTAACAGCTTAAATGTTTTAAAACATTCTGGTCAACGCCTGTATGTAAAAGAAGGCGAGAACTGGCGTGTTCTAACCATGCCTTCTGCTTTTGAAATGGGCTTAAATTCGGCAACTTGGTATTACCAATTAGACGATGATTTACTGACAATTACGACCTATACGATTGCAAATGGCCGCGAAATTCGTCTGAATTGCCACAGTGCCATTGGCAAAAATTATACCTTTGCTTTAACGAGTCATCTTTTGATGGGGGCACAAGAAACGCCAACGTATCAAATGACACAAACGGGCAATCAAATGACGATTAAACCGGCAGCAAGCTCACCTGTAAACAGTGAATACCCTGATTTGACCTATTATATGACCATGGATACAGCATTTAGCGTGACAGATGAAAGTCTCTTTGGAGTAGAATCTTCTGACTTGCAAGTTGTAGTTTTAGAAGATGTTTCAGGTTTTGAAAGTATTATCCAAGGCACATTAACAGGGGCAGATTTTGTTGAAACCAAAACGGATTTGATTGCAGAAGATGCAGCCTATGTAGCTTTTGTTGACCGCTTATTACACAATTTCAAATTGGAGCACGAAACGGCAGACGTTAGCAGTATGAATTATTTGAGCCGCTGGTATGTTCACAATATGCTCGTTCACTACTTATCCCCACATGGTTTAGAACAATATGGCGGGGCTGCCTGGGGGACGCGGGATGTTTCCCAAGGTCCAACTGAATTTTTCTTTGCAATTAACCGACCAGAAGTTGTAAAAGATATTATTAAAAAGGTGTATGCCAACCAGTTTGACGATGACGGCAACTGGCCGCAATGGTTCATGTTTGATCGTTATGAAACGCAAAAAGCTGATGAAAGCCATGGGGATGTAATCGTTTGGCCAATGAAAATTATTGCAGATTATTTAGCTAAAACAGCGGATTACAGTATCTTGCAAGAAAAATTGCCTTATACAAAACGCAGTGATTTCCATAAAACGGCTGAAAGCTACACGTTATTTGACCACTTGAAAAAAGAAGTTCAATATATCGAAGATAATTTCTTAGCGGGAACGTATTTATCTTGCTATGGCGATGGTGATTGGGACGATACTTTGCAACCTTATGACAGCCGTTTGAAAAAACATATGGCCTCTAGTTGGACTGTCGCTTTAACATACCAAGTTATGAATAAATTAAGTCACGTTTTAGCGACAGAAGATGCCGCCTACAGCCAACATTTAGAAAAACTTGTAGCTGGTATTAAAACAGACTTTACAAAATATATTTTAGGCACCGATGTTATTCCTGGCTTTGTTTATATGGAAGAAGATGGCACGCCTGAATTAATGATTCATCCAACTGACAAAAAGACCGGAATTCAATACCGTCTATTGCCAATGACTCGCAGTATGATTGCAGAATTACTAACACCTAAACAAGCACAAGCTCATTTGGCTGTGATCAAAGAAAACTTGCAATTTCCAGATGGCGTACGCTTGATGAATCGTCCTGCTCATTATGCCGGCGGTGTGAGCACTAACTTTAAACGGGCCGAACAAGCCGCTAACTTTGGGCGGGAAATTGGTTTGCAATACGTTCACGCCCACATTCGTTTTACCGAGGCAATGGCAAAATTAGGCAAAACAGAGGAAACTTGGCGGGCATTACAAACCATTAACCCAATTAATTTAAAAGAGCGGGTAAAAAATGCTAAATTACGCCAAGCCAATGTGTATTTCAGTAGTTCTGATGGCGATTTCAAAACAAGATATGAAGCACAGGAAAACTTTGGTAAACTAAGAGATGGAAGCGTTGACGTCAAAGGCGGCTGGCGGATTTATTCTAGCGGCCCGGGAATTTACTTAAATCAACTGTTAACGAATGTTTTAGGCCTAAGAGAAGACAGTAAAACAATCGTCTTAGATCCCGTTTTACCGGCAGAACTTGACGGACTTAAAGTAAATTATGCTCTAGCTGATGCACCAGTAGCGATCACTTTTTATACTGCAGCAGATAAAAAGCGCAAAGTCGTAATCAATGGTAAAGTGGTGGAAACAAAAATAGAAGCGAACCCATATCGTACCGGTGGCTTTGTCATAGACAAAAAAGACTTCAAAGAATATTTGAAAGACGGCAATCAAATTGCTGTTTATTGCTAGCCTTGAAGGTATAAGTATTTGAAAAAACGTAGCAGAAGGAAATTCAATTGTGAAACGACAATTGAATTCTTTCTGCGAGTTTTAGAAAAAGCAGTTTTTAAGGCTAAACGTGACACATGTTTGGACTTGTTTTTTAGAAAAGAATAGATCTGCTTAAAATGAAATAGGATGTCAGTTTCTCACAGCGATTTTCGCTGATGTGAGATGATATACGAAGAGAAAATAGGACTCATTTTTTTCAAAAAAATGAATACATTAAAATGAAATAGGATGTCAGTTTCTCACAGCGATTTTTGCTGATGTGAAATGATACACGAAGAGAAAATAGGACTCATTTTTTTCAAAAAAATGAATACATTAAAATGAAATAGGAGCGTAAGGCACATGGTTGGTATTAAAGATATAGCAAAAGCCGCAGGGGTATCGATTTCAACAGTTTCATATGCTTTAAACGGCAGCACCAAAGTAACAGAACAAACCCGCCAGAAGATCATGGCAATCGCCAATGAGCTGAACTATGTCCCCAACATGGCCGCCCGCACTTTAAAAAGACAACAAACAAACATTATCGGTGTCTACCTAGCCGATTATGCTGGTAGCTTTTATGGTGAATTATTAGACGGGATCAAACGGGGACTAGCGGCTTACGATTATGAAATGATTGTTTGCAGTGGGCAAAAATCACACTTATTTATTCCAGAACGAATGGTGGATGGGGCGATTATCTTGGATTGGACTTTCCAAACCAAAGAAATTGAAATGCTCGCAAATCGTGGTCATCAAATGGTGGTATTGGATCGTGAAATTGCCAACGACAATATTTCCCGCGTTTTATTAGATAACAAAGGTGGTGCAACCTTAGCGATTGAGCGATTAGTTGCGGCACAGACGAAACATGTTTATCTGGTAACCGGTTCAATGGGTTATGATAATGAACAACGTTTGTTAGCCAGCACGAAAGAATTAACGCGTTTCAATATTAGTTATGAAATAATTGAAGGAAATTTCACAGAACCTTCTGGCTACGCCGCCGCTGAGAAAATCGCGGAGAGGCTCGATCAAAAACAAAGTGAAACACCAATTGATATTTTTTCCTTCAACGATGAAATGGCCGTTGGGATTTACAAATTTTTCGCAGATCGGCCAGAAAAAATTGGACAAGATATTCGGATTGTCGGCTTTGATAATATTGAAATTAGTTCATTTTTAACACCACGATTGGCGACAATCGCCTATTCTAAACATCGATGGGGCATGGTCGCTGCCGAAAAAATTATTCGCCTGATTCAAGGTGAAAAAGTCGAAGATGAAGCTATCTACACCACCTTTGTCTCTGGTAGTTCACTAAGTTAAAAAAACTCCAATTACCGCAATTTCCAAGTATGACTTCAATCGTACTTGGAAATTGCGGCTGGAGTTTTTTAATTTAACAGAAAGAAAAATTCCTTTTTGCCAAGGTGTAAGGTGATTTTTTGATACGTGTCATATGCTGGATAATCAAAGGTCAAAATATCTTCTTTTTCAATAGTTTTTGAAGCGTTGATGGAAGATAGAGGATATTTTATTTGGGTGCTGTTTTTTGTACTAGATGTTGCTGTTAGATAAATTTCAGCGGAACTGATATTTTTAAGTGTTTCAAAAGAATGTGGGACGATAACTGTAAAAGTAGTGGGTGTTACGTGAGCTGTTAACGCGATAGTACTATTGGCTATCGTTTCAAATCTTAATGTTGAAAAAGGTTTAATCTGACTTGTTTTTATAGGCAGTTCCCAGCGACCGGTTATTTTTTCATAATCACTTCCTTCTTTTTGATAGGAAAATCCAGGCTTATCTTCACGTTTAAAGTTCCCTGTCAGACTTGTAACGATAATTGTGCTGTTTTTTAAAACGGGGATAGCTTTATCAGCAGTGTGATAGCGATAGTATAAATCTAGCTGATTTGTTTTTTTATCATAATGTTGCGAGCCAGAAACACTACCAGCAAGGCCATTTGAACTAAGGCCAGTATTTAAATCAAAAATAAGACTACCATCAGCATTTTTAAGAGCAAAGTTCAAAGCATATTGGTCGATTTTAGGGTTTGTTAATTTGGATTTTTGCGGTAAAGCAATAGCAAAATGTATCCCAATTTCATTGGTATCCGCATAAACTTCTTTTACGGCAATCTGAATTTCTTTTGTTGTTTGTTGACTGTTTTGTTTGGTAACAAATCCTTTTGTTTTTAATGTTTTTGATGTGAATTGGCCAAACTGCAAATAATTGGCAATGGCGCTACCAATTGGTGAAACACCTAAAAGTAGAAAAATAAAGGCAGCACTGGTTAGAGCCAGCATAAATTTACGATTGTGCCAAAAATTTCTAGCTTTTTTTGTCACAGACGTGTTTTTCTTTGCAATGGTAGTATAGGCTTCATCATAGGCGAAACGGGCTTCTTTTGAGAGGGGATACTCTTTTTTTAGACTTTGTTCTAATTTTTCTTCAAAATTTTTCATGGAATACCTCCTGCTTTTTCAATTCTTTTTTGATTAAATTGCGCCCGCGACTGAGCTTTGATTTAATCGTACCAACGGGTTCATTTAAAATTTCGCTGATTTCTTTAACGGAAAAGCCGTTATAATAATAAAGCACAAGCGGAATTTTATAGGTATCCTTTAGTTCATCTAAAAGATTTTCAAGTGTTAGAGACAATTCGAAATCCAATTTTTGAGAACTTGCATTTTGAGTAAGATTTTCATAGGTAAATCCAATGCTTACTTTACTATTTTTCAAAAGTAAAGCTTTACTCTTATTAATCAATATTTTACAAAGCCAGGTGTAAAAATATTGCGGTTGTTTTAATTGATTTAGATTTTCATAGGCGCTAATTGTCGTTTCTTGCAAGACATCTGCAATATCATATTCGTTATGTAAAAATCGTTTGGCTAAGTTGTACAATCTCACTTCATAATTCTTCATCAATGAGAAAAAAGCTGTATGGTCGCCTTTTTGTGCTTTTTTAACTAACTTGATTTCAGTTTTCATGTAATATTCCTTTTTTCTGGGTTAGCATTTAAGGAGTCCCCCTTTTCTTTTATATACATTAGAGTGAGGAAGTTGACATTTGGTTGCAAAAAAAATTTAAAAATAGTGTTGCTGATAAAAGATAACGCAATGGGTACAAATGTAAGTTTAAATCTTTTAAAAATATATTCTAATTATTTTACTTCACATACAAAGGAGTTTTTTTATGACAATTTGTCGGATGAATTTTAAATCACAAGTTTTAGATTTGAGCACCAGTGTCAATGTCTACTTACCAGATAATGAGGTAATGATAGCAGAGGCGCCAATACTTTATTTGCTGCATGGGTGGTCGGATGATTGCAATGCGTGGCTTGATAGTACAAATTTAATACGACAAGCGCAAGCATACCCTTTTGTCATTGTGATGCCGCAAGTAGGTTTAAGTTATTATACGGATATGATTGCAGGAGGCGATTATTTCACTTTTTTGACGAAAGAATTACCACAAAAAATTGCGCAATGGTTTCAAATTATGCCGCAAAAAAAGAAAACTTTTGTCGCTGGGCTTTCCATGGGAGGATACGGTGCTTTTAAATGGGCGCTAACATATCCCGAACAATTTTGCGCTGCAGCTTCCTTGTCAGGTGCACTAGACGTTGTAAATATATGGCGCCAAAAACCTGAGCGTAAAAAGCATCTTGCGGCCATTTTTGGTGATTTGGATTTACTTACAGATAGCCGTAATGATTTATTTGCTTTACTAAAAAATCCGGCGCTAGTAGAAAAATCTTGCGAGACGCATTTTTTTCAAATGTGTGGGACAGAAGATTTTGTTTACGCCGATAATCAACGCTTTTTACAAATAGCCAAAAAAACTTTGCGTAATTTTGAATACCAAGAAAGTCCCGGCGATCACAATTGGGATTATTGGGAGGGAGCGATTGAGCTAGTTTTGAAGCGCTTTGCGGGGATTTATGAGGAAAATAAAAATGTACTCTGACAAAATTATTTTTGCCAGAGTTTTTTATCTTAACGTGGTACATAGGAAAAACTTCCTACCGGTAGGAAAAATGTCGGTTTGAAAGCGGATACCAAACTAGCTAAACTAAGCATGTAAGAAAGAGAAGGGAATGGTAAATATGGCAAAAAATATTTTATTAATTTGTGGCTCGGGAGCGTCAAGTGGTTTTATGGCAGCTTCAATTAGAAAAGCAGCAAAAAAACGTGGAGAAGAAGTAACGGTAAAAGCAGCAAGTGAGTCACAGCTAGATGAGCGAATTAATGAAATTAATTATCTTCTAATCGGGCCACACTTGTCTTATATGTTGGATGAATTAAAAGTACAAACTGAAGGAAAAGATGTAAAAGTAGCTGTTATTCCACAAGCAACATATGGAACTTTAAATGGTGATAAGGCATTGGATTTAATTCTAAGTATGGAGGGTTAGACAATGATGAATAAAATTATGGACTTTATGACGAATAAATTTGCGCCAAAAGTTAATAAGGTTGTTAAAAATCCATGGGTGTCGGCAATTCAAGATTCTATTATGGCAGCTTTGCCGTTAGTATTTGTCGGGTCATTGGTGACAGTTGTCTCGTTATTAAAAAATATATTTAGTGGACTGCCAGATTTTTCGATGATCAGTAATTTTTCTTTTGGGATGTTTGGTTTAGTAGTTTCATTTTTAATCCCTTATTACTTAATGGAGAAAAAAGGAAACAGTGGTCAAAAATTAATTTCGGGTGCTACTGGCTTGGTTTTATTCATGATGTTGTTATTTCCGACTGTGACAGCTGAAGGAAATGCCACATTTATTCTTTCACGTTTTGGTGCTACGGGAATGTTTTTAGCAATTATTTCAGGATTGTTTGTCTCATGCATCATGAATTTTGCAGCAAAAAAATCTTTATTTGATGAAGATACACCAATTCCAGATTTTGTAGTAGGTTGGTTTAATAGCTTATTGCCAATTACATTCATTTTATTAGTGGGTTGGTTTATTACCGTTCAAATGAACGTTGATTTCTTTGAAGTTGTTGTTTGGGCCTTTAGTCCACTTGCAACTATTGTGCAATCTTACCCAGGATTTGTATTGTCTGTCTTCATTCCAGTGTTCTTATATACTTTTGGGATTTCTGGTTGGGTAATGATGCCGGCAATTTATCCAGTATATATGGCTGGTTTAGCAGCCAACGCAGAAGCTGTCGCTAGCGGCGGGGAAGCAGTTAATATTGCAACACAAGAAACTTGTTATGCTTTTTCTTCAATGGGCGGTGTGGGTACAACCTTGGCATTGTCTGTCATGATGCTACTTTTAAGCAAATCAGCACAGTTAAAAGCAATCGGTAAAGCTGTATTTGTGCCATCTATTTTCAATATTAATGAACCGCTTGTATTTGGAGCACCAATTGCATTTAATCCGTATTTGATGGTACCAATGTGGATTAATGCGTTAATTGTACCAACGATTTCTTATGTTGTAATGAGCATGGGTGTAGTGAATATTCCAAGTCAGTCATTCTTACTTTGGTATATGCCGTATCCATTTACTTCCTATTTAGCAACACAAGATTTTCGTGCCGTTATTATCTGCGCTTTGATTTTTGTTATTACTTGGTTTGTATTCTTACCATTTTTCAAAGCTTATGATAATTCATTAGTAAAACAAGAAAAAATCGCTGAGGAACAAGAAGCAGCAGAAGCAAAAGCGATGCAAGCTTCACCTGTTCAATAATTGGAGGAATTAGTATGTCACAACAGTATGTTGAAGAAACAGATAGTTTAAATGAATTATCCATGAATATCTTAATTCACGCTGGGAATGCTCGGGAACTTTTAGTTAAAGGATTAAATGCATTAGAAGAAATGGATTTTGATGTAGCAGAGGACTTAGTAAAGGCTGCCCGCAAAGAAGTTGTCGTAGCTCATGGGCTGCAGACAGAGACTTTACAAATGGAGGCGTCAGGTGAACAAATTCGTTATTCAACACTATTTTGCCACGCGCAAGATACATTAATGACGGCACAAAGCGAGATTTTAATTGGTGAACATATGGTCCGCCTATTTAGAAAGTTCGCAGCAAAAAATAATTAATTAGGGGGATATTCAATGTTTGCAGAATATAAATTTCCAAAAGATTTTCTTTGGGGGGGCGCGATTGCAGCCAACCAAGCAGAAGGCGCTTATAAAGTAGCTGGCAAAGGTGTAAGTTTAGCCGATTTGCACCGCTACTATCCCGATAAAACAAATGAAGAAATTGCAGCTGAACAGCACAAGGGTATGTCAGTAGCACAAGTCAAAGAAAATATGGTAGATAAAACAGGTTATTACCCTAAACGTCATGGCATTGATTTTTATCATACGTATCCAGAAGATTTGGCTTTACTAGCGGAAATGGGTTTCAAAACTTTCCGTACGTCCATTGATTGGACGCGCATATTTCCTACAGGTGAAGAAACAGAACCAAATGCGGCCGGATTAGCTTATTATGATGCATTAATTGATAAGATTCGTGAACTGGGTATGGAGCCGATTATCACCATGTTGCATTATGAAACACCAGTCGAAATCACGCTAAAATATGGTGGCTGGAATAACCGAACAGTGATTGATCTATTTGTAAAATACGGAAAAACAATTTTGGATCGCTACAAAGATAAAGTGAAATATTGGATTGTAATCAATCAGATTAATCTAATTCAATTTGAACCATTTAATTCCACCGCAGTTCCATATGACACAGTAGATAACTATGAAGAAGCAAGCTATCAAGCAGTGCATAACCAGTTTGTTGCGAGTGCAAAAATCTATGAATATGGAAAGAAAATTAACCCTGACATGCAAATTGGCACGATGGTCGCAGATTGTACCGCTTATCCATTTTCTTGTGATCCAGATGATGTCAATTTAGCACTGCGCCGTAATCGTATGGAATATTTTTATACGGATGTACAGTTTAGAGGAGAATATCCACAATACGCTTTGAATTATTTTGCAGAAAATAATATTCATCTTGAGATAACTGACGCAGATAAGCGGATATTAAAAGAAAACACAATGGACTATCTTGCAATCTCTTATTACTATTCACAAATGGTTGACGCGAAGAAAAACGACATGAATCCAGCCTCGGTGACACCAAACCCTAATTTGAAAGCTAATCCTTGGGGATGGGCGGTAGATCCAAAAGGCTTATACAATTCATTATCGCAATATTGGGATCGTTATGGTAAAGAAATTATTATTGCTGAAAATGGTTTTGGTATGTATGACAAGCTAGAAGATGGTGAAGTTCACGATGATTATAGAATTGACTATCTAGCTCGCCATATTGAGCAAATTAAACGCGCAATGTATGACGGAGTAGGTGTAATTGCGTATTGTGCATGGGGACCAATTGATATTATTAGTTGTTCATCAGCGCAAATGGAAAAACGATACGGTTTTATCTATGTTGACTTGGATAATGAGGGTAACGGTAGTGGGACCCGTATCAAAAAAGATAGTTTTTATTGGTACAAAGATGTGATTGAATCTAACGGAGAAAAACTATAAATTACAGTAGTTGATAGGTGTGATACGAGTTTACTATTTTCGTATCCACCTTTTTAGAGTATTTCCTGGGGAAAATTTCTGTAAAGTAAACGCTATGGGAGATGAAAAAAAGTGGCCACCAAAAGACAAAAAGAGCTAATGGCATACCTCACAAAAAATCAGCAGCGTTGGGTGACTGCAGGCGAACTAGCAGAATTTTGCGGTTGTACTACTCGAACGATTCGCAATCAAGTAGCCCAAATTAATGAAACAGAGCAGCAAATTCTTTCAAGCAGTCAAGGCTATCGGATCAATACAAATATGAAGATCCGTCATAAAAAGCATAATGATATAAATGAAGACCGTAAAGCACAATTGTTTTTACTGTTGCTCAAAAGTACAGTTGCGGGAATTGACCTGTATGATTTGGCGGATACACTATACGTTTCTGAATCGACGTTGAAAAATGATATTCAGATTTTGCGCCAGGAGATGCAAACTAAAAATTTAAAATTGAGTATTAGAGAAAATACAATTCGACTGACTGGATCAGAACGGGATAAAAGACGCTATATGATTTCGTTACTCTATAATGAAGGAGATTACCAAGAAAAATTGAAATATCATATTCAAGATATGATTGGAGAAATCTCTTTGACCGATTTAGAGCAAAGAATTCGTGATGTCTTGGCCCTACACAAGATAAAAATTAATCAATATTCTATGAATAATATTGTTTTACACTTTGCAATCAGCATTGAGCGTATCCGTCAAGGAAACGATTTAAAATTGATGAAAGATTCTCCTTTGAAAAAAGATTCCACTGAATATCAACTGAGTAAAGAAATTACAGATATCCTCTCCCATTTTTATCAAATTAACTTCTCAAATTCTGAGATACAACAGTTGGCGTTACTTTTTATTGGGTTGCAAAATGAGTTTTTAGCTAATCATAAAGAAAGTTCATTATCAGAATTTGTTGATTTTCGTTTTATTGAGACACTACAAGAAGTACTAAAAGAAGTGAAAGAGACCTATCTTATTGATTTGCAAGATGAAGCCTTCTTTAATAAATTGGCGATCCATTTGCAAAGCTTGTATAATCGCTCGCAGTATGAACATTTCACCCGCAATAGTAGCCTATTAGATATTAAAACAGCCTATCCTTTAACGTATGATATTGCCGTCTATATTTCAATGTTATTGCAAGAAAAACTGGCCATTTGGTTTAATGATGATGAGATTTCTTTTATTGCACTGCATATTGGAGCCTATTTAGAAAGTAAAAAAGATAGTGGGCCTAAATTAAGGGTCTTGGTGGATGTAACGGATTATCATGATTTTGAAACAACAAATATTCAGAATTTACGGAATACTTTAGGGGAAGATATTGCAATCATTGAAGTGAAAGATCAAGTCAGCGAAATCCAAGAATGCGATGTTTATTTAACTTCTGATCGAGAGAAAGCAATAGAGACTAATGGGGCAGTGTATGTTCACCCTATTTTGACTCGAAAAGATTTGGAAAAAGTGCAAAAACGCGTTGCAGCCAAGAAAAAGAGTTGTTGGCGTAAAAAAATGTTTCAGCTAATCGATCGTTTTGTCGTAGAAGATCTTTATTTTGGACAATTTGATCCCGTTAATAGTACGCCAGAAGATATTCGCAAAAAAATGTTTCAAAAAATGCTCTGTGCAAACTACGTCGGTAAAGAATTTGCCGCGACGATGGAAAAAAGAGAAGAAATGTCGCCAACAAGCTTTCCATCTGGGATTGCTGTTCCGCACTCGATTGAGCAAAATGCCCGGAAAAGTGCTATTTCTGTGATGACATTACAAGAAAATATCCGGTGGAGTGAGTATTCAGTCGGGATGGTGGCTCTGGTTGCAATTGCTCAAGAAGAAAGTAGCGAGTTTAATGACTTTTTTGAAACTTTTATTGAAATTGTTTCAGAACCGATTAATGTCAAACAGCTCGCAGATACAGATAATTTCACAGAATTTATTTTAAAATTGAAAACGTTGGTGGAAGCAGATGAATAATATTATACAGCGTCTTATTATTGTTTGTATTGGGACAATTGTCGCAGGTTTTGGTGTTCAGTTTATCGTAGCTGCAAATCTGGGATCTGATTCTGTCAGTACCTTGATATTGGGACTATTACAGCACACGAGTATTCCTTTTGGTCGATGGAGCCAGCTACTGAGTCTCATATTTTTACTTAGTACTTTTGTGTATAAAAGAGAAATATTGGGCATCGGTAGCATTATTAATACACTTTTATTCGGTGAGGCGATTTCTTTTTTAGCTAATTTTATTCAATTTGAGACAGGTCGTTCTTTTGGTTTAAACTTCAGCTACTTGATTGCGGGATTTACTTTAATGGCCTTAGGCACTGCTATTTATTTGCGAGCAGATTTAGGCGCAGGGCCAGTTGAAGGAATTATGTTTTGTCTTTGCGATAAATTGAAGTTTTCACTGAAATACAGCCGCATTGCCATTGATTTTACGATTGTGTTTATCGGCTTTATACTAGGTGGTTCATTGGGAGTGGGAACACTCTTCGCAATTTTTGCCCTAGGTCCCATGATAGCTGCATTTATTCATATTTTAGAGAGAATTAATGCAAAATTTTTACTTCCTTTACAGACAACAGAAGAATAATTTTTAAAACAATAGCCACCACAAAATTAGGCAATTAAAGCTAATTTTGTGGTGACTATTTTATAAAAAAGAGACAAAATGTTCATATGCATAAACAACTCTATGGCAACTTATCTGCGGCTAGCCTTTTTAATCCTGCCTCCTCTTTATCCCTTCACAAAAGCTAAGTCTTTTGCTAAGAAGAAGGGAGTGTAAAAGGCGACACCGCTTGATAGTGGCAAGACGTGGTCAGGTAAAGTGATATTAAGTGTTTGGCGAATGTATTCTTGTCTGGTTTTAATGCGTTGCCAAACTGTTGGGTAATTTGCGGCTAACTCTTGGCGGAGGTTAGCGTCGGCCAAAGCGACGCCGTTTTCGCAGCTGGCGCCAGCAAAGCCTGCGACCGCAGGAATGATGTCAATTTGCAGCAACATTCCTGAAGTGAGTTTAACGGACGAATTTTCCTTCACGGGCGAAGACATCCACTCTTCATCAGCGGTTAAGTGACCAGGATTTAAATGCCAATGATACGTATTTTTGGGCAGGACATCTTCAATTATTTGATACAATTGCCCGCCTGTCATTCCGATTTCAATTTGCTCTAACCACGTTGTCACAGCGTTAAAGTAAGGTTGCGCAACTTTGGACAAATAATTTTCTTGTCCTTTCGGTAATTCTTTTGCAGTGTGAATAACATAGCCGCTGCGACTAGCTAAACCACCTTTAAAGCCAGTCGTTAAAGACATTTTATCTCCTAATTGAATTTTTTTGTCAGTTGGGGAGATAAAGGCGTTCAAAAAGCGCTCGCCACAAGCTGCAATCGGCATAACATTTGGTGTTTGCCCATAGCGCACGAGGTGACTAGCGACCGCCATTTCCGTTTTGCCGAGGTTTACGGCATCAAGGGCGCTTAATACGCAGTCAGAAGCCAGACTGGAGCCAAATTCATAATAGGCGATTTCGTTGGCGTTATTTGTTGCACGCACACCATAAGCTGGATGAATAAAGATGTCACTGCGATTTTCAATCTGACTTTTTGGCGCGGCGGCCTCTAATGCTGCAAGGATAAAATGCGGGACATCAAAAAGCTTGCGATTGTCTTCTTGAGCGCTGGTAAACATTTTCCAACCGATAACGCCAATATTTTGCTGTTCATTTGAGATTTTTGCTGCTTGTAAAACAGCTGTCAAAGATTTTTCACCGTTCATTGGCTGGTCGGGCAGTGAAAATTGCGGATAATGCAGCAGCGTCGCAGAAAGACGGCTGTGTTGATTCATCTTCAAATTTTCATTTCCGGAGATGAAAAAAGCGGTCCCGTCTTGATGTAAAACCAGCAGACTTTCTTCAAAGCGGGTCATAAAACCTGTTAAATAAGAAAAATTACTGCCGTGTTCTAAATCGCAATAAATAATGATGCTGTCGATGTTCTCTTTTTGCATTGCAGCTAACACTTTTTCTTTTCGTAACGCCATTGTTTCATCGGTCAGATGATAAATTTTTGCTTCGTTGTCTTTGATAGGCGGCGTTACTTTTTTTAATTCAATTTTCGCCATGGGAGACCTCTTTTCTTGGTTTACGTCTTTAGAATCAATTCTTTCTTTTATATTACGCAAAAAAGAGTAAGAAACGAAGTCTTTTTCATCATTTCTTACTCTTTTTTTGCTAATATGTAGGTATTTTTGCGAAACGATCATATTTTTTTGTACTTTTACTGTAATTGGTACAGCCAGAGTAAGTTATTTCAATAGTAATCGCAACGCCAATTTACAATTTTCTGCTAAACTAAAAGTAGTTTCAAAATGACGAAAGTGGGATTGTGATGGAAAAGATATTGAAGAAGATTCCGGCTTTATTAGCCAGCAAGCTTTCTATTTTTATTTACCTATTTCTATTTTTTTATTTGGTCATCTTTGCCTTTTTAACCAAATTAATTCCAGCCTTAAATTCGTGGGCGCCGGATAATAATGTCCAATTAGTCTTGGGCAATTACACGAATGTATTGAGCGCACTGGGGGCTTCCATTGCGGCCGGCAATGGCGTGGCGGTACGATCAAAAATGGATAAAATGCAACGCCGGCATGAAGATATGCACCAAGAGCTGTCAGATAAGATTGCCGAACTACACAGCAAACTGGAACATCTGGAAGCATTGCGCTCCGCAGAAAGCACAGCAGCAAAAAATGATGGGACGAAAGCTGAACAGATAGTGGACAGTGATAAAATTGAGTAAGTAAAAAAACATGAACCAGCAAAAAGAGGCACAAAGTCCTTCAAAAATTGCTGGTTCATGTTTTTTTACCGGCGGAAGGATAAATTTTTACCCAACTTCATTAAAAAATAATATTATCCTTAATAATCTCAAGGTCTAAAATTATAATTTTTCGCCTTTTCATGGTGATGGCGCCCATATCTTTTAGTTGTTGCATCATGCGGTTGACGCTACTGGCAGAAGCGATGCCGCAAAAATGCGCAATTTCTTCGTTGGTAACGACAAAATCGATTAATAAGCCTTCGGGTGTTTTTACGCCAAAGGTATCGTAAAGTTCATAAATTTGCGTGCAGACGGCACCAAATTTGCCATTCATCAACATTTGTTGCATGCGTTTCATGGAATGCAGCAAACGCACGCGGTAATAATCTTTTACAAAAAGCTGTAAATCCAAGTTTTGATTGATGTCTTTCCAAAACTGTACCCGATCGATTTGATACAATTCTGCTTTACAGGATTCCACGCGAATATTAAAGGGTGCATCAATAAATTGGGAATATTCATCTTTTAATAGTGAAACAATTTCCAAGCTGTTGATATAGCGCAAATTAAATTCTCGTCCATCGCGGGAGATGACGCTTGTTTTAATCGTACCGCTTTTTAAAATGTAAACATTTGAGTCTTGCAATCCCTCATAAGTTAAATACTTTTTCTTCTCCTTAACCACTACCGGAAAATCATGAGCTTGTAAATAGTCCTCCAACACTCGATTATCCATTCAAGTAACCGCCCCTTAGCCTTTTTTACGTAACTTTCATTTTTTTTCAGAAAAACACAGTTAGCACTATTTAAACTGATAAAAGCTAGAAAAACAATAACAAATGTTAATGTTTTTTGTTTTTGCGAAATCTTTTTAACTTTTTTTATGCACAAAATCGCATTTTTTCTCTGCTTTGTATCGCTATACTAAGGCACACAACGAAAAGAAAGAAGGAAATTTTCATGAAAGAATGGAAAGAAATGATTTTAGAGCGATTGGACGCGGCGTATAAAGCACGATTTGAAAAAGATCAAGCGCTAATTTTTTTAAATGATGCCTATCAAGATGTCTTATTCTGGAAAATGCAAGTAAATGGTAGTGAGAAAACTGACTTTACGGCATTTATGGCGGAATTTATGGAAGTACGGGATTTATTTATTGGTCTTTTAGTAGATCGTTATCCTTCAAATTACCGGGAAGTAGAAGCAAAATTGGAACATTTGAAAACAGGAAATATTCCTGAAACAGAATTTGTCGCCAACTTAGCGGAATCTTTTGCTTAAGGATAGGCTGCAAAAAAATTTTTAAAAATTTTCGTCAGGTTAAATATCATTTAGTTTACGAAATGTTTAAAAAAAGAGACGGAAATCAAAAATTCTAGGAGGAAAAAGATTGGAACACCAAGCAGAAAAATTATTTAATAAAGGCTTTATTAGTATCACCCTCATTAATTTTGTTGTGTATTTAGTGTATTATTTGTTAGTTGTCATTATGGCGGTCATTGCGCAGGATAATCTTCACGCGACATTAGGACAAGCGGGACTTGCAACCGGCATTTATATTTTAGGAACTTTATTAGCCCGCTTAATTATCGGAAAAACATTAGAGCTGTGGGGACGAAAAGCCGTCTTGCGCTACGGGGCGCTATTTTACTTAGTGACCATGATAGCTTACTTGTATATGCCGACAATTGGGATGATGTATTTGATCAGATTTTTAAACGGCTTTGCCTACGGAACGGTTTCAACAGCAACTAATGCGATTGTGACCGCCTATATCCCCAAAGCAAAATACGGTGAGGGCATTAATTACTACGGCTTATCTACAAGTTTAGCTGCCGCAATTGGACCGTTAATCGGGATGGTATTACTAAATACGACGAATTTTTATTTTATTATTATTTTTTCCATTGTTTTGATCTTCATCACGACAATTGCTTGCTTTGCCTTTCCAGTCAAAAATATTGTTTTAACCAAAGAACACCGAGAACAATTGTCAAAATGGACCTTTGATAGTTTTGTAGAAAAGAAAGTTGCCTTTATTTCCTTTATTGGCTTTTTGATGGGGCTAGCTTACTCAAGTGTCTTGGCTTTTCTTTCTTCATACGCCAAAGCAATTGATTTAGTAGGGGCAAGTTCATTGTTCTTTGTTGTTTATGCGCTGGTCATCACTTTTACACGACCAATGTCTGGGCGTATCTTCGATTTACGGGGTGAAAATTATGTGATGTATCCCAGCTATCTCTTCTTAACTGGCGGGCTCTTTTTATTGAGTATCACCAACGCTAGCTGGATGTTGCTTTTAGCCGGTGCTTTAATCGGTTTAGGTTATGGAACCTTTATGTCAAATGGCCAAGCGATTTGTTTGAAAGTCAGCGAAGATCACCGCATTGGGATTGCACTGTCCACTTATTTTATCGGTCTTGATTTAGGTCTTGGCATTGGGCCTTTTGTTTTAGGGGAATTACGCAGTGTTTTATCTTTCCAAGGAATCTATTTAGTAGCCGGCTTTTTACCTGTAATTTGTGCAATTTTATATGGCATTTTTTATCGGGTAAAAACGAGTGAAAAGAAAGAAAATCTTGTCGTAGAAGAAGATTAAACCTTACAGGAGGCAAAAAAATGAATACAGAACAAATCACAACCTTATTGCAGCAAGTGTTGGTGAAATTAGAAGAAACCGACCAGTGCTTAGAAGAAATCAAAGCCCAAGAAGCTGCCCAAGTGCAAAATACTAAAAAATACCTTTGTGCCATTCAAGAAGTGATCCAAAACAATAACGTTATGTAGTAAAAAGCTGTCAGGTGACAGTTTGAAAACTGCTAACTAAGCTGACTAGAAAATTCTATGTATGACAAAGCAGCTAAGATTGTTTTATTAAAAAATCAAAAAATTAGGCAAATAAAAATACCGCGGAAACCAGTAGCTGTTTTCCGCGGTATTTTTTTAATTTGTAAATTATGAGATATCTAGGAGTATAACAAGGAAAATAATAATACAAGTAATTGTCATATACAGCATGTTTTCAAATTTTCGTGTCTTTGTTTGAAATAATAAACCAGGCTCAGTCGAAAAGAAGTTGCTACGGTATTTCATTGGAATAAAATTTCCAATTAATATCCCTACCAACAAGAGATAAAAAGGCCAGTTTTGTGTCATTCCCCTAGCTAAAAAGGCCCATACAAGAGAAATTCCATAAATGATAGACTGAATGAGTGTCACAATGAAAAAAATTTTTTTATCCTTATGCAAGGACTATTCCTCCTGCTACATTATATTTGTTTCATTTTACCATCCCCTTGGCCTTACTGTCCCTAAATAAAATAAAAATAACTGATATGATTAATTAAAATAACGGATTTTTAATTTGGGATCACAATTAAATGTGATAAGATTAATCCAACCAACAAAAAAAGGGTTTCAAAAATGGTGAAAGCAAAAGTCGTACTAGCAACTTCAATGATGATAGTAGGAGGCCGTTTAGCAGCCTGTAAAACTGATGTGCAAGCGCCAGCAAGGTAAAAAAGTAGTAGAGAATACATATTCATAAGCTTAGTTAAAAGAGAACACAATTAACGGATCAATAACGAAAATTGAAGATACGAAAGACAGTGCTGAAAATCCGGCAGTACTGATTACATCTGAAGTAATCAAAAAAGCTGTTCACTTACAGCCCGGGCAAATGCTGTAAAATTTACTCCGTAGTAAAACCAATAATAGAAAAATGTAAAGGAAACCTTCATGAAAAAAGTAATTGTTGCAATTTTAGGAATAGCCATAACACTAGGAGGAATTTTATTGATTAACTCCGAAATGAAAGACAATTCAGTGCAGACAAAAAATGATAGTTCTTCAACAAAAGTCGACAATGATTCAGTCAAGTTCAAAATTGTGGATGGGAATAAAGAAGATTTGGGAAGAAACATAAGTCTGGATAATTTAGATTCAGGAGAAGTTCTTTTTATTTTTGATTATCTGCCGATGTCTTATTATTCGGGTATCTTTTTAGATGGCAAACAGGTGCAACAAGCAACGCGCGCTACCAAACGGGAGTGGGGCTTTTATTTGACCGAAGATGCGCATAGTGATTTCTTGAAAATAGGAAATCATGAAATTGATATAAAAATATTTAAAACCAAAGAGGATATTCAGGAAGATAATGTTTTTGAAGACGTACATTTTGAATATTCAATCCAAAAATGATGCCACGAAGAAAATCCAAGCAAAAAAAGTAAAGTCAGTTTGTAGTGTGTACCGCCCCCAGAAGTTAGAGCAAAATTCTAGCCTTTGGGATCGGTACAGTTGCTGAAACTGACTTTACTTTTTTATTGTTAAAAATTGGCACGTTTTGGATAGTATTACTGTTTATTTTTGAAATATTTTAAAATGCTGTCTTGGAAAATTCCGGCGATAACAAAAATCAGCCAAGAATAACCCCAGCCGCCAAAAATAAAGGACCAGATAAGGTAGATTACAACGACAGCCGGCCAATAAACCGTAGAAAACATGCCCACAAGGGGTGCGTTTTTGCCATAAATATGCTGACGGGCATTTGGACCAGGCTCATCTTCATCTGAGATAAAAATAGGACCATTATCAAATCGTTTGTAATAAGCTTGCACAATACTGCCGTAAATAATTAAGAAGGCACCCAGACCGGCGATAATTAAAAACAGCGTAATACCTAAATGCTCACTGTATTGGAAAATAAAAATAGGCATAAAAGAAACGATACACATAAAAATACCCGCGACCAGTGAAAAACTAAAACTACGGTGATATTGTTGGGCGTACATTTTACCTGTTTGGCGCACATCTTCTTTAATTGGACGATCATCCAATACTTTGTGGGCACCAGAAAATTTCATTCCTGCGGTAATAAACATGGTCACAGCGACCGCTACGAGTAAAAAGAAGCCCGCCAAGCCAAGAGCATCAGAACCCCCACCGCCTTGAAAAACAAGGAAGGCAATGGCAACAACGCAAAGTAGGACGCCGCTGGCAATGAAAAGCGCAAATTGACGAATCATACTCCAGTAATCTTCTGCTTCACTTAAGGTAATTGGATTGGCTAAATTGTAGCTGTAATCTTCATCTGCAGCATCTTTTTGATTTGGATTTTCTTCTGCAAACTCTTCGTGGTTGGCTCGCCAAGCAGCTTTGGAAAAGTCTTCTTCGTCGAAATTAAAGTCATCATCCAAACTATTTTGTGTTTTTTCATTGGCTTTTTGGATCGTTTTGCTTGCTGGTGGGGCTTGGGGGATTTCCCGCTTTAAGTCTAACTCTTCTAGTAATTCATCGATTGAACCAAATTCGGTAATAACAGCGCCGATTGCTTCATGTTCATTTTTTCCCTCAGCAATTAATTCGTTGTAATGGTCTTCCATCAAGGCCAGTAAATCTTCTTTTGCTTTTTTTGTTTCCGGCGTGACGGGGACATTTAAAAACAAACTATCTAAGTACTCTGCGATAATTTTCATTTTTATTCCTCCTAGTTTGATCGCTGTTAGATTTTGTTATCAGACTAACAACGCAGTCCATATTTCAAATTAAAGCTGTCTTTTTAAGTATTTTTAAGTGTGAAGTTAAAAGACCTTTTTATTTTCCAGCTAAAATTGAAGTAGCGTAATGACGATTTATTTTAGTACGGGTTTAAAAATATGTGCAGCAATTATTTAGGAGCCAATTAAAAAACGATCTACGACTTTTTTTGTCTGCTCCCATTCGGCGATCTTTTCTGTCAAAGCACTTTTACCGGCAGCGGTGATGGCATAGTAGGTACGTTTTTTCCCGTGGGTCACCTCACCGGGATAAGAAGTAATAAAGCCAAGTTTCCCCAAACGCGTAAATGCGGAGTAAAGCGTGGTTTCTTTGATGACATAGATTTCGTCGGTGCGTTCTCTAATTTCTTTTGAAATCGCATAACCGTAAGAATCACCTTCTGCCAAAATGGTTAAAATAATCGCATCGTTGTAACCGCGAATCCCATCGCTTGAAATCATAGTGTCACCGCCTTTTATAATTACTTCATCTGTCGTAATAATAATAGCATGTTTACTACGACAGATGAAGTAAAAAAACTTAATTTCACAAAAATCAGTCGCAAGTCTGATTTTCTTTTGACAAGGGGCCGCTTTTTTTCGTTGTTAAAGTGAAAGGCAAAATTTTTTGCTGTGTTTGGCAGCTGGAGCCTAGATGAATAGGAGTAAGATATTCATTTATCTCAGTTGATATTCACGGATAAAGGGTGTAACACAAGGAGCGTTTTTATAAATAAGTCGAAATTTCACAAAAATTTGAGGAAGGATTTTCACAAAATTTTAGCTTTTTTTGAAGCTGTACTCTTTTATCCCAAGTTCAAAAAGCTGATTGCAAGTCCAACTGTAGGTCGTAAAGAATATTCAAAAAAGAAAGGAGCAACGCGATGTATTGCCCATTTTCAGCTAAACAAGTCTTTGGCTTAACAGCAAAAACCCTAACCAAACGCATCAAAACCTACTATCAAGGGGAAGAATTTGATGAAAGGATTTACTTACAGTTGTTGAAGTGTTTTCAAATACGGGAATACCTTGCACAAACGCCCGAATTTTCCGCTGCTTGTTTTGCCCGTGAACTTGCAGAAATTTATACAAAAGAAGAATGGAGTCTTTGGCAGCTGAAATTTTTCTATGACTTAAAGCGATTTTTTGCTGCTAAAAATTGGGTATTATTTTCTAAACGTTACATTACAAAAATTCGTCAGCTGGGCTATGCCCTTGTCAGCTGTCTTAAAATAAATCAAAAAAATCGTGTGCAAGTGGAGCAAAATAAAAGTGCTGAAATTTTGACTACGTTGTTTAATGTTCGTGTTTTAGCTCGTTTGAAGAATAAATTAAAATCATTATTCGAGAATAAGTTGAATAATTCCAGTTAACCTGATACAATAGTTCAGGATTGAATAAAAGAAAATGAGGTGTTCGTATGTCATCAGTAGTAGTTGTGGGGACACAATGGGGCGACGAAGGAAAAGGAAAGATCACTGACTTTTTAAGTGAAAATGCAGAAGTTATCGCACGTTACCAAGGCGGCGATAATGCGGGACACACGATCAAATTTGATGGTGTGACATATAAATTACATTTAATTCCCTCAGGTATTTTTTACCGGGAAAAAATCAGCGTGATCGGTAACGGCGTCGTAGTGAACCCGAAATCATTGGTGCAAGAACTGGCTTATTTAAAAGAACACGGTGTTGCTACTGATAATTTACGTATTTCAGATCGCGCCCATGTTATTTTACCTTACCATATTAAATTAGACCAATTGCAAGAAGATGCAAAAGGGGATAACAAAATCGGCACGACCATTAAAGGAATCGGCCCAGCTTACATGGATAAAGCAGCGCGGGTTGGGATTCGAATTGCTGATTTACTTGATAAAGAAATCTTTGAAGAGCGTTTACGCATTAATTTAGAAGATAAAAATCGTCAATTTACCAAAATGTTTGACAGTGACGCAATGGACTTTGATGATATTTTTGAAGAATATTACGCCTACGGTCAAGAAATTAAAAAATATGTGACAGATACTTCAGTTATTTTAAACGATGCTCTAGATGCAGGAAAACGCGTTTTATTTGAAGGAGCACAAGGGGTTATGTTGGATATCGATCAAGGCACATACCCATTTGTAACTTCATCAAATCCAGTTGCCGGCGGTGTGACAATTGGTTCTGGCGTTGGTCCTTCAAAAATTAATAAAGTTGTCGGTGTCTGCAAAGCCTACACTTCTCGTGTGGGAGACGGCCCGTTTCCAACTGAATTATTTGATGAAACTGGTGAACAAATTCGCGAAGTTGGTCGTGAATACGGTACAACAACAGGACGTCCAAGACGGGTTGGCTGGTTTGACTCTGTCGTGATGCGCCACAGCAAACGGGTTTCAGGGATTACCAATCTATCACTAAACTCCATTGATGTTTTAAGTGGTCTTGAAACGGTTAAAATTTGTACGGCCTACGAATTAGACGGCGAATTAATTTACCACTATCCTGCCAGCTTAAAAGAATTAAATCGTTGTAAACCTGTTTATGAAGAATTACCAGGTTGGTCAGAAGATATTACAGCCTGCAAAGATTTAAGCGAATTGCCAGAAAATGCCCGCAATTATGTGCGCCGCATTTCTGAATTAGTCGGCGTCCGCATCTCAACATTCTCTGTCGGACCAGACCGTAACCAAACCAATATTTTAGAAAGTGTTTGGGCACAAATTTAAGGTAGAAAGTAAAAGCTCTGTTTCACTTTATGTGAGACAGAGCTTTTTTTCTTAGACGAAAAATTTATTTTTTTCCCCGATAGCTAAGGTAGTAAAATCCTGAAACAAACAGCGCGCCGCCCAAAATGTTACCTAAATAGACCGGCAAAAAGTTCAGGATAAAATCTTTCCAAGTTGCACCGCCTTCAAAAATAGCAGCTGGAATAATAAAACAATTTGCCACGCTATGTTGAAAACCGATGGCAACAAAGATCATAACTGGAAACCAGATTGCAACTATTTTTCCTGCTGCGTCTTTTGCCCCATAGCATAACCACAGTGCTATGCCTACAAACCAGTTGCAACCAATACCAGAAACTAATGATTGCATAAAAGTAGCATGGATCTTGTGTTGTGCAATCGTTCGTACATGTTCTTGGTAAATACCGCTGCTGGTTAACCCAATAAAATGTCCAAAAAAGTAAGCAACAAAAAGTCCACCAATAATGTTCCAAAAAGTAATGACAAGCCAGTTGGATAAAAGATTTTGGAGCGAAATTTTTTTATCGTAAAAAGCAATGGATACAGCCATCATATTACCAGTAATTAGTTCTCCTCCAGCGAGTAAAATGACAATTAAACCAATCGGAAAAACAGATGCGCCTAAAAGGGTCCCCAGTCCAGTAAACTCTGTGGGAATAGGGGCTGATATTCTGATATAGGCAAGATAGCCTAAAGAAATCATTGCCCCACCAATAAAGCCTAAAATGCACTTTGCCTGTACAGTTTTATGGATTTTTTTTATCCCATTTTGAATAGCAATTTCCATGATTTCCTCTGGTGCATACATGAATTTACATCCTTTCAATCTGTGCTTTAAAAAAAGATGTTGGTGACCTCACCAACATCTCCTAAAGCAAAAGTCTTACATTTTATTATTTAAAAAGCGTATTGATTGCAGTGTCAATCATACTTTGATTAGCTAGGTAAGGAATTGTGATATGATCAGTACCTTTATTCATTTTGTTATATTCAATCGATGTTTCAATGGCGTGATCATTTCGTGCCCAACTACGACGTGCTACACCGCCCATTGTATCCCAAGCGATAGCAGATTTAATAATATCATCTACTAATTTTGAACCGTCTAATACAAGGCCAAACCCACCGTTGATTGATTTTCCGATGCCAACACCACCGCCGTTATGAAGCGCAATTAATGACATTCCACGAGCAGCGTTGCCTGCATAACACTGTGTTGCCATATCGGCACAAACATTGCTGCCATCTTTTATATTGGATGTTTCTCGGAATGGTGAATCTGTTCCGGAAACGTCGTGGTGATCACGCCCAAGCATAACTGGGCCAATTTTTCCTTCTCGAACCAATTCATTGAATTTTAGTGCGATATTTACTCTACCCATGCAATCTTGATATAAAATGCGTGCTTGCGTGCCAACAACAAGTTGATTTTTTTCCGCATCACGAATCCAGTTGTAGTTATCGCGATCTTGATAGCGACGATTAGGATCAATAACTTCCATCGCGGCATGATCGGTTGCCACTAAGTCTTCATGGTTGCCACTCAAGCAAACCCAACGGAAGGGGCCATAGCCATAATCAAACAACATCGGGCCCATGATATCTTCTACATAAGAAGGCCAAATAAAACCGTCTTTATCATCCACGCCGTTTTTAGAAATCTCTTTAATACCGGAATCATAAATAGCCTTCATAAATGAATTGCCATAGTCAAAGAAATAAGTTCCTTTGGCAACAAGTGATTCAATGACATGATAGTGTCGTTTTAGCGTTTCATCTACGAGTTGATGGAATTTCGAGCTGTCTTTTGCGAGTAGTTCTGTTCTTTCTTCAAATGTAATTCCGGCGGGACAATAACCGCCATTATAGACATTATGGCAAGAAGTTTGGTCAGATAATAAATCAACATGGATATCATGTTGCGCAATATATTCTAACAAGTCCACGATATTTCCATGATAAGCAATTGATGTTTTTTCTTTTCTGGCAAGATACTCTGACGCAATTTTTACAGCTTCTGCCGGCGTAGTAGCAAGATTAGAAATCCAACCCTGTTCTAAACGAGTATCAATACGTGAACGGTCAACTTCTGCAATGATTGCCACCGCATTGGCAATTTCTCCGGCCTTCCCTTGTGCACCGGACATGCCCCCAAGACCAGAAGAAATAAATAATTTTCCTGCTAAATCACCATCGTCGGCAATTCCCAGTTTTAAGCGTCCAGCATTTAAAAGTGTATTAAAAGTGCCGTGTACAATCCCTTGTGGTCCAATATACATCCAGCCGCCTGCTGTCATTTGTCCATAGTTGGTTACACCCATTTCTTCGGCGATTTCCCAATCGTCGATATTATCATATTCTCCTACCAACAAACCATTTGTGATAATTACGCGAGGCGCATCCTTTTTAGATTTGAAAAGACCTAGTGGGTGGCCAGATTCCACTACTAAAGTTTGTTCGTCTGTCATAATTTCAAGGTATTTTTTTATTAGATTATATTGCATCCAGTTGGAACAAACTTGTCCAGTTTCGCCATATGTGACTAATTCATAAGGATAAAGAGCAACTGAAAAGTCCAAATTGTTATCAATCATAACTTGCATTGCTTTTGCAGCCGTGCAATTTCCTTGGTATTCATCAATAGGCTTTCCGTAAATCCGTTCTTTGGGGTACCAACGATAACCATAAATCCGTCCCCGTGTTTTTAATTCTTCCAGAAATTCAGGAATCACAACTTCATGGTATTTTGGATGGACATAACGCAGGGCATTTTTCAATGCAAGCTCAGTTTGTTCCTTCGTTAAGCGAAACCCGCGGTCGGGTGCTCGCCGAATTCCCTCTTGAAAAATAGTTTTCTCTGGTAAAAAGTCATCTAATTTTACCGTCATCGCTTGTTCGATGTCTTTTAAGTCAATCATTGGTATTTCCTCCTTCATGTTTCTAATTGTTTGTGAATGAATGAAATGATTTCAAAGCTTTTACGCCTTTTAGTATATGTAAGCGGTGTCAACGAAGCGTCTATCGCTTAAAAATTTTTTAAAAAAATTTTTTTGACAAAAGGGAAGTCTGGTTTGACTCCTATTTGACTATATTTTTTTATACTAGAGGTACGAAAATGATATGAAGGAGTAAAATTATGAAAGCAGATAAAATTCTTAAAAATTTTAGTCAAATTTTTTGTCCTATTGATAACGGAGTTCCCTTGCGAGGCGAGGAAATGAGTAAGGCGGTAATCATTGAAGATGGTTATATTGCAATTAAAGATGGCAAAATTTTAGCTGTTGATCAAGGAGAGCCAGATAGTGATCTAATTAATTATGATACCGAGATTGTTGATTATACAGGTAAATTAGCTACACCAGGCTTAATTGATTGTCATACGCATTTGGTTTATGGCGGTAGTCGTGAACATGAATTTTCACAAAAATTAAATGGCGTCCCTTATTTGGATATTTTAGCGCAGGGCGGTGGAATTCTGAGCACGGTGAGAGCAACAAGAAAATCTTCTTTTAATGAGCTTTACGATAAGTCATCTGCTCTACTTGATAAAATGTTAGCTCATGGTGTGACAACAGTAGAAGCGAAAAGTGGTTATGGCTTAAATTGGGAGACAGAAGAAAAGCAACTAAAAGTCGCAAAAGAGTTGAATAAGAATCATGTTGTCGATGTAGTTTCGACATTTATGGGGGCGCATGCTATTCCCGAAGAATATAAAAACCGTTCAGGTGAATTTATTGATTTCGTGATTACAGAAATGTTGCCAAAAGTAAAATCAGAAAATTTAGCCGAGTTTTGTGATATTTTTTGTGAAAAAGGGGTATTTACAGCAGCAGAGTCCTATAAATTATTACACGCAGCAAAAGAAATGGGTTTTAAATTACGCATACATGCTGACGAGATTGCTTCCATTGGCGGGGTAGACGTAGCAGCACAATTAGGTGCGGTTAGTGCGGAACATCTGATGATGATCACAGATGAAGGCATTAAAAAATTAAGTGAAGCCCACGTTATCGGTAATTTATTACCAGCGACAACATTTAGTCTTATGGAAGATACGTATGCACCAGCAAAAAAAATGATTGAAAATGGGATGGCGATTACTTTGACAACAGATAGTAATCCAGGCAGTTGTCCCACCGCAAATTTACAATTTATTATGCAATTGGGCTGTTTTATGCAGAAGTTAACACCCATTCAAGTATTTAATGCCGTAACAATTAATGCAGCGTATTCTATTTGTCGAGCAGAAACTATTGGGAGCTTTGATAAGGGAAAAGCAGCTGATATTGCTATTTTTGATGCACAAAATATTGATTATCCATTATACTTTTTTGCCACAAATTTAGTGACAGATGTATATAAAGCTGGAAATTTAATCAGTGCATTATGATAAAATAACCAGTAAAAAGCATTTTGTTTCTTATCCTCTCAAATTCTAGCTATAGAATTTGAGAGTTTTTTACTAGTCTGTACTTTTTGCTTTTGAAAGCGGTATCTTTATTTGGATGCTTCCTTTAGAATAAGGATGAAGAATTGGCGGCAATAATGGTTGAAAGAAGGTACAACGATGCCACATATATTATCTTTTGAATTATTAGGTACGCCATCTATTAAAGTAGATGGGGAAACAAAAATTTTTTCATTTTCGAAGATCAATGCATTACTTTATTACATGGTCATTAATAAGCGAATTAGTCGGGATGAGATTGCGGGTATTTTATGGCCTAGTAAAGATGAAAAAAGTGCAAAAAAAAATTTACGCAATACAATTTATCAAGCCAATCGTGCGATGGGCGGCGAATTTATTGTTTCGCCAAATAAAACAATTTTGACCTTTAATTGTGATGTGACAGTTGAAAGTGATACTTATCGTTTTGAAGAAGATGCTTATACACATCTAGAAGAATATCGTGATGAATTTTTAAAGGGCTTCTATTTGAAAGACTCGGATTTGTTTGATGCTTGGTTAGCAAAAATGCGTAACTTGTATGAACACCAATTTATTGAATGTTGTTATCAAAAAGTAGCAGAAGATATTTCGTTTCATGCTGTAGCCGATGTGGAAAAGAATATTCGTAAATTAATTGCGATTGATGAATTTGATGAACGTAATTATCAATTGCTGATGCGTTTTTATATCGAGAACCATCGAAATGGTAAAGCAATTGAAACATATTACGAATTAGCGGAAATTTTAAAAGTTGAATTGGGGATTGAACCAGGAGAAGAAACAAAGCAGTTATATCAAGAAACATTGAAAATTGCCAACCAGAAACATGGCGATTTACGAAAAAAAAGAGCGTATCATTTTTATGATCGTGCCAACGAGGTTGAACGCTTGGAGTTAAACTTAGCAAATTTGAAACAAAAGAAACCATTTCAATCAGTTTTGGTTAAAGGTGATTTAGGCGTTGGCAAATCAGCTTTATGTCAGCTAGTTTTAGAAAATATTCAATATTCATACGAATGTCTCAAAGTGACTTGTTATAAAGCAGAGCAAAAACATTTTTTACGTCCTTGGCGAGAATTATTACAGCAACTGATGCTTTTATTGCAAAAAGATAATTTGGCTGAGATCGATCAATGGGAACAAACATTTAGTCGACAATTTCCTTTTTTTAAAGAGTTAAAAGCACAATCTATGTCAGAAAGCGTCGCCCCAGCTGAACTTAATTTTTTGGCACAAAGCATTTCAGAAGCCTTGCAACAGCTAGGGAAAAAAAGACCCCTTATTATTTTTATTGAAAATCTCCAATGGATGGATCAAGGGAGCATCAAATTATTGACGAGTGTACTTCTGCACAATCCTCATTCTGATATTATTTTTATTATGACCTTGCAGACGGGCTACCGCAAAGAAATATACGATTTTATTGCCAGTGTCCGGCATTACGAAAAGATCATTACCTTAGACTTATCACCATTTAAAGACTTTGAAGTACGGGCTTTTTGTGAAAAACAACTTCCTGATTATTCGTTTCAAACGACAACGCTAGATTTTATTGCAAGAGAGTCAGAAGGAATTCCTTTATATATCAATGAATACTTGAAACAATTACAAGAAAGCAACACGTTAGAAGTATTGACACCAAAAATGAATGATGAGTTAAGCTTACAATTTGTAAATTTGACTGCACTGGAATCTGAATTGGTCGACTTTATTTCATTTTTTCAAAAAGTTGCGCCAATGAGCCTTTTAACGCAACTAGCTGATGCCAAAAAAATTGAGATATATACCGCCTTGGATAATTTAAACAAGCAGGGATTGGTCAAAGAAAATGTTTATCTTGATGAAGTATGTTTTAGCTTCAATCATAAAAAAATGAAACAATATATTTATGCGCAGCAGTCCGCAATGAAATTACGAGTTATTCATGAAAAAATCGCAATTTTATTGGAACAAAAATTAAATGAGGTTACAGAGGATAGTGAACTACTAGCGGCGATCGGGTATCATTATCGCCATGCCCATCAAGAGCTAAAATCTTTAGATTATGAGTTGTCGCATCATCAAGCCTTTTTAAGAATCCAGCATGAACTATTTCCGATTTATCATCAGGAACATTTGTCATCGCAAGAGACAGTTAGAAAAGCAGAACCAAGCGAATTGGAAAAGTTTAAAGAAATTGGAACGAGATTAAAAGAAATTGAAGGACAATATGCAGAAGATAGTACCTATCAATTGTTGTTAGTAAAATTTCTCTATTTAGAAGGACGTTACTTGATTAATTGCGGTGATTACAACCAGGGCTTGGAAAATATTCAGCGTGTTATCGTGAAAGCCAAAGATTTTCATCTTACAACTTACCTATTGCGCGGGTATCGTCAGATGATTTATTACTATATTCAAACAGACAATGCTACGGACATGGCGCATTATATTGATTTGGCAATGGACGTTGCGATCAGTGCGAACAACAATGAATCTATCGGGATTTTATTACGCTTGAAGGGATTATATCATTTGATGATTGGGGATTTGGATCAAGCAGAATCGCTGTTTCAAGAGTCCATTACGATTTTTAATATAGCCAATCGCTTTGATGAAAAATACAACAGCAATATTGCTGCAGCCTACGATTATTTAGCAGAGATTCAGCGCTTACGGTCAAATTACCAGCAATCAATTAAACTACAACAAAAAGCCATCAATCTTTGCAAAGATAATAATCTTATGACAAGCTTAGCTATTTTTTATGTGGATATGGGAATCACCCTTTATGCAAAAAAAGACTACGACCAAGCGGAAATCTATTTTTTAAAAGCAAATGAATTATTTGAAGTTACCGCATCTCTTTGGAAACGTGTCCAGCTAAATGCTTATTTGTCACTGATTTATTTATTTAAGCAAGATTATGAAAAGGTAGCTTTTTATATAAAAAAAACCATTAGCTATCAAAATCAATTAGCCAATCCTCGCGATAGTGGGCTTGTTTATTTTAGCAAAGCACTGATTAAAGAAAAATGTTTGGCAAATCAGATTGAAAATTCGCAATTAGGTGATTTAGTAACCGAGGATCTATCCTATTATGTGGCTAAAGCTGTAGAAAATCTCAGTCAATATCGTGATCGGTATGAGTTACAAGTATTAAACGAAACTTTTCATTTGAAGATGAACTAAGTAAAAAGCCACGCAATATTGCGCGGCTTTTTACTTTATCAGGCAGGATCAAAGGCGGCGTAAACTTTTTTTTAAGATAGTCAGCGCCGCTTCCGGATATTTTTGACTTAAAAGCCCCATTGCCGATAAAAGATAATCTTGGTCAACATACCTTTTTGGATTGATCGGTAGCAATGCATCATCTACTGGCAAAAGCTCATTTTTTACGATTTCTTCAGGGTGTTGACTGTGAACGACAACACCACCAGTGGCAATAATGGTGTTGAAATGTTGAAGATTTTTTCCTTTTTGATAATACAGCGTCCGCGTTGGTGTTTGAACTGCTCTTTTCACACCCGCGTGCCGCTTTAAGGCAAATGTCATACTAGCCTCAGCAAGAAATTGATCAAAATCAATTTCTATTTTTGTTTTTGGAACAAAGGTTGGATGAGTACAGCGATAGTGGCAAGCCGATCTTAAAGCAGATATATTTTCAGGCAGTAAATCTTCTTTTATTTCAGAGCTGCTTAAAAGCTGTTCCAACAAACTTTCAGCTGAAGAGCGCATACCAAGATCACCTTCGACAGTTCTTTTTAAATATGGTTCAGCTAAGCCTTCAAAAAATACATCGTCAGATTGAAAGAGACCAGAACCGACTGAATGGACATCTGTTGTTGCACCACCAATATCTACGATTATTAAATCTCCTAGTCCTGAACAGGTTTTTGTTCCTTCCTTCAATAGTTTTGCAGCAGTTAAAACGGCTGTCGGTGTTGGAATAACAGGTTTATTACTATAAGGAGCAACCTGGTTCAGCCCTTTTGAATGAATAATTTTTTTCAAAAAAACCTTTTGTACAATTTTACGTACAGGGTCAGGATTTAACATATTTATTTGGGGCATAACGTTTTCAGTATAGAAGACATTTGCCCTGTTTTTGAAAGTAGCACTAAGTTGAGCAGTGGCAGCTTCATTTCCGGCTACGATAATTGCAATATCTGAAGGTAATTGTGCAAGTAAGCACGCATTATAACAGATGATTTCCAGATTACCCCCGTTGCATCCCCCAGTTAGCAAGATAACATCGGGCTTTAGCTGATAAATTTCAGTGATTTGATCTAAAGTCAGACGGTAACAATATGTTTTTAAAATCCGGCTACCTGCACCTAATGCGGCTCTTTTGGCTGCTTCGGTAGTTAGGCTTTCTGTTAAACCAATCGCCACCATTTTGAATCCTCCCCAAGCAGATGAACAAAAGTATTCTTCTACAGGTAGTTGATTTTTTTCCCCTATTTTATTAAGTAACTTTTCCTTCCCTTTTTTATAGCACAGATAAAGCCCTTCTTGGCTACTAGTAGGCAGTTTTAGTGTCGCTACAATTACTGCCTCAATCGGATTAACTAGGGTTAGTTTTGTGTAAGTACTCCCAAAGTCAATTAATAAAGCAAGTTTTTGCAAATTTAGCACCTCTTTTTTTGATAAATTCTGTTATAAATAGAAAAAATTTCAGGAGAATAATTAGTTTTTTTTAATCTTTATTTATAAAAAACGAAACACTTCGACTATTAAACGTCAAAAATGATTTCTCATTTAAATATTCAATTTTTATTTCCCATCATTTTTTTAAAGAGGATTTAACCCATTGGCATAATGTCCTCTTGGTTTATAAAGAACGATTTTTTAAAACGCAGAAATCATTAGCTATAATCCAAAATATTATCTTGTTTTCTATCTGTTTTGGTACAGGTTTTCTAACAAGGTAATTTTATTTTAAAAAATATAGTCAAAAAAAGGTCAAATGAAAAAAATGACAAATAAAATCAATAGATTGATTATCGATTTTTACTTAAAAAAACAGTTGTAGGTTTTATGAAAAAATTATAAAAAGCTGATTTTAAGGGCATTTGCAACCGTTTTGAAAGAGTGATAAGCTGATTTTGGCTGATGGAAGCGGTAACAAAGGAGCGCATGTTAAGAATATCTGCTAAGAAAAATAACATGTGTAAAAAAATGCATGAAAGAGTAAAGTAACAAAATAAAAACTGAACGAAACCAAGTTCAAATTTAAGAAGGAGTGTTTTACGATGGCAAAATTAATCGAGTGTATTCCAAATTTTAGTGAAGGGAGAAACCAAACTATAATTGAGGGCTTAGTTAAGATCGCTAAAAATGTAAAAGGGGTTACGTTATTGGATTATTCTTCTGACTCTTCTCATAACCGAAGCGTCTTTACTTTAGTTGGCGATGAAGACGGGATTCAAGAAGTTGCTTTTCAATTGGTAAAATATGCCAGTGAAAATATTGATATGACAAAACACCATGGCGAACATCCACGGATGGGAGCAACTGATGTTGTACCTTTTGTCCCAATTAAAGATGTCACCATGGCTGAATGTATTGCTATTTCAAAAAATGTTGCCAAACGAATTAATGATGAATTGCAAATTCCTATTTTCTTGTATGAAGATTCTGCGACAACTCCAGAACGAAAAAATTTGGCTAAGGTTCGTAAAGGACAATTTGAAAAGATGCCAGAAAAATTATTAGAAGAGCAATGGGCACCTGATTTTGGAGAACGTAAAATCCATCCTACTGCTGGAGTTACTGCCGTAGGGGCAAGAATGCCGCTGGTTGCCTTTAACGTTAACCTAGACACCGATAATATTGAAATTGCCAATAAGATTGCAAAAATTGTGCGCGGTTCTTCTGGTGGTTGGAAATATTGTAAAGGAATCGGAGTTATGCTGGAAGGACGCAATATTGCGCAAGTTTCTATGAATATGGTGAACTTTGAAGGAACACCGTTATACCGTGCTTTTGAAACGATTCGGTTTGAGGCCAAACGTTACGGCGTTTCGATTATCGGAAGTGAAGTTATTGGTTTGACACCAGCAAAAGCGTTGATCGACTGTGCGGAGTACTATTTGCAAATTGAAGAATTTGATTATGACAAACAAGTTTTAGAGAACCATTTGTTGAATTAGGAGGATTATTATGAAACTCGTTGATATGCAGTTAAAAGAATTTGTTAACGTCCTTGGTTCTGATGCACCAGCTCCCGGAGGTGGCTCTGCTTCTGCTTTAGCGGCTGCCCAAGGAATTGCACTAACAAAAATGGTGGCAGAACTGACGATTGGTAAGAAGAAATATGCTGATTTTGAAACTGAAATGAAAAATTTACAACAAAAAGCAGCTGATTTGCAAGCGGAATTACTCGTCGCTATTGATGAAGATACTGCGGCCTTCAATCAAGTTTCAGCCGTTTTTGAAATGCCAAAAAGTAGTGAAGAAGAAAAAAAAGAGCGTCGCAGAGCACTCCAAAAAGCCTTGCAAGGAGCCGCAGTTACACCGTTTAATCTGATGGAAAAAATTGTTACAGCCTTAGAACTTACACAAGGAGCTATTGGTAAATCCAATAGCAATGCTGCAAGTGATCTAGGCGTTGCTGCACTAAATTTGAAAGCAGCACTCCAAGGGGCTTGGTTAAATGTTTTGATTAATCTTTCAAGCATTGAAGATGATGCTTTTGTCTTAAAATACCGAAAAAATGGGGAAAAACTAGTAAAACAAGGAAATAAAATCGCTGATGACATTTATCAAAAAATTATTGAAATCATTTAACGGTTTAAATTTTGTTTGAAGAAAGGAAGTTTGCTACATGGTCTTATCAGATATCGAGATTGCAAATTCAGTCACAATGAAACCAATCGAAGAGATTGCAGAATCTATTGGAATTAACAAAGAAGATTTATCTTTGTATGGCAAATATAAAGCCAAAATTAATAATATTAAAGATTTAGACGGTAAAGATAACGGGAAATTGATTTTGGTCACGGCTATTACACCAACACCGGCTGGAGAAGGTAAAACTACGACGTCAGTTGGCTTAGTAGATGCCCTCACAGCAATTGGGAAAAAAGCTGTCATTGCGCTACGTGAGCCTTCATTAGGGCCTGTATTTGGCGTAAAAGGTGGTGCAGCTGGTGGTGGCTATGCACAAGTTGTCCCAATGGAGGATATTAACTTACATTTTACAGGAGATTTTCATGCTATTGGTGCGGCAAATAATTTATTAGCGGCGTTATTAGATAATCATATTCATCAAGGCAATGTCTTGCAGATTGATTCTCGTAAGATTACGTGGAAACGAGTTGTCGATATGAATGACAGGCAATTACGGCACATCGTTAATGGTCTGCAAGGACGTGTCAACGGTGTTCCACGGGAAGATGGTTATGATATTACAGTGGCTTCTGAAATTATGGCAATTTTATGCTTAGCCAATGATATAACTGATTTGAAAAATAAACTACGCAATATTATTGTTGCTTATAATTTTGAAGGTGAGCCGATTACAGCCGGAGATTTAAAAGCAGAGGGCGCATTGACCGCATTATTAAAAGATGCGATTCAACCGAATATTGTTCAAACTTTGGAACACGCACCAGCTTTCATCCATGGCGGCCCCTTTGCCAATATCGCTCATGGCTGTAATAGCGTATTGGCGACAAAATTAGCACTAAAATATGCTGATTACGCTGTAACAGAAGCGGGTTTTGGAGCTGATCTTGGAGCAGAAAAATTCATTGACATTAAATGTCGCTTGGCCAACTTAAAGCCAGATGCAGTCGTATTGGTAGCCACAATTCGTGCTTTGAAAATGCACGGCGGCGTTAAAAAAAGTGAATTGGGAACAGAAAATGTCGCGGCGGTTATTGCAGGTATCCCGAATTTGGCCAAGCATTTAGAAAATATTACAGAAGTTTATGGCATGCCAACAGTTGTAGCAATTAATAAATTTCCAACAGATACATTAGAAGAAGTCGCGGCGGTTGAAGAAGCATGTGAAAAATTAGGTGTTGCAGTCGTTTTATCTGATGTATGGGGCAAAGGGAGTGCTGGTGGTAAGGCGTTGGCTGAAAAAGTTGTTGCTTTGGCCGAAGAACCCAACAACTTTAGCTATGTTTATGATTTAGACGATTCAATTGAAGAAAAATTAAATAAAATTGTTCAGAAAGTTTATGGTGGTAAGAAGGTAGACTTGACACCAAGCGCAAAAAAAGAACTAAAAGAGTTAGAACGTCTTGGTTTTGGGAATTATCCCATTTGTATGGCAAAGACACAGTACTCATTTTCTGATGATGCAACGTTGTTGGGGGCGCCAACAGACTTTACAGTAACAATCCGAAATTTAAAAGTATCTGCCGGCGCGGGTTTCATCGTCGCGCTTACGGGTGCGGTTATGACAATGCCAGGGTTACCAAAATCTCCTGCGGCTGAACGAATTGATGTTGATGAAAAAGGGAATATTACCGGTCTATTTTAATGGATTAAAAAGATATAGGGAGATAAAAAATCTCCCTATATCAAATTATCTTTTAGAAAGTAGTTCAATTTCCAAAACATTGAAAGCGCTTTTAAAAAATACAAAATAAGAGGTGAATATTATGCAAAAAGATGTGGAAATCCCAGAGGTATCAGATGTCAAAGACATTGATTCAGCAGAACTGGCAGAAAACGAGAACGCCAAATTTAGTTTGGGAGGCGCAACCTTATACGGCATTAATGCTGTTATTGGTTCAGGAATTTTCCTATTACCCCGAACGATCTATCAAGATTTAGGCCCGGCTTCTTTAGTGGCCATGCTGTTAGATGCTGTTTTAGTTTTGATGTTAGCGGTTTGCTTTGCCGAAGTTGCTGGTTATTTTAATAAAAACGGCGGCGCCTTTCAGTATTCAAAAACCGCCTTTGGTGATTTTATCGGGTTTAACGTAGGAGTTTTAGGTTGGTTTGTTACAATTATCGCTTGGGCTGCCATGGCAGCGGGTTTTGCTAAGTTATTGATTCAAACTTTTCCTGCTTTAGAGGGGCAAAATACACTAATTAGTATTTGTTTGGTTATTTTCTTATCCGTTATTAACAGCATGGGTATTAAAACTTCAAAAATTTTTACAATTGTAATTACCATCGCAAAATTGATTCCGATTATTGCCTTTACACTAATTGCAATTTTCTTTATTAAAAGCGGTATTAATGGGGGCAACTTTACACCATTTTTACAACTAAACCCAGACTTAACGTTATCAAAAGCGATGGCTTCAACATCACTTACAGTCTTTTATGCTTTTATCGGGTTTGAAGCCTTACCAGTCGTTGCTGGTGAAATGCGAAATGCTAAAAAGAATGTACCCAAAGCTATTATTGGTTCCATTAGTATCGTGTCACTACTTTATTTCATGATTATCGCTGGCACCATTGCCATGCTTGGAACAGGTATTTTACAAAGTAATGCACCCGTTCAAGATGCCTTTGTTAAAATGATTGGTCCTGCGGGTAAGTGGATCATCTCTATCGGAGCTTTAATTTCCATAGCAGGATTAAATATGGGGGATTCGTTGATGATACCTCGTTATGGTGCTTCCATTGCAGATGAAGGTCTTTTACCAAAAGTTATTGCGAAAAAAAATAAAAAGAATGCGCCGATTATTGCCATTATCTTTTCTGGATTGTTAACAATTGCCTTTTTATTGAGTGGATCTTTTGAACAGCTAGCAGAATTATCAGTTGTTTTTCGATTCTTCCAATACATTCCCACTGCATTGGCAGTTATTTGGTTAAGAAAAAAAGATATGGAAAATGTCCCAGCCTTCAAGTTACCATTTGGCCCAGTCATACCAATTATTTCGATTATTGTTAGTATTTGGATGGTAGCAGCTGCAAATCCAATCAACTTGGTTGCCGGTGTTATCGGTGTAATTGTGGCAAGTATTTTATATGTCATTTTGAACAAAAATAAAATGAAACAAGCGAATTAAGTTTGTCTCTTATAAGCTGTATTGCGAATGAGAGAGATTAAAAAGTGAGGGAAAATTATGAAAACCTTAGTTAAAGATCAAAAACAAGATTTTGATAGATCAGCTGTAATTATTTTGGATGGAGCTAGTTTAACCTTAGAAGATGTTGTAGCAGTAGCCCGTCACCACGTGCGTTGTGAAATCGCAGAAAGTGCCAAAGAAGCGGTTATTGCATCCCGTAAAATCGTTGACAAAATAGTAGAAGAAAGACGAGTTGTCTATGGGGTCAATACAGGCTTTGGGTCATTATGTAATGTCAGCATCTCTAAAGAAGATACAGTGCAGCTACAAGAAAATTTGATTCGGACTCACTCTTCTGGTTATGGTGAACCATTTTCTGAAGATATTGTACGCGCCATCATGTTAATTCGGGTTAACTCCTTAATCAAAGGTTATTCTGGCATTCGCTTAAGTACAGTTGAAAGTCTGCTAGCTATGTTAAATGCCGGAGTACATCCGCATATCCCAGAAAAAGGTTCATTGGGAGCTTCTGGCGATTTGGCACCATTGGCTCATATGGTTTTACCATTATTAGGTCTGGGAAAAGCATACTACGAAGGAGTTTTATACCCTGGTAAAGAAGCAATGGAAAAAGCAGGTTTACAAATTATTCAACTAAGTGCTAAAGAAGGCCTAGCGTTTATTAACGGTACGACCGTGTTGAATGCAGTCGGTGCTTTAGCAACTTATGATGCTATTGAATTATTGAAACTCTCAGATATTGCCGGCGCACTTTCTTTAGAGGTTCATGATGGGATTTCTAGTCCATTTGAAGAAGATTTGCATACAATTCGTCCTCAAAGCGGACAACTAGCGACGGCCCGTAATATTCGCCGTTTGATTGAAGATAGTCAATATATCACAGAGGCAACGCCAGATCATGTGCAAGATCCATATACTTTGCGTTGCATGCCACAAATTCACGGTGCTAGTAAAGACTCGATTGCCTATGTGAAAGAAAAAGTAGAAATTGAAATTAATTCTGTGACCGACAATCCAATTATTACGCGTAGTGGTGAAGTAATTTCAGGTGGGAATTTCCATGGGGAGCCACTAGCACAACCATTTGATTTCTTAGGAATTGCAGCAGCTGAAATTGGAAATGTTTCAGAAAGACGGGTTGAGCGGCTAGTCAATCGACAGTTAAGTAAATTACCATCTTTTCTAGTAAAATATCCAGGTTTAAATTCTGGCTTTATGATTACACAATATGCATGTGCTTCATTAGTTTCTGAAAATAAAATATTGGCGCATCCGGCAAGTGTAGACTCAATTCCATCTTGTGAAAATCAAGAAGACTTTGTCAGCATGGGGACAACAGCTGCACGAACAGCATTAGAAATAGTGAAAAACTCACGTCGTGTGGTAGCGACTGAGATTATGGCAGCTTGCCAAGCGTTGGATATTAAAGGTTATCAGCATGGATTGGGCAAAGGAACCCAAGTAGCCTATGATGCTTTTAGACGTAATGTATCTTTTATCGAACATGATAAAGATATTGAAATGTATGATGAATTGAATAAAGCAACAACCGTTTTAGAGGCTGGAGATTTCTTAAAAGAAGTTGAAAAAAATGTTGTATTAGATTTGCAGTTTAATTAAATCAGTTTTTCTAAATTGATTTGCAATATTGCATTAGTGATAAGATCGTTCACCTCATAAAAAAGGATGTTAAGTAAGTCATGACACATTTCAAAAGAAAAGAAGTCTGGCAAGAAATGGTGACAAAATTAACAGTTATCCTTATTTATGCCTTCTTATATTCCTTGGCGCTAAATATTTTTTGGCAGCCAGGGAATATTTATGCAGGCGGGCTAACTGGGATTGCTCAAATTCTAGCAACTATATTTTCGAGCCGTCACATTGCTTTGCCTATTTCTATTATCTACTATTTATTGAATGTCCCCATGTTTATTCTTGCTTGGTTTAAAATCAATCGAAAATTTGTGTTGTATACGATTATTTGTGTAACGGTGGCTTCCTTTGCTATTCACATTGTTCCAAGCACGACATTGACAACAGATCCTATTATTTGTGCAATATTTGGTGGCGCGATTAATGGTTTTTCACTAGGGTTGGCTTTAAAATATGGGCTTTCAACGGGTGGTATGGATGCACTTATTATTACCATTCGGCAAATAACCGGTCGCAGCATTGGTGTTATTTCTATTATTATAAATGGCATTATCGTCTTAATTGCTGGCTACTTATTTGGCTGGCCGTATGCTTTTTATAGTGTACTATCAATTTTTGTAAGCGGGAAAGTGACAGATTTAGTTTATGTGAAGCATAAAAAAGTCCAAGTGACAATTATCACGCAAAAACCAAATGAAGTAATTCCAGCCTTGCAAAAGAAACTCAGCCGTGGGATTACCATCATCCCTCATGCATTAGGCGCCTATAATCAAGAAACACAAACAATTTTGATTTTAGTTATTACGACTTATGAAATGGAAATTTTGGATCAGATTATGAAAGAAGTAGATAACCGGGCATTTGTCAGTGTAGCCCAAGATATTAAAATTCTTAGTCAGTTTGAAGAATTGGACATTGTGTAAGCTGTTGGAGGTAGTCTCAAAGTGTTAGAAAAGAAGTTAAAAAAAGATTATTTTACGACGAAATGGGCAGGGGGCGTTACTACCGAAATTTTAATTGCGCCGGCAGCAAGTAGCTTGGCACAACGAGATTTTGATTATCGCATTTCAACAGCGACTGTTACGGACTCACCATCTAATTTTTCAAATTTTACCGGGTATGAGCGAATTATTCTGTCTTTAGACAAACCTATTTCGTTGCAGCAAAAAAATAACGTTATAGAACTTGCACCTTTTGCACCTTATCGCTTTGACGGAGATGTCGCGATGAAGAGTCTAGGTAAATGCCAAGATTTTAATGTGATTTTTAAGAAGAATAATCATGTTTGGGTAACGCTATTGCAAAATGGTGCAGCGCAGGATTTGATTATCGAGGGAGAAAATATTTTATCTGCTCTCCAAGATATTAAGGTGAGACTGATTGCTCGGAGCAAAAAGCAAGAAATTTTATTACAAAAAGGTGAAACACTTCTTATCAGGCAAGAACAGTTTGAGCAGATACAAATAATAGCGCAAAAAAAGTCTTTAATGGTAGAAAAGACGGCTATTTTGACGCAGATAAAAAAGAAAAAAACAGAGTAGGAGATAGAGCGTTAAGTGTCAAAAGGATGGGATGTTGCCTTTTGGACGAAGAAGCGTATTCACGATTCTATCTTCGCATTCGCTGCATGAATAAATTATGTAGCAGCTCTATTTAAGGAGATGCACGGAAAATGATAAAGAAGAAAATAGATGCACATTTTATTGCAACAATGGGGTTATTAATTGGTCTAATGGTAGTATTGTCGCAAATACTCGGTTTTGAAACACAACTGTTAAAAATTACCTTTGATTTTATTCCTGAAGTTGTCATGGCAAGTTTATTTGGTCCTTTTTGGACAGCTGTAGGTGCTTCAATTGCAGATATTATTGGTAATACGATACTAGGAAAGGCCCCTTTTTTTATTGGTTTTACCTTGAATTCTTTTATTGCGGGTTTAATATATGGTTACTTTTTTTATAAAAAGCCCATTACAGTTAAAAATGCTTTTTTATGTGTGTTGTGCAATACATTATTAATTAGCTTGTGCTTAACACCGATTTGGTTATCTATGATGTATGGTATACCTTTAACGGATGCTAAACTTTGGGGGATACGTTTGCTTAAAGCGGTTATTATGCTACCTGTCCAAACGGGATTAATTGTATTTTTTGGAAATGCACTTCCTTTTAAACGTTTCGCAAAAAGTATGGTATAAGCGCAATTTTAAGGTTGTTTATCAGATGTGGAGATGATTTTTAATGTTTGAAACTGGAGAAGAAGCGATAGAATGGATTCATTCTCGTAAAAAATTTGGTTCACGCCCAGGACTGATACGAATTAAGAAATTGCTGAATTTAAGTGGCAATCCTGAAAAAAATGTCATAGGAATTCACATTGCTGGAACAAATGGGAAAGGTTCTACGGTTACGTATTTACGCTGTCTATTAGAAACACAAGACATTAAAGTCGGGACTTTCACGTCACCGTATATTGAAAGCTTTTACGAAAGAATTTCAATTAATGGACAAGCAATATCAGCGGATGATTTTGTTAAGTTAGCCAATAAATTCCGACCGTATATAGAACAGATGGATGGCTGTCCTTCTTACCAGGGAATAACAGAATTTGAAATTTTGACGGCGATGGCTTTTGATTACTTCAAAGAGCGTGTGGATGTCGCAATTTTTGAAGTGGGCATTGGGGGTTTAATGGATAGTACAAATGTTTTTACGCCAATTTTGACGGCCATTACTACAATCGGCTTAGATCATACTGATATTTTAGGGGAGACAGAAGAAGCGATTGCCAAGCAAAAAGCGGGTATTATAAAACGAGGTGTCCCCATTGTAACGGGAAATATTGCTTCTGGTCCCCTGCAGGTAATCTACCAAACTTCTCTTAGACAAAAAGCTGATTTATTTAGACAAGGAAAGTCTTATCAAGTTCAGTATGTTTCAAGTGATAACTTACAAGGCGAGAACTTTCATTTTCAAAATGAAGATTACTATTTTACTAACTTGAGAGTTCCGTTATTGGGAAAATATCAGGTGGAAAATGCCGCTGTTGCAATTCAACTATTCTTGTTATATTGTCAGCAACAAGGAAGATTTGTAAATAAAAAAACGATTATAAAAGGGCTAGATCACGCGCTATGGCCGGGGCGGATGGAACGAATTAGTACAACGCCGAATATTATTATTGATGGGGCCCATAATCCCCACGCTGTAAAGCAATTTGTCAAAACGGTTAACGAAGAGTTCCAGTACGGAAAAAAATACATTTTGTTTTCGGCACTTACAACAAAAAATATTAAGGAGATGCTAAATGAGATTCAATCTATCTCACAGGCAGAGCTGGCATTGACGACCTTTGCGTATCCCAATGCATTAAAGATGGGCAGTAGTTTTAACCACGGAGATAAGCAGATAACTTATTATCCAGATTGGCAACGCGCAATACAAGAAATAATAACAAAAATGACTCCAGCAGATACTTTGTTTATTACAGGTTCTCTTTATTTTGTGGCACAAGTAAGAGATTTTTTTAAGAATAAACAGGTAGAACAAGCTGTTTATTCTTAACACGATATGTTTGGGAAAGCTTTAAGACAAAAGCAAACGTAAATTTTGTCTTAAAGCTTTTTTTTGGATAAAAAGGAACGCAAAGCAATAAGAAAGTTTTACAAGTTTACAGTGCAATAAAAAATATCTCTAGTTGGCTTTAGCATTTACATAGTCATTTTTCCCATTCTTTTGTACAATTTTAGTGAGGCGTTTTTAAAATTATATTATGTATTAAAAGTGTAGTTTCACACATTTTGTTTGACGCACGAGCTAGGTTTAAAGAAAGGATTTTTTTATGCTGATTGGGATTATTTATTTTGTGGTGATTGTTTTAGCCAATACGATTGGCGCGGTTTCTGGTATGGGCGGCGGCGTTTTGATCAAACCGATTTTAGATTTAATTGGGGCCCATTCGGTGGCAACAATTTCTTTTTATGCGACAGTGGCAATTTTTGTTATGAGCTTTGTTTCTACTTGGCGGCAGGTGAAAAAAGGAAGTGAGATAAATTTTCATCTAGCGGGTTATGTGGCAGCAGGTTCCATCGTGGGGGGGATTTTAGGCAACTTGGCTTTTGAGTTGTTACTCGCACTTTTTGCAGAGGAGTCTTCTGTTAAATTAATTCAAATTGCGCTGACGCTTGTCACGCTGATTTTTGCTTTATTGTACTCTTGTTTTGACTGGAAACATTACCGTTTAAAAGAAGGAAAATGGTATGTCATAGCTGGTTTAGTGCTGGGTTTTTTGGCTAGTTTATTAGGAATTGGCGGCGGCCCAATCAATGTGTCGTTACTGATGCTGCTATTTTCCATGCCAATCAAACAAGCAACCCTATACTCGATTACGACAATCTTCTTTTCCCAATTGGCAAAACTTGTCACGATTGCTTTTGCCACTGGTTTTGGGCGCTTTGATTTGAGTATGCTTTTTTATGTGATTCCTGCTGCTATTTTAGGGGGAGTTTTAGGGAGTCAATTAAGTAATATCCTTTCTGCCAAAAAAGTCACTCTCGTTTTTCAAAGCTTGATTGTAGTGGTACTCTTAATCAATTTATATAACGGCTGGCAGATTGTGGTGGAATAATCTTTTTAAGATTAAGTTATAACTGATAGGAAGAATTTGTTCGGCTACACAAAAAATATAACAATTATTTTTTATTTGAAAATAAAACTAATTTTCAAATTGTATTTTCATAATATTAATGTTGTGCTAATATTATAATATCGAAAAAGAGATTTATAAGTGATAAGTCTCTTTTTTTTTGAGAAAATTTGAAAATATAAGGACAAAAACATCATTTTACTAATTAAAATATATTTATCCAAACAATATAATTAAATAGTCTAGAATAAACTAATCATTTTCCCATTTTTAAACATGCCTAATTTAAATTATCAACAAAACAAACTACTAAAATAAAAACTTTGTTTAATAACTATACAAGATTGTTCTGTAGGAAAGGAGCGAGAAATGCAAGCAAATGATCTATTGATGGACGATGACCGATACAAATGGTATTTGCTCCAATATTTAGAATTAAATAAAAATGCCCATTGCACTATTGACCAGCTTGGAGATATTTTGGAGGTTTCTCGTTATAAGTTGGAAAAGTATTTACAAGAACTTTGTGATGAGTTACGGGAAAATAATTATCTTGCTTCAATTGAACTGCTTGAAACTGGTGAGATTGAGGTGAAACAACTAACACATTCAATTGTAAAAAAAATGCGACTTATTTTACTTGAGCGAAGTTTGATATATCAAATTTTTCATTGTTATGTGACAAAAGAAACCAGCTTAGATAAGCAAATTGAACTGTTGCATGTTAGTCGTTCTAGTACCTATCGATTGTACAAACGATTAAAAGAATTACTGCATGATGAAGGTTTTGAGTTAAAGAAAAATCAGTTGATTGGGAATGAATTTGCAATCCGCAGTTTTTTATTTGGATTATATTATGAGATTTTTAATGGGATAGCCAGTCCTTTTGAAAAAGAGATTCAAAAAGAAGCAAAGGAAATTTTTCATCATTTAGAACATTATTTAAACCTCTCATTACCTAAAACGAAAGAACACAAATTACTATTTTTTATAAGTATTTCTTTGATTCGTTTAAGGAAAGAACATTTGCTTGACCAAGAATATATTGTCTATGAGAAAAGCGCCGTAACAGACTATTTAGAAAAATGGTTGGGAAAACATTTTATGCTGACATCAGTAGGAAAACGACAAGAAATTGCTGCATTACTGCTATTTTGTCAAATGATGGAAATCGATTTGCAACAGGAACTGGTTTTTACCTCGCAAAATGAAAATGAAGAAGCTGAGAGAATCGTCGCTGAATTTTTAGAATTTCTTGCAGTCAATTCTCGTTTTGAGCTTTCTTATTTAAAAAAAAATAAGCAATTAGTTGATGGATTACTAAGAATTAATCGACATTGGCTAATTTATCATTTAAGAGAGTCAACATTTGTCACCAAAGTTCAACGTCGCTACTTTCAAGAAATCAATCCTAAGCTAGATGACTTGATTCAAGCCTTCATTGAAAAAATTGGACAACGTGGCCTTTTTCACTCGCATCAAGAGCGAAACAAATTGTACTATGATTATTTATTCTTTTTAATAACTCAAATTTCAGTGGAAGAATTGGAGGATCCAGTTTTTATTTGTATCGATTTTTCTCATGGTAGTAGTTATAACGCATATATTCAAATGATGTTACGTTCACTGCAAAGTATGAATATCTGTTATGAAAATAAGCTAAGTACAAAAACTCAGATTTATTTGTCCGATTTTTTGATTGACAACCTTCCCTGTTTACAAATGATTTGGAAACGACCGCCGACACCAGATGATTGGGCGGAATTTGGCCACCTATTGATAAAAGTTAAAGGAGATGCCTATGCATAGAAATCTGTTGGTTGCCCTTGCTCTTCCTTCTATAATGTTCTATCAATCCAGTAATCCGTTTTTATACAGTAACGATAAGTTAATTACGCAAGAAGAACAAGAAATGCTGACCTTTGATTTGAGCGAAACGGGGAATACATTGGTTATTTCCAATGATCGGCTAGAAGAATCCGCGATAGAAGAGACGTATCAGCAAGTTGAGCTAGGCCAAGTAACTAATCAAACGAGAGCAGATTCACTTATAGCTGATTGGATAGATGAAAAGGCAGATAAAAATGATCTATTAGATGGGGCATTTTTGGAAAGAGAAGGTGAAATTCCACGCACAGGCAGGCAAACACAATTATCGCTAAATAAAAAGAAAAATCACGATGCGTTAGAAATGATTGAACGAAGAATCAGTGAATTACCCTTCGTTGAACCACATACTAACAAAAATAATGCATCTGAACTGGCACGTATGTTAGCAAGTATGTCAGGAACGATTCTATATGGTACCAAACAACAGTCAAATAATTGGCAGGAATATATTACGTTTTAAAAGGAGATGAAAATAAATGAACCGGTTGAAAAAACTGTGGTCATTAACAGCAATTTTTGGAATGGTCATTGGAATGATACCACTTTCTGTTTTCGCAGAGACAACAGAAGTAACAAAAGTTGAGATTACACAAGCTAAAATAACAAATGCAATGGATGAATCCATTACCAAAGAAAATCGTTTAAATCAAGGGGAGGCTGTCAAGATTCAACTTGGTTGGTCCCTTAATAAACCGGCCTTGATTGAAAAAGGAACCTCGCAAATCATTGAATTGCCAAACAATTTAAACTATCCAGACCAATCTGGCCAGTTAGCTGATATGGGGAGTTTCCAATTACGAGGTAACCAGCTACGTCTCACTTTCAATCAAAACTACAAGTTATCTGTTGATGAGAAGACACCTGATTTTTCCAGTGTCAAGCTTTACGCGGGAATGTTGACATTAACTGCGACAACGATTGCACAAAATCTTGAAACTGAGAAAGTGTCTTTTGGTAAAAATATTAGTCAGACACTTTACTACAATAAACAAGTTGATCCTGCCGCAGATCCCTTAGTAGAAAAAGTGACGCCTCAAAAAAGGGGTATACAAAAAGAGTTAAATCATAATTTGAAAGAACGCGGCATTAACTTATTTAATAATATGAAAATCACTGATCTTGATGGCAATGAGTTTTCGGAATCAAATCCAGCAGTCAAAGATGCGAATATCAAAATTCACTTTGATTGGAGTTTAGACAACAGTGTAGATCTTCAAGCAGGTGATTTTTATGAGTATCAACTGCCTGATTATTTTTCAATTCATAATTCTGTAAACGGCGATTTGAAAAATGATGCGGGGAAAACTTTAGGTAAGTTTACCCTTGATCAATCTGGGAAGTTAGTGGTTACCTTCAACGAGGTTGGAGTGAATCTAAGTGATCGCGAAGGGACAATTGATTTACAAACAGAGTTAAAACTTGTCACTGAAAATGAAGAAGTTGAAATTGTCACTGACATCAAAGATGACGATGGTGAAGAAATTAACATCACTATTCCAGTTGTGAAAGGTGATATTAATAAAACGGGCATGATCAATGCCGACAATACGGTATCTTGGACCATCATCGTGAATGAAGATCGTAAAGAATTGAGAAATCCAACTGTGACAGAACATTTTCCAGAAGGAATGAAGCTTTTATACCACAGTTATTTCGTGATGAATGATGCAGGGGTATGGGAGAAGTCGCCAGATGGTTTTATTCAAGGTTGGGAAGTTTCGGAAAAAAGGCAATACGTCTATAAATTCTCAAAAGACATTGACATTATGAATAAACCAGTAAAAATTGTTGTTAATATGAAAGTTACCGATAAAGAAAAATTAGAGTTTTTAAACAAGGCGACAATTACTGGGGATAATTTTTTAGAAAATGCTGCAGAAGCTAGTGTTTCTTTTAACAATAAAGAAAATTACAAAATGTGTACAGATTATAATGTAAACACGGGTATCTTTAACTGGGAAGCAAAGACTACCTACTCGCAAGATGGTGGAATTTTTAAAGATTGGATGTATCAAAAGTATCAAGATCCTAGTACCGCCAATCACTACTTACTAAAAGATACAATTGAAGTTTATGATGAAAATAATGATTTGGTGACCAATTGGACTTATTCGGAAGAGCCGGATGATTCAAAAACAAAAGATGATAAAATTGTTCATTTTACACTGAAATTTGCTGATAAGGGTGTCTATAAAATCAAGTATACAACACAGTCATTTGTAGTACCTGTACCGATTCAGACTGAAATTTATAATACTGCAACGATTATTGATGGTGATGACTCAGAAGATGTTACCGGCGGAGAAAAGGTTGCTGTCGATGGTACGTTGGGCGTTGATAAGGGAATTAATACTAAGGATTTTGCAAATCATACGTTTGATTGGCAAGTACGCGTGAATAAAAACCGAATTCTAATGAAAAATGCGGTTATTGCAGATAAATTCACATCATTAAACGGTACGAATGTAAGCGCGATGCAGCTAATTGAAGATTCTTTAGAAATTACTGCAGAAAATGGAACAACGAAGAAATTAGTAAAAGGTACTGATTATACTTTAGAAAAATTAGCAGGAGATCCAGATTACAAAACAGGGTTTACCGTTAAGTTAATAAATAATTACGCCGCAACAACTGATTTAATCATTATGAAATATAAAACAAAATATTCGATTGATGAACAAAATAGTGAAACCAATGGTCCTGCCCGAATTAAATTTGATAATAGTGTTCTGGTCACCTACACAGGTGAAGATGGCCGTCCGCACACAGATGGTGATGAGTGTGCCGTATGGTTGCATAAAGATCTAAGTTATAATGGTTTGAAATTTGGGAAATACGTTCCAAAAGGCGGCGAAGTTGCAAGTGCGTATACTCATGAAAATCCTTTTTCAGAAACCATTGCCGAAAAAGACAGTGTTTATTGGACAGCATTGTTCAATACTTGGAAAAGAGAGCTGCCCAAAGATACGACAATTGAAGAAGCATTAGGTGAGGGCCAAACAGCTAGAGATATCGTGATCTATGATGTCAATATAAATCCAAGTGCGGTAATTGTCGCGAGTCTTGGAACAAAGTGGGTTGAAGGTACAGATTATAAAATCGAAGAAAAAGATGGCAAATCGGTAATTACGTTATTGAAAGAGAAGAATAGTCCTTTTGCAATTTTTGTCGCTGCGGATGCCGCTGAAGAAGTTTATAAATATAAAAACGTGGCAACTATGACTATTCCAGGTATGAAAGATCCGTTAAAGGTAGAAGGAATGGCTGAAAAAAGCGATAAGGATGCGTGGATTGATAAAAGCGGCGTGCAAGGAACAGGTGACGATTATCGTAAAATTAATTGGTCGGTTGTATTAAATAAAGATGCCCATAAGATTGTTGAACCCTATATTCAGGACACAATCAGCATGAACGACCAATCATTTATCTACGATGACGACAAAAATGTCGTAGTAAAAGTTTATAAAGCTAAATCCGATGGTAAAAACGGTTTTGTAAAAGATGGTGACGCACTCATCTTCGCTGAAGATGATAAACCTTATGTGTCAGTTGATGCAGTAAATGGAACACAAACATTGACGATTGCCTTAGGCGAATCAATTAGTTCACCATATATTGTTGAGTATCAAACATTGCTTGATCCTGGAATTAAAAATAAGGAAAAAATCAGCAATAGTGCGACTCTCTTTGGAAAAGATATTAGTATTCAAAATACTAGTAAGGAAGTGGTAGTAAAATCGACAGATGGAGAAGGTACCTCAAGTGGTAAAAACGGATCCCTAACGATTGAAAAACTAGATAAAGATAATAATTTGATTACTAGTGACTCTGCTTTCTTTGATCTTTATCGCAAAGATAATGACGGAAATTTGGCACTCTTGTTCTCTGATATTGAGGTTAAAGGGGATAAGATTATTGAAGATGGTATAGAAGTTAATCAAATTTCAAATCTACGTTATGGAACTTATGTTATCGTGGAAAACACCGCACCAAATGGTTACGTGAAAAATGATCAGAAATCTGAATTTGTTATCTCGAAAGATCAAGTACATTATACGTTTAGTTTAGTTAATCAACGCCAAATTTTACCAGGTAGTGTACAACTAGAAGCGAAGAAAGAATTAAGCGGACGCCCATTAAAAGCAGAAGAATTCAGCTTTACCCTAAAGGGTGATGGAAACGTAAATGAAACCAAGAAAAATGACGAAGATGGTAAGATTTTATTTGATGAAATCAAATATGCCAAAGCAGGTACGTACGAATATACAATCACAGAAGCAACACCAAGCACACCAGAACTAGGGGTTACGTACGATAGTACGCAATACAAAGTTACCGTAACGGTAACAGAAAAAGCTGGGAAGCTAGAAGCAGACGTAGTATATGAAAACGTCAAAGCAGAAGAAGTCCCTGTCTTCAAAAATACGTACAAAGCCATACCAGGTAGTGTACAACTAGAAGCGAAGAAAGAATTAAGCGGTCGCCCATTAAAAGCAGAAGAATTCAGCTTTACCCTAAAAGGTGATGGGAACGTAAATGAAACCAAGAAAAATGATGAAGACGGTAAGATTTTATTTGATGAAATCAAATATGACAAAGCAGGTACGTACGAATATACAATCACAGAAGCAACACCAAGCACACCAGAACTAGGGATTACGTACGATAGTACGCAATACAAAGTTACCGTAACGGTAACAGAAAAAGCTGGGAAGCTAGAAGCAGACGTAGTATATGAAAACGTAAAAGCAGAAGAAGTCCCCGTCTTCAAAAATACGTACAAAGCCATACCAGGCAGTGTACAACTAGAAGCGAAGAAAGAATTAAGCGGACGCCCATTAAAAGCAGAAGAATTTAGCTTTACCCTAAAGGGTGATGGGAACGTAAATGAAACCAAGAAAAATGATGAAGACGGTAAGATTTTATTTGATGAAATCAAATATGACAAAGCAGGTACGTACGAATATACGATCACAGAAGCAATTCCAGAAGTAAAAGATCCAAACATTACCTATGATGACACTGAATTTAAAGTAACTGTTAATGTGGAAGAGAAAGCTGGAAAACTAGTGGTGAATGCTAATTATTCAGTAAATGGTCAAAGCGTTGACAATCTATCTTTCAAAAACTCGTATACACCACCAAAAACAGTTAATAAAGGTGAGATTTTATTGAAGAAGGTCGATAGTAAAACTGGGAAAACTTTAGCAAATGCCGAGTTCAAATTATTGACTGTTGATGATAATCCAGTTGTAGGTTATGAAAAAATTGTCACTCGTGAAGATGGAACAATCTTTATCAAAGGTCTTGGAGACGGTAGCTATAAGCTAATCGAGACGAAAGCACCAGCAGGATACCAGATTGATGAAACGCCAATCAGATTTTCAGTAAAAAATAGTCAACCTAGTCAAAAAGAAATCAGCAAAGAAAATACAAGAATTCCATTGTCGAAGACACATGGCACAAATGAAAATAATGAAATTTCGACGAATTTAAATACTACTAGAAACACAACTACTACCAAGCGTATGCCGGCAACTGGCAGTACAAGTAGTTGGAGCTTGATTTTAATAGGCATATTTTTCTTAGTTTCTTTTGGCTGTATTTTATTGGGAAAATTAAGAAAGCATAGTTAAATATGTACCGATCCCCAGAAGTTAAACTAGCAAACTAACCTTTGGCGGTCGGTATTTTATGACGAAATATAGTTTTGAATTAAAGTCTAAAATCATTCATGAGCCTTTAGAAAGCAATGGAGATCACTGTTATCTGGTTGAGCTTCTTGGAACCTCAAAATTTTCGAAAGCGATCTTTATGTATTGGCAAAAAGTGTGGCTTCCTTGTAGTGGTACTCTTAATCAATTTATATAACGGCTGGCAGATTGTGGTGGAATAAAAAATGGCAGGATAATACGTTTAAAGGAGCATTTAATGATAATAAAAAAATACACACAAGCAGATGAAAAAGCCCTCTTTGCACTAATTGAACAAGAAGGTGTCGAATGGGCAGAATATTATGATACTAAAAAAGAACAGTATCAAAAAGCACTAGCACATTCCATCACCTACGTATTATATGAAGAAGAGTTATGCGGGTATTGTCGCTGTCGTAATGATGATGGGTTTGGCATTTATATTTATGATTTACTGGTGGACAAAAATTATCGCGGGAAAAGCTATGGGCGCGCTTTGATGCAGCAGATCAAGCGGGATTATCCACAAATGGCAGTCTATGTCATGAGTGATGTCAATTCCTATTATGAAAAGCAAGGATACGCGGAAGTAGGCACTATTTTTGCAGTAGAACTTTAGCGTTTTAATTTATAAGTGCAAAAAATAGCTGTAACAAAAATATTTCCCGATAATTTGCGAAAAAAATTTAGTTAGTAAAGCTAACCTAACCTTAAAAGCACCACAACGTCTAAAAAAAGACGCTCCTTTCTGATAGCGACCGCAAAAAGTCTAACTTTTTCGAGCGCTATAGTTTGAAAGGGCGTCTTTTTTGACGGATTAAATTAACGTCTTACATCCAAAAATAAGTTCAATGGAGCGGCAGGATTTTCACTATCGGAAATAAAATATTGAATTTCGGCAAAGGCACCGCCGGAAGCACGCTTGTGGCCGCCGCCGTTAAAATAACGTGCAGCAAGGACAGATAAGTCGATATCGTCGTTATTGGTACGTAAAGAGACACCTTTACCGTTTAGGACCAAACTAAAATCAACTTCTTTTTTTGTTTCCGGATGTTCTAGCCGAGCCAACGCATTGCCTAAAACAGAAGTGTATTGTTCCCCAAAAGTATAGGCAAAAGTTTTGCCGTCTAGGACGCCAAATTGCGCTTTTAGCGATTTGCTGCGGACATAATCAGCTTCTTTTTCCTTTAGAGCTGCGATGATTTCGCTGTAATCAAAAAGCAAGTTAAGACCTGCGGACATCACACTGCCCATTAGTTCAATGCGTTTGTCCCAACTGTAAAAGTAAAAAAGATTGTTGAATTCAGCAGCAGATTCTTTGTAGGCAGCATTGGGATTTAACTGCCAATCCCAGCAGTCATAGCAGCGAATAATATCAGCAACATTTGCCAAACGCTGCCATACTTCATCTTGAAATAGTTCGGTGGGCATTTTGCCAACTAAGACTTTAAATAACACACTAGTCGCAGAATGTTTTAAATTTGTCGCCTCGTCTGCCACGATAATAGAAGCATTTTTAGGATAGTTTTCATTAACGTGGACAGAAGTGATGTGGTGATCGAAAATATGCCAGCTAATTTTATTTTCAGCGCAATAGGCCGCTAATTGCGCGATCACATCGTCAGAAGGACAAATATCGGTAATGTAAAGCTCTGTTACGGGGTCTTCATTTGTTTGGATAAAGTTTAACACGTGTTTATCAATCGTCCCGTCAGCACCAGGTTCAGAGTAACCCACGGGCAAATAATTTTCTGCCACGTAACCTTTTTGTTCTTGTAAAATGGCTTGTAATAATAAAGCGGACCCCACGCCGTCTAAGTCGGTATGGGAAAATTGTTTGATTAAAGTTGGTTTGTTTTCCATGATAGTTGCCTACTCTCTTTCTTGATTCCTGCAACGTAATACTACACCATCGGGATAAGTTTTGATAGTAAGAGGAGCGTAAAAGTGATTCCAAAGATATAGGAATGTACAAAAATTATAGTTCAGTAGGTTAAAGATAATTAGCTGTTTTGTCATGCGTATCTTTCGAGTTATTTTCCCCCCTAAGCTACAATGAAAGTATGAAAAAAGCTGTTGGCTAAAAATTTTTTTATTTTTAGTGGCAGGAAGGTGGGAAAATATGGAAGCGTTACGGCAAACGTTGATAGAGCGAAAAGGCGAATTGGTTTCAGCGCTAGTTGAGCATATTAGCATTTCGCTAGTCGCCTTATTATTTGCGATGGTAATTGCGATACCGCTAGCGATTTGGTTGGTTAAATATAAGAAGTTAGCAGAAATTATGTTACAAATTACCGGAGTCTTACAAACAATTCCTTCGTTGGCTCTCTTAGGTTTATTGATTCCTTTAGTGGGAATCGGGACAGTGCCGGCGATTATTGCACTGGTGATTTATGCCCTCTTGCCGATTTTTCAAAGTACCTACATCGGTTTAAGTGAAATTGATCCTTCATTAGAAGAGGCAGCGGACGCTTTTGGGATGAGTCGGTTTCGCAAGTTGCGCAAAGTGGAGCTGCCGATTGCTTTACCGGTGATTATTTCTGGAATTCGTACGGCGTTAGTTTTAATTATCGGAACGGCAACACTGGCGGCGCTAATTGGCGCCGGTGGTCTGGGGACTTTTATTTTATTGGGAATTGACCGCAATGATACGAGTTTAATTATTATTGGCGCTGTGAGTTCTGCTTTATTGGCCATTATTTTTAGTACGGCTATTCGGCTGTTACAAAAAGTGCGGCCGCGGGTGATTATTACAAGCTTAGCGGCGCTATTTTTGGTAATCGGCGGTATTGGCTTGTCCCAATCAGCGCTCTTTCAACCTGAAAAAGTGACGATTGCCGGAAAATTAGGGGCAGAGCCGGAAATTTTGATTAATATGTACAAAGAATTAATTGAAGAAAATAGTGACGTGCAGGTGGAATTAAAGCCTAATTTTGGTAAAACGACCTTCTTATTCAGCGCTTTAAAAAATGATCAAATCGACATTTACCCTGAATTCACCGGAACAGTTTTGGAATCGTTGGTTCAAGTACCAAAAAAAGATACCGGCAAGCATTCGGCGGAAAAAACCTATACCTTAGCCAAAAATTTATTGGCTAAACAAGCGAAGCTAGAATTTTTAGCGCCAATGGCTTATGAAAATACTTACGCTTTGGCTGTGAAAAAGTCTTTTGCAAAAGAACATGATTTAAAAACAATTAGCGATTTGAAAAAAATCGAAAATCAGGTTCACGCTGGATTTACGTTAGAATTTAACGATCGTAATGATGGCAATAAAGGCTTGAAAGATGTGTATCAATTGCAGTTAAAGGTTAGTCAGATGGAGCCGGCTTTGCGGTATACGGCCATTAATAACGGCGATGTGAATGTCATCGACGCCTATTCAACCGATAGTGAAATTAAGCAATATGATTTAATGACCCTACAAGATGACGCGCATCTTTTCCCATCTTATCAAGGTGCGCCTTTAATGCGACAAGATTTTGCTCAAAAGCATCCTGAAATTGTGAAAAGTTTGAATCGCCTAAAAGGAAAAATTACCGAAGCTGAGATGGTGGCCATGAATTACGCTGTAAATGTTGAAGGGCAAAAACCAGCAAAAGTCGCCAAGGATTATTTAGTGCAAAATGGACTTTTAGGGGGCGAGGGAAAATGAGCGATTTAGTTGTTTTTGACCATGTGGGGAAAAAATTTGATGACAGTACAGCATTAGAAGATGTTACTTTTCAGATTAAAACCGGTGAAATTTTTGTCTTAGTGGGTTCTTCTGGCAGTGGCAAAACGACTTCTTTAAAAATGATCAATGCCTTACATGTGCCTACTAGCGGGGATATTTATTTTAAAGATAAAAAAATTAAAGACTACGATACACAAAAATTACGCTGGCAAATCGGCTATGTGTTGCAGCAGATTGCGCTTTTTCCCACGATGACGGTTTTAGAAAATATTGAAGTTATTCCTGAAATGTTAGGTTGGAGTAAAGAAAAGCGTAAAGAACGAGCCTTTGAATTACTAAAAGCCGTGGAATTGGACCCAGAAGTTTACGCCAAGCGTATGCCGGGGGAATTATCTGGAGGCGAGCAGCAACGAGTGGGGATACTGCGCGCGTTAGCTGCTAAACCAGATGTTATATTGATGGATGAACCATTTAGCGCCCTTGATCCGATTTCAAGAGAGCAATTGCAAAATCTCGTTTTAACACTGCACAAAGATTTGCAAAACACGATTGTTTTTGTCACCCACGATATGAAAGAAGCCATAAAACTAGGCGATCGCATTGCAGTGATGAAGGAAGGAAAGCTGATTCAATGTGATACCCCGGCAGAAATTGCGGCTAATCCGGCCAATGAATTTGTCGCCGAATTCTTTAAAGGGATAAAAGCAGTGGGTCAACCACTACAGACAAAATTAGAAGTTGTCGTAAAAGAGGGCTTTTATACAAAAGATGAAAAAGCTACTTATCCGATTGTGGCACTGGGGGAAACTGTGCAGGCAAGTTTACCGCTGTTAGCAAAAAATAATGTACGGGTGGCAGAGGATAAAATAATTACCCCCGCGGATATCCTCAATTTTTTAGCGGCTAATCCTTAAAGGATTAACCTGACAAAAAGCACAATAAGATGCCTAAGTAGGCGTTAGCAGGTTTGGGACAATCATTAAAAATTAGTGGAGGGTGACAAGATGGAACATTATGATGTAGCAATTATCGGAGCCGGGCCGGCGTGTTTATCGCTAGCCTATGATTTAAAGGCAGCAGGAAAAACGGTGGCAGTAACAGAGGAAAATCTTTTTGGCGGAACGTGTCCGAATGCAGGCTGTGATCCAAAGAAAATTTTATTTGCAATCGAAGAAGCCCGTAGTCGCGTTGTCCAATTTGTTGGCAAGGGCTTTTCTGAACAAGCTGTACCTAAAGTTGTTTGGGAAGATTTGATGGCCTATAAAAAAACATACACAGATCCTGTTTCTAAAGAAAGAATTGCGGGCTTTGACGCCAGTGGCATCAAGCATTTTCACGGACGAGCAACGCTAGTATCTCAAAGTGAAATCGCCGTAACTGAGCAAAAAGAGCATACAATCGAGACAGACACGCAAGCACTTGTTTCTAAGACGCAGCATTTTACTGCTGAACAAATCGTTTTGGCTACTGGACAACGGGCATATCTGTTGCATATTCCCGGTAAAGAGCACTTTTTAACCAGCACTGATTTTCTAGCCTTGCCTCATTTACCAGCGGAAATGATTTTTCTTGGGGCTGGTTATATCAGCTTTGAATTAGCGGCAATTGCCAATGCCTGTGGCGCTAAAGTGACAATCTTGCATCACAACGCCACACCACTGCGGGGCTTTGACCAAGACTTAGCCAAACAGCTCGTGACAGCGTTAGAAAAAAGCGGAATTCAGTTTATTTTTAATGAAAACATTCAACGTGTAGAAAAAAATGATGCCAAAATTTTGACAGTCACCACCGACAAAGCCACGTATCAAACCAGTGCTGTCATTTGCGCCACCGGCAGAATAGCCAACGTGGAAAACTTAGGCCTAGAAGAGTTGGGCATTGAAGCGAGCCGTCGCGGCATTGTAGTGGATGGACAACTAAAAACGAGCCAGCCCAATATTTTTGCGATGGGAGACTGCATTGCCAAAAAAGAACCGAAAATGACCCCGGTAGCAGGTTTTGAAGGGCGCTATTTAAGCCAATTGTTGTTAGGAAAAACAAGTGAGGATATTGCCTATCCACAAGTACCAACAGCTGTCTTTACCCTGCCGACATTAGCACAAGTTGGTGTAACCAGTGAAGAGGCTGAAAATAAACCTGATTTGTACAAAACGGAATGGTTTGACATGAGTAAGTGGTACAATTATTTTCGTACCAATGATCCGGTTGCCTTGGCTAAAATTATTTACGCAAAAGACAGCGGTGAAATTGTCGGTGCGGCTACATTAAATCAAAAAGCCGACGAATGGATCAATATGATGACACTCGTCATCAATCTCGGTATCAAAAAAGAACAATTACAAAATATCATCATGGCATATCCATCTGTTGGTAGTGATTTGCAGTATTATTAAGTAGAAGTAGAAATAGAAGGTGTGACAAAAGTCTTGTCACACCTTCTTTTGAATATACGAAATTTTTCTAGCAATAAGTAAATCATACCCCAAATATGGAAGACTATTTGCGCATTATTCAAGTAATTGCTGTGGGAGACAGCAATTATTTTGACAGAGGGGATATTACCTACTTGGTTCTTAAAGCTAAATCTTTTTTCCCTTCATTTTTAATCAAGGGTGTGTCTTAGACAATAAAAATCACGATTTTAATAAATAGAGAAGTTGCATTTTTTACGCCTTTTATTCATGAAGATCACACTACTTTGTGAAATTCAATCGTGCATAATAAAAAAATTCGTTATTTTAAAAGATGCTTTCTTTTAAAATTTTCAAAGGTAGTGGCAATATGGTAAAATAACAAAGTAGTTAGTTTAAAAACTTTTTTAAACTTTTTTGTCACAAAATATTTGTGAAGTTTTAAAGAGAACATTTAGGGGGTTAAGCCATGTTTCAAATCGTAACGGATTCTTGTTGTGATATTCCGTTTCAATTTTTGGATGAAGCTGGTATTGCATTTTTGCCGATGTTGGTAGAAATTAATGGCAAAGAGTATGAAGATGACTTAGGGAAGACATTTGATGTTGATTTTTTCTATCAAGCCTTGAAAGATAAACAAATGCCAACGACTTCGCAAATTAATGTGGGGCGTTATTTAGAGTTCTTTGAACCCTATGCAAAATCCGACACTCCTGTTATTTATTTGTCTTTTTCATCGGGGATGAGCGGCTCATATTACAGCGCCCTTCAAGCGGTGGATGTTTTAAAAGAAGATTATCCGGATGCCCAAATTGCCGTAGTGGATACCTTGGCGGCGAGCTTAGGGCAAGGTTTATTGGTGTTAGGTGCAAAAAAACAACAAGATGCTGGTAAAACTTTTGCTGAAGTCATCGCGTGGGTGGAAGAGCATAAAATGTTGCTGCAATCTTGGGTAACTGTGGATGATTTAAAGCATTTGGAACGCGGGGGCCGGATTTCAAAATCAGAAGCGGCTTTAGGCGGTTTATTAAAGGTGAAACCAATTATTCATGTGGATGAAAATGGAAAATTACAAAACGTTGATAAAGTGCGCGGCCGGAATAAATCGTTGCAAAAAATTGTAACTGAAACACTGAATAATCTGACTTCACGGGAAAATCAAATTGTTTATATCGCGTATTCGGGGGATGTTGCTGCGGCTGAAACAGTGCTTGCAACCATTGTCGAAGACGTAAGCATTGAAGATATCGCATGTCTGCCGCTGGGGCCGACAATTTCAGCCCATACCGGTTTGGGCTGTGTGGCAATTTTTACCTTTGGAAAAAATCGGAACGAAAAAGTATAACGAATAAAACTTTAGTCTGACAAAACAGGCTAGAGTTTTTTTGTAATTTTGTCTAAAAAGGAGCACAGTACATGAAATTTTATCGCAACTATGGCTGGATCTTACTGCTTTTATTTGTCCTCTGTGATGGCGGAATGCCCTATCTCTTAGGTGGGATGTGGTCACAATTTAGTCAAGCGCACCAAGTTGTTAGTGATTTGGGCAGCGTGACGAGTCCAGTTAAAAATTATTTTGAACACGGTTCAATTTTAACGGGCAGTTTATTGTTAGTTTCATTACCGGCGATTAAATTATATTTTGCTGCCCCGATCTTCCAAGCCATGCGGCGCGAAATTTTCTGGTTGCTGCTTAGTATTGCCGCCTTTGCAATTGGTGATTGTATTTTTACTGGCGTTTTTTCCATCGATCATACAACGAGCGGTCTTACTTTAGCGACAATGATTCATGGTCTTGGCTCAGGAGCGGGAATTTTGGGCATGCTGGCAGCACCGTTATTGTTAGCGCGAATTTTTAAGCCAATCAATGCCACCTTTGCCAAAATTTGTGGCCTGATTTTTTTAGGTGCACTGCTAAGTGCAGGGGCCAATGGCTTATCCCAGCTTTTTGCCTTTAGTTATAAAGGAATTATCCAACGGGTTTCACTGGTGTTTTTATATTTACCCCTGGTAGCTTTAGCCCTTAAAATGCAGCAAAGATGGCCAAAATCACGTAACTAATTTCGCTGGTAACGTGTTATACTTTAAAACAATATTTAAAAAAATTGTTGTCACCAAGACCGATAAAGGAGCGAATTTATGAACAAAGAGGCACTAAAACGACTGATTGACACTGCTGCAGGAAGAAGACCGGCTGATTTAGTATTGAAAAATGCTCAAATAATTGATGTGTATCAAGCAGAAATTATGACAGGAGACATTGCACTTGTTGATGGCTTGATTGCAGGAATTGGCGCTGATTATGAAGGAATTAAGACAGTTGATTTAGCCGGCAAATTTGTAGCGCCAGGTTTTATTGATGCCCACATTCACGTAGAATCAGCTTATGTCACACCAGAGGAATTCGGGCGTTTATTGGTACCCCACGGCACAACCACAGTGCTAGCAGATCCCCATGAAATCGTCAATGTGCTGGGTTTAGCAGGATTGGATTACATGGTGGCTGCCGCCAAAAAAACGGCTTTGGATATTCGTTACAACATGCCTTCTTGTGTGCCGGCAACCAATATGGAAAATTCCGGTGCCGTCATTACAGCCGCAGATATGCTGGCTTCCTTTGAAGAAAAAACAGTAACCGGTTTAGCCGAGTTTATGAATTTTCCAGGAGTAATTGCGGCTGATACTGCTGTTTTAGATAAATTATTAGCAGCTAAAAAATACGGTCTGCAAGTGGACGGACACGCGCCAATGGTAACTGGTAAAGCACTAAACGCTTATATCGCAGCTGGGATAAAAAACGATCACGAATGTTCAACAGTGGCTGAACTAAAAGACCGCATTGCTCGTGGCATGTATGTTTTACTACGGGAAGGGACTGTCACGCAGAATTTACGTACCCTTTTAAAAGGAGTGACGGATACGAATTACCAGCGTTGTGTTTTAGTTGCCGATGATTTACAGGCCAAAGATATTTTGGCAAAAGGACATTTGGACAATAGCATTCGCATTTGTATAGAAGAAGGGATCACGCCAATTCGTGCCATTCAAATGGCGACAATTAATGCTGCACAATGCTGTCAATTATCCGATCGCGGTGCCATTGCGCCAGGTTTGCGGGGAGATTTGGTCATCTTTTCAGATTTACAGGCGCCAGTTATTGAAGCGACCTATATAAAAGGAGAACGCGTTGCTGAAAATAACACCTATCTTCCAGAAGTAAAACGGGTTGCAACTAAAACGGTTCAGTCTAGTGTTCATATTGCGAAATTTAAAAAAGAACAATTACAACTGCGCTTAACCAGTGATCGTGCGCGGGCGATTGAAGTGATTCCCCAAGAGGCGCTGACAAATGAAGCAATTGTAACCGTGAAACGAGCTGACAATGGCGAATTTGTGTATCAGCCAACAGAAGATGTGGTGAAACTGGCTGTGATTGAACGGCACAAAAATACTGGCAATGTTTTTGTCGGCTTGTTGAAAGATTACGGGTTGAAAAAAGGGGCAATTGGCATTTCAATCGCCCATGATTCCCACAATTTAATTGTCGCTGGCACAAATGACACAGATATGGAAGTGGCAGTTAAAGCCCTAAAGATTCAAGAAGGTGGCGTTGTCTTAGTCGAAGCTGGCAAAGTAATCGGAAGTATGGCATTGCCAATTGCAGGTTTAATGAGTGAGCTGACTGGCGAGGAAGTTGCCCGCCAAGAAGAAGCAATCAACCAATTGGCTCATGAAAAATTAGGAATCTCGCCAAAAGTTGACCCGATTATGACCTTAAGCTTTATGTCACTGGCTGTCATTCCTAACTTAAAGATCACCGACATTGGTTTAGTAGATGTAACCAAATTTGAAATCGTCCCTATTTCAGTTACAGAATAATTGTTTGACCTAGTTTTAAACCATGATGAAGAAGATTTGCACAGTATAATTGTTCACTGTGCAAATCTTTTTTTGTAAAAAATTCGGGCATTTTAAATTAAAATGTCAAATATACTTGACGTTATAAAAGATAAGTTTATAATTATTGCTAGTAAGTCATATATATATGACACGAAAGAGGAACGCCGTGAATCAAGTAAAAATATACCGTAAAAATATGCAGCTTTCACAATTGGACTTAGCCAATCAAGTCGGAGTGGCACGCCAAACAATCAATATGATTGAAAATGATAAATATAATCCTACGCTTGATTTATGTTTGAGGATTGCCTGGGCATTAGAATCAGATTTAAATACACTGTTTTGGAGGGATAATGATGAAAATAACGCGGGATAATGTAGTAAAGCACTTTTTTGGCATCGAAGGTACGCTGGATGAATATAAACGCAATGAAGCAAATCGCATTGGAAATAATGCGTTCATTGGATTGTATAGTTATCTTTTATTTTCTTCGCTGATTGCACTAATGTTTGGTCTAAATCATCCGGAAAATGCGCTGTATGCACTGCTTGCTTGTAATATTTTAACTGTTGTTTATGGTGTCGGCCTCTATATTATGAAGGCTAGTAAAAGTGCTTTGCTGACGGAAAACGAAGTAACCAGCGCCAATGTTGCGAGCGTTCGTAAATACAATTGCAAAAAAGGAATCCAATCTGCAATTTATTTTGGGATTACGATTCATCTTTTACAAGCCGTTTTTTCATGGGTAGCTGGAGATGGTTTTCTGGCGTATATAATTTCACCGTTTGAGCTAATTATTTCCTGTGGTGCGGGCATTTTATTTGGCATAACGACAATTTTTATGATGAATGCCAAAATTAGTGATATTGGCAAAGGGTAGAAAATAAAATGATCAAACAAAAAATGAAAAGTTATGTAAAGTCGTCTGCTTTTATTGTAGATAGTTGTGTTTTATCACATTATTAATTACCGTCAGGCCTTGGGGTAGTGGCAATCACCAGTTCTTGCGGGCTCTGGTATCCGTGGGGATACCAGCACTACTTGTCGCTCTTTCTTTTAAACGAAAAAAATAAAAACAGCTCTTTTTCAGTGGGTTAGTGGCAATCACGTAACCTTACTGAAAAGAGCTGTTTTTTTGTCATGTAGTTCATTACATTTTTTGATCTGTCTTAAAGTTGGTGAGTTATACGAGTGCATCAAGCTTTTTTAGGTGTCTAGCTTTCTGCACTAGCTTTATCGGCATTAAGCCGAAATTTCAAGAAATTTGAAGAACAATTTATTGAAATTCCGTCATAATGCTCAAAAGCTAAACGAGTGCATCAAGCTTTTCTAATTGTCTAGCTTCATGTGCCAACACTTTGGGAAAAATTCAAAAACTTAATTCTGATGAAGAGCATCAGAACATAAGTTTCCGATATTTTTCCAATGTGCTAACCGGCACCTTCAGCTTTCTTTCATGTCCAGCTTTCTACACAAACTCTCGGCGACAATAAGTCAAAATCTTGAGAAATTTGAGGAACAATTTATCAAGCTTTCGTCTTATTGCTGGAGAGCTGACCGAGTGCATAAAGCTTTTCTTAGTACCCGTAGCGAATTTCTGCTAGGCTGAGTAGTTTTTTGATCTGGTCGGAGGCTTCTTGGGAAAGTATAATTTTATTTTTAGTTATACAATTAGATACCGAAACTGCCATGCGGCTTAAGATATAGGGGACGGCTGTCACACCTTCGTTAATTTCTTGTGCGTAATCAAAAAGCAGCTGGCGCAATGGCGCAGTGTTTGTGTCGGCGGGGATCAAACCTAAAATTGTCGAAATGTCATTTAAGGCGACTTCTGCACGTTCGCTACCGCCGCTAAACCATTTTATTTCTTTCATTTTCTTTTCACTCCCTTTTTCACAGGGTACTCCTCAATCAAAACAAATGCAAGGCTATTCTAAATTTTTAAAATATTTAGCGGTGATAGATTTTTCATCTGTTTTTTTGTTATCAAATATATTTTCGTATCGTTTGAAATCAGACTATAAAAGTCATTTAGATGAATGTATAATCATTTGAATAAAATTTCATGTTATTTTTTTATTGACAGCAGAAAAAAGTGTTGCTATTGTTATTGGAGTAAATCGTAATTATTTCGTTTTGATAAAGGTAAATCGTAATGGCAGCAAAAAGTTATCAGAGAGGTTAGAGAATAGAAAGGATTTGAAGCATGAAGAAATTGGGAATTGGTTTAGTAAGTATGGTTGTACTAGGAATGCTGGCTGCTTGTGGGACAAATGCCAAAAGTGCAGAAGAGACAGTTGAAACTAAAAAAGATAAATTGGAAATCGTTACAACTTTTTATCCAATCTATGATTTTACGAAAAATATTGTAGGCGATGAGGCCAACGTCAAATTGATGATTCCGGCGGGTTCTGAACCACATGACTATGAACCGTCCGCCAAAGATATGGCGGCAATTCATGATGCAGATGTATTCGTCTATCACAATGAAAATATGGAAACTTGGGTACCTAAAGCGAAAAAAAGTTTTGCCAAAGATAAGCCCAATGTGATAGAAGGTACCAAAAACATGATTCTTTTGCCTGGTGGTGAAGAAGAACACGATCACGATCATGCAAAAGAAGGACACCATCATGAATTAGATCCTCATACTTGGGTTTCACCTCATCGGGCAATGAAGGAAGTAACGAGTATTAAAGAGCAACTGGCTAAACTTTATCCGCAAAAAGCCAAAGTTTTTGAAACGAATGCGGAAAAATATTTAGCAAAATTAACCCAGTTGGATCAAGAATACAGCGACAGTTTAAAAGACGCAAAACAAAAAAGTTTTGTCACACAACATGCGGCGTTTGGCTATTTAGCTTTAGATTATGGGTTGATACAAGTGCCAATTGCCGGGCTTTCCCCAGAAGAAGAACCTTCTGCGAGTCGCTTGGGTGAGTTGAAGGAGTATGTGAAAGCTAACGACATTCGCTACATTTATTTTGAAGAAAATGCCAGCGATAAAATTGCCAAAACACTGGCAAACGAAGCAAATGTTAAGCTAGCAGTGCTAAATCCATTGGAAAGCTTGACCAAAGAGAAAATCGCTACTGGTGAAGATTACATTTCCGTGATGAAAGAGAATTTGCAAGCGTTGGAAAAAACGACGAATATTGCCGGCAAAGACGTGAAACCAGAAGAATCTCACAAGGCGGAAGTGAAAACTGTTGCCAATGGTTATTTTGCCGACAGCGCAGTCAAGGAGCGTAAATTAAGTGACTACACCGGTAAGTGGCAGTCCGTTTATCCATTGCTACAAGCAGGCGGGCTAGATCAAGTCTTTGATTACAAAGCAAAATTAAATCAAGATATGACTGCCGCGGAATACAAAAAATATTACGACACCGGCTACAAAACCGATGTAGAAAAAATTGACATTACCGATAATACGATCGATTTTGTGGTAGACGGAAAACATCACAAGTATGAATATGTGGCCAAAGGATATAAGATTTTAAATTATGAAAAAGGTAATCGGGGCGTGCGCTTTTTATTTGAAGCAAAAGGCGATGCTGGTCGTTTTAAATATGTGCAATTTAGCGATCACAATATTGCACCTGAAAAAGCAGTCCATTATCATATTTTCTTTGGTGGAAAAAGCCAAGCCAGTTTATTTGAAGAAATGCACAACTGGCCGACGTATTACCCAGATAATCTCACTTCCCATGCCATTGCCCAGGAGATGATGGCCCATTAAAAAAAAGCTGTGAAACCTATTTAGGTTTCGCAGCTTTTTTTGACTGTAAGACAAGGATAAAGGCTAAGGGCGATTTAAGCAAAAATCTCCGCCATCCGAGTTTTGACATCCGGATTTTCTAAGAATTCATCGTAAGTTGTCTCAGAACGATCCACAACACCTTTATCAGAAATCGCAATGATGCGGTTTGCTAATGTTTGGATAAACTGGTGGTCATGAGAGGCAAATAATAATGAACCCGTAAAGGCCATTAAGCCATCATTTAATGCGGTGATTGATTCCAAGTCTAAGTGGTTGGTTGGATCATCTAAAACCAAAACGTTAGATTTAGAAAGCATCAATTTAGAAAGCATGCAACGTACTTTTTCCCCACCGGATAAAACATTGACAGGTTTTAAAACTTCATCACCAGAAAATAACATCCGGCCTAAGAAACTCCGTAAGAAAGTATTGTCGTCTTCTTCTTTTGAAGCGTATTGACGCAACCAGTCTAAAATTGTTAAGTTGCTGGCAAATTCACTGCTGCTGTCTTTTGGCAAATACGATTGTGTTGTAGTTACGCCCCAACGAACGCTACCTGTATCCGGTGTGATTTCACCCATGATAACTTTGAATAACGTTGTTGTGACAATGTCATTATTAGCAACAAAAGCAACTTTGTCATCTTTGTTTAGCGTGAAGCTGATATTATCCAAGATTTTTTTGCCATCGATTGTGACGCTGACATTATCAACTTGCAATAGGTCGTTACCGATTTCTCGTTCTGGCTTGAAACCGACAAATGGGTAGCGGCGGCTTGAGGGTTTAATATCATCCAAAGTAATTTTATCCAACATTTTTTTCCGTGAAGTCGCTTGTTTTGATTTTGAAGCGTTAGCAGAAAAACGGGCGATAAAGTCTTGCAATTCTTTGATTTGTTCTTCTTTTTTCGCATTTTGTTGCGCTTGTAATTTCGTTGCCAATTGACTTGACTCCAACCAAAAATCGTAGTTTCCGACGTAAAGTTGAATTTTACCAAAGTCTAGGTCGGCCATGTGGGTGCAGACTTTGTTTAAGAAGTGGCGGTCATGGGAAACGACAATGACCGTATTTTCAAAGTTGATCAAAAATTCTTCTAGCCAATTGATCGACTGAATATCAAGTCCGTTGGTTGGTTCGTCTAGTAAAAGTACGTCAGGTTTACCAAATAGTGCTTGTGCTAGTAAAACTTTAACTTTTTGACCGGCTGTTAATTCTTTCATTTGCAAGTGATGCAAATCTTCAGCGATGTTTAACCCTTGTAGTAAAACAGCTGCTTCTGGTTCGGCTTCCCAACCGTTTAATTCAGCAAATTCTCCTTCTAATTCAGCCGCTTTGATACCATCTTCATCGCTAAAATCTTCTTTCATGTAAATGGCATCTTTTTCTTTCATTACATCATATAAGCGTTTATGCCCCATAATAACTGTTTCAATCACTGTATATTCTTCAAAGTCAAAGTGATTTTGGCGTAAAACAGCCATCCGTTCGTCTGGACCAAGGGAGACATTCCCGGTGGATGGTTGCAACTCACCAGATAAAACTTTTAAGAAAGTTGATTTGCCGGCACCATTTGCACCAATTAAGCCGTAGCAGTTCCCCGGCGTAAATTTAATATTCACATCATCAAAAAGTTTGCGGTCTGAAAAATGCAAACTTACGTCACTAACTGTAATCATAAAATAATCCTCCTAATCGATTCTACTCCCCAAAAATTGAGCGAGCAAAAAAAGATGCGGCCGCATAACTTTAAATTTTGGCTTCAGGTAAAGAATTACCTAAAAATTTAAAGGGGTCGCTGATGTTTTTAATTTTCCTACTATATATGTCAGATATATATGCAATCTTATAGCATTATATAGGCGCTGATGGGAAGTTGCAACCATATCTGGACATTTCCTGTTAAATTCAAAGTTTTTATTAGGAAATAGAGCTTTTTTACAGTTAATGTTGTTGATGCGGTTAGCAAAGATGAAAATGTAAAGAAAGTAGACGATAAGCTATTGAATTCAGAAAGCACTTTCCTTTTTGTGTTTCCCTCGTTACAATGTGGTTAGTTTATTAATAGTTATTAAAATTTGAGGTAAATATATGAAAAAAGCGTTGGAAGTATTTCGAGAAGTAAGAAAAGAGTTTTCTTCAAAAGAAAAGTTTACTGCTGTAGAAGTCGCCGATAAATTGAATATTTCGAGAAGTTTGGCTTCAAACTATTTAAATCAATTAGTCCGCTCTGAAATTATGGAAAAAGATAATCGACGCCCCGTACATTTTTTTTATCTTGAAGAAAGAGATGTTTTTTCTGAATTGATTGGTAAAGATGGCAGTATGGAAAAGATTATTCAACAATGCAAAGCGTCTGTTAATTATCCTCCCAACGGACTTCCGATTATCTTGAAAGGAAATAGTGGTGTTGGGAAAAGTATGTTGGCTAAGTTAATTTATCGCTATGCGATTAGCACGCAAGTCATAAAACAAGATGCACCATTTGTAACTTTGAACTGTGCGGACTACGCCAATAATCCAGAACTTCTATCTTCAACTCTTTTTGGATATGTCAAAGGTGCTTTTACTGGTGCTGATAATGACAAAACGGGATTTTTAGACCTTGCGGATGGGGGATACTTATTCTTAGATGAAGTGCATAATTTATCCCGAGAAAATCAGGAAAAACTATTTTTATTGATGGATCAAAAAAGGTTTAGAAGATTAGGGGAAGAAGAAAAATGGTGCAGTGCTGATATTCGATTGATTTTAGCTACGACTGAAAATATTGAAAGTAGTTTGCTAGCTACTTTTCGTCGTCGCATTCCTTTAGAAATTACATTACCAGATTATGATCAACGCAGTCGGAAAGAACGGATTCAATTGGTTTATAATTTCTTTCAACAAGAGTCTTTTCAAGTGAAAAAAGATATTTGGGTTGCACCACAATTCTTTCAAAATTTATTGAACTTGAATTTGGAAGGAAATGTTGGTGCAGTTCAAAATGAAATAAAAATAGCTTGCGCGAGTTCTTTTAATCTCTATAAGGATCAAGCACAAATTTTAATTCCAAATAATGCCGATAAGACCGCTGATAATCTGATTAAGATTCCTTACATGACGGCTACAATTCGGGAGTCATTGTCAAATGAAGGAATTAGACGCAAAATAATGGCAGAATTTATTGAAAATAAGACACTCTCACAAGTACAAATGACAATGGAATTATTGTTGAAAAGATTAAAACAGCTTCATTTTGAAAAAAACTTTCTATTTACTGACTTTGATTTATTGTTTTCCTCTTTAAAGAATAATGTAGTCTCTCCGAATAAATTCGGTATCAATTTTGAAGAAAGCCAACTTTTGGAATTGGCCTTATTAATCGAATTAGCCAAAGAAAGTACCTATAAATTAGACTACGACAATTATGATAACTTATCCCGTTATTTAAATGTAGGCAATTATCTTTTAAATGCGGCTGATTCTCAAGATAGTACAACATTAGCGCTGGACTTAGTATTAGCTTATTTGTTACAAACGATGCCATTAAAAAGTAAACGGCATGCTTTAATTGTCATGCATGGTAAAAATTTAGCCTCTAGTCTTGCGGCTGAAGTAAATAATTTAGTAGGAGACTATGTCTTCGATGCTTTTGATATGCCGATTCAAGTGGAAACAAAAGAAATCGTGGCTAGGGTAAATGATTATGTTATTGATCGAGATACCCGCGATGGTCTTTTGTTATTGGTAGATATGGGGTCATTGGAAAAAATGTATGAGGAAATCAAAGATAATGTAGCAGGGGATTTGTTGATTGTAAATAATGTCTCCACGGCTTTAGGCCTGCATATCGGATTTGCTCTTTTACAAAATCAACCGATGGAATACTATACGTCTATTGATTATTCAAATTTTAATGTGAGACCACAATATTTTGAAGGACTCTCCCAAATTGAGAATATCGTAATCTCATGTATGTCCGGTGAAGGGATTGCTCAGAAAATTAAGGACATTTTTGCTGCGCAAAAGAGTCGTCTTCCAGTAGAATTAATTACGCTAGATTTTGAGAAACTTTTGGTTTTGGAAGAGCAAAGACCCAACACCTCATTTCGCAACACTTGTGCAATTATTAGTACTTCTCCAGTTTCGGTTCCAGGGGTTCGTTGCTTGAATTTAGAAGGGATTGTAAATGGGACGGATAATTTTGAAAGTTTAAAAGTCGTCTATTCTGAAGAGCAGCTAACAACCATCACCAATGAGATTATCAAATTATTTACAATTGAAGGTGCTAGTGCAAGGTTGCGATTTTTAAATCCAGATATGATTATCAATGAGATTGATACGATTATCCGAGAATTTGAAGAGCGTTATCAAATAGAATTTAAAAATTTTATTCGTGTTAATTTGTTCTTACATTTATCTTCTATGATTGAAAGATTATTAACAGGAGATTTTACTACTGATGACGGAAAATTTACGCCAGGAGTGGAATTAGAGAAGTTTATTCAAATAGGTGAAGAGCTTTTTGCCCCGATTAAAGAAAAGTACAACATTGAGATTCCTACAAGAGAATATGAGTATATCTACCGAATTGTTTCACTTTAAATTAGTAGTGTTAAAAAAATCAGCTAGTGTTTAATGGATATAAACACTAGCTGATTTTTTTATAAGTGGCGTTATATCAATGTTAAAAAGGATTTTATAAGTTGGCACGATTTTTGCTTTATATAAGTTAACAAGATTAAGGAGGAAGAAAAATGGACGTACAGTTATGGCAAATTATTTTAATCGTGGTATATGGGTTTTTCATTAACTACGATAAAAACGGCACGATGTTGGGAACTTCGCAACCCGTTACGGCAGGTCTTATTATTGGTTTGATTTTAGGGGATGTAAAAACTGGGTTATATATTGGTGGAACATTGCAATTAATGACGTTAGGAATTTCAAGCTTTGGCGGTGCTTCTGTTCCGGATTATCAGACGGCGGCGTTGGTTGGGAGTTATATCGCAATCACTACGGGACAAAACGCTTCTATCGGAATTACATTAGCTATTCCTGTCGCTATGTTAATGGTTCAACTAGATGTTTTAAAATGGACGACGAATATTTTCTTTCAAAATAAAGCGGAGAAATTTGCGACTGCTGGAGATTTTAAGAAGGTTGAATTAATGCATTTGTGTGGTGTAGCGAATACGATGCTGACATCTGGAATTCCGGTTTTACTAACAGTTATTGTAGGGCCAACAGTAGTAGGAAAAGTAATTGAGTATATTCCTGAATGGCTAACAGGGGGCCTAACTGTTGCTGGTGGCTTGTTACCTGCATTAGGTATTGGTTTATTGTTGCGTTACTTACCAGTAAAAGCTTACTTTGGCTATCTAATCATAGGGTTTGTCGGTGCAGTGTATTTGAATATGCCAATTCTTGGAGTAGCACTTTTAGGTGCTGCAATTGCTTTAATCTTATTTAAGAAAAATAGTGCAGAAGGTGCAAATGTACAAACAGCAGGAGGAATGGATGAAGATGAATAAAGAAGTTAGTCAAAAAACAAAAAATCGTGTCTTGTTCCGTTGGATGTTAAACGGCGGCGCTTCATTGAACTATGAAAAAATGATGGGGTTAGCATACTGTTATTCTATGATGCCATTTTTAAGAGAAAACTATAAAGATGATCCAGAAGGTTTGAAACAAGCTGTCAAAACTCACTTACAATTTTTTAATACTAGCCCTTATGTTGCACCATATGTAATGGGTGTAAATATGGGAATTGAAGAAGTTGAAAAAAAGAGTGCACTCGATACGATTGCAGCTTTAAAAACAGGATTAATGGGACCGCTAGCGGGTTTAGGCGATAGTGTTTTTGTTGTAATTCCTTGGACAATTTTTGGTGCTATTGCGGCTAATATGGCTTTAGAAGGTAGCGTTGTTGGTATCGCCATTTGGGTAATTGTAACGTGGTTGTTAAAAGCTTTAGGTATTCCTTTATTTAAAGCAGGCTTAAAATCGGGTACAAGTTTACTATCTTCAATTGAAACTAAATTAAAAGCTATTACAGAAAGTGTTGCAATCCTTGGTTTGATGGTTGTGGGAGCATTAATTCCAACTGTTATTAAAGCGAATATGGCGTTTACTTTTAAGCAAGGGGATTTAAAAATGACCGGGGATGATATCTTAAATCAAATCATGCCAGGGCTAATTCCAGCTATTTTAGTATTTGCAGTATATTATTTATTAGGAAAAAAAGTTAAGCCGATTTATATCATTCTTTTGATTATGGCTTTATCTGTTTTATGTTATGTAACAGGAATTTTAAAATAAATAAATGAGGTGTTAAAGATGGAAGGAATTATTCATATTCGAATAGATGACCGTTTAATTCATGGTCAAGTTGCGACACAATGGACCAACGAGTTAGGTGCAACTCGAATTATGGTTATTAATGACGAAATTGCTAAAAATGATGTGCAAAAAACAGTTTTGCGAATGGCAGCACCACCTAATGTTGCGACATCAATTATTTCTAAAGAAACAGCGGCGACAAATATTAAAAGTAATAAATATCGTGGACAGAAAGTTTTAATTGTAGTCAAGAGTCCCGTAGATCTCGTAGATTTAATTAATTTAGGATTACCAATTAAAAAAGTTAATGTTGGAAATATGTCAGTACGAGAAGGGACACGACACGTCCGCCCAACTGTAAGTATAAATCCACAAGAAGAACAAGCATTTCGCCAATTAATTGATCAAGACGTTGAAATCACTACAATTATGGTTCCTGGTGACAATACGATTTACTTGAAAGATGTCATATAAGGGGGATTGGTATGTATAAAATAGTTGTTGCAAGTCATGGTCCGCTTGCTGGTGCGATGAAAGAATCACTAAAATTCTTTTTTTCAAATGATATCGATGTTACAACAATTAGTATTGATGAACGTGGATTGGTTGCTTTTCAAGCTGAAATGGATCATGTGTTTCAACAAATTGGAACACATGATGTACTAATTTTTACAGATTTACTATATGGAACCCCATTTAATGAAGCTGCTAAAAGAGCAGCCACGTTAGAGCAGGATTTTGAAATTATCGCTGGCGTTAGCATGCCGCTTTTAGTCGAGGCAGTTAACTATCAACGGCAAATTAAAAAAATAACTGAAATTACACCATATTTATTGGAAATAGGAAAACCGAGCTCTTTCAAAGAAAAAATGATGGAAAATGTAAACACAGAAAATGAATAAAGAATAAAAGGCATAGGCTCTAATCTTTTCAATAGAATCGAGTAAGTATCTGTACTTGATTTTATTGAAAGAAAAGGAGTCTATTTCTGAATTCAAAGATAGGAAGAATTGCAATGTTTATAAAAGATGAAGTTAAGTATCGTTATAATTACCATATCTCTCCTAAGCAAGGCTGGTTAAATGATCCGAATGGCCTTTGTTGGTTTAAAGGCAAATACCATGTCTTTTTTCAGAGTAATCCTTTTGCCAATCAACCTGGGAAAAGTTACTGGGGCCATGTTTCTTCTGAAAATCTATTAGATTGGCAAGAAGAAGATTTTGCTTTAAGGCCTGATCAAGATTATGACTGTGATGGGTGCTATTCTGGTAGTGCCATAGAACTTAATGATAAGTTATTTTTGATGTATACTGGACATCAAAATTTATCCGATAGTTATAAAGAATCTCAATGTCTTGCTTTTTCTGAAGACGGCATAAATTTTCAAAAAGTAAGTAATAATCCTGTAATTGAAAATCCACCTGAAGACAATACAAATCGGTTTCGAGATCCAAAAATTTGGAAAAATGAAAAGAACATCTATGCTGTTATCGGCGGAGAATCCAAGGAAAACCGCGGTCAAGTCAATCTTTATCGTATGGGTGAGACCTTCGACAATTGGCAATATCAAAGAAAATTAGCTATTGCGCAAAAAAAAGACGGCATAATGTGGGAATGTCCTGATTATTTTGAAATAGAAGGTGATACGTTCTTGATTGTGTCACCTAAAGGGATGCAAGATGCAGGAATTAATGGGTTTGCTTCAGTTTATCTTCAAGGAGATTTTGGCTTTAACCAGACGTTAGAGGGCTATGAATTGAACTTGATTGATTTGGGCCAAGATTTCTATGCACCGCAAACTTTTTGGGACCCGATTGAAAAAAGAAGAATTATGTTTGCTTGGTTTGGGATGCCAGGACTTCAGGAACAAGAATTAAAAAAACAAGTTGGGGCATTAACACTCCCGCGTGTTGTAAAAAATAAGAATGGAAAACTATTATTTGCACCACTGCCAGAGTTGCAACAATTGCGGACCGACGAAAAAGCTTTACTGCCTTTTGATACTATTGAAGATTACTCCGAGATTAGGATGACACCTTTAAATAGACATTCGAATTTTTTGTTGAGAATAACTTCTAAAATAGAAGGGAGTAGCTATCAAATTAGCTATCAAGATCAAAAGATTGAAATTTCATTTTTTGACTCTTTGAGAAATGTCAGACAGTCCCAAAAAATAGATAAAGTATCTGAATTACGCTTATTTTTGGATTCGGGTTTAACTGAGCTTTTTATCAATGATGGACAACATACTTTCACAAATAAGTGTGAATTAATAGGGACCCTTGTAATCGAAATATCTGGACAATTACAAGTAAAGGCATACACTTTAAGAAAAGGAATCCAATAAAGCGCTATACTTCAAATCTATTCTTTTACTCAAAATCAATTCCCTGCAAAAAAAGCTTAACTTTTGACCGTTTTCAATCACAAGCGTAACATTATTAATGTAGATAAGCGATATGGTGCCGCAATTTTTGGCGTGGCGCTACATCTGGACATTAAAAAAGGAAGGTGAATTGTAATGGAAAAAAGAAGTTTTGACTGGGGTTCTTTGATCTTAGGTATTTTATTTATTATTGTGTCATTAATGTCTTTTCGTGATCCTGTTGGCAATCTCGTTGCAATTGTCATTGTCTTTGGTGTACTGGCAATTTTGAAAGGGATTTTTGAAATATTCTTGCGGAACCGGTTTAAAGATTTAACTGGTTATAAAGCAAAAATGCCCATTTTGGTTGGGGCATTAGATATTTTAATCGGAATTTTCTTGTTGTGGAATATGCAAGCCAGCATTTTGGCATTGCCGTTTGTATTTGCGATTTGGTTTATCGTGGATTCGATTTTTGGTTTATTTGGTTTAGAAGCTGCCAGAAAACTGAACAACGGCTATTTCTGGTTTTCGCTAATTGTTAATATTTTGGGAGTCATCGTTGGTTTCATGTTATTATTTAATCCGGTTTCTTCTGCTTTAACGTTAAGTTTTCTAGTTGGTTTTTACTTTATGATGTGGGGTATCACGCATATTTTGGTGGCATTTCGCTAAGAGTAAGCAGTTTAGATGAATAGTAAAATAGTCGCTCTCCTGTTCTTTTTATGCTACAGTTAAATAAAAAGAACGGGAGGTTTTTTTGTGCTGAATTGGATTTTACAACTGCAACCCTGGCAACAAGCCTTAACGGGAACGGCCTTTACTTATTTTATGACAGCACTTGGGGCGGCGTTGGTTTTTTTCTTTAAGGAAATCAAAAAGGATGTTTTAAATTTGATGCTCGGATTTGCCTCTGGGGTAATGATTGCGGCCAGTTTTTGGTCATTACTTGATCCGGCAATTGCACGAGCAGAAGAAAACGGCTCGCAATTTCCTTGGTTAGTTGTAGCGATTGGTTTTGGGGCAGGGGGCTTATTTTTATACATAGCCGACAAGACGATTCCCCATATGCACTTTGGGCCAGATCATGAGCAAGAAGGATTGCCAACACATTTAAAACGGACTATTTTATTGGTCTTTTCAATTACGCTTCACAATATTCCAGAAGGATTAGCTGTAGGTGTGGCATTTGGCGCAGCGGCCAGTGCTGATAATCCAACAGCTGCAGTCTTAGCTGCCATATCCGTTGCTTTGGGAATTGGGATCCAAAACTTTCCAGAAGGCGCAGCAGTGTCAATTCCGTTACGGCAAGAAGGACTTAGTCGGACAAAAGCATTTATTTACGGACAAGCATCAGGAATCGTCGAACCAATTGCCGGGGTCATTGGCGCAATTTTAGTTTCAAGAATGACCGCCATTTTACCTTATGCTTTAGCTTTTGCAGCTGGTGCAATGATTTATGTCGTGGTAGAAGAACTCATCCCAGAAGCACAACAAGAAAGCTCCAGCCATCGCCATTTTGCGGTGTTTGGTACCATGTTAGGCTTTATGATCATGATGATTTTAGATGTAGCACTAGGCTAAAAATTTAATTCTTAAAAAAAGAGCGCCTCAAAACTAGGTTAAAGCCTAATTTTGAGGTGCTCTTTTTTTAAAGGGAGTAATATTTTTTTTCTTGTGAAAAAATATTGCTTTGATTTATTAGTACAAGCTGACTTTTCGAACTAGCTTCACAAACTAGCTCTCCAAGAAATAAGTCGAAATTTTCAAAAATTTGAGGAACAATTTCTGAAAATCTCATTCTTATTTTTTGAGAGCTAAGCGTAGTTTGTTCCGCTTTTCTTAGTAATAGCGGCGGTTGTTGCGTTTTGTAGAAGTGCCGGTTAAAAAGCGGACGATCACAATTGCAATTAATAAAGGAATCCCAAAACGAAAGACCAATGCAATTAATGAACCTGCAATCCCCAACACTAAATTCAAAATGATCCCTGCGACAAAAAGGAAACCAATAAACATCAAAATGCGCATTAACATTGAATTATTTTCCATAATAACTCCTCCATTTATTTAAAAGCTTGCGTCAGCTGCCAAAAGTGATTCTAAAACCAACTTTTCCTGTTCGTAAGTAGCTAGCGGCTCTCTTTTTTTCTATGGATTTATCATAGCAAGGATAACGGTTGTTTTAATCGGCCAAAAGTCCGATATTTTCCTCAGACTATGTGCGGAAAATCTTAGTGCTGCGTTTACTTTAGTAAAAAGGAGTTAAATTTTTGCTTCGGCGTTTTTTTTGTTATGCTAAAGCTAAGCGAAAAAAATTACAAAAAGAAAGTAGGTTTTTTCATGGAACTAAAGCTTGGCAATGAAAACTTTCAACGGGCAGCAAGTTGTTTTATCCGCATGGAAGTCTTTGTTTTGGAACGAAATATTCCGTTAGCAGAAGAGTTTGACAATCTCGATACGCCGGAACGTGTTTATGCGGTTGTCTACGATGAAAATTTGCCAGTCGCAACTGGTCGAATTGTTATTGAAGATGAAAAAACGATTCGTCCTACGCGAATCGCTACTTTAAAAGCGTATCGCAAACAAAATTTAGGAGCCAAGATCATGAAAGCAATCGAAGCTTATGGGGTGAAAAATGGCTATATTCATTCTTTGGTGCATGCCGAACAGACGGCGGTAGGTTTTTATCAAAAATTAGGCTACAAGATTTGTTCGGATATTTATTATGAGGATGGTGTACCTTGTCAATCATTGGAAAAAGCTTTGGTTTAAGTTTGATTTCAATTTTCGACAAGCTGGTTAAAAAGTGGGGAAAGCGGTGCTATCGGCTTTTCCCACTTTTTTATTTGATGCTGCTGCGGTTAGCGGGTAAAAAATTTTGCGCCAAAATAAGCAGTGAAAGGTAGTGTGGCCACTGTCATAATTCCAGCTAAAATACTAATCACAAGCTCTGCTACAAAAGCTTTGGCGTTAATGAGTGTTTCAAAAGAATAGTGCAAATCACTAAACCAAAAAATTAAAGCGAGGTTATTGGCGACAAAAGCAAAGAAGAGGGTATGAATACTGGAACCTAAAATTTCTTTAACAACTTTCATGCTTGATTGAAAAAGTGCCGTGGCAGATAAAAGCTGCCCTTGATAGCGTAACTCGTAAAGTGAGCTTGCCACCGCCATGCTCGCATCGATCACAGCACCAGCCATACTCATAATAATTAAAACTGTCGTGAGAGCTTGATATGAAATGGGGACAGCGAAGTTCATCGTCGCCAGTTCGTCGATTTCTTCAGGCGTGAAACCAGCAATCGCAATGCTTTTTGTTAAGAGTGGAATCAGTAAAATCATCAACGTAAATGTTATGACCGAGCAGAAAAAAGCGAGTTTGGTCTTTGGATTAAAACCATTCGTATAAAATAAAATAATTCCCGTCAATGCTAGCAAAACGACAAGAAAAATCGGCAGAACAGCAAAGTTGCGACTGATTAAATAAATAGCCACTAAAAATAGACATAATGTCATAAAAATGCCGGTAATTAAGTAAAAAGCGGGTTTTCCTAAAATCAAAAAACTTAAGAGACAAAGAATAAAAAAGAGAAAAAGTAAAACATTCACGCTTTGCGCCTCCTTTCAAAAATAACACATAAAAGACTTGCGGGAATGGAAAGCAAGATGGTAAAGGCACCACAAAAAGCGCGCAATAATTCCAGGGATAAATGAAGCTGTAACGTTGTGACAAATGGCCAGCCATTTTTTAAATAAAAGACCAGCATGGGAATTGAACCGCTCAAATATGCAAATAATAAAACATTAATCATCGAAGATGTGACATCTTGGGCAATGCGCTGTCCAGAGCGTAACAATTCTTTTTGGGTGATGGTGGGTTGTTGATAGATAAGTTCTTTTAATGACGACACCAATGTCACCACCATATCAACAGCTGCGCCAATTCCACCAACAAGTAAGCTTCCATAAAAAACACCTAAATAAGGACGCGTTAAAAATTGCATCTCCTCAAAGCGGATGCCGTTGTTCTCAAAAGCCTTTAAAGCTAGAAAACAAATCAAAAAGCCCCCCAAGACAATGCCGCAAGTTGTGATGATTAAATCACTGCGAAAAGCCTTGATGCCGTAATTGGCCAAAAAGGTAATGATGATGGAGCAGACACCGTAAATAAACATCAAGCCTAATGTTGGTATCTGTAAAAACGAGGTATCTAATTTTAGTAAGGCAAAAAGCAATGCCAAGTTCAGTAACAGCCCTAAGAGTGCCCTCATGCCGGCGACTTCTCCTAAAATCAAAACAAAGCCCAAAAAAATCAATAAAAGACAGACAACGATCCCGTCTTGTTTTTCTGTAATTATTTCTTCTTTGTTGTGATTAAGTAAAAGCTGTTGCCCTTGTTTGAAATCAATTGTAAGGGCAGAAACGGCATTGGTATCCACTTTAATTGTGATATTTTCCTGGTGATGATTGACTAAACGGCCAGAGATCGTAAGCTGATTATCTTGTTTTTGAACGTCCTTCACTTTTAAAATAGGCGCTTGATAAAAAAGTCCACTATAGTGTTGCACGGCAATGCCAAGAGTAATCGCGCCAATGATCAGCAAAAGCAGTGCAATAAATTTCTTCTTCACAAAAATTTACTCCCTTCTTTTAAGGAATACTAAAAATATACACCTTGCAATTAGTGGTTACAAATGTCGCAATTGTCATTTGAATGAAGATACATGTTATTTTTCATGGGGTGAGTAGAAAATAGAGGTAAAGGACGAAAAAAACAGGAGCACGTATTCTTATCTGCGTTATTTTTATTATTTCAACCCAATAAATCATGTTCTAGCAATCAAAATTAAAAAACACGGACCATTTTTATCTTGCATAATCTGAAACCGCATACTATACTTGTTACAAACTTTTTAGGAAAGTAGGAAATTGAAATGTTCTTCAATAAAAAGAAAAAAAGTGAAACAATTTATAATCCAATTAATGGTACTTTAAAAGAATTAGCACAGGTTAGTGATCCAGTATTCTCAGAAAAAATGATGGGGGACGGTTTTGCGGTAACGCCAAAATCAGGGGTATTATATTCACCAGTAAATGGGACAGTATCAAGTGTTTTTCCGACAAAACACGCTCTTGGGATCACTACTAAAAATGGTTTAGACGTCTTAATTCACATTGGCATTGACACAGTAGAGTTAAATGGCGCTCCGTTTGAAATTTTCGTAAAAGAAGGCCAAAGCGTTGCACCAGAAACAAAATTAGCGACGATTAATTTGCCTCTTTTAGCTGAAAAAGAAAAAGAAAATGATGTGATGGTGATTTTTACTAACATGGATGCCATCAAGTCAATTGAATTAAAAATAACAGGAGATTCAAATTTTGCAACTGAAATTGGAACGGTGGTAACGAAATAACTGTACCAGTACAGTTATCAAAAAGGTGTTGACACCGTTTTCAAATTCTGTTAAATTGAGCATGCAGAACAGAAAGGGACCGTCATGAAAGTTATTAAAGTACTGAACAATAGTGCGGCAATCGTCTTAGATGACGATCATGAAGCAATTGTGATTGGCAATGGCCTTTCTTTCGGCAAAAAAAGTGGTGATGAAGTTGATCCGTTAAAAGTTGAGCGGAAATTTGTTGCCAATACGAACCAAATCGACGAGAAATTCCAAAAACTATTTGAAAAGATCAGTTATGAAGAGTCAAGTCTGGCTTTTGAGATTATTGAATATTTCAAAGAACAATTGGATTATCCGCTAAATGATCTAATTTATCTTTCGTTAGCAGATCACATCAGCTTCGCTATTGAACGTGCCAAGACAGGTGTATATCTGCCTAACGCGGTACTTCATGAAGTACAGATGTTTTATCCAGCGGAATATCGGTTAGGGGCGTGGGCAGTTTTGCTTTTGAATGAAAGGGCCCAAGTTAATTTACAAGCAGATGAAGCGGGTTTTATTGCGCTGCATATCATTAACGCTCGCTGGCAGGCAGACAAGACGCACTCCGAGCAAGATTTTAACAAAATAATTCGTGATTTGATCGCAATTCTAAATGAAACCTATCAACAAGATTTTAAGCATGACAGTATTAATTATCATCGCTTGGTGACGCATCTGAAATATTTCTTATTACGGGAATTTGGAATGCAGCAGCAGGCAAAAGTAGATGATTTCGGTTATTTTGATCAAGTCATTAATGATTTTCCCCAGGCTTATGCCGGGGCTGAAAAAATCGCCAAATATTTGGAGACGTTTTTTAACCACAAAGTACCAAAAGAAGAAAAGGTCTTTTTGACCATTCATATTAATCGCATTCTTCAAAACTAGAGTGTTACTATTCGGTAGGCAAGATCTAGTCAGAAGGGTTTCTAAAACGCAGTGACGACTGCTGTCTTTAGGCTACCTTCTGACTAGGTCTTTTTATATTTCACTTTTTAAAGCGGTTACTTTTATTGTTGCATGCCAATTTTGAGTAAGTAAAAAAGTGGAAAAGCTGTTTTAAAAAATTTGAAAAAGTGAGCAATCAAAATTAGGAGGAAAGAAAATGAGCAACGCAGCGACAGTATCACGATCACTTAGGACGAAAGTTTTAAGCTTTTTACAAGAGTTGGGGAAAACCTTCATGTTCCCCGTTTCAACACTAGCTTTTATGGGGATTTTAGTCGGGTTAGGCAGTTCGGTAACTTCAGAGGCAATGATTGAAAAATTACCTTTTTTAGGCAATGATATTATTCAATTTATTTTTAGTTTTATGAATACAGTTGGTGGCTTTGGTTTTACTTATTTGCCAGTTATGTTTGCCATGGCAATTCCCTTTGGAATGTGCAAACGCAATAAAGGTGTAGGCGCCATTTCAGCTTTTGCCGGTTATGTGGCCATGAATTTATCCATTAACTTTTTGTTGAATTATCGTGGTGAATTAGCAGATGCTGCTAGTATGAAAATTGCCGGCCAAAACATGGTCTTAGGTATTCAAAGTATTGAAATGGGCGTTTTAGGTGGGATTATTGTTGGTCTAATCGTCTATCTATTGCAAGAAAAATTCCAAGATATTCGCTTACCAGATGCCTTTTCTTTCTTTGGCGGTATTCGCTTTATTCCAATTGTTAGCGTTTTAGTTTTGGGCTTGGTTGGCTTAGTGGTACCTTTTACTTGGCCAGTATTGCAATCGGGCATTGAAGCATTGGGCAATGGGATTCAAGGTGCGGGTATTTTCGGTCCGTTCTTATATGGGTTAGGCGTATTATTATTAAAACCTTTTGGGATGCATCATATTTTACTTGCATTGGTTCGTTTCACAGAAGCTGGCGGGACTCAAGTTGTTGACGGCAAGCCAATTTCAGGGGCATTGAATATTTTTTATGCCCAATTAAACGCAGGAGAAGCAATATCTCACCAAGCGACTGCTTTTCTTTCACAAGGTTTCATGCCAACCTTTATGTTTGGTTTACCTGCCATTTGTTTAGCGATTTATTTAACTGCCTATAAGAAAAATCGTCCGGGCATTAAGGGCATTTTAATTTCAGCAGTTTTAGTGGCGGTTGTTACCGGAATTTCAGAACCGACTGAATTCTTGTTCTTATTCTTAGCACCAGGATTGTATTTATTCCACTCCGTTATGTCTGGGGCAGCGTTGATGGTAATGAGTCTAATCGGTGTAAATATCGGCAACACCGACGGCGGGATTTTAGATTGGTTGATTTTTGGGATCATGCAAGGCAATGAAACAAAATGGTACTTGTTGATTCCAGTAGGGATCATCTGGTTTGCTGTTTACTTCTTTGTTTTCCGTTGGTACATTTTGAAACACAATTTAGAAACACCTGGACGGGAAAAAGAAGAGGAAGTTACGTTGGCAGATGGTGTCACAGCAAAACCCAAAACATTTACAAAAGGCAATGGGATTTACGATCCAGGTATTATTTTGGACGCTCTAGGTGGCAGTGCCAATGTTACCAGCTTGGATAATTGTGTTACGCGTTTACGCCTGCAATTAAAAGATAAGAGCTTGATGGATAAAGCAACCTTGAAAAAAGCGGGCGCTTTGGCAATCGTAGAATTAGATGATCACAATGTCCAAGTGGTTATTGGTGCCCAAGTACAGACGGTGAAAAACGGGATTGAAGAAATTATGGTGAGCCCAGCATGATGAAAGTTGACTATCAATTTGACCAAATGGCAGATCGCACCATTGACCATGCGAGAAAATGGGATCAAAAAATTATTCAAAGTAAATATCCTGGTACGCCAAAAGACTGTATTCCGATGTGGATTGCGGATATGGATTTTCCGGCAGCGCCAGAAATTAACGCAGCCTTTATGAAAATTGCACAAAATGGTGCATACGGCTACACCTATGCTTACGATGAATTTTATGAGGCGGTCATTAATTGGCATAAACGCCGCCACAATAATCAAGTTAAAAAAGAATGGATTACCTTATCTTATGGGACTGTTTCGACCATTCATTATTTGTATCAAGCTTTTTGCCAGCCCAATGAGGCGGTGATCATGAACACACCTGTTTACGATCCATTTCGTTATGCCGCAGAGCATAACGGGATTAATGTGGTGGCCAATACGCTTGAAATCGTCAATGGGCAATATGAAATTGATTACACTTTATTAGAAGAACAATTACGCACCAAACGACCACGGGTTTTCTTATTTTGTTCCCCGCATAACCCCTCTGGTCGCGTGTGGCACATAGAAGAAATTGAAAAAGTGGCCAAATTATGTCGCCAATACGGCACAATTTTTGTCAGTGATGAAGTGCATTCAGAAATTATTTTAACTGGAAAATTTGTTTCGGCTTTGCAGCTGCCAAAAGAATACCACGATAATCTGATCGTGTTGACATCTCCTAACAAAGGTTTTAACTTAGGCGGTTTGAAAACTTCTTATTCCATTATTCCAAATGAAAAATTACGGCAGGTATTTCGTCATCGTTTGGAAATGAATTCCATTACTTCGCCGAATTTATTCGGGGTTGTAGGAATCATTACCGCCTACAATGAATGTGAAGATTGGCTGGAAGCTATGACGGACTACATTCGCGAAAACTACCGCTACACCAAAGCTTTTATTGCCGAAAATTTGCCGGGCTGGGAATTAATGGAAATGAGTGCTTCATACTTGCCGTGGATTGATATTTCCAAAACCGGCAAAACTGCCTTAGAGATTGTCGAACCATTGGCAAAAAGCGGGGGTGTCATTATTGAACCGGGAACCAATTATGCCAGTGACGGTGAAAATTTTGTCCGCTTAAATATCGGCACACCAAGAGGAATTTTAGCAGAAGCGCTAGAGCGTATGAAAGTTTTTGTTGCGCAAAACTAAGCCACATATCTAATCAAGATCCGTCTTTTAGTCGTAAAATTAGTTTAAAAACTGATTTTACGACTAAAAGCGGATTGTTTTTTTAGCGTGTAAGCAAACGAAAAAATCTGCTATTCAAAAAAAATAAAGGGCGGTATAATAAAACAAAATTATCTGTATCAGTAAAAAAGGAGTAATGCACATGAAAGCAGTAATCACCAGCGAAGAGTTTTATACCCAAGGGGGCTGCAATGCTTGTCAGCCTTTTACCATGGCGACGTATGATTTAACTTTTGAAGATGGCACGATCACCTCGTTAGAAGAATTGGACATGGCTTCTTTAATTATGGCGTTGGCGCAAAAAAACCAGTGGCGGCAAAGCTATGTAGAGGATGATTTTGACGATATCCTAATTTATCAAAAAGGCGATAGGAAAATTGCGGTCAAAGAAACACCGCGGAAGATCACCTTTCAAACTCAGAAAGAAAAGAAAACTTTCGATAAGAAAAACTGTGATCTAACGGCTTTATTTGCTCAAGTCAACGAGATCTCTACCGGGCTTTTCAATTTGGAAAAAACAGAATTTGAAGTGAAGCCTTTAGAAAAATAAAAATAGCGACAAGACAAAAATAGGCTCTGGGTTAGTAGTTGGGATTATCTTTATGTCTCAGCTGATAACCTCGAGCCTTTTTAGACTTAAAAAGATAAAAATTCACACGTAGCCTGCTTGTTTGAAAGGTAGCCTGCTTTATTAGCGAGTCGGCTTTTTTGCAAAGAAAACTTAGCAAATTTAAAATTTTAGACAACAAAAAAGCACCTGCACATAAATTTGCAGCTGCTTTTTAAGAATAACTGGAATCTTCCATGGGATTTGAACTCCTTATGCAGATTTTTGTAATTCTTGAACCGCTTGTTCAATCGTTACACCGGTAGCAAAGTGGTTACTGTTGCGTTGGTCAAAAACGATAAACAAGTTCAACTTGGTGTCTAAAGTTACCCGATAAGGTACTTGTGTGTTATAGAATGTCATATTCATTCTCCTTTCTTTTGTTTGCTTACGAAAGGCAACTAAGTTGATAACGAAATTCCACTGTTATCATACTGCCATTTCAGAAAATTTTCAAACTTAACGCTTGCATCCTTAAAGACGCTGTTGAAAATGTGTGCATGCTTTTACTTTGCGGTAAATCAAAACGTTGCAAATTTTTAGCGAAGCTAGCGAATCTTTTGTTGCGTTTTTTATTAGTCACAATATTATGGCTGATGCCATGAGGATAATTTTACAAGCGCTGGCAGATAAGAGCTGGCAGGATTTTTTTACAAAAGCTAAGAAAGTCTTTTGCATTGCTGAAAGCTGTGCTACAGTCAAAGTAAGCGATTTTAAAAAAATAAAGTTCACGTGTCGTGGGAACTTTTGTCTAGGAGATCAAATGAAAAATTATCAACAAACGATTTACGCCTGTTTTTTGGCTTACATCGTGCAAGCGGTCGTCAATAATTTTGCCCCATTATTATTTTTAACTTTTCAAACACAGTTTCATATTCCCTTAACCCAAATTACGCTTTTGGTAACCTTTAATTTCTTATTGCAATTAATCATAGATTTTGCGGCAATCTTTTTTGTGGATAAAATTGGCTATCGCATTTCCATCGTGGCAGCACATCTTTTTGCTGGTGCGGGGTTAGTGGGATTGGCACTTTTTCCAATAATTTTTGCCACACCTTTTATCGCTCTGTTGGCTGCGGTGAGTTTGTATGCGATTGGGGGCGGCTTATTAGAAGTACTAGTGAGTCCAATTGTCGAAGCCTGTCCAACAGATCATAAAGAGAAAACCATGAGTTTACTGCATTCCTTTTATTGCTGGGGTGTTGTTGGCGTCGTGGGACTTTCCACGATTTTCATTGCCTTTTTAGGGATTGAAAACTGGCCTTATTTGGCTGTGATATGGGCAATTTTGCCTTTTTGTAATGCGTTGTTTTTTACCAAAGTACCGCTTCGTCCTTTAGTAGCAGAAGGCGCGGGGCTCAGTATTAAAGCATTATTCAAGTTGAAAAGCTTCTGGTTATTTCTTGGTTTGATGGTTTGTGCTGGTGCAAGTGAGCAGTCGGTTAGTCAATGGGCCTCAACTTTTGCTGAAAAAGGGTTGCACGTTTCAAAAGTGGTGGGAGATTTAGCTGGCCCTTTATTATTTGCTTTTATGATGGGACTATCCCGCATTTTTTATGGGAAATATGGTCATAAATTAGCGTTGCAGCGTTTTATGACGATCAGTGGTATTTTATGTGTGGCATCGTATTTGTTAATCGGTCTTTCCACCAGTGCGCCTTTTGGCTTTTTGGGTTGTGCGTTAAGTGGTTTGGCAGTGGGTATTATGTGGCCGGGCACGTTTAGTTTGACGGCCAGAACGATTCCAAATGGCGGCACAGCTTTATTTGCCTATTTAGCTTTGGCGGGAGATTTGGGCTGTTCCATCGGACCAACGGTAGTGGGCTTTGTTTCTGCTGCGGCGGACAATCAGCTGCGGTTTGGTATTTTAGGGGGCATTATTTTTCCTGTTGGTTTAGTGGTTGGCGTCTATTTATTAAGGCAAATGTACCGACGGCGAAAGGTGATTGTCCTGCAAGATTAACCTGAAAAGTTGGAGCAAAGTAGCAAGTATACTAAACTGTTTTTTTAAGATCTGTGACCAACAAGGCGCAGGTCTTTTTTGTTTGGGATCATTTTTTTAAGCTAACTTTCAGCAAAGGCTGCGACACATTTTTTTCAGTTGCCACTGAAATTATCGGCGGTTTAAAAATTTTTTTCTCCCTATAATAAGGGTATCAACAAATAAAGCAGCAAAAAAAAGTGAGTTTTACTTGGCACAACTACGATGAACTTGCCTAAAAAGAAAGGGCATCATAAAAGTCAGTCGGCTAGAACTTGCCATTAGCAAGTGCTTAAAATATTTATTAGGAGGATATGCCAATGAAATGGTATCAATTAACGACCCAACAAGTTTTACAAAAATTCAACAGTACCCCTGCTGGTTTAACAAAAAATCGCCAACAGCAGCTAGCAAAATATGGTGAAAACAAAATTGCAGAAAGTAAGCAGGTAAAACCTTGGCAAAAGGTTTTAAAACATTTTACGGATTTATTGATGCTCGTCTTGCTCTTTGCGGCAATTTTAAAATTTGTGACCGGCGACTATGTTGAAGGCAGCATTATTTTACTTGTCGTAGTGGTAAATGGTTTTGTCGGCTACTGGCAAGAGCGCAAAGCCGAAGAATCTTTGGATGGCTTAAAGCAGATGATGAGTCAAGAGGCAGTAGTTTTGATTGACGGACAAAAAGAAACGATCGCAACAACTTCCATTGTGCCCGGAGATATCGTCTATTTAAAAGCAGGGGATGTGGTACCTGCGGACTTACGCTTAGTGGAAGTCCACGAGCTCGTAGTAGAAGAAGCGATTTTAACCGGTGAATCTGAAGCAGTAGAAAAAAATGAAGACGCAATTTCCCAAGAAGTAATGGCGGGTGATCAAAAGAACATGGTCTTTTCTGGGACGTTGGTGCAAGCAGGATCGGCATTGGCAGTTGCGGTTGCAACCGGCAATGACACAGAAATTGGTAAAATTAATCAGGCGTTGCAGTCTGTTACAGGTACCACGACACCGCTCGTTCGAAAAATGCATCAGCTAAATAAGCAAATTTTCCGCGGCATCATGGTGTTGATTTTATTTCTAGTATTCTTTACGACATTTCTATACGGTATGGAAATGAACGTATTGTTTTCTGCTATGATTGCTTTAATTGTTGCCATGATTCCAGAAGGGTTACCGGCAGTTTTGACGATGATTTTATCTTTAGGGGTAAAAGAGATGGCCGAAGAAAATGCGATCATCAAAAGCATGCCTTCAGTCGAAACATTAGGATCTATGACGGTGATTTGTTCAGATAAAACCGGAACGTTAACCAAAAATGAAATGACTGTAGTCAAAACCAGCAGCAATGATGAATCTTTACTCATGGAGATTATGAATAACTGTCAAGATTTGAAATTACAAGACGATCAAGCGGTCGCACAATTAAAAGGGAATCCTACTGAATTAGCTTTGTTGCAGTATGTGGCGGCTGAAAATTTGACTTTGAAAAAGCAAATTGGCAAATTACCCTTTAGCTCTAGCTACAAATATATGGCAACATTACATCCGTTTTCGGCAACAGAAAATATCGTCTTTGTAAAAGGCGCACCAGAAGTTTTACTGGCTAAAGCACAGTTATCGCAAGCAGATGTAACCGCGTGGCAAAAAAAGGCATCCAAACTGGCAAAAAAAGGGCAACGGGTCTTGGCCTTTGCGGCTAAAAAAATAGATGCCCAAATAGAATTAACCCACGAGGTTTTAACGAAGCTTGATTTTGTTGGCATTGCTGGGATCATCGATCCGCCAAAAGAAAGTGCCATTCGCGCTGTAAAAGAAACCCAAGCAGCAAAAATTACAGTGAAAATGATTACCGGTGATCACAAAGATACCGCCCAAGCGATAGGAAAAGAAATTGGGCTAAAACATACGGATCAAGTTTTAGAAGGAATTGAGATTGATCAATTAACCGATGAGCAATTGGCTCAAGTCGTGACAAAAGTGGATGTTTTTGCCCGTACTACGCCTAATCACAAGTTGCGTATTGTCACGGCGTTACAAAATAATGGTGAAGTTGTGGGGATGACCGGTGACGGGGTGAATGACGCGCCGGCCTTAAAAAAAGCGGATATTGGGATTGCAATGGGGATCAAAGGAAGTGAAGTCACAAAGCAGGCCGCGGATATGGTTTTAGCAGATGATAATTTCCATACGATTGCCAAAGCAGTAAAAGAAGGACGCCGTATTTTTGATAACTTGAAAAAAACCATCAACTTTTTCTTACCATCGGCCTTATCACAAGGGTTGATCGTCGTCATTGCTTTATTATTAAATCAGCCGTTACCGCTGACACCCGTACAGATTTTATGGGTCAATATGGTGACAACCATCACCCTTTCGTATGCATTAGGTTTTGAAAAAGCCAGCAAAGACACGATGAATCGTCCGCCGCGAGCAGCAAATGAAGGCATCTTAAATGGTTACAGTCTGTTTCGAATTGTGTATGTTTCCTGCGTGATCGTCCTGCCAGCCTACTTTATTGCTTTGCAATTTGAAGGGACCGCATTACAGCAGACGATTTTATTACAAACGATTGTCATGTCACAGGCGGTATATATGTTAAATTGCCGCGAATTGTTAAATCCGGCCATTAATAAAAGTATGCTGCAAAATAAAGCGTTGTTTATTTCGCTAGCCCTCTTGTTGGTGTTGCAAACAACCGTGGTCTTTGCACCATTTGCGCAGAATTTAATCGGTACAACCAGCTTGAATTTAACCCAACAATTACTCGTCTTAACAAACGTCGCTGTTTTATTTGGGATTGTTGAAGTAGAAAAGTGGCTGACCAGGCGCTGGGTTAAAAGTTTCGCTGTTCAAGACGTAAGCTAACTATAAATAACTTTCATAAGTGAGCTCGGCTAATTGGCGGAGCTCATTTTTGGTTGGGGTAGTTGAGATATAAAAAACCGGCAGTGGCGCTTTATCTAAAGGAAAGTTAGAAACAATCAAATCTTTAATCCCAAAGTTTAAGATCTTTAAATCTGTTACTTCAATGGTCTTTAAAATAATACGCTTGCCTAAATAGTCATTGAGTTCTTGTTCCACAAAGGTTTTCCAAGCCGGCTCACTTTGGAAAAGAAAATAAAGCGTTCGCGTTTTTTTATCCAGTGAAAAAAGAGCCTGCTGTTGCAAAAGGGCCATTAAATGAAGCAGGTAGGCCGGTTCTTTTTTTGCGGGCAATCCATTTGTGTGTTGGTGTAGCAAAGCTAAATTTTCTTGGTACAAATTAGTAGTTGCTGTTATTTGTTTTGGCAGTGCCTTTTGATAATCTGATTCAAACTGAGCGGATAATTCAGGGGACTCATCATATTTTAAAAGCAATAGTAGCAAGTTTTCTGCTAATAAAGTATCTTTTAGGGATGGTTCTTGTAATTTTAAGGCTAATTGCTGCACGAATTCTTTTATAGTTGTTCTTAAATTCGCGTAGTTTTCTTGCAATGTTTTCTTTAGTTTCACACCAAAGGTATTGTTATAATTCCAGCTTTCCAAAAAGCAGAAAAAAGCAAAAAATAATTCATTTTGTTGCAAATAGACCCCTTCTTTTTGATAAAGATCTTTTAACAAGGGGATATAAAGGGAAAATAAGGGATCGGTTTGAAAAGAAATTTGATTAATGGCACAGCCCGCTTTATTGCGAATTGTGTTAATGAAAAACCAACAAACACCAAAAATTTCTTCTGTTTCAGCCTTGATCTGGGCTTTTGAAACGTGATTTAAAAAATCAAAATAATGACTTTCGTGGACAGCATAATCGACAAAGAAATAATTATTATGGGTAAAAGGGACTAAGAGACGGTGATAAAAAAGGCGAATACTACTTTCTGCTCCCAGAAAAGTGGCCTGTGTACTAGTCAATTTAATTTGTAAGTGATAATCCTTTAAAGCGGTGTTTACTTTACGCGTATGACGTTTTAGCGTTTCATAGGAGACACCGGTCTGGCGCAAAAAAGGTTTGACGGCTAAATCAGGCTGAAACAACAGTGCTTTAATGAATTGCACACTAATGGAATGGGGCAAGAAAACCTCCCACAGCTCATTAGTTAAGGCGTCTTTTTGAGGTTTTAAGGCGATGCCTGCACTATCTGTTTCAATTTGCCAATTGGCCGGTAAATTTTCCCGCATGATTTGTAAATCGGCAAAAACAGTTCGCTCAGTCGTGTCAATGTGATGTGCCAATTTTTTAGCAGTGACTTGCGGCTGCTGGAGTAACTGCTCCAATAGCCGAATTTGGCGGTGCAAGTCCTTTTCAGTAATAATCTTTTTTAACATCGAATACATTTTCTCCACCTCCTTTTTTAAGCATACGGAGAAAAAAATGCTGCGTCAAGGTAGAGCAAAGAGAAGTAAATACCGCAGGGAAATCATTGTATAAATCTTCACAAACAAAGAAGAAAATCACTTGTTTTTTTATTAGAAGAAAAAAAGTTTAATGAGATTTTTGCTATGTGTAATTAAGGGTAATTTTCTGAAAGTTTTCTAGGACAATGACGTAAACTGATTTACTTTAAAAAACAAAACCTAACATGGAAATGTCAGAAGCGCCTTGTTTTTCTGCCAAATAAGGGTAAAATCTTTTAAAAATCCCACGCACCTTCAGCCGTTTATGGCGCGGTAGAAAAATAATGATGTGAAAAAAATTGGCAGCGGTAAAACGCCACAAATTTTTTTTGCCCAAAATTCCTTCTACTGTCGTAAATAAATGCTAAATGTCAGCGTCGGATTTAAGAAAGGTGTTTTTTATGTCAAAATATCAACGAAAAGTATTGGTTTCTACCTCAGCGGGGATTGCCCTAGAAAACATGGATATCATGTTTTTATCCTTCTCCTTGTCGACTATGATTACAACTTTTGGCATCACAGGCACCCAAGCTGGCTTTATCTCTACGATTACCAATCTTGGTATGTTAGTAGGGGGCATTATTTTCGGTATTTTAGCCGACAAATTTGGTCGCGTTAAAGTTTTCTCGCAAACCGTCATTATTTTTTCATTAGCTTCGGTATTAATGTTTTTTGCTTCAAATATTTATCTCGTTTATCTTTTCCGTTTTATTGCCGGCATTGGTGCCGGTGGTGAATACGGCGCTTGTATGTCACTTATTTCAGAGACTTTTTCAAAGAAACATCTGGGACGCGCAACCTCAACAGCTGCAATTGGCGCGCAAGTAGGGGCTATTTTGGCCGCCGTTTTAGCTTCTCTTATCATTCCGCTACTAGGTTGGAAAATGCTATACGTGATTGGGGTTATCCCTGTTCTTTTGGTTTTGGATATTCGCAAAGGGCTAAAAGAACCAGAATCATTTGCGGCGAGTCACAAAGATAAAAGCGCAGGAAAATTCTCACTTCTTTTTGCTGACAAAGCAACAGCCTGGCAAACAGTTGGTTTAAGTTTAATGGTCACAGTACAAATTGCTGGTTATTTTGGTTTAATGAACTGGCTGCCTTCTATTATGCAAAAGCAGCTGCACTTGTCTGTTTCTGGTTCTTCTTTGTGGATGATTAGTACAATTTTAGGCATGTGTCTTGGGATGATGACCTTTGGCACGGTGATGGATAAATTAGGGCCGCGTTTAGCCTATGGTGTATTTTTGATTTGCTCGTCTGCTTCCGTCTTTTTAATTGTTTTAGCCCACGATAAATGGACGCTACTAGCAGCAGCGGTAATTGTCGGCTACTTCATTAATGGCATGTACGGCGGTTATGGAGCGATTATCAGTAGCTTATATCCGACCACGATTCGGGCGACAGCCAATAATTTCATCATGAATGTAGGGCGGGCAATTGGTGGTTTTTCATCGGTTGTAATTGGCTTTTTGATGGATCACTATTCCTTGGTGACCGTGATTATTTTCTTGTCGGTCATCTATTTGCTTAGTTTAGCCGTGATGCTGACGTTACCAGGCTTAAAAGTCATGCATTCACAAGCAACAGCACCAGAACATTAAAATAAATAGTCCGGCGTATCTGTCTACTTCAATAGTCAGCACGCCGGTTTTTTTATTCAGATTTTTTTTATTTTTTTAAAACGAAGCACAATTAAAGAACAAAAACTAATCGCGGCGACAATAAAGAAAATCGTTACCTGTTCCCTGTGACCGTGAAATGTAAAATACCAATCACTCCATTTAAAATGGAGGTCAAACCACCACCAAATCGTATCGAATACATAGCAGATAATTGTGACAGCTAATAAAAAGTAGTCTATTTTTTGAAAGGGAACTTTCCAGGTCAGTCCCAGTAAAAATCCCATTCCCACTAAAGTAATAAAAATCACAAATAGGCCTTCACTCACAGAATATGTCATTTTATTTCCTTTCTTATGCTTGTTAGTAAGAATTTGTTACGTTTAAGAGACAATGTTTCACATGAAACAATTGTAACCTCTTTTGTCTGCGATTACGAAAATTAGAAAAGATATCGGTATTATTTTTAAAATCTGATTAAAGAAATTTATTGCTGAATTTTATTTTGTTTGCGATTAAATCAATATTTTTTATTTTATTTAAAATTTTGACAGCTAACAAATGAATTTAAGATTAGAAAAAATCTAATCTTTTTGCTACAATAAATGAAGATGAATTTAAAAGTGAAAGGGGTGGTAGCATGAGTAAATTGTTAACGAGTTTTTTAGTGCTTTTCGCATTGAATATTGGTGGGAATTTTGTTATCCCAACCACACAAGTGCTACCACAAGCTACGGTGTTAAACAATACAGTAGAAAATACTACTAATCCGACACTTAAGACGCCACCGGTTTTATCCCCCCACGTTGAACCGAACCTAAATCAAAGAGCAGGCAGTAAATTTACGGGCAAAAGTTTGCGTAATATTTTTGCTTTTGGCTTAGGCAGCATTCTGGCATTATTAGCAATTTGGCGACAACGTAAAAACTAAATTTTACCCCAGCAAGGCAAAGAATTCGGGGGAAACAAGGCAGATACGTTATACTCTGGCTAAATAATATTGGCTTGAAGGGTTAGTTGGGTCAAATAGAAAAGAGCTGCTGAAATGGATACGTTATATCAAAAATTAATTCAAATTATTGAAGAAGAATTGCAAGAAAAAGGTAAAACATACACCGTGGGCAAGTTTACTGGTTTGGGCTGGCTATTTCCGCTAAAAGCTGATGGCGTACCTAAAGTTTCTTTAAAACAGTATGAAAAGACGGTAAATTTGTATTTATTCCCTAAAGAAGCGGGGGAACCCTTATTACCCAAATATGAGGATGTCTTTAAAAAAAGCAACATGGGTAAGAGTTGCTTGCGCTTAAAAAAATTGGATGCAAAAAAAATCGCAGCCATTCGTAGCTTGTTGCAAAAGGTTTAAGCTTGAATTTAAAAATTAAAAAACACGAAAAATTTGTATCATACCCGCAAAAATCAGCCTTTAAAGCTCACTTTTTGAAGGATAGTACAATTTTTTCGTGTTTTTTGTTGAAAGTCACAGGATTAAACTTAATACTTGCGGACTAAACGCGTTTGTCTTGCTTTCTGATATAGCTTTTCAAACGAACTTCCTGCGGCCTTAAGCTAAACACGTTTGAAAAGCTTTTTTATGTCTAGCAATACAAACTAGTCCTCTGCGGTATTAAGTCAAAATCTGAAGAAATCTGATAAGCGATTTATTCAGATTCTGCCTTAATACTTGCAGACTAAACGAGTTTGTCTTGCTTTTCTAATCTAGTTTTTTAAACGAACTCCCTACGGCATTAAGTTAAAATCCCAAGAAATTTGAAGAACAATTTATTGGAATTTCATCTTAATGCTTGGCAGTTAAGCACGTTTAAAAAGCTTTTTTTATTCCCGGATTTGGCCGTCGCCGTAGATGATGTATTTGGTAGAGGTTAACTCTTCTAAGCCCATTGGCCCGCGGGCGTGTAGTTTTTGGGTGGAAATGCCAATTTCAGCACCAAAGCCAAAGACAAAACCATCGGTAAAGCGGGTTGAAGCATTCACATAAACTGCGGCTGCGTCTACTTCGTTTAAGAATTTTTGGCTAGCGAAGTAATTATCCGTGATAATTGCTTCTGAGTGTTTGGTATTGTAGCGATTAATATGATCAATGGCTTCATCGATGGAATCTACGACTTTAACAGCCATAATGTAGTCCAAATATTCTGTTGACCAGTCTTCTTCTTTGGCCGCAACGGCTTGTGGTAAGTAGGCGATTGCTCTTTTATCAGCGTGTAACTCAACGTTATGTTCTGCTAATTTGGCCGCAATTTTTGGCAAAAATTCGGCGGCAACGTCCTGGTGAATTAGTAAGGTTTCAGCAGCGTTACAAACAGAAGGTCGTTGTGTTTTGGCGTTGTCGGTAATTTTTATCGCCATTTCCAATTGCGCATCTTTATCCACGTAGATATGATTGTTTCCAGTGCCAGTTTCGATTACGGGTACTGTTGCTGTTTCTTTGACGCGGCGAATGAGTCCTGCGCCGCCACGAGGAATCAAAACATCTAAGTATTCGGTTAGCCGCATCATTTGGTTGGCGACATCATGGCTTGTGTCAGAGACAAATTGCACTGCATTTTCATCAACGCCAGCACTTTTTAAGGCGTTTTGTAACACAGCTACTAAAATCTGGTTGGAATAAAAGGCTTCTTTGCCACCACGTAAAATCACAGCGTTGCCGGTTTTAAAACACAAACTCGCTGCATCGGTGGTCACATTTGGCCGTGATTCGTAAATGATGCCGATGACCCCTAAAGGCACTTTTTGACGCCCAATCATCAAACCATCCGTGTTTTTCCACATTTTTTCCACTTCACCAATTGGATCAGCCAATGAAATAACTTGGCGGATGCCGCTCGCCATTTCCTCAATACGCTGGCTAGTTAAGCGCAAGCGATCTTGCATCACAGCTGAGATACCGTTATCACTTGCGTTGTCCAAGTCTTTTTGATTGGCAGCTAAAATATCTGTCTTATTAGCCAAAAGCGCTTGTGCCATTAATTCCAATAATTCATTTTTGCGTGTTGTGGACATGAGTGCCAATTGCCGGGAACTTTTTTTAGCCTGTTGCCCTAAAACGGTTAAATCAAACATGTTTTTCCTCCTTTTAGCGTTTTTACAGCATGCCTTTTTATTTTTGTCACGTAGATAGTCAAACTGTTTACTCGGTTGCCATTATTATAGAACCTTTTATGCAAAATGCGAGCAAGTTTACTTGAAAGCTTAAGTTCTAGTAAAAAGAAAGTCGCAAAGGTAGTGTTACTAGCAGGATATTTTAGTTAGCCAATAAAGGTTAGGCCCGGCAAAAAAGCGTACCGATTTGCTTGCCGGCTAAAATATCGAAAATAACTTGTGGTTTCTGGCCATTAGCCAAAACCATGGCACTGTCAGTGGCTAAAATTCGCTTTGCAGCATTTAATTTACTGATCATACCGCCAGTGCCGAATTTCGAGCCCTTATCACCAGCGAAATCCCAAATTTCCGGTGTTATTTCGTGGATGGCATGAAATAAAATCGCGTTTTTATTTTTGGCAGGGTTGCCAGAATAAAATCCGTCAATATCAGACAGCATCACCAATAAGTCCCCTTTAACAAGCTGGGTTACAATGGCTGAAAGCTGGTCGTTATCGCCAAATTTGGTTTGATGATCCAATTCATCAATAGCGACAGTATCGTTTTCGTTGATGATGGGAATAATCCCCATTTTTAAGAGCTGTTCCAAGGTGTTGACCACATTTTTGCGACTTTCGGGAAATTCGACAATGTCTCGGGTTAGTAACACTTGGGCGGTCTGCTGGCTGTAGGTCAAAAAACGCTGATTGTAAATGTTCATCAATTCTGCTTGCCCCACCGCGGCTGCGGCCTGTTGTTCTGGAATTGTGGCGGGGCGTTCTTTTAGGTGAAGCTTATTCATCCCCACGCCGATTGCGCCAGAAGAAACCAAGACGACTTCTTTGTTTCTATTTTGTAAGTCCGTTAAAACAAAAGCCAATTGATCAATGCCAGCTAAATTAATATTGCCGTTGGGATAAATCAGGGAGCTGGTACCGATTTTAATGACAATCCGCTGAGCGGTTTTTAAAAATTCACGTTCCATATCATTACTCCTTGTGAAGTTGTAGGTAAAGGCAGTGTAGGAAAAAATTTTTGATGCGTCTGCGTTGCGCTCTTATTTTAGCAACAACCAATTGCAAGTAGACGTAAGTTTGATTTAAAATCCTAATTTACCGCTAGTTTTTATTCATTGTACTTGGTTTTGTTAAAAATTTCACCTGTTGTTTTCCTAAAACGATCGTCTTTATGGGTCGTTTTTGTTTTTTTCTCTCGGGATAAAAGTTAAATTTTACGATCTTAAAAAACGAATTTTTACGGATGAAAAATAAGAAAGAAATAAGTTTAAAGACTGATTTTTGAAGATTATATGGAATTTGCGAAATTTTTCGTATTATTGTTTTGAATTCATAAAAAAATGCGCTAATTATGCTAAAATAACGTTATGTAAAATAAGCAGATTTGCAAGAGGTTGGGACAGAAGGGTTCAGCTTTTAAACCAAGACGGGGGTTTTTCAAAAATTGTTCCACAAATTTTTGTGAAATTTCCTCTTGTTGCCAAAAAAGCTATTTCTGGACCACCGTTTATCCGTAAATAGGGGCTGTAATTATATTAATGTCACAGCTTCCTGTAAAGATTAAAAAAATATTTTTCATTTGATTGCAATTTTAGGAGGTACTCATTTGCGTACACGAGGTTTTGAAGTAGTTTCACATTTTTTAGATCAAGATATTTCCTTGCCAAAGCGGGCAACCAATCATGCGGCAGGTTATGATTTTGAAGCGGCCCAAGATGTTGTCATTCCAAGTATTTGGCACGAAGGTTTAGTAAGCGGGCTAAAAGCCTTGAAAGCTGCTAAAGATGGCGGCAAATTTTTGAAGCCTGTTTTAGTTCCGACCGGAATTAAGGCTTACATGGGACAAGAAGAATTTTTACAGTTGGCTAATCGTTCTAGCAATCCGTTAAAACGCTTTTTGGTTTTAACCAATGGTGTCGGGGTTATTGATAGTGATTACTATGATAATCCTGATAATGAAGGGCATATTATGTTTCAATTCACTAACTTTGGTCTATCAGATGTCGTGATTAAAAAAGGCGAGCGAATTGGGCAGGGGATTTTCTTGCCATTTCTAAAAGCTGACCAAGATGACACTGCAGCTGTGCGTACGGGTGGTTTTGGTTCATCAAATAAGTAAAAAGACACGTTTAGTACAGGGGGAATGCCTCTGGTATGCTAAAATAAAATGGAGGGATGATTGTGGCTAAAAAGCCAAAAGTCCAATTTGAATGTCAACATTGCGGCTATATCTCACCAAAATATCTCGGTAAATGTCCCAATTGCGGTAGTTGGAATTCAATGGTGGAAGTGGTCATCCAAGATACAACAGATCGCCGCGTACGTACCAGTTTAACTGGTGAGAAAACGAAACCTACGAAAATTGCCGATGTTATCCCGAAAAAAGAACCACGGGTTAAAACGAAATTAGCAGAATTAAACCGTGTTTTAGGTGGCGGTGTGGTGCCGGGCTCGATGGTGTTAATCGGCGGGGACCCCGGCATTGGGAAATCAACGTTGCTCTTGCAAGTTTCGCAGCAGTTGGCAGAATCAGGTGGAAAAGTGTTATATGTTTCCGGTGAAGAAAGTGCCGAGCAAATAAAAATGCGGGCCGAACGTTTGGGCTCCATTAACACCGAATTTTATTTGTACGCGGAAACAGATATGCACGAAATTTCCCGCGCGATTGAAAATTTAGCCCCAGATTATGTCATCATCGACTCGATTCAAACCATGACACAGCCCGACGTGACCAGCGTGGCCGGAAGTGTCTCACAAGTGCGGGAAACAACGGCTGAATTGTTAAAAATCGCCAAGTCCAATGGTATTGCTATTTTTATTGTTGGTCACGTGACAAAAGAAGGCTCCATTGCCGGGCCCAGAATGTTAGAGCATATGGTGGATACCGTTTTGTATTTTGAAGGCGAAAAGCATCACACGTTCCGCATTTTGCGGGCCGTAAAAAATCGTTTTGGTTCCACCAATGAAATTGGTATTTTTGAAATGCATGAAGATGGCTTGCATGAAGTGGCCAATCCTTCCCAAGTTTTCTTGGAGGAGCGTTTGGCGGGCGCCACAGGTTCTGCGATTGTGGTAGCGATGGAAGGCAGTCGCCCAATTTTAGTTGAAATTCAAGCACTGGTCACACCGACGATGTTTGGCAATGCCAAGCGCACCACTACCGGACTGGATTTCAATCGCGTTTCCTTAATCATGGCTGTTTTAGAAAAACGCGCCGGACTATTGTTGCAAAATCAAGATGCCTACTTGAAAGCCGCCGGTGGTGTGAAATTAAATGAACCAGCCATTGATTTGGCTGTTGCAGTAGCAATTGCATCTAGCTACAAGGAAAAAGGCACCAGCCCAACAGAATGTTTTATTGGTGAGATTGGTTTAACCGGTGAAATTAGACGGGTATCTAATATTGAACAGCGGGTCAAAGAAGTACAAAAGCTGGGCTTTACCAAAGTTTACTTGCCTAAAAATAATTTAAGCGGTTGGGATGCACCAAAAGGTATTCAAGTTGTCGGTGTTGCAACACTGGCAGAAACATTAAAAAAAGTTTTTAGTTAAAAATTGTTATATTCTTCTTTCTGGCTGCAAGTTAAGAAAGTCGCACTGATTTTGAAAAGGTAAGCAGATGAGATCGCTTTTTCATCTTTTTATCTTTTCTAATTCAGTAGCAAAAAAATCGGAGGAGTTTTGTTATGCAACGACGGATCATTATCTTATTAATGGTCGTAGCTGGCGCAAGTTTGGGAGCTTCATTTTTACCCATGGCGTGGGATACGATCGGAATGACCGGCAATCAGTGGCTAAACAATCCCTTTACCAACATTTTGATTGGCGCAATTATTTTCTTTTTATTCGCGTTGGTATTGGAGCGTTATATTTCTGCTGGCTTGTCTTATATTGAGAAAAAATTAAGTGAAATTAGTCTAACCTATCTGCTTTTTGGTGCGATTGGGACGATTATCGGCTTGATGATTGGGATGATTATTTCAATTCCTTTGTACAATTTGAACATTCCTTTTGTGACGAGTTTCTTGCCGTTTTTCGTGATGATTTTACTGGGCTATTTTGGTTTTCAAGTGGGGGTAACACGAATTGACGAGTGGAAGAAAATTTTCACACCGAAATCCAAGAAAACTGAAGAAACCCAACAACAAATTTTAGAACGTAAAGCAGGGGATACTTTTCACCGCTATAAGATTTTGGATACAAGTGTCATTATCGACGGTCGCATTTACGACATTGCCAAAACCGGCTTTTTAGAAGGGACACTTTTAATTCCTAATTTTGTTTTATACGAATTGCAATATATTGCCGACTCTGGTGATAGTCTAAAACGGGTGCGGGGACGCCGCGGCTTGGATATTTTGAATGCTTTACAAAAAGAAGAAGATATTTCAGTTGAGATGTATGATGGTGACTTTGAAGATATTCAAGAAGTTGACAGCAAATTGATTAAACTAGCTAAACTTTTGGATGGGGTCGTAGTCACAAATGATTACAACTTAAACAAAGTCGCTGAGTTTCAAAATGTGCCGGTTTTAAATATCAATGCGTTGGCCAATGCGGTTAAACCAGTCGTTATTCCTGGGGAAACAATGGATGTCTTGTTAGTTAAAGCCGGCACTGAGCGCCAACAAGGGGTTGCGTATTTAGATGACGGCACGATGGTTGTCGTAGAAGATGGCCAGCACTATATGAATGAACGAATCAAAGTCGTGGTCACAAGTGCCTTACAAACGGCCGCTGGTCGCATGATTTTTGCTAAACCGGCACATTCTGGTCGTGGTATTGATGACGTGAAGCCAGAAAATGCAGACGCGGCAGAAGATGCAGCTAATACGAATAACAATCCGACAAATAATGGCAATCAAAATCAAAACAGTCAAAATGGCAATCAAAAAAATCGGAATAAAGGCCGCAAAAATGCTTAGAATTGGGCAGGGGTATGATTTACATCCCTTGGTGAAAGGACGGCCGTTAATTTTAGGTGGTATCCAAATTACCCACCCGCAAAAGCTCGGTTTAGCTGGGGTGACCGATGGGGATTGTTTGACCCATGCGATTATTGACGCACTTTTAGGAGCGACAGGTTTAGGCGATATCGGTCAGATGTTTCCTGCTAGTGATCCTACAGTAAAAAATGCCGCTTCCACCAAACTATTGACGATAGTTTTGCAAAAAGCGTGGTCGCTTGGCTTTACTATTCACAATATTGATTGTACAATTCTAGCTGAACAGCCGAAACTTGCGGACTCTATTCCCCAAATGCGGCAAGTGCTTTGTGAAATTTGTCAGTTAGAAGAAAATCAGCTTAGTATTAAAGCCACAACAATGGAACAATTAGGGCCTGTTGGTCGCAATGAAGCGATTGCGGCGTTGGCTGTTACCCTACTTGAAAATAACTCGAAGGAAGCGATTAGATGACTAAAATCCGCGTGCGTTACGCACCAAGCCCAACTGGACACTTACACATTGGTAATGCCAGAACAGCGCTATTCAACTATTTATTTGCCCGCCATAATGGTGGAGACTTCATTATCCGCATTGAAGATACCGATACAAAGCGTAACATTGCAGACGGCGAAAAAAGCCAATTGGATAATTTAAAATGGTTGGGAATGAACTGGGATGAATCTCCAGCAAATCCGGGGGAATACGGCCCTTATCGTCAATCAGAAAGAGCCGATATTTACCAACCGCTAATTGATCAATTACTTGCTTCAAACCGGGCGTATAAATGTTACTGTACCCCTGAAGAATTAGAAGAAGAAAGAGAAGCGCAACGTGCTCGTGGCGAGATGCCTCACTACTCTGGTAAATGTGCAAACTTAACGCCAGAAGAACAAGCAAAAAAAGAAGCAGAAGGTTTAAAACCAGTTATTCGTTTCCGCGTACCAAAAAATACTGAATATCAATTTCACGATATGGTGAAAGGTGAAATCACTTTTGAATCGGATAATGTCGGCGGCGACTTTGTTATTCAAAAACGTGATGGCATGCCAACTTACAACTTTGCCGTTGCTGTGGATGATCATTTGATGAAAATCACCCACGTTTTACGGGGGGATGATCATATCGCCAACACACCAAAACAATTAATGATTTATGAAGCATTTGGCTGGAAAGCACCAGAATTTGGCCATATGACCTTAATTATTAATTCTGAAACTGGTAAAAAATTAAGCAAACGGGACGAATCGATTCTACAATTTATCGAACAATACCGTGAATTAGGCTACTTGCCAGAAGCTATGTTTAACTTTATTGCTTTATTAGGTTGGTCACCAGTAGGCGAAGATGAAATTTTTAGCCAAGACGAATTGATTAAAATGTTTGATCCAAATCGTTTGAGCAAATCGCCAGCAGCATTTGATGCCAAAAAATTAGAATGGGTCAACAACCACTACATTAAAGCAATGGACTTAGACGTTTTAACAGATATGTGCCTACCTTACCTTAAAAAAGCTGGACGTATAGCAGAAGATTTATCTGTTGAAGACATGGAACGGGTGAAAAAAATCGTAGCCTTGTATCAACCACAAATGAGTTATGCTGCGCAAATCGTTGAATTGTCTGAATTGTTCTTTACAGAACATCCTGTTTTAGACGATGCTGCAAAAGAAGTTTTAGCAGGAGAAACAGTACCACAAGTACTGACAGCCTTTAAAGCAAAACTTGAAGCAATGGCTACTGTGGATGCACCAAGTGTCAAAGCAGCAATTAAAGAAGTACAAAAAGAAACTGGTGTAAAAGGTAAAAATCTATTTATGCCAATCCGAGTTGCCGTTTCTGGTCAAACACATGGTCCAGAATTACCAGATACTGTTGAACTTTTAGGTAGAAAAAAAGCGCTAGCACATTTACAACAAGTTTTATAAAATAAACTTTTAGCCTGCGGGATGCAACTAGTTAATCCCAGGCAGGAAAGTGCTCGTTTCAGTTGAATAATAGTGCGTTGATCAGACGAAGTACTGCGGAATTTTCTAAAGAGAGGCTACAACTGGTGGAAAGTAGCTGAAATGAGGCAGGAAATGCACCTGGGAGCAAGCTTTAAGCCGTTTTGTGGACGTTACCCACCGATGAGGAACAAAGTGTAGGCATTCCTTTGTTCAAATGAAAGTGGAACCACGCCAAAAGCGTCTTTTAAGTAAGGAAACTTATTTAAAGGGCGCTTTTTTTACGATAAGAAAAGTATAAAAATTTCAGTTGGCTCATTTTCTAAACGAGCTATTAAAACATCTAACGAAAACGAGTTTTAAACAACCTGCCAGCTCGGCAGTAAGAAAAATAGTTTCAATGATAAAAAGCATCATTGCATCTATTTTGCCTTACTGCTCGCTAGCAAACCAGTTGTTTTAAACATCTTACAAGTCGAGTTTTAGCAGCTAGAAAAATCGACAACAAGAAAACAATCGCAAATGACAAAAAGCATCATTCACGTTTGTTTGCCTTGTTGCTCATTTTCTAAACGAGCTGCTAAAACATCTAAAAAACGAGTTCAAAATGATTTGATAGTTCGGCAATAAAAAAAGTGTCTTAAGTGACAAAATACGTCACTCAGCCTATTATCTTATTGCTCACTATCAGCCCAATCATTTTAAACATCTTAACGAAAACGAGTTTTAAACAACCTGCTAGCTCGGCAGTAAGAAAAATAGTTTCAATGATAAAGAGCATCATTGCATCTATTTTGCCTTACTGCTCGCTAGCAAACCGGTTGTTTTAAACATCTAAATTAGGAGGGAACATGATGGGGTGGGGGAGACGTGCGATTCAAGCGGCCAAGGAAAATGATCCGGCGGCCCGACACACATTGGAAATTATTTTGACATATCCTGGGATACATGCGCTGTTTTGGCATCGCTTTGAACATTTTTTGTACAATCACAAGCTGTTTTTATGGGCACGGCTAAGTTCTCAATTTCAGCGTTTTTTAACGGGGATTGAGATTCATCCAGGCGCTAAAATCGGTCAGGGTGTTTTCATCGATCATGGTATGGGCGTGGTGATTGGTGAAACAGCAGAAGTTGGCGATGATGTGGTATTGTTTCATGGTGTCACTTTAGGTGGTACAGGGAAACATGGTGGAAAAAGACACCCCACGGTAAAAACTGGTGCGATGATTTCCGCCAATGCTCAAATTTTAGGCCCGGTGACAATTGGTCAAAATGCAAAGATCGGTGCTGGTGCCGTCGTTTTAAAAGACATTCCAGATGAAGCAACAGCGGTCGGAGTCCCGGCCAAAGTTGTTCGAATTGCAGGAAAGAAGGTTGAAATATGATAAAGATTTACAATACAATGACGCGGGAAAAAGAGATATTTAAACCAATTGAAGCAGATAAGGTTCGTATGTATGTCTGCGGGCCAACGGTTTACAATTATATTCATATCGGCAATGCTAGAAGTACGATTGCTTTTGACACAATTCGCCGTTACTTTGAATACCGCGGCTTTCAGGTGAATTATGTGTCTAATTTTACAGACGTTGATGATAAAATTATTCGCGCGGCGAAAGAACTTGGGGTAACAGCACCAGCAGTGGCGGAGCGTTTTATTCACGCTTTTGAAGAAGATACCAATGCTTTAAATGTTAAGCCGGCAACGCTACATCCGCGGGTAATGGATCATATTGTTGACATCGTTGATTTTATTAGCGTCTTAATAGAAAAAGGCTACGCCTACGAAGCAGGTGGCGATGTGTATTATCGCACCCGTAAATTTGAAAATTACGGCAAGTTAAGTGATCAATCAATCGATGAATTAGAAGTAGGGGCGAGCCAACGAACGGGCACCGAACAAAATATTAAAGAAGATCCATTAGATTTTGCTTTATGGAAAAGTGCAAAGCCAGCAGAGATTTCTTGGGATTCACCATGGGGAGCTGGACGTCCGGGCTGGCATATTGAATGCTCTGTCATGGCCACCAAACACTTGGGTGATACCATTGATATTCACGGTGGTGGCCAAGATTTGGAATTTCCGCACCATGAAAATGAGATTGCGCAAAGTGAAGCAAAAACAGGCCATACCTTTGCAAATTATTGGATGCATAACGGTTATGTGACAATTGGTGAAGATGATGAAAAAATGAGTAAGTCACTAGGAAATTTTGTAACTGTTCATGATTTGATTCAAAAAGTTGAGCCCCAAGTTTTGCGTTTCTTTATGGCGACAACGCAATACCGCCGCCCGATTCGCTACAGTGAGCAAACTTTAAAAGATGCCGCTAATAATTTGCAACGCCTAAAAACAGCAAGTGAAAATGCGAATTTCCGTCTCAAAGCAGCACAAGACACCTTAGCAGATGATGACGTGAAATTAGCGGAGTTACAAGAGTTGGAAAAGCGGTTTGTCACTGAGATGGATGATGACTTTAATGCTGCTAACGGCATCACAGTCGTTTATGAATTAGCAAAATGGCTAAACACCTATGCCGAGCAAAGTGACGTTTCACAAGTTGTTTTACAGGCTGCGATTGAAAAATTCCAAGCGTGGTTGGCAGTCTTTGGGATTCATTTTATCAGTAATGAATTATTAGACGAAGAAATCGAAAAATTGATTGCCAAACGAATTGAAGCGCGTCAAAATAAAGATTTTGCCCGCAGTGATGAAATTCGCGATCAATTAAAAGAACAAGGGATTATTCTAGAAGATACCGCGCAAGGTACCCGTTGGAGACGAGAAGCATGAGAGATTACACACAATTAAATGGTTTGGCACTAGCTTATGTGGGAGATGCGATTTACGAAGTTTATATTCGTGATTATTTAGTGTCTACAGGTCAAAGTCGTCCTAATCAATTACACAAACAAGCAACCCACTACGTTTCAGCCAAGGCGCAAGCTTTTTTAATGAACGAAATGTTAGCTGCCAAAATTTTAACAGAAGAGGAAGAATTGTTCTATCGCCGTGGTCGCAATAGTAAAAGTCATACCAGTGCCAAAAACGCCGATGTTACCACGTATCGCATCGCGACAGGCTTTGAAGCATTGATGGGTTATCTTCATTTGCTAAATAAAAAAGAACGCTTAGAAGAGCTGATAGACTGGTGTATCAAGAAAGTAGGTGAAACAAATGGCAAATAAGCGAGATGACAAGCTGCAAAGAAATCAAAACCGCGCAAGTTATGGCACAAAAGATAAAAATAGACGTGGAAAAAACTTTGACGACAAAGGAAATTTCCGTCATAAAAAGTCAGCTAATTTTAAAGCAGATAAAAAACTCAGCGATGCAAATAACAGTCAAGAAACCGAGGTCAATGAAAATTTTGTCTTTGGTCATCATGCGGTAGTGGAAGCTTTAAAAGCTGGCCGCGGTAACAAATTATTTTTAGCAGAAGATGCTCGTGGGGATAAAATCGAAGGCTTAAAAACTTTGGCCACCGAACAAGCAGTCCCGGTTAAATGGGTGCCTAAAAATAAATTAGATACCATGAGTGACAGCGGGGTTCACCAAGGAATGGTGTTGGCGATTACACCTTATGAATATCTCTCCTTAGCTGAGTTGCTGGAAACAACAACGAAAGAAAATCCTTTTTATCTGATTTTGGATAATCTAGAAGATCCCCATAATTTTGGTTCGATTTTACGTACTGCCGATGCTGCCGGCGTTGATGGAGTCATTATTCCTAAACATCGCGCCGTGGGAATTACGCCGATTGTGGTGAAGACATCAACAGGAGCAGTAGAACATATGCCAATTGCCCGCGTGACCAATTTAAGTCAAGCTGTTCAGCAGTTAAAAGATGCTGGCTTTTGGATTTTTGGTACCGCCATGGAAGGCACAGATTATCGCAAGTGGAATGCCAAAGGGAAAATTGGTTTGATCATCGGCAATGAAGGCAAAGGGATGAGTGCCGGTTTGATGAAATCAGTGGACGAACTGCTGACCATTCCTATGGTCGGACACGTTCAAAGTTTAAATGCCAGCGTAGCCAGTGGCCTTTTGATGTATCAAGCCTTCAGCCAACGGGCAGGTGAATAGGGTGAAAAAACAACTATTAATTGTCGATGGCTATAACATGATTGGTGCTTGGCCAGAATTGGTTTCACTAAAAAAAGCCGAGAAATTAGAAGACGCAAGAGAAACACTGCTGAATTTGTTGTCAAATTATGCCAAATATGAGGGCTTAGAAATCATTGTCGTTTTTGATGCCCAATTTGTACCCGGTATTACCCAACGCTATACGAAATATCAACTGCAAGTAATTTTCACTGAAGAAGGGGAAACAGCCGATAGTTATATTGAGCGGGTTGCCGGCGAGTTAAATAATGCCTTAACCCAAGTCACAGTAGCTACGAGTGATTTGGCTGAGCAGTGGGTGGTATTCTCCCAAGGTGCGTTACGGACTTCTGCTCGTGAGTTGTACAAAGCAGTGCACAAAACCAACAAATTGATTTCAGAACACCAAGAAGATTTGAAATTTAGTAATTTTCGCCGCAATTCGCCTTGGAATGATCTGCAACTTTCCGAGTTGCAGCAAAAGTTACAAGAATTAAGCAAAAAGAATTAAAAATTCCCCAACGCTAGATTAGCCCGCCGGATGAAACTGGTCGGGCTTTTTTTCGTGGTACAGTCAAAAAGCAAGAGAATTTGGGAGGAGGCATTAAAATGATGAGAACAGATTTTAACCCCCAAGTAGTTTTGAGACACATGGAAGTTTTTGAAAAGCTCTTTTTTGATTATCGACCGGTTATTTATAAAGTGATGGGACGCTATTATTTGCGAGATTTCGATTACGACGATTGGTTACAAGAAGGGCGTATCAGTTTTTTTTATTCTTTATCTTGTTATGAAACGTGTCGTGGTGTTTCTTTTGGTACCTTTTTTAGAAACAACTTTGAAAATAAAATAAAAAGCGAGTTGCGAAAACAAGGTGCCTATAAAAGAAAGGGAATGGTAGAAGCCATCTCTTTAGAAGAAAAGATAGCAAAAGAAGGGGCAGACTTTTTAGTGGCCCATAATCAAAGTGTCGTTTTCGCCGAAGAACAACTATTATTAGAAGAGAAGTTGCGGGTGGCTTTTTGCTTATTATCAAGGTTGGAAGCGGATGTATTGCAGGCTTACTTAAGAGGAGAACAGGTGGAATATTATGCCTATCAACGTGCCATGAGTCAGCAAAAAATTGGGTGTGCCTTAGAACGGGCGCGCAGGAAAATCCGCAAGGAAATGAAAATGAGCTCTTGAAATTTTTTTGAAAATAGAACCTTTTAAAAAGGAAAAAAATAACGCGAAATTCAGTATTGAAACGACAAAAAATTTATGATAAACTTGAAATTTTCAGAAAAATGTGATAAGATGGCAAGCGAGGTGAACGCGATGCCAACAACTTTAGCTTCTATCAAAAAAGATTTAGAATGTCGCATTGGCAGTGAAATTATGCTGGTGGCTCAAACTGGTCGTAAACGTCAAACCGAACGCAAAGGGATTCTTACAGAAACATACCCTTCTGTCTTCGTAGTCGATTTAGATCCAGAAGAAAATTCTTTCGAACGAGTTTCCTACAGTTATTCCGATGTTTTAACTCGCACTGTCGAAATCGAATTTTTAGGTGATGCAATATAAAAAATTACGAAGGCTCAGCTGGGCTTTCGTATTTTTTTAATATTTAGCTAGAATTTACCACGTATTTATCGTTCAACCTGAGGAGGTAGAAATGGAATATATTGTAAAAAGTTTTGCTGAATTAACGACCAAAGAGTTTTATCAAGTGGCAAAAGAGCGGGTCGCAGTTTTTGTCGTAGAGCAGAATTGTCCCTATCAAGAAATTGATGAAACCGATGAAGTGGCACTACACACGTACTTTGTCACAGAAGATGGACAAATTGCGGCGTATACCCGAATTTATGAAGAAGCAAAAGCGGTGCATTTTGGCCGGGTGCTCGTGAACAAAAATTTCCGTGGCACAGGCTTAGGAAAGAAAGTTGTTGCCAAGACGCTTGCTGTTATCAAAGAAAGATTTCCGAGTAAAAAAATTGTCATTGGCGCTCAAGCTTATCTGCAAGATTTTTATGCCAGCTTTGGCTTTAAAGCCATTTCTGAAATCTATTTAGAAGACGATATTCCCCATATCGATATGCAGCAAGAAGCACTTTAAAGAGTCTCTTACACCAATTATTATAAGTTGGTGTAAGAGCTTTTTTTGTACTATCAGGACTAGAAATATATCGTACAAATCAAGAATGTAAAAAGAGCAGCCTTAAGTAAAAGAAGCCAAAAAAGACATTAGAAAAGTGAATTCTTTTATCTTTTTTTAGAAAATTAATTTTAAGGGAGGATTTTTACATTTTTTGCTGTATATATGTGTGAAGTGGAGGAGATAACTTGAAGGATAAAGAAATAGCTGCAGCTATTACACTTCGTGACGAAGTGGCCTTTAATCGACTGATCAAAGAATATTCGAAATTATTATGGGCGGTGGGTTGGTCGATTATCGGCAAACAAGGTTCAGCAGAAGATTTAGAAGAATTAGTGAGTGACGTCTTTTTACGTTTTTGGAATCAGCCAGAAAAATATGATGAAAAGAAAGGTTCGCTGAAAAATTATTTAGCATTAATGACAAAAAGCATGGCCTTGAATCGATTGAAAGCACAACAAAAAATAGTGGAGACCGATGATGCTTTTTTACTTGAGACAATCCCTGAAAAAGAGCAGGCAGACGACGCCATTTGGCGGGCTTTTTTTCAAGCGATTGAAACATTAAGCGAACCGACCCGAACCATTTGCTTTCAACGTTTCTTTTTAGAATGGAAGCCGGCATTTATCAGTGAAAGGTTACAGTTGAGTGTCGATGAGGTAAATCGGCGTTTGTATCGCGGGAAAAAGAAAATTCAAATTGTAATGGACAAATTACTTAAAGAAGGTGCAATAAATGACTAAAAAATACGAGAATAACCCCTTGTCCCATTTAGATGATGCGCAATTGACTAAATTATTGCAAGATACGGGGATGCCCTTTGATGACATCAAGCAAGAAAAAATTATTCGTAATATAAAGAAAAAGCAGCGGCCAACAAATAAAAACAAACGCTATAAAAAAATCTTAATGGGAATTGCCGCAGCAGCAATTCTAATTCCAACGAGCGCTTTTGCGGCCAATAAAATATGGGAAGTCACGACCAAAAAAGATGGCTTTTTAACGACACTATTTGTACAAAATGAAGCAGAGGACACAGCGTATTATCGTGTTGACGCAACCTATGTTCCCAAAGAACTTACGGCGATTCCCCAAACTCAGAATATGAAATATTGGCGAAAAGAAACTCGAGATGGTGGGTTTTCGCTAGCGCTTATTAAACCAGAAAAAAATCAAAAACTAACAGTCCCTAACGCAGTAGACACGGTAAAGTCAACCAGTGGGCAACATGATGTATATACAGTGAAAAGACAGGGAAATGGCAGCTCTTATGATACGGTTTCTTATTTGATGCTACCAGAAGAAAACCGCATTTTGCAGATTATGTTTGATCATACTGTAAATAAAGCACAGCAAGAAAAAATCATTGCGGGTTTGCGCTTGGAAAAGGTGACAGCCCAAAAAGCAACCCCCGTTACACCACTAAATCAAAATGAGGACAAAGCAAAAGAAAGTTATACGCCACTTCAGGAAAATCAAAAAACAATTTACCATGAAAATGAAGCCTTTCAAGCAAGTTTTGGTGATAAAAAAGACGCTTTGAAAATCCAAGTAAAAGAAAATGCGTCCCAAAAACAACTCCCAGATTACGCCAAACGTGCATATATCGGGCAGGTAGAAGAATTTGCCAAAGCCGGTCTAATTGATAAAGCTGGCAATCTAGGTACCTATGAAGGCAGTAGTTATCAACGTGGTGATGGCGTCAAGACGATCGATCAACTACTAGCCAAACAAAAAATTCAACCGCAGTATCGCGAAATGACCATCACCATCACCAATCAAACTGCAAAAAAAGTGAAGGACTTGTATTTTGCGCCACAATTACAATTAATGAACAAAGGAAAAGCTGGTTATCAGTTTGACGAGGCGACTTATTTACAACCTTTTGATCACGATGGGGAACCTGTTTTTATTAGTGAACATGGCGAAGGGAAAAGCTATTACAATATCGGAAATTTAGCTGCCCATGAAATGAAAAAAGTAACCATTGGTTATATCGTGATTAACCCAGCTAAAAAAGCAGAATTTTTACAATTCAACTTAACAGGAACAGGAAGTATGGACTTGAATAATTCTGCCTTTACGTGGGTTTTGCTAGATGAATAGTAGGTGAGATGATGAAAATCAAACGCATCTTCTTTGGTGTTCTTGTCTTAGGTGCATCTTTATTGGGCATTTCAACAGTCTATGCTAAAATGCAGCCGGTCTTAAACCAAAAAACCGTAACAATTCAAGTGCCCCTGGAAAATCAAAATGAAGAAAAAAAGCTCGGAAATGGCTGTGAAATTACGGCACTATCGATGCTGTTAAACTATTATGGCTATCAAACTACAAAAAATAAGTTAGCAGAAAAATTAACTTATGTTCCCGTTTGGGTCAACGACACGCTTCATGGCGATCCACAAGATGGATTTGTCGGGAACATCAATGGAGGATTAGAGGCGATGGGCGTTGGGGTTGAACCGGTGGCCCAAGTAGCACAACAGGTGGTGCAATCTGATGTTGCTGTTCATGCAAGCCGTAATTTGGATTTTGCTGAAATTGAGTCTTTAGTTAAGCAGGGGACACCTGTCTGGGTGGAAACAACAACAGACTTTAGACTGCCAGCTAAAGGTGAAATAAAAACGTGGCAAACGCAACATGGCACAATTAACGTAGTGACATTATGCCATGCCGTCGTGATTACAGGGATTAGCCAAGATTGGGTCTATGTTAATGATCCTTATGGCCACAAAGATCGGCAGGTGGAAAAAGCCCGCTTTATCAAGACCTACCAAATAATGGGAAGTCAGTCGCTGTATTTAGCGTAAAAAATATAATTAGCAAAAAAGAAGCTGAAAATACAAGTTAGCACATTTCTTTTAGTGCAGTAATTTCTGTATCTGTATCGCAAAAAGGCTCTGGGACAAAAGTCAATTGACGTTTATCCCAGAGTCTTTTTTAGTATTCTGAATTATTCAAATCTTCCCGTGCTTTTTTTGTGGCAGGTCCACTTTGTGCTTCCAACAAATCGCGAATATCTTTTAAGTAGTCTTCAGCTGTAATTTCTGGTTCTTCTTCGACTTCTTCTTTTTTGCGTAAATCTTTCGCGCGGTTGGCGAATTTTACGATGATGAATAGTACAAAACCAGTGATGATAAAGGTGATAATAGCACTTACGACATTGCCAAATTCAAATTTGACACCGTTAATTTTAACGTCCAAAACGTTCATGGCGGAATCTAAATCGCCTTTTTTAGTGAACAATGACACGATAAGTCCAATTAAAGGTGTGATCAAACCTTCCACCACTTGATTGACGATGCTCGTAAAAGCACCCCCGATAACAACCCCAACGGCTAGGTCTAAGACGCTACCCCGCATTAAAAACTCTTTAAATTCTTTAATCATTTTTTTTGCTCCTTTCTTTTATTTCCCGCATTGAAAATGAAAGTGAAAAACCTTCAGCTATCATGAAAAATCTGCATTAAAATGCGGATTGCTAAAAACAGTATAACGAAGATTTTTAAATATTTGAAATAATATGAAACAAAATCGCAAACAGGCGTAAAATCAATCTTTACTACAGGGCTATGCTATAATTAAAGTGATGTTGTTTTAAAATGAAAACGAGTGGCAAGTACACATAACGACAGGATTTAGCTTTAAAAATAAGAATTTTATCGCGCCTTTTCTTTATAGCCAAAAAGGGCGCGAAATTCTTCACGAGAAATTGTAATTTTACCAGCTTTTCTAAAGGCAATTTGCAAAGCTTTTCTGATAAAGCGGCGGTAAGATTCAAACTCTACTAGGAGCGCTAAGAGTGCCCAAATTTTTGCATAAAACGCATATGAAGTGCAATACAATTTATTGTAGCGACAACTTTTCTTTGAGAAGTTGAAATTATTTGATGAGGAGCATGTATATGTCAGTTGAATTAGGCCGTGGTATCAACCTTGAAGTAATACCCACCAAGAAATATAAGACAACGCGGATTTTAATCCGTTTTTCGGCCCGCCACAGTGAAAAAACGGCGGCGGCCCGCACGTTATTAACGAGTTTATTAGAAACAAATAGTTTGAATTTCCCCACTCAAAATGAGTTAAGTACCCGTTTAGCAGAACTTTACGGGGCAGGCTTTGGCGTTAGTGTTGCTAAAAAAGGCAATATCCACCAAGTCAACGTTGGGATGTCCATCGTCAATGGAAGCTATGTAGGTGAAGAAGATTTATTTGCACAAGCTGTCGCCTTTTTGCAAGAGATTTTATTTGCCCCTAATGTAAAAGACGGGGCCTTTGATGAAAAGACCTTTACGACTGAAAAAGAGAATTTAATCGCCTATTTAAAGAGCATGAAAGAAGATAAGCAGACTTTTGCCTCTTTACGCCTACAGGAATTGTTTTTCCAAAATTCTGCCGATCAAAAGGTGCCAAGTTTTGGTACTGTGGCGACAACAGAAGGTTTAACAGCCGAAGAATTGGTAGCTGTCTATCAAAAAATGATGACAGAAGATCACATTGACATTTTTGTTATTGGCGACGTTGAAGCCAAGCCGGTTAGTGAAATTTTGGCGCAATTACCTTTTGAAAAAGGTGAGCGGGTGAAACCAGAAATATTCTTTGCGCAAAATCACAGCAATATTATTAATGAGCAAGTGGAATACGACCAAGTGGTACAGGCTAAATTAAATTTAGCCTATCAAATGGATACCTATTACGGCGATGCCGACCGTTTTGCTTTACTTGTTTTCAATGGCCTATTTGGCGGTTTTCCTCATTCCAAGCTCTTTATGAATGTAAGGGAAAAAGAAAGTTTGGCCTATTATGCCTCTTCTTCTTTTGATTCTTTTCGCGGCATGTTAAAAGTGCAGACAGGTATCGACCAAGAAAAAAGAGAAGCTGTGTTGCGTTTGATTAACGAGCAGTTGGAGAGCTTAAGAAAAGGGGAAGTTTCTACCGAAGAGTTGGCACAAACCAAAGCGATGTTAAAAAATCAGTTTTTATTGTCTTTAGATAATCCCCAAGCCTTGATTGAAAATGCGTATTTAGACTTGTGGCTACCACAGACGAAAACATCTGAGGAAGCCTTTCTTAAAGGTGTTGACGCAGTAACAATCGACGCGGTGAAGAAAATGGCGTTATCAGTAGAATTAAAAGCCATTTACTGCTTGGAAAGGAGCGCCTCATAATGAAAAAAGTGTACGAAATGGTAAACGAAACCTTATACAGCGAAATTTTACCCAATGGCTTAACGGTCTACTTACTGCCAAAACCCGGGTTTCATAAAACTTATGGGTTATTTACAACCGATTATGGCTCCATTGACAATCGCTTTATTCCACTAGGGGAAAAAGAATTTATTACTGTGCCAGATGGAATTGCGCACTTTTTGGAACATAAAATGTTTGAAAAAGAAACAGGAGATGTTTTTCAAGATTTTGGCAAACAAGGCGCATCAGCCAATGCCTTTACCAGCTTTACGAAAACCAGTTACTTGTTTTCAGCAACGGATAATATCGATTTAAACGTGACGACTTTACTGGATTTTGTGCAAGCCCCATATTTCACAGCAGAAAGTGTGAATAAGGAAAAGGGAATTATCGGTCAAGAAATTCAAATGTATCAAGATGATCCGAATTGGCGGCAATTTTTTGGCATTATAAACAACTTATATCCAGAGCATCCCCTACACATTGATATTGCCGGAACGGTGGAAAGTATTGCTGAAATTACAGCTGAAGATTTATACACCTGCTACAACACTTTTTACCATCCTAGCAACATGAAATTATTTGTGGTGGGCAACATTGATCCAGATAATATGATGACGCTGATTAAAGAAAATCAAGCGGGCAAAAAATTTGCAACACCACAACCGATAAAACGCGAATTTCCCGCCGAAACGCTAACAGACATTAAAAAAGTCGATCACTTAGAAATGCCTGTGGCCCGGGCTAAAGGCATTTTGGGAATTAAAATGTTGACGGCGGATCTTCCGACAGACAACAAGGATTTATTACGTTTCAAAACAGCCGCTAGCTTGTTGTGGCAGCTGCTTTTAGGTACCACTTCTAAAAATTATTTGCGCCTGTATGATGAAGGGGTTATCGATGATACGTTTGGTTATGAGTTTAATTTGGATCGCACCTTTTGCTTTGCTGATTTTGGCGGCGACAGTGACAAGCCGGCTGAACTTACCAAAGCCGTAAAAGAAATCTTACTCCATTACGGTGAGGATGAAGAAATTAACGAAGCCAACTTATCTTTATTGAAAAAACGGATGCTAGGGAAATTCTTCCAGTCTTTGAATTCCTTAGAATATATTGCCAATCAATTCAACCAAAATTTATTTGGTGAATTGACGTTGTTTGATTTGCCCCAAATTATTCAGTCGATAACCTTAGAAGATATTTATACTTGTGGCCAGCGGTTAATAAATGCAGACGCTATGAGTGAATTTTTCATGTATCCTAAGGGGGAGTAAGCATGAAAAGTGCACTTGTAATGGGGGCTAGCGGCGATATTGGTGAAGCGATTTGTCGCGCTTTAGCCAAAGACGGCTGGTCGTTATATTGTCACTATCATCGCAATGAAGAAAAAGTATTAAAATTTGTTAGCGAGTTAAAGGAAACCTATCCCCAGCAAGATTTTTTTATGGTATGCTTAGATATGCTAGAAACCCCCGATATTCCGTCATTTTTGGCGGGTTTGTTTCAAGTGGATGGCATTGTTTTTGCCGCCGGTTTTACCAAATATGGTCTGCTTGGTGAACATACACAACAAGATATGCGGCGTCTGTGGCAGCTGCATTTGGAGACACCGCTGCTGATTTTGCAGGGCTTGGAGGAAAAATTGCGGCGTTCTAGCCAAGCAAGAATTGTTTTTGTCGGCTCTGTTTATGGTTTAAATGGTAGCAGCCTAGAAACTGTTTACAGTGCGGTTAAAGGCGGGCAGCAAAGTTTTGTCAACGCCTATGCAAAAGAAGTGGCCGCTAATGGCTGTACGGTTAATTGCATTGCACCAGGAGCAGTTGCTACGAAGATGAATGAAGATTTCACAGCAACTGAATTAAAACAATTAATAGAAGAAATCCCGCTAGGAAGACTAGCATACGCTAAGGAAATCGCGGCAGCTGTAGCCTTTTTATTTCAACAAGATGCGCAATATATTACCGGTGCGACAATTCCTGTGACAGGAGGCTGGCTGCATTAAAGACTGGAGAGAATGTGTAAGTGGCAAATGAAGCAACAACGATCGGCACAAGATTACGGCAAGCCCGTTTAAATAAAAATATTTCACTGGATGAATTACAACAAATTACCAAAATTCAAAAACGCTATTTAGAGGCAATCGAAAGCGGCGAATTAGATCTGTTGCCGGGTTCTTTTTACGTGCGGGCTTTTGTGAAGCAGTATGCCCAGGCAGTCGGAGAAGATGGAGACAAATTAGTCGCCGTATTAGCAGGCAAAGAAACGCTAACGCCGCCACCGCCAAAACGGCCGCAGCCAGAAACCATCCAAGGCTCTAGAAAATCGTTGCACGTAGAAGAAAAAACCGGCAACCCGGTTATGCGGTTGTTACCGGTCATTTTCTTTGGGTTGGTTGCGTTGGTTATCGTCGTGATTGTATTTTACATGACGTGGCAAGATCGCAATAATCAAACGCCAATGATTGCGGACAATTCTTCAGTGGTAGTGGATCAAGCAACAACTACCACGAGTAAAGTAGCTGAATCTTCCACCAAAGAATCAGAAGCAAAACCAGCAGAATCCACGAAAGAATCTGAGAAAAAAGAAAAAGAAATGGCGGTAAAACTAGATAGCAATACGCAAACAGAAGCTGTTTTTAGTTTGAGTGATGCCAAAGGTCCAATTAAATTGGATTTTGTTGGCAATACCAATGGTCCTTGTTGGATTGGGGTATTAGTTAATAATGGCTATGTTTACCAATATACATTGCAAGCAGGAGAAACACAGTCAACGACTTTACCTGAAGCTGTGACCAATGCGACCATCGTTTTAGGTGCAAGTGGCAACTTAAGTATCAAAGCCAATGGCAAAGACTTGAATTATACGGATCCTAATATTCCGGCTTTACGGAAAAATGTAACATTGGCAATTAATTATCAAACGGCTGAATAGACGGTTTTAAGTAGAAAAGGAGATTTTTTCAATTGAATTTACCCAATAAGTTGACGGTTATTCGAATCTGTATGATTCCACTTTTTATTTTGATTTTGGTGCTGCCTTTTAATTTTGGCACGCTAGTACTCGGAACAACTGAACTACCCATTACCCATTTAGTCGCAGCGATTATTTTTGCTGTCGCAAGTTTTACCGACTGGCTAGATGGTCATATCGCCCGTGCTCGCGGCTTAGTTACAAACTTTGGTAAATTTGCGGATCCACTAGCAGACAAAATGCTCGTTATGACAGCTTTTATCTTGTTGGTTGACTTGAACAAAGCTCCTGGTTGGGTTGTCGCAATTATCGTCTGTCGTGAATTAGCAGTAACAGGATTGCGTTTATTATTAGTCGAAGGCGGCGAAGTGATGGCTGCCGCATGGCCAGGCAAAGTAAAAACAGCTACTCAAATGCTTGCGATTATTTTCCTATTTTTAAACAATATGCCCTTTAACTTAATCGGGCTACCTGTTGATCAAATTTTACTTTATGCCTGCCTGATCTTCACGATTTACTCAGGTGTTGATTATTTTGCTAAAAATACCGCGGTCTTTAAAGGCTCGATGTAAAAATCAAGGCTTTTCACACTTGCTGTGAAGCGATTTATTCATGTGGAATTTTTATAGTTAAATAAAACAAGTGGGGATTTTTTACTTCATAACCCCAGCTAAGAAATGAGGTGCTGTAAAATGAAATTATTTTGCAGGACCTCATTGTTTTTTTTACAAAATGCGTATATGAAAGTGAGGAGCTAGTATGAAAGCAGAAATCATTGCAGTGGGAACAGAAATTCTATTAGGCCAAGTCGTCAATACGAACGCGACTTTTATCTCAGAAGAATTGGCGGACCTGGGAATTGAGGTCTATTATCATAGCGTGGTGGGGGATAATCCCGCCCGTTTAGAAAACTTGCTGCAGATAGCAGATGAGCGCAGTGATCTTGTGGTGTTATGTGGTGGTTTGGGTCCGACGACTGATGATTTAACAAAAGACGTGGTCGCAAAACACGTTGGTCAAAACTTAGTCGAAGATTACGCTGGTCGCAAAGAATTAGATGCTTTTTTTACGAAAGCCAAACGGGAAATGACACCGAATAATTTAAGACAGGTACTCATTTTTGAAGAGGGAATTGCCCTACCAAATGAAACGGGTCTTGCCATTGGCATTTTTTATCAAAGTGCAACGACAGCCTTCTTACTTTTGCCCGGCCCACCTTCAGAATTGCGTCCGATGTTTTTACACCACGCTAAACCGCTTTTAGAAGAAAAATTTTCTCAAACAGACCAACTGATTTCGCGGGTATTGCGATTTTACGGAATTGGGGAATCTAAATTGGTGAGCCAGTTAGCTGATTTAATTGAAAAACAAACAAACCCCACGATTGCGCCTTATGCCAAACCTAATGAAGTTACGCTGCGACTGACAGTTAAGGCATCTGATAAAGCAATGGGCATGAAATTATTAGATGAAACAGAAGCTGCAATCAAAAAGGAGGTGGGGGAATACTTTTACGGCTACGGTGAAGAAAATTCATTGGAAGCAGTGGTCGTAAAATTATTGCAGGAAAAAAATTGCAGTATAACAGCAGCGGAAAGTCTAACGGCAGGACAATTCCAAGCAACCCTCGCCAATATCAGCGGCGCTTCGAAAGTTTTTGCTGGTGGTTTTGTAACTTATGCAAAAGAGCAAAAAGAAAAACTCCTGCAAATTGATGCAGCGCTATTGCAAGAGTACGGTGTGGTCAGTGAAGCCTGCGCCAAAGCAATGGCTAAAAATGCCCGAAAAATTATTGGTGCGGACTACGCATTAAGTTTTACTGGTGTGGCAGGACCAGATGAGCTGGAAGGTCAGCCAGCTGGAACAGTTTGGATTGGTTTGGCAAGTGAAACAGAGGTTACGGCCCACTTGTATCACTTCACCCGTGATCGCGCCTATGTACGTCATAGTGCAGTTATGGCGGGCTTAGATTTATTGCGGCGTGCAGTTTTGTAAATAATTTGCCAAAAGCGAACAAAAGATTAATATCTTTTAACATGCGAAAATACGTTCGCTTTTTCTTGCTTTTTTAATTTAGAAAGGCTATTATTAAAGCTGTGATAAGGAGTTGTTTTTCCTTACCAGTTGCACAAGTTTTTATGTTTGGTTACAAGTTTCGCTTCAAAAGATGAAGCTTTTGGTAAATAGATGACAAGATAATGGAGGGAATTCATTTGGCAGACGATCGCAAAGCAGCCTTAGATGCTGCGTTAAAGAAAATTGAAAAAAACTACGGTAAAGGCGCCGTGATGAAATTAGGAGAAAAGGCAGATCAACAAGTTTCCACTATTCCAAGTGGTTCGCTGGCTTTAGATGTAGCCTTAGGTGTTGGCGGTTATCCTCGTGGCCGAATTGTTGAAATTTACGGTCCTGAAAGTTCTGGTAAAACAACCGTTGCGCTACACGCGATTGCGGAAGTGCAAAAAAATGGCGGGACAGCTGCTTTTATCGATGCAGAGCACGCGTTAGATCCGTTGTATGCACAAAAATTAGGCGTCAATATTGACGAGTTACTATTGTCACAACCAGATACAGGGGAACAAGGATTGGAAATTGCGGATGCTTTGGTTTCCAGTGGTGCCATTGACATTGTTGTTATCGACTCGGTGGCAGCTTTAGTACCCCGGGCAGAAATTGATGGTGAAATGGGGGATGCCCATGTTGGTTTGCAAGCGCGTTTGATGTCACAAGCATTGCGCAAACTTTCAGGCTCCATTAATAAAACCAAAACAATCGCAGTCTTTATTAACCAAATTCGTGAAAAAGTCGGCATTATGTTTGGTAACCCCGAAACAACACCAGGTGGACGGGCGTTGAAATTCTACGCAACGATTCGTTTAGAAGTTCGTCGTGCAGAACAATTAAAATCTGGGACAGATATTATTGGGAACCGGACGAAAATCAAAGTTGTTAAAAACAAAGTAGCGCCACCTTTTAAAATAGCTGAAGTCGACTTAATGTATGGTCAAGGTATCTCGCAAGAAGGAGAGCTTTTAGATATGGCGGTAGAACAAGATATCGTTGATAAAAGCGGTGCTTGGTATTCTTACAAGGGCGATCGTATCGGCCAAGGTCGTGATAATGCCAAAAACTACATGAAAGAACATCCTGAAATGAAAGCTGAAATCTCAACGCGTGTCAGAGAAGCATATGGCATCGGAGATGGTAGTGAAGTAACTGTTGAAGAAGCACAAGAAGAATTACCTTTAGATTAATTTAAACAGGACAAAATCCCCGCGAAAATTTTTTCGCGGGGATTTTTTGTCTTATCTCACCAAAACAGCAAGCCGGGAAACATTATAGGCTGTTTCAAAAGATTTTCCAGCAATCCAACCGGGGCCAAAAACAGGATCGACCACGTGATAAAAGCCATCTTTATAACCGTCTAATGTTACGACATGACGATTCCAAATGGCATCGCCCCAAAACATGCGTTTGTGTTCTGCTGGTGCAAAAGCATAGGTAACCCAGGTTACAACAGGATTGCCCTTGGCTATTTCACCTTTTAAAGTTTGAATAGTAGCACCGGAAATATTTGTGAGTTTGCCACCGTTTTGATTGCCCCATTTAACGACAGGACTTGGATTCATTCCTTGGTAAGTTCCGTTGACGTTATGGCGCCATTCACCAGAAAAGCCGTTATTGGGATTATTATTTGGTGATAAGGGCATCGATTTAACGAAGGTCATCAAATTTTGATTGGTTGCAATTTTTTTGTAATGGAGGGCTTGTAAAAGTGAAGTGCCTTCACATAACATCGTATTGCCTTGGCTAATAAAAGGCACACCTAACAAAATCGTTTTATTTGGTTTTGGTGCAGCACTAATTGCTGTAGCACCACTATTAATATAGCCCAACCAGGTTCCTTTTTGATTGTAAAGGGAGTAATAAGTAGCGCCGTTAAAATGTTTATAATAGCCCTTGGCTAAAATGGGTTGGTTGGCAATGCTTGTGGCAGAGCTTTTGAATTGCCAATTAAAATTTCGCCAGACCGACCAATTTTTTGTAATTTTAACGTATTTGTTAAAGTTGTGATAATAACCTTGGGCAGCGACTTCTTTTACCCCACCAGCATTCAAATAGCCAAGCCATTTGTTTTTATTATCATAAAGAGAATAATAAGTGGCGCCATTAAAGTGAGTGTAATAGCCGGTCACTTTAACTACCCGATCACTTAATGTTGCAGCTTTGTATTTTGCTTTGCCGGCAAAATTATTCCAAATAGTCCAAGTCGGTTGGGAAATGGTGACATATTTTTGAATTTGGTGCCAACTACCTTGAATGGGAGTTGTTTTAGTTGCTGCGGCATTTAAATAGCCCACCCATTTGTCTTGATTATTGTATAAAGAATAATAGTTCGCGCCATTTTGATGGGTGTAGATGACCTTTACGTGAAGTAATTTCATATAATAACGGGAACTAACAGCGCGCTGTTGCCAAGAAAAGTTTGACCAGATAGCGTAATTTTTATTGGTAATTTGAACGTAAAAATTTGCCCCTTTAGCTTTAACCGGACTAGCGACTGCTGGTTTTTGGCTAGCAGATTTTACAGGAGTCACTTGTTGTGAGGTACTTTTAATTTTAGCCGCTGTTTTTACTTGGGGCATAACTTGTTCTTTACTGATTGAATTTGGTGTAACTTGATTGGTGGTAGTGGTAGTAGTTTGCTCTGTGGAAATTGCAGCGCTATTTTTACTAGTTGAAACAGATTCAGACAGGACAGCAGTTTGACTACTATTTTCAGTAGAGGTCGGCATTGTCGTATCTGAACTATCCTGCGTAGCTGCGATTGTTTTTGCTTGTGTTGGGAGGCTGCCAATGCTTAAAGCTGCTAAAAGCGCTAAGCTTGCAAACACTATTTTTGTTTTCTTCATTTTCTTAACTCCAAACGTCACTTTATTTCTCAAACAGCTGTTATTATACACCAGTGGTAAAAATACTGGAAATAATAATTGTTATCTCTTAGTTATAAGTGCAGTTTAAAAGAATATATCTTTAATAGTAGACAAAGTAAAATTAAGGATAATTTTTGTTATCTTAAAATAAAAACAGGTCTGCAGTTAAGGTTCCTAGCATATTTTAAATGTGAACAAAATATGAAAAAAGATATACCATTTCTAAAATTTGTTGCATTTTATCTAAAGTTTGTTCCTTACCTCTTTGTTTTGAAAGCGGTATTATTACTACGTCAGGAAGGCCCGTAAGATTAAAAAGGCCGTGATGCAGAAAAATATAAGGAGGTTTAAAGATGAAGAAAAAGAAAAAAGCGAGCTTTTGGCAAAATGTGTGGCGCTATAAAGCTTTGATTTTAATGGCGTTACCAGGATTTGTCTGGTTTATCTTCTTCTTTTATATACCAGTATTTGCCAATGTGGTGGCTTTTAAAGATTTCCACATTTCGCCAAATGGTTTTATTGATAGCTTGATGACGAGTAAGTGGGTAGGCTTTGATAATTTCAAATTCTTATTTGCTTCAAAGGATGCTTGGTTAATTACCCGCAATACAATTGCCTATAATGTCGTTTTCTTAGCCTTTAACTTATTCTTTGCGATTGCTTTTGCAATTATTATGAGTGAATTACGCAACAAAAAATTGGTGAAAGTTTATCATACGATGTCACTTTTACCTTACTTTTTATCTTGGGTTGTAATCGGTTACTTTGTATATGCCTTCTTAAGCCCAGACAAAGGGATCTTCAACTTATGGTTAACCAATAACGGTAAAAATCCGATTAACTGGTATACCGATCCAACTTGGTGGCCGTTGATTTTTGTTGTGATGAACGTTTGGAAGAGCTTAGGTTACAACAGTATCATCTATTATGCTTCTGTCATGGGGATTGACCCAACATATTATGAAGCGGCAATGGTAGACGGTGCTTCAAAATGGCAACAAATTAAAAACGTCACGATTCCGCAAATCGTACCAATGATGATGGTCTTATTGATTTTAAACATCGGGGGGATTTTTAGAGCAGACTTTGGGATGTTCTACAACTTGCCACGTAATAATGGGGCCTTGTATCAAGTGACGTCTGTTTTAGATACGTATATTTATAACGGCTTAACGGCAACTGGTGATATCGGGATGTCTTCTGCTGCTAGTTTATACCAATCTGTTGTTGGGGCGATTTTATTATTAGGAACAAACTTCGTGGTTCGTCGGATCGAACCAGATTCAGCATTATTCTAAGGAGGAGCGACACATGCGTAAAAAAGAAAAAGTCTCAAAAGTGGAAATTCGTTCCTTTAGTCCCACTGTTAACATTATCTTCAATATCGTCATTGCATTATTTGCGATTTCGTGTGTACTACCATTTATCTTTGTGGTGATGATTTCTTTGACAGAGGAACATTCATTAGCGGAGTTGGGTTATCGTTTTTGGCCTAAAGAATTTTCAACGGCTGCTTATTCTTATATCTTTGCCGGTAAAATGAGTGGAAAAATCTTCCGCGCTTTTGGCGTAACGATTTTTGTAACGGTGTTAGGAACTGTGGTGAATGCGACGATGACATCGCTTTATGCGTATGTAATTTCTCGTTCTAACTTCCCATTTCGTCGCTTCTTTACTCTTTTTGCCTTAGTTACAATGTTATTTACCCCAGGGATGGTAGCAACTTATTTAATCGTCAGCAATATGCTTTATTTGAAAGATACAATTTGGGCGTTGATTTTGCCAATGGCATTGGGGCCGTTTAATATTTTAGTGATGCGAACCTTCTTTATTAAAACAGTACCAGATAGTATTATTGAGTCGGCTCGGATTGACGGTGCTACAGAACTACGGATTTTTACGAAAATCGTTTTACCTTTAGCAGTACCAGGGATTGCCACGATCAGTTTGTTTGCCGCATTAGGTTATTGGAACGACTGGTTTAATGCATTGCTTTATATTCAAAATGACAACTTGGTACCATTGCAATATTTATTGATGAAAATCCAAAGCAACTTGGATTTTCTAGCCAAAAATGCTGGGATGGGTGCGCAAATCCAAGGTGGACTTGCTGCGTTACCGTCTGAATCAGCTCGCATGGCAATCGTTGTGGTTTCAACATTACCGATCGCATTGACCTATCCGTTTTTCCAAAAATATTTTGTCGGCGGATTGACAATCGGCGGAGTGAAAGAATAAAAGAGTGGAGGAGAAGTAATGAAAACGTGGAAAAAAGTGCTAGGTGTTAGTGCATTGGCATTAATGACAGCAGGGTTAGCAGCTTGTGGCAACCAAAAAGAAGCTTCAAAAGACTCAGAAGCAAGCGGCGACTCAAAAACATTATTAATGTATCAAGTAGGGGACAAACCTGAAAATTACGATGAATTAATGAAAATCGCCAACAAACGCATTAAAGAAAAAATTGGTGTAACCATTGATTTACAATATATCGGTTGGGGTGACTGGGATAAGAAAATGCCAACCATCATCAACTCTGGTGAAAGCTATGATATTGCCTTTGCTTACCAATATGTGGCAAACGCACAAAAAGGTGCTTTTGCTGACTTGACTGAATTATCACAAAAATATGCCAAAGATTACATGGATCAACTACCTGAAATGTACAAAAAGGGAAATGAAGTTGATGGTAAATTATACGCTATCCCAGTTTACGGGAATGCTTGGGCACAACAAGTATTAACTTTCAACGATCAATACGTGAAAAAATACAACTTGGATATTTCAAAAGTTGACGGTTCTTATCAATCAGCGACCGAAGTTCTAAAACAATTCCATGAAAAAGAACCAAATATTGCTGCTTTTGCAATTGGTCAAAGTTTTAATGCTTCTTCTAATCTAGACTTCCCATTAGGAAAAGATTATCCTTTTGCAGTTCGTTTAGATACAGATGGCGCACCAAAAATCATCAACCAATACGAAGATAAAGAATTCCAAAACAACTTAAAAACATTGCATGAATGGTACAAAGAAGGTTTGATTCCAACGGATGCTGCAACCAACACAACTGGTTTCCCATTAGAAGGAAACACTTGGTTCATGCGTGAAGAAACACAAGGACCAATGGATTACGGCGATACAATTTTACGTAATGCAGCCCAACAAGATTTAACTTCTCGTCCGTTAACAAGCCAATTGAAAACAACTAGCCAAGCGCAAATGGCAAACTTTGTTGTTTCAAACACTTCAAAAAACAAAGAAAAAGCTGTTGAATTCTTGAACTTGTTAAACACGGATCCTGAATTATTAAATGGTTTAGTTTATGGTGTTGAAGGCAAAGCTTGGGAAAAAGTTGGCGACGATAAATTGAAATTACTAGATGGTTACAAACCAAATGAACACATGGCGGCTTGGAACACTGGTAACAACATGATCTTATACACTCAAGATACAATTACTGACGATCAAATCAAACAAAGAGATGAAAGCATTGAAAAAGCACAAACTTCTCCAATTTTAGGTTTCAATGCCAAAACAGATAATTTCAAAACACAATTATCTAGCATCATGAATGTAATGAATCGTTACAAAGCTAACTTAAATACTGGTTCAATCGATCCTGAAAAAACAGTTCCAGAATTAGTTTCAGAACTTAAAAAAGCTGGTTGGGACGATGCCCAAAAAGATATGCAAAAACAATTGGATCAATTTGTCAAAGACAATAAATAATTAATTGAAACGTATTCTCCTTTAGAAATCGTCAGTGGTGGTAATTATTTGCTACCACTGGCTTTTCTCTTAAGGGAAATGTGGTAAAATTTGGTGGTTAAAGCTGAGAGAAGAAGGAATTGTTTTTTCAGCTGTAAGTATCAAAGCAACCGAACTTTTAAGTTGAAAGATTTTTTACAGTATTTTATAAAGGAGTTTTTTAGATGGTAAGTAGTGGGATTCAGCGACTATTTTATGTAGTCTGGATGATTATTAAATTAAACTTATATTTTGTGTTGTTTACCTTGATGGGAGGCGTGATTTTTGGTGCAGGCCCAGCTTTTCAAACCATGACGGATTTATTGATGGAACACGGTATTGATTATCAACAAGTCACTTTCAAACGCTTCATGACCCATTGGAAAGCCAATTTTAAACGCAGCAATGTTCATTTTTTGATTTTTGCAGGCATCAGCTTTTTCTTAGGGTACAATTTGTATTTGTCAGCGCAAATTCAAGGCTTGTTATGGCTGGTTATTGATTTTATCTTAGCCTTTGTGTTGCTGTTAATTGCCGTGTTATACCTTTATGTGACCCAATATGAAACCAAGTATGAGATTTCCCATTTCAATTTGTTTAAATTAGCCTTTATCAGTGTCTTTTTAAACTTTGGCGCTTTTTTGAAAGTACTCTTTGGCTTAGTTTCGATCTTTGTTTTGACCTGGTTTTTCAAAGGGTTATTCCTTTTTGCTACGTTTTCGTTAATTGCCGTCTGGAGTGGTTTTGCTACCAAGGATAATCGCTTTATGGTGGCAGGAAAGCTGGCGAGACATGGCTAAATTTTTAGCACGCTTTTACAAAAGAAACTATTTAATGAATCGCTTGATGCAAATTTACAGCCTTCTGTTGGTGGGAGTTATCCTGCTGACGGTGGCTGCTTTGTGCGTTTATACGGCCGATAGCAATTACCGCAAAATGACGAGTGATTTAGCGGGATTGGAAAATCGAATTATGAATTCAGTGGAAGACAACAATGATACGCTGAGTTTTATCTATATGGAATTAGCTGGTTCCAATGCGGCCATTGATAATGTGCGGCAGTATTTGAATTTATCTGCGGCAGATTATTTTGAATACACGCAAGATTCCTGGCAAGCGTATCAGCGGGATACGCGTATTTCAGAGACCATCAATGGTTTTTTTAATGCCTTTAACGACTTGGATCAACTTTATGTCACCTTAGATGGTTCAAAAGACTATTTAATGGCGGATAGTTACAATCATAATGGTCGCAAGCTACAGGGCAAGATGCCTGCAAAAAGCGGCTTTGTGATTACGCGTCCGATTGTAGATCAATATGGTTCTCAAATGGTTGGCGAGATTTCAGCGGTCTTTTCTCGGGCGGCAGTGCTGGGAATGTTGGAAAATTCGATGGTGGAAGATGGCATGGATGCCTATATCTTTGATAATGCGAATAATCCGATGTTTACGACCCACAACCAGCTTAGCAATAAAGCGTATCAAAAGTTGGTGTATGCTATTGAAAATAAACAACCATTGCCTAAAAAAATCACAGATAAATACTATGTCCTACAAAAGAAAACGAGTCGGGATCTTTCGTATGTTTTATTAGCCAGCAAACAGGTTTTGTGGCAAAAAAATCTCCGAACCTTTGCAATTGCTATTTTGGTAGGCAGTGGGTTGGCGGCAATTTTGTTAATCACCTTGAATCGAACCTTTAAGCGTTATTTTCAGCAAATTGAAACCATTGTGGGCATCACCCATAGCGTAGCAGAAGGAAACTTGCAAGAGCGCATTGACGTCAATAAAGTCCAAGATGAATTGTACGACTTATCTGAAGCCATCAACTTTATGATTGCAAGTCTGGATCAATATATCCGCGATAATTACGAGCTGGAAATCAAGCAAAGAGATGCCCATATGCAGGCCTTACAGTCACAAATTAATCCCCACTTCTTGTACAATACGCTGGAATATATTCGCATGTACGCTTTAAGTAAGCAGCAAAAGGAATTGGCGGATGTCGTCTATGCTTTTTCTGCACTTTTGCGTAATAACACGACCCAAGAAAAAACAACGACGCTAAAAAAAGAACTTTCTTTTTGTGAGAAATATGTTTATTTGTACCAAATGCGTTACCCAGATCGCGTGGCCTATAATTTTGTTATTGCGCCGGAATTGGAAAATTTGATTATTCCCAAATTCACAATTCAGCCGCTAATTGAAAATTATTTTGTCCACGGAATTGATTATACGAGAAATGACAACGCGATTAGCGTGAAGGCCAATTTTGACGCGGATGCTATCGTGATTTCTGTTATTGATAATGGCAAAGGGATGACCCCAGAGCGCTTATCAGAAGTTAGGGACAAGTTGAAACAAACAGAAAATGAAGCGCAAAACTCAATTGGCCTGCATAATGTCTATGCGCGTCTGCAAAATACGTTTGGCGTAGGCTTTAGTATGACAGTAGCTTCCCAATTGGGTAAAGGCACCACTCTGACGATTAAAATCAAAGGAGGGCATAATTTTGTATAAAGTAATGTTAGTTGATGATGAATATATGATTTTAGAAGGCTTAAAACAAATTTTGCCTTGGGGTGATTTGGGTTTTGAAGTCGCAAAAACTGCCCGGACCGGCTTAGAGGCACTGGCTTATTTGAAAAACGAGTCGGTAGATTTGGTCATAAGCGACATTACCATGCCGGAAATGACCGGTATTGCGATGATTGATGCTGCTTATAAACGTGGGGATAAGTTTGCAGCAATTTTTTTATCAGGTTATCAAGAATTTGAATATGTTAAAGAAGGTATTCGGCTGGGGGTCAAAGATTATTTGGTAAAGCCGGTGGACCAAGAGGAGCTATTAGCCATAGTCAAAAAAATCAAAGAAGAATTAGATGAAGCCGCACATCGCCAAGAACAAGAGCAGCTGGTGTTGGAAAATAGCTTGAGCCGCTGGTTAAACGATGAGTTAAATGAATCGGACTTTTTTGAATTAATGGACCACTTTCAGACAAATCCAGCTGGCCCGTTTACGGTGATCAAAATTTTAAGTGATTCCGCTATTTTGTTAGAAATTGCAAAAGAAGCCAAAAAAAGTGGACAGCCCTTGTTGATTGCTGGCGGACCGCAACAACATCAGCAGATTACGTTGATTTTCACCGGGTTATCTGAGAAAGTATTACCTTTTTTGGCCTATTTAAAAAGACAGTATCCCGGCTTATTGAAAATATTTGTTGGCGAAACCATCAAAGAATGGGAAAATTTATACGAAAGCTATGAAAAAGTCTTGCAGATGGAAGAGTTAAATAATTTTTATCCGGATTTGTTGCCCACATCGCCGGTGGATTTGGCAGATGAATTAGGGGAAGGAGAATTTTCCTTTTTAGCTTTCAATAAATCATTAATGATTGGCGATCAAAAAACCATTCAACAGGAATTGGATGCTATTTTTGACGATGCAGTGGCACGCCAATTGCAGCCAGAAAACGCGCGTTACATTGCTTTTTTACTCTTTACCGATATTTCCCGGCAATATCCAACCGCAACCAAAGATATTTATGAAGCCACAATTGAAAAAATCCGTCATAGCCATACCGTCTACCAGCTTAAAGCGTTGTTAGAAGACGTTTTACAAATGGCAGATCGCCAACCGCTGGAAAAACAATTTTCCGAAATGACACAAAGAGTAATTGAGATCGTACAAAATAATTATCGGCAAGATTTAACTTTAAAATTAGTCGCCGACGAACTGCATTTAAACGCAGTGTATCTCGGTCAAGTATTTAAAAAAGAAATGCACAATAGTTTTTCCCAATACTTAAATCAAATTCGCATTAAACGCGCGCAACAATTACTGCTGCATAGTAATCTAAATATTAATGAGATCGCCGATGAGATTGGCTATAACAATACCAACTATTTTTCAAAAATGTTTAAAAAGTTAAATGGGATTACACCAAAAGAATTTCGGGAAGCCTATCACGGTGATTATTCTGATTTACAAAGTTAAGTAAAGTCGCAGCAGATGAAAGAAATTGTTTCATTTGCTACTTGCACCAAGCAAAATAAGGGGGAAAAGAATATGACAACAAAACAATTTCCAAAAGGTTTCTTATGGGGGGCGGCGACTAGTGCACCCCAGACAGAAGGCCATAGTTTAGAAAATGGAAAATCAAAAACAACGTGGGATTATTGGTATGAAACTTCACCAGAAAAATTTAATGATGCCCAAGGCCCAAAAAATACTTCTAATCTATATGAAATGTATGCTGAAGATTGTAAACGGATGCAAGAAATCGGGTTGAATTCTTACCGGACATCGATCGCTTGGGCCCGCTTATTGCCTGATGGGAAAACTGTGAATGAAGAAGCAGTTGCATTTTACCGGGACTATTTCAAAAAAATCAAAGAAAATGGAGTGGCACCCATTATCAATTTGTTCCACTTTGATATGCCAATGTGGTTAATGGAAAAAGGCGGCTGGGAAGCGCGCGAATCTGTGGCTGCTTTTGCCTTTTATGCTAAAACTGCCTTTGAATTATTTGGTGATTTGGTGACAGATTGGACAACCTTCAACGAACCGATCGTCCATGTGGAGATGGGGTATTTATACGGCTACCACTATCCGGCAATCGTTGATTTCAAAAAAGCTGTTCAAGTCGGGTATCATACGCTTTTGGCTCACGCGGCCGCAGTAAAAGAATTTCGAGCAGTTTTGCCAACCGGAAAAATTGGGATTATTTTAAACATTACGCCAACTTATACCCGCAGCACAGATTATGCAGATCAAAAAGCAGGTGTGGCTTCTGATTTATTAAACACGAAAAGTTTCTTAGATCCAGCAGTTCATGGTAAAGTTCCGCAAGAGCTGATTGATTTATTGGCTGAAAATCAATTGACACCAAAAACCAAAGAACATGATAAAGAACTGCTGCAAAATACGGTTGATTTTATCGGGCTGAATTATTACCATCCTCATCGCGTAAAAGCACCGCAAAATCCTGCCGTACCAGCTAAAATGCCAGAAGATTTATACGAACCTTACGACTGGCCAGAAAAACGAATTAATCCGTATCGCGGTTGGGAAATTTACCCAGAAGCTTTGTATGACGTGGCTATGATGATGAAAAACGAATACAACAATTTGCCGTGGTTTGTCTCTGAAAATGGAATGGGTGTCGCCGACGAAGAACGTTTCATGGATGAAAAGGGCATGATCCAAGATGACTACCGCATTGAATTTATGGTGGAACATTTAAATTATTTGCACAAAGGCATTGAAGCAGGTAGCAACTGCTTTGGCTATCATACCTGGACATTTATCGACTGCTGGTCATGGCTAAACGGCTATCGCAACCGCTACGGTTTTTACCGCGTTGATTTAGAAGATCACTACAAACGCAGCTTGAAAAAAAGCGGCCTGTGGTTTAAAGAAGTCAGTCAAAATAATGGTTACACAGATGCAAGTTCAACTTAATGGTATCTATTTAGTTGAACTGTATGCGAAGCAAAGCGGAGCTTTTGCCTTGTTGCTCATTTTCTAAACGAGCTGCTAAAACATCTTAATGAAAACGAGTTTTAAATGATTTGATAGTTCGGCAATAAGAAAAGTGTCTTAAGTGACAAAATACGTCACTCAGCCCCTTTATCTTATTGCTCACTATCAGCCCAATCATTTAAAACATCTAGCAAAACGAGTTTTAAACAACCTGCCAGCTCGGCAGTAAGAAAAATAGTTTCAATGATAAAGAACATCATTGCATCTATTTTGCCTTACTGCTCGCTAGCAAACCGGTCGTTTTAAACATCTAGCAAAACGAGTTTTAGCAGCTAGAAAAATCGACAATAAGAAAACAATCGCAAATGACAACAAGCGTCATTGCAAGTTCAACTTAATGGTATCTATTTAGTTGAACTGTATGCGAAGCAAAGCGGAGCTTTTGCCTTGTTGCTCATTTTCTAAACGAGCTGCTAAAACATCTTAAATAGGAGGTAAGGATATTATTATGGTACTTGCGGTTTTTGATATTGGTGGTTCTGCTGTGAAGTATGGAACGTGGAAAGAAAAGGCGTTATCCAATCAAGGAAGTTTTAAAACGCCAGCTACGTTTTCTGAAATGGTAGCAGAAATGAAAGGAGTTATTGCAACAATTGGGGCAATTGACGGGGTAGCAATTAGTTCGCCAGGGGCTGTGAATGTGGCAAAACGCCGAATTGACGGTATTAGCGCAGTGGAATATTTACACAATCGACCGATTTTTGATCAATTGGAAGCAGCGTTCGGTGTGCCCGTGACAATTGAAAATGATGCCAATTGTGCTGGTATTAGTGAAATTGAATTAGGAGCTGGGACAAAGGCGCAAAATGCAGTGTTTGTCGTGATTGGAACCGGGATTGGTGGTTCAATTTTTATTAATCGAAAAATTTATAAGGGCAGTCATTTGTTTGGTGGCGAATTTGGCTTAATGAAACCTTTTGGTAAAAGTATTTTAAGTCCGATTGGTACGGCGGTAAACAAAGCGCGGGAATTTTCTGAAGCGACAGGTCGTCAGGTAGATGGTCGCATGTTGTTTGAATTAGCAGATAATGGGGATGAAATGGCGCAAAACTATCTAGCCCAAATGTATGATGCATTGGCTCTTTCTTTATATGACATGCAAGTTTCTATTGATCCGGAAATTATTATCATTGGCGGCGGTATCTCGGTTAGATCAGACGTGATTGAAAATATTAAAGGGCGTATTTTTGATTTACTAAAATCAGAAGGCGTTGAAAGTATCATGCCAGAAGTTGTTGCTTGCGAATTTAAAAATGATGCCAATTTAATTGGTGCAGCTGCCAATTTTGAAGTTTTACAAGGCTAAAAAAAGGCCAATCAAGTACATTTAATGACTTGATTGGCCTTTTTTTTAGCTGTTTTCTCCGATGATTTCTTCATAAAATTCTTGTAATTCTTGGGCTTTTTCACTCATGCCAAATACGTTTAGTCCAGCGTAAAATTCAGTAAAATCGACTGTTGCCGCTTTTTTTGCATTGCGGGCTTGCAGTAGTTTTTCAAAATAAGTGGCCATCATTTTGGCGTACATGTATTTTGGTTTTTTTGCGACAGCCTGTAAGCCAGATAAAAATTGTACTAAAATATGATCATTTTTTCGTTGGAAACCAAGGATAATGCCATTAATAAAAAAAGTCGTCATCAGGGAAGTGTAGTAAGGGTTGGTGGCATTTTTAGTCAAGGTTTCTTTGGAGCTGTCAAAAAGAGCTAAAATCATTTCATCTGAAAAAGCGAACATTAAATTCATAAACGTCGTCAGCTCAAAGTGTTGCCAAACTTCCACTTTAAATAAATAGTCACAAATTTTAGTAATTTCTGCTTCATATTTTTTAGCGTCAAAGTGATTATTTTTATAAGCTAAAATCGTTTTTGTTTCAAACCACAAAATATAAAAATAGAAATCGTGACTTTCTAAATAAGCTTGCCAAATCTCTGCTTGTAAGCTGGGAGTGAAAGCGCCGGTATAGTATTCTTTGACAAATTGATCGGCCAATCGCCTTTTAGCAGAAATTTCCTGTTCCTCTAAAAGCAGCTGGTATTCCTCGACCCGCAAATTCATCCGGTCTAAATATTGAAATAAAATGCCACTTGAAAGCTCAGTTCCGCGATTTTCAAAGGAAGAAAGCGTCGTGCGGGAACTAATTCCTTCGCAAAGTTGCTTTTGCGTATAGCCTCTTTCGGTGCGTAATTTTTTGATTAAGTGTGCTTGGTCCATATCTACTCTCCTGTGACGCATTTTTGTACAAAGATATTATAGCCCGAAAAAAGTGATTATACTAGAGCAGTAAGAAAAAGCGAAATGAATTGTAGCTTAAAAGAGGAGTGACCGCGATGTATCCTAATTCACCATGGGAAGTCGAAGTGTTCTAATTAAAAATGAAAAAGTAGGGTTTTAAATCAGCAATGCAAAAGGGGAATGCAAATAAAGCTGATTCATTTTTTTAGCGGAAATAAAAATAAACGGACTTTTATTTTAGCGTGTCATTTGTGCTGACGGATTAAAGTAAAAGTCAAAATTTCATACATAAGGTTGCAAAATAGTTCGCCGTTTTGTCCATAGCGTCTTGCGCATTTGTCTTTTTTCTATATGAAAAAAGAGTTCAATAATAGCTCCCTTTATTTTGGAGTATTGTCTATATTTATAAAAACAAGCAACTTTAATCTTATGTCAGCATCTGCTTACAACAGGTCGCAAAAAGCCGTCCAATTTTGAAATACACTAGTTTTGGTGCAATTTCAAAAGACGGCTTTTTGCGATTTTTTAAGTTGGAAATAAAGTAGCAGGTGATCTTATTTTAATGCCAACCTCTTATTACCAATAATAGAAAAGCTAAACTATTTAGCAGCACTTAAGGAAAAAGGCAGTTTGTCTGGGGTATGTTCTTTTGGATTTGGAACAATTCCCAGCTTAAAGTCGATATTTCCGCCGGCTGCTAATTCCTCATGGGTGAAGAATAATTTTTCTTGTAGATTTTGATTTCGTGTTGTCTCTTGGACAAATAGCTGTTGCGGATGATTTGGTGTAGCGTTAATTGTCAGGGTGTTCCCACTGGATAATTTCAAAGTAGCTTTTTTCACCAGTGGCATACCAATGACGTATTCGCCAGTTCCCGGACTAACAGGATAAAAGCCTAAGGAGTTAAAGATATACCAACCCGCCATGCTGCCGTTATCCTCGTCACCAGGGTAACCATCAACAGCTGCAGTAAAGCATTCTGTCAGCAAGCTCTTAATTAACGGCTGCGCCATTTCTGGTTTGCCAAGATAGCTAAAGAGGTACGGATAATGGAAACTAGGTTGATTGGAAATCGCCAATTGGCCAAACTCAATGGCGGCCATTTCACTCATCTCATGAATTTCAAAACCATAGCCTTTGACATCAAAATCGGGTGCTTGGTTGCAAAGTTCAATTAATTTTTCCATAAAGGCTTTTCTGCCACCCATTTGGTTAATCAATCCTTGGAAATCTTGGTAGACAGCAAAACTACTTTGCCAGGTGCTCCCTTCGGCATAGTCTTTGCCCCAACGAATCGAAGAAAAATCTGCGCGGAAATCACCGTTAGTATCTTTTGCCCGCATAAAGCCAGTTTTTTCATCAAAAATATTTTGGTAATTTAACGCTTGCTGGCTATAATATGTCGCTGTTTTGTCATCGCCTAGAGTTTTGGCCACTTGGCTGATGCAAAAATCGCTATAGGCATAGTCTAATGTATGGTTGACGGATTCGTGATAGTTGCTTGGGACATAGCCGTATTTGAGATAATCTAATGTTCCTTGGCGACCATAATTTGATTTGTCACTTTGAACAGTAGCGCCTTTTTTCATAGCTTCTAAAAGACGCGGCATTAAATCTTTGCGGATACCTTTGACAGCAGCGTCGGCTACGACAGCGTCAATTAAGGTGCCCGGCATTAAGCCCCGCTCGTCTGGTGATAACCATTTTGGTAAAAAGCCGGTTTCTTCATAACTCGTTAAAAAGCCTTCCAGCATCTCTTCGTATTTTTCCTTGGCAACAAGAGAATAAAATGGATAGACCGTTTTATATGTGTCCCAAAATCCGTTGTTGGTGTATAAAATTCCTGGTTTTACGGCTTTATTATACGTATCGTAATGAATTTTTTCGCCATTTTCATTTAGTTCATAAAAAGTTTGTGGGAATAAGAAAATACGATACAAATTGTGATAAAAAGTTTTCGTATGTTCAGAATTTGTATGTTCTACTTGAACGCGGTCAAAATAGTCTTCCCAAGCACTTTGACTGGCGCTACGAAAATCAGCTACGCTCATAGCTTGTTCCCGGGTGCGATTTAAGTCGGCTTGGGAAAAGCTGATAAACGAGGTGCCTAAATGAAGCGTTTGCTTTTTCACGTTACCAAAATCTAACAATACAAAAGTTTTTTCCCCATCTACTTGTTTCAGATTGTGAATTGGGTTTTCAAAATGCAAAGACAGATAAAACGTGAAGTCATCGTCTTCTGCACCAGAAAAATTCACGACACTGACGTGTAATTCATGGTCGCTAATCTGGGTGATCTCTTTTGCGCCAGGCAATGTTAACATTAAGCCATTTTGGTCTTTTTCATAGTTTACTGCCAGAATACCGCCATACATGCTGGGAATTACAGTGGAGGAGATGTTGTAACGTAATTGCCGAATTGAAAGTTCATAAGGGCGGAAAATAGCTTCTTTAGGCCGATAAGAGCTTTGCGCATGGAATAACGAAATATCAGATAATTCACCACTAATTGGCGTAAAAAGAACGTGGGAGAAATCTCCCATCCACGGACTTGGTTGATGCGTAATGCGATAACCTTGGAAGGTGTGATCTTCAGGGTGGAACCACCAGCTGCCATGGGCGTCATTTGTTTGGGCTGCAAAATAGTTCATCCCAAAAGGTACGCCGGTATAAGGCAGGCAGTTTCCATTTGAAAAGCTGTGTTGATTTGCAGTACCGTGGCGTGTGTCGATTGTTTCAATCATGATTTAATCTCCTTTGTTGATTCCCGCACAAATAAAGTGACGGGAATTTTTTGACTGTTTGGTTTTTGACCAGTTTTTATCCAACTTAATAAAGCTTCACCGGCAGTTTCACCGATGGCTTTAAAGTTTTGCGAAATGGTGGTGAGGGGTGGATCAACGAGTGCTGCTGCTTGAATATTATCAAAGCCCACAACGGAAATATCTTGTGGGATGGCTAGACCAGCCTGGCGCAATGTTCGCATGGCTTGAATGGCGGTGATATCATTTTCGCAAACAAAAGCAGTAATTTGATTTTGCTTCACATAGCGTAATAAGTGGTCTTCGCTGGTTGTATCTTCTTCAAAAGAAGTATGAAAATCAATTTGATGTTCCATCAAACTTTGGATATAGCCTAAATAACGTTGGCGCGTCGATTGGGGATGATGACGGTCGCCAAATAAATACGCAATGCGTTTGTGCCCGGCTTTGACAAGATAATCACAGGCTTTTTTGCCCCCGGCTAAGTTATCAGATAAAAAAGAAGGCAAACTTAGATCAGGCACCTCTTTATCTAAAAGTACGATGGGAAAGTCCGCAAAAGATAATTCAAACAATAGATCCAAATGTTGATTTTCAGCTTCGGTGTAATAAATCAACCCATCAAACTCGGCTTTAATATCTTGGGGAGTGTGAGTATTTAAAAAGTCATAAGTGGCAATCATCAATTCATGCTGTGCATGTTGCATCACAGGTAAAACACTGCCAGATAGGTTTCCAATGGCGACATCGTCGGTAAAAGGCAATAAAATCAATACGCGATTTGTCGCAGCCGTAGTTTTTAATTTCCCCGTTACAAAACTACCCTTGCCACGAGTACGTTCAATCAAGCCTTTTTGTTCCAATTCATTTAGTGCCCGCTTTGAAGTGATGCGGCTAACGCTGTATTTTTCAGAAAGTTCTTTTTCAGTGGGTAATTGATCGCCGGCAGCTAATAAACCACTGGTAATATCGGCTTGTAAGTCCCGTAATATTTTTAAATATAAAGGTTCCATTTTTTTCTCCTTCAATTGGTATATCATATACAGTAGTTTATCACATATTTTGCTGCTGTAAATAAATAAAAAAACTTTTTTGAAAGCGTAGACATCTAGGTTAAAGTGCTATATAATCAAACAAGAATTAAAGATATATCATTTAGCGGAGGCGACGAGGGAAATGACTTATAAAGATATACCAAAATCAGTACAACAATTTATGGATGATATTACAGCAAAATGCGGGAGTGAACATGCCGACTGGGCAGAAAACTTTAACGCAGCTTTTGCCAATACTTTATTAACAACAGTAAAACGTCACGAAGACGGCACGACTTTTCTATTAACAGGTGATATTCCAGCCATGTGGTTGCGGGATTCAACCGCCCAAGTACGCCCGTATCTTGTCGTTGCCAAAGAAGACGAAGATTTAGCGGCGATGATTTCTGGCTTAGTCAAAAAACAATTTTACTATATTAATATCGATCCTTATGCCAATGCTTTTAACGAAGAAGCAAATGGTGCCGGTCATCAAAGTGACCACACAGAAATGAACCCGTGGATTTGGGAGCGAAAATATGAAATCGATTCCTTATGCTATCCAGTCCAATTGGCTTACTTGCTTTATAAAAACACTGGGAGAGCTGATCAATTTAACGAAGATTTCATTACAGGGGTTAAAAAGATTTTGACCGTCTTTACTACCGAGCAAAACCATAGCGCATCACCTTATACTTTTGTCCGGGATACCGATCGCTTGGAAGATACGTTAGTCCGTGAGGGTAAAGGGGCAGAAGTTGTGCCAACTGGGATGACCTGGTCTGGTTTTCGCCCAAGTGACGATGCATGTAAATATGGCTACTTGGTACCGTCCAACATGTTTGCCGTCGTTATTTTAGGTTATTTAGAAGAGATTTTTAGTAACGTTTTAAAAGATGAAGAGATTGTAGCAAGCGCTCACCGATTGAAAGTCGAAATCGAAGCAGGTATTAAAGAACACGGGCGTACAACTAATAAGGCAGGAGAAACGATTTTTGCCTATGAAGTTGACGGCAAAGGCAATGGGACAATTCAAGATGACAGCAATGTGCCTAACTTAATTTCAGCGCCTTATCTAGGCTATGGCAAGATGGATGACACCCAATATTTGGCAACCCGCAAAACCTTATTAAGCAAAGAAAATCCTTATTTTTACGAAGGTAAATTTGCTAAAGGTATCGGCTCTTCCCACACACCAGAAAATTATGTTTGGCCGATTGCGATGGCAATGGAAGGGATGACAACGGCTGATAAAAAAGAAAAAGAGCGCATTTTAAATCAATTGGTGGCAACAGACGCGGGAACGCATTTAATGCACGAAGGGTTTGATGTGGATGATCCCAACCAATATACAAGAGAGTGGTTTTCTTGGGCTAACATGATGTTTTGTGAGTTGGTTATGGACTACTTTGATATTCAAGTGAAAAAATAATAACAGCTTGGGGCAAGCTATAATGTATCGGTTGCCACAAGATTTATTTAGGAGACGACAAACATGAAGAAAAAAGTATATATTATTTCCCACAGTCATTGGGATCGCGAATGGTACATGGCCTATGAACAACACCATATGCGCCTTGTTACTTTGATGGATGACTTATTGGAATTGTTTGAAAAAGATCCAGATTTTAACAGCTTCCACTTGGACGGCCAAACGATTATTTTAGATGACTATCTTCAAGTTCGTCCGGAAAAACGTGAAGCCATTCAAAAGGCGATTGACGCTGGCAAACTACGAATTGGACCTTTTTATATTTTACAAGATGACTTTTTAACTAGTTCAGAGTCAAATGTGCGCAATATGCTGATTGGCATGGAAGACAGTAAAAAATGGGGCACACCGGTGATGTTGGGCTACTTCCCAGATACTTTTGGCAATATGGGACAAACCCCACAAATGATGAAGCAAGCCAATTTACAAGCAGCGGCTTTTGGTCGCGGTGTGAAACCAATTGGCTTTGACAATCAAGTTTTAGCCGATGACAATTACACTTCGCAATATTCTGAAATGAATTGGATTGGCCCAGATGGCACGGATATTTTTGGCTTGTTATTTGCTAACTGGTATTCAAACGGTAATGAAATTCCCGCTGAAGAAAAAGCAGCCCGCGCTTTTTGGGATCAAAAATTAGCGGATGCTGAAAAATTTGCCTCCACCAATCATTTGTTAATGATGAACGGCGTTGACCATCAACCTGTTCAAAAAGATGTTGCCAAAGCAATAAAATTAGCCAACGAACTATACCCAGATTATGAGTTTGTTCATTCTAACTTTACTGATTATTTAGCTGCGGTTCAAAATGACTTGCCAGCAGATTTAGGTGATGTAAATGGCGAATTGACCTCACAAGAAACAGACGGCTGGTTTACCTTAGCTAATACAGCTTCGGCGCGCGTATATTTAAAACAGTGGAATACGCGCGTTAGTCGCCAATTAGAAAATATAACCGAACCACTGGCGGCGATGGCGTATGAAGTTTCTGGCGAATATCCTTTTGATGAATTGGATTACGCTTGGAAAACATTGATGCAAAATCATCCCCATGACAGCATTTGCGGCTGTTCTGTCGATGAAGTCCATCGGGAAATGATGCCGCGTTTTGAAAAAGCCAATGAAGTCGGCAAGTACTTGGCTGATGAAGCGTGCGCGCAGCTAACAGCGGCTATTGACACGTCAAAATTTCCAGCAGATAGTTTTCCATTTGTCATCTTCAATACAGCCGGCACTAAAAAAAGTGGTGTCGCCCAAGTTGATATTGAAGTAAAACGGGTAACTTTTGCCGAGCTTTATCCTTCTGATGGTTATGACAAGCTAGCCGCAGAAGCTGCGCAAAGTTATTATGTTATCGATCAAAATGGCAAAGTGGTGCCAGCAGTAATTAGTGAAGAACAAATTCGTTTTGATTACGACTTACCAAAGGATCGTTTCCGTATTCCTTACATGGAAAAATACGTAACCGTAACAATCGACGTTGCCGCAATGGCAGGTTATGCCTGGGATAGCTTTGCTTTAGTGGTAGGAGAGGCAAAAGAGCTTCCGAATTCTTTAGTCGCTAAGCATGGCCGCATTTTGGAAAATGATTTTATTAAAGCTGAAATAACATCAGATGGTAGCTTAAGTGTCACCAACAAGGAAACCGGGAAAACATTAAACAATTTGCTTGTTTTTGAAGATGTGGGAGATATTGCCAATGAATATATCTTTAAACAACCTAAAGGTGATCACGCGATCTTATCAACGTTCTTTCCTCATCAAGTTGAAGTGTTAGAAGACAATGGCTTAGTGGCTAAAGTACGCTTAACTCATGAAATGGAAATTCCGAAGTCCGCTGAAGATCTACTGGATTTGGAACAAAAGAAAGTCGTGGACTTCCGCTTCCGTGACGCAAGTCGCAGTAAAGAAACAATTGCTTATCCAATCGTAACGGAGATCACTTTAAATAAAAATAGTAAAATGGTGGAATTTGCGACAACAGTCAATAACCAAGCCAAAGACCATCGCTTACGGGCGTTATTTCCAACAACTTTAGATGTGGCCACGCATGAAGCAGACAGTATTTATGAAACCGTGATCCGGCCAAACCAAGTTTCCAAACACTGGGAAAATCCAACGAATCCCCAGCATCAACACGCATTTGTCAATTTGCATGCGGAAGACTTTGGATTAACGGTATCTAACTATGGTTTAAACGAATATGAAATCGTCAATGATACCATTGCGTTAACTCTATTACGTTGTGTCGGCGAATTAGGGGACTGGGGCTACTTCCCAACACCAGAAGCACAGTGTCTGGGCGAGCATACGTTTAATTACGGCATTGAACTTCACGGTGAAAAAGAAACGCGTTTTGACAGCTACAAACGTGCCCACAGCGCGCAAGTCCCACTGAGCGTGAAGCAAACAGATATCCACCACGGCAAACTGGCCCCACAAGATGTTTTTGTAAAAATTACGGGTGAAAAATTTGAACCAACTGCCTTAAAACGTCGTAAAGACGACCAGGCGTTAATTCTAAGAGGGTATAACTTAAGTGGCGACAAAGATGCTTTGGTACTGAAAAAAGACGACCAGGCGCCAATTAAGACTTTAAATCTATTAGAAGAACCTTTAAAAGACTATGAAGATACATTACAACCTTACGAAATTCGCACAGTAGAATTTTAAAAAAGTAGACTTTACGGCAAGTAAATAAAGATACCCGAGCTTAGCATGCCTAATCCCAAATGCAGCCTTGTCGGCAGTTGGAATACGTCAGCTTAAGCTACGGGTATTTTGTTTTGAAAAAAAGGAGTTAATAAAATGACCGAAATTTTAATTGGCTTTCAAACAGCCACACCTAAAGCAGCACAAGTCGCAGAACAAGTAGCGCAATTATTCAAAGCATGCGGCTATGAATTTTCATCAGAAACTACACGTAAAATTGAACTGGTATTAGTGCCTTCTTTAATGCAGGAGTTTACTTATGAGGAAAATGAACATTCCCAACTTTTAGCAAAAAACGAGGCGGGACTGTTTTATGGCGCAGTTCAGTTGGTTTTACATGAACTTTTTAACGAAGAGTGGCGTATACAGTTACCACAAATGAAAGAACGCTGTTTAATGATTGATATTGGCCGCAAGTTCTATCCCTTAAAAGAATTAAAGCGTCTGGTACGCAGCATGGCTTTGTTTAATTTTACACACTTACAATTGCATTTTTCAGAAAATGAAGGCTTTCGGATCGAGTCAAAAAAACATCCGGAAATTGTTTCAAAACAACACTTAACCCAAGCAGAAGTAAAAGAGCTGATTGCGTATTGTCAAAACTTTTATATTGAAGTAATTCCAGATATTGACAGTCCTGGACACTTAGAGCGGGTGTTAGAAACTTATCCGGATTGGCGGTTAAAAAAATCCGTAGCAGGAAAACTAGTGGCGGATGTGCGGGCGCTTGATATTTTAAATCCGGCTGCGGTAGATTTCGTCTTTGAAATTTATCAAGAATACGCGACACTTTTTAAAAAAAGTCAGTATTTTCATATTGGCGCGGATGAATTCATTGATTTTGACCAAGTGGAAGTATATCCGACCTTGCAAAAAGCTGCCTTAGAAAAGTTTGGTCCAAAGGCGAGCGGAATTGAGATCTTTACTGACTATGTGAATAATTTAGTCGCAAAAATCAGTGACTTAGGCTTTGTCGTTCGCGTTTGGAATGATGGTTTTTATCGCTTGAATCGGCAAGAACAATTGACCCTTTCTAAAAATTGTCAGATTTCCTATTGGACCCGTTGGAATAAAAATATGGCGCCAGTGGAGACATTTTTTGAAGCGGGATATCAAGTTGTGAACCATAATGATAATTATTTTTATTATGTTTTAGGGGAGATGGCAGGATACAGCTATCCGACCTATGAAAAAATCCAACAAGGCTTTACATTGGACTTATTTGCCAACGATCAACTTGTTGCCGCAAAATATTTAGCCCAAACACCCGCTGTCGCCTTGGCGATTTGGGCCGATGATCCCAATGCTCAGACGGTAGCTGAGGTAATTGATGCCGTCTTTTACTTACAAGCAGCCTTAAATGAAAAAGTCAGTCAGCTAACTCGGACTAAAGCGCACTATCACACACTTTTTGAGCACTGGCAAAAATAAAAAGCGCGAGTATCTTGAAACTATGGCACCTAGGATACAAACACAACCTATTAAAAATGCGGGTAACCTATTGGTTGGCAGGACTTTTTATACTAGCGATAAAAAAGCACTACTAAATAGACTGAAATTTTTCCAAAAGTTACAGCCAACTCTTGATAGTTTCTGAAAATTTCACGCTTATTTTGGTGAAGACCCCTCATTTTTATCCGCTTTGCTCAGGTGAGTTTTACAAATAAAAAAACGAAATAAATTTGTTACTTCCCTGCAATTTTTTCAATAAAATTAGAAGAAAAATAACGCTCCTTTATAAGAAGTACTTTTAACTTTTATAAGTTGACAGCCCTTACGACAAACATTAGAATAAAGTTGTGTCTAAAACACATATGCATGTAGGCATATTGATAATTTCAGATTAAAGTTTATCAAAAAACTACGAACAATAATTGAATAAGATAGTACGGAGGTGGATCTATTGACTTTAATGTATATTCTCCTCGCTATCATCGGTTTAATTGTCGGTGTTTTATTAGGGCTATTCGTTGCTAAATCTCGTCACGAAAAAGAGATCGCAGGGGCGCAAAGTTCTGCTCAAGGGATTTTGACCAGTGCGCAAAAAGAAGCGGAAACTCTAAAAAAAGAAGCCTTGTTAGAAGCTAAGGAAGAAAATCAGAAGTATCGTGCAGAAATTGAAAGTGAGTTGAAGGAAAGCAAACTTGAATTAAAAACCCAAGAAAATCGCTTGCTCCAAAGAGAGCAGCTGCTTGATCGCAAAGACGACTCAATTGAAAAACGCGAAAACTCACTGGAAGAAAAAGAAACAAAACTTAGTGCGAAACAGCAATTAATTGACGAGCGAGAAAATGAAGTCGAAAAATTAATCGAAGGACAACAGCAAGAGCTTGAAAAAATCGCTGCTTTGTCCCGTGATGAAGCCAAAGAGATCATCATGAAATCAACAGAAGAAGAGTTGAATCATGAACTGACCTTAATGGTGAAAGAGTCTGAGCAAAGAGCCAAGGAAGAAGCGGACAGAAAAGCCAAGAACTTATTGTCCCTAGCCATCCAACGCTGTGCTGCAGATCAAGTTTCCGAGATGACAGTCTCTGTTGTTTCATTGCCAAACGATGAAATGAAAGGACGAATCATCGGTCGTGAAGGCCGCAATATTCGTACCTTAGAGACTTTGACAGGGATTGATTTGATTATCGATGACACACCAGAAGCAGTGGTATTGTCAGGGTTTGATCCAATCAGACGGGAAATTGCCCGCATGACATTGGAAAAACTAATCCAAGATGGTCGTATCCATCCAGCTCGTATTGAAGAAATGGTGGAGAAATCTCGTAAAGAAATGGATGAACGCATCCGTGAATACGGGGAAGAAGCCGCATTTGAAGTTGGCGCCCACACCTTGCATCCTGATTTAATTAAGATCTTAGGACGCTTACATTTCCGTACAAGTTATGGTCAAAATGTCTTGAACCACTCCATTGAAGTTGCCAAGTTATCTGGTATCTTAGCCGCTGAACTAGGTGAAGATGTACAACTTGCTAAACGAGCAGGTCTCCTTCACGATATCGGTAAAGCGCTAGATCATGAAATCGAAGGCTCTCACGTGGAAATCGGTGCGGAATTAGCCGCTAAGTACAAAGAAAACCCAGTTGTGATTAACGCCATTGCATCACACCATGGCGATACAGAAGCAACGTCAGTTATCTCCGTCTTAGTTGCGGCCGCAGATGCACTATCTGCTGCTCGCCCAGGTGCCCGCAGTGAATCATTAGAAAACTACATCAAACGGTTGGAAAACTTAGAGAATATCTCCAATAGTTTTTCTGGTGTAGAATCAAGCTTCGCTGTCCAAGCCGGTCGCGAAGTACGGGTAATGGTTAAACCAGAAGAAATCTCAGACTTAGAAGCGGTTCGCTTAGTGCGAGACATCCGCAAAAAAATTGAAGACGAACTGGACTATCCAGGCCATATCAAAGTAACTGTGATTCGGGAAACCCGCGCCACAGACTACGCCAAATAATTTTGAAATCAAACACCCCGCTGAATTTAGTCAGCGGGGTGTTTTTGAGTTAGGGGGAAAGGAAGAAATATAAATAAAACAATCGAAACTATTGCGTACATATCAAGTGAGTATCGCGTATAAACTTAAGCGAGATTATTAAATTATTTCTGTGTCTTGTTTGTAAAAAGCTTTATGTCTGACTTAAAATAATGTACTAACTTTTCAGAAATAAGCCAATAAAGCTGCCCAAGTTTGTCTAGCTTTTATAGTTGTCTAGCTATTCAAACTAGCTTTATCGGCAATAAGGCAAAATCTTGAGAAATTTGAGGAGCAATTTATCAAGATCCCGTCTTATTACTCAAAAGCTGCCCAAGTTTGTCTAGCTTTTATTATTGTCTAGCTATTCAAACTAGCCTGCTAAGAAATAAGGCAAAATTTTCAAAAATTTGAGGAACAATTTTCAAAAATCCTGCTCTTATTTTTTGCCGGCTCCCCAAGTTTGTCTAGCTTTTATTATTCCCAGTTGATTTTTAATAGTTCATTCATTTCGTGGTAGGCGGTTTCGATTCGTTGGCGTTTTGTTTGGGAGACGGTATGGGCGTATTTGCCTCCGGGCAGATAATTTTCGGCTAAAAAGACTTGGTAGTCTTGGGATTGGACGGTACCGTACTCGGGATGCTGATAGGTACGGCCGGCAATGGGTTCTTTGTCTACCCAAGTTGGGTGAGCTGTGACTTTTTCAATGACAGTTTTATCTTTTTCTTTTTTGATAGCGACTTCCATGACTACGCCTCGTTCGGTCCAGTAATTTTGTAAGGATTCGTAGCGTTGGTCTGAAATCAAGTTACCCATGGAATAAATAATGAATTTTTTATCGCCATCTTTTTTTATTGTCTCTGTCGGTTCTGCAACGTGGGGATGCCCACCAAAGATAATATCTGCCCCTAAATCGACCATTTGGCGGTATTTTGCTCGTTGTTCTTCAGTTGGTTCTAAAGCGTATTCCACGCCGTCTTGGGGCATGACGATCGTAATATCGGCAATTTTTTCTGCTTTTTTCAAATCGGCCGCGACTTTTTCCATATTTAAATCTTTTAAATGACTGTCATATTCTTCTTTGGTTAAACTGGCTTCGATGCCATTAAAGCCATAGGCATAAGCCAATAAAGCAATTTTAATCCCGTTTATTTCTTTGACTAGAATATCTTTGGTTGTCTTGGTTTTTACTCCGATTGTTTCCATCCCATTTTTTTGAAAAGCAGCAACAGTTGAATGTAAGCCTTCTAAGCCGGTGTCTAAGATATGATTGTGGGCCAAGTCGACAACATCAAAGCCCGCTTTTTTTATGCTGTCGGCTACTGCTTGTGGTGCATTGAAAATGGGATAGCCAGTTAGTTCGCGCTTTGGGTTGATTGTCCCTTCGAAATCTCCCAAGGAAAGATCTGCTTTTTTCAGTAATGGTGAAATTTGCGCGTAATCATTAGCCAGATCATACTTATTGCCATCATAAGCACTGCGGTACAAGATATCATGGTATAGCATATCACCACTGGCTGTAATCACAGCTTTTTTGATTGTAGTATCAGGTTTTGTTTTGTTTTGCTTTGGAGTCTTTTGTTTACTATGTACAGCTTGTTTTACTTGTGCTGTTTCCTGGCTATTTTTGGCTGCGGATTTTCCTGTAAACGCTTTTAAAAAGATGCAGCCAACAAGTGCTAGAAAAAGCAGACTCATCACTAAGATAAGGTGACGTTTTTGTGCGGCTTGTTTTTCTTTCATTTTTTCTAAGCGAGACTTGGTCATAATGCCCTCCTGAAAATAAAATTTGTATGACGTTTCTCTAATAGTTTACTTGCTTACGAAAAGAAAAGATAGTCGATTTCGCGGGAATTCACGTCTTTTTTGCCGCAAGTATTCTTATTTTCTAAATGTAGTAACATAGTTGGTAAAAAAACGCCATTTAGGCTACCATAAAACTAACTACATAAGTTAAAATCAGAAGTTGAAAACATTGGGAATAAAACAGCGTTCATTTTAGTGACAACAAGCAAATGATAGCAATAAAAGTGTGTTTAGCACTTGAGATAGGAGAAAACTTCATGAAAGAGAAACTAAAGGGATTCGTGGGTGTAATAAAAAACCACAGTCTCTTGTTACGCCTGATTTTCTTTGGCTCGATTTTAATTTTCGTTGCCAATCAAGTGGCCAATATTGCCCACGGCATGAGTTGGGCACAAGTGGCCCAAACAATGGGCAAGCAAGATACTAGTACACTGATTTTAATGGCATTGATGGGCTTTATCGGCGTTTTGCCGATGCTTGGTTATGACTGGGTAACAATTTCTGTATTAGAAAAATCAGGCAGAGAGAAGATGCCTCGCGGCAGTTGGTTTATTGCAGCGTGGACCACCAATACTATCAATAATTTAGCAGGTTTTGGGGGGATTGTTGGGGCCAGTCTGCGGAGTAATTTTTACGGGAAAGGTTTTGATCGTAAAAAAGTTTTAGCAACTGTTTCAAAAGTCGCCTTCTTTATGTTTAGCGGTTTATCCCTTTGGGCGTTGTGGTTATTAATCGACATTTTCCTCCTCCACAATGCCAGTCACTTCCGTCATTATTGGATTTGGCTGGTAGGCGGCAGTTTATATGCACCGGCACTATTCACATTAACGTATTTGCGACGTAAAAAACTGTTTGCAGATCTTTTTCCTAATCGGGTGATTCAACTGGCAATCACTTCTTTTTGTCAGTGGGGAGGAGCTTTGGCGGTCTTTTTAGGAATAGGTTATCTTATGCAGTTACAGGTTTCCTTTGAACAAGTTTATCCGATGTTTTTAATTGCTACATTAATCGGGATGCTGACGATGGTTCCAGGGGGCATGGGAACCTTTGATGTCTTGATGATTCTAGGAATGGGGCAAGTGGGCTTATCTCAAAATCAAACGGTAGTCTGGTTATTGTATTACCGTCTTTTTTATTATTTGATTCCCTTTTTAAGTGGTCTGATTTTATTTATTTCCCAAACAGGGGTGAAATTCAATCGCTTTTTTGATAACTTACCACGCCTTATTTTACAGCGAATTGCTCATTTAATTGTCGTAGTGGCAGTATATTTTGCCGGTATTATGATGGTACTGCTTTCGACGGTGACCAATTTATCAAATCTTAGCCAAATTTTTGAGTTTTTATTGCCATTTTCATTTAACTTTTTAGACCAAACCTTGAATTTACTAATTGGTTTTGTCTTATTAGGGCTCGCTCGTGGTCTATACGGCAAAGTGAAAAAAGCCTATGTTCCAACTTTATTTGTCTTAGTTTTTGGGATTGTAAATACGATTTCTCGGACCCAGTCACTACGCCTAATCATTGTTTATTGTTTGATTTTACTGGCAGTATGGTTATCTCGTAAAGAATTTTACCGGGAAAAATTTGTCTATTCTTGGGGTGCGATTATTTTTGATGTCGCTTTATTTGGAACGTTATTAATTGCTTACGCAATTGCCGGGTTCCACAGCGGCCAGTGGTGGAATACCAACTTAATGGGTGGACAGTTTGTTTTATTTCCTTCTGACGATGTATGGATCTCTGGCATGGTCGGCTTAGCGGTTGGCGCTTTGACGTTGTTGTCTTTGCAACAGTATTTAAGTCGTGGTCCTGCGCATTTGGGTGAGAATTTTGACCGGAGGCGTTTTGAAAAACTACTGACCCGCTACGGTGGAACCAAATCTAGTCACCGCCTAGAATTAGCAGGTTATCGTTATTATTACTATCAAGTCAATGGTCAAGATCGCGTTGTTTTTGGCTATCAGATAAAAAGCAATCGCTGCTTTGTTTTAGGAAATCCAATAGGAGATGAAACACTCTGGCAGACAGCAACGCTTTCTTTTATGAAAGCAGCCGATAAACTGGGCTATCAACTGGCGTTTTACAAAATCAGTGAAAAATATGTCGTCCAGTTACACGATTTGGGTTTCCAATTTGCCAAAATTGGTGAGACCGGTACCGCCTATCTAGACCACCAAGAAGACTATTTGCAACAAGAAGTTTATCGCAAATTAAGTGTGCAAGGTTATACGTTTAAAAAATATGAAACACTGCCGGCTGAGCTTTTGCCACAATTAGCTGCTGTTTCGCAAGACTGGTTAGATGGTAAAGGAGAAAAATATTTTGGCAATGGTCGTTTTGATGAAAGCTACATTCTAAACAGTCCCGTTGCAGTTGTGCGCAACAATGAAAATCAACTGGTGGGCTTTATCACAGAGCAGGCTATTTCGACTGAGTGGGTTTCTTATGACTTATTACGGATTAAATCAGATGCTCCCAAAGAATTAGCTAATTTTTTAGTCTTAGGGATGTTAGATAGTTGGAAAAAAGCAGGCTTTAAAAAAGTCGATTTGGGCATGGCGCCACTGGCTAAGGTGGGAGAAGGTCCGTTTGCTTTTTTTGAAGAACGGATTATGAACATCATTTACAATTATGGCAATGCAATTTATAACTTCCAAGATAATTTCAGTGGCAAACAAAAATACGTGACCCGCTGGGAAGGCTGTTATTTTGCTTATCTGAAAGGGAGCAGTTTTTATTTGGCTTCAGCCCAACTCCTGCGGCTAATTGGCCGCGGTAAAAACAAAGGGCCAACACTGGTAGAAGAAGTAATTTTGGAAGAGTAGGAAAAACGTAAAAAATAGGCTGCTATAAAAGTCATTCTAACTTTTATAGCAGCCTATTTTTAAACTGCAAGGAATAAAATTTTTCACTAAGCTTTTCGGCGCCGGGCGAATTCCAAGAAGCGAAATTTATCTAGTTTGTGGATGGATTCAGTGTACTCAAAGCAACGGGTATCTTCCAAAAATACTAAGCTGCGAACAAAGACCGCATGCTGTTCTTCCATGGATAATTCCATCAGTTCGCGGATTTCTTTGTCGACAGGTTCTACGGTAATCTCCTTTTGTGCATAGGCGATTACAAGCCCCAAGTCATTTTCTAAATAACCATAAAGCGAGTCTTCGGCTTTTTTAACTGGTAGTTCTGGAATAATAGTCATGGCTAAATAGTCTCGGTCCAAAATCGCAACTTCACCGTCGATTTTTCTTTGTCGCACGAGCTTCCAAGCTTCGCTTGCGACTGGCCAGTCAGTTTTTTGACTAAGGCTAGGAGAGACGGCAACTTTTTTTAGTTCCACAACTTTGGTTTCATTTGGAATGTGTTGCGCTTCTTGTAGCTCTTTAAAACTGGTTAGACCAGAAATAGGAAAGTCAAAGCGGTTAATGTCTAAGACGATTGAACCTTTCCCTTGTTTTTTTTGAATATAACCAGCATCTTTTAATAAATTTAATGCTTTGCGGACAGTTTCCCGTGAGACATTGTATACCTTAATCAGTTGATTTTCACTTGGTAACAATGATTGTGGGGGATATTCACCATTTAGAATCTTTTGTTCCAAGTCTAAAAAAATCTCCCGAAATTTATTCATTACGTCCCCTCCCAGTCCTCATTGTAAAAAGCATTTGTGTAAAAAGCAACTTACTTTCGCAAAATCTATCTGATTTGGCGTATATTTTCATGAAGTGCTAAAATTATCAGCGCTGGTAGGCACCCATTATTTTTGTAAGAGCTCATCGATGTTAAGTTCGGTTAATTCATGGCAAGTCAAGTCAGCACCGTGTAAAGGTTCACCGGATAAAACACCCACGGCGTACATACCACAAGCTTTAATTCCGTCAATACCAGCTTGAGCATCTTCAAAGCCGACTGCTTCTTCTGGTTTAATGTTTAAAAGTTCAGCTGCTTTAATGAAAATTTCTGGATCAGGTTTACCTTTGTGTAAAGTTGCTGGATCAACGATACCGGCAAATTGATCTTTCACTCCTAATTTTTCTAAAATAAAAGGTGCGTTCTTGGAAGCAGAAGCAATAGCACAGGGAATTTGTTTGGCATTGGCAGCGTCTAAAAATTCTTTGACACCTGGTAATAGGTCTTGTGGCGTTAAAGATTGCAATAGTTCAACATAATGAGTATTTTTCTTAGCGGCTAATGCTTCTTTTTGATCCATTGTAAAGTCGTTTTCTTTGCCACCGTGGGCCAAAATGCGGTCCAAAGAGTCCATCCGGCTGATTCCTTTTAACTGTTCATTGAATTTTAAATCAACGCCCACTCCAATTTCAGCACCTAAATCGCGCCAAGCAATAAAGTGATATTTTGCTGTGTCTGTAATAACGCCATCCAAATCAAAGATAAAACCTTTTTTCATAAAAACTTTCCTCATTTCCTTTTTTTGTTTGTAAAAAGCTGCAGGCTAAATCCCGTTTTTAGTTTTATGACCTACAGCTACGATTATTTAATATGAAACCGCTGTTTTCACGCCTGCCTCTAGTGTAACAGGTTTGCCGCAAACTTTAATTGTAATTGTCTCGTCAGCTGTAATAATAATTTTTCTGTGGGTTAAGGCAATAGCAAAGTGGACACCGCGAATTTTTAATTTATAGGAAAGGGATTCCCAAGCTTTTGGCAAGTTTGGTGTTAAGTTCAAGACTTCTTGACGAATATCCAAACCAGCAAAAGTAGTTAATGGAATATAAAGTGTGGCCGCCATCACGCCTGCGTGAATTCCTTCGGCAGTTGTACCACCTTGAATATCGCGATAATCAGAATAAAGTGCCTCTTTATACAGTTGCCAAGCTAAATCTTGGTCATCAACCATTGCCGCAAGCTGTGCGTGCACGACACGAGATAAAGTGGAACCATGGGAAGTTCGTGCTAAATAATAAGCCAGATTCTTCGTTACGTAATCAGCTGGCAAGTCATAGTTTAAGTCTTGTAAAATTTCATCCACTTTTTGTTGCGGAAAGTTATAGAAAATCATCAAACTGTCAGCTTGCTTAGCCACTTTGTATTCGTCAGCAGAATGGCCTTCTGCGTTTAAAATGCGATCCATGCGGTAAACATTGCCATATTTTTCTTGGTAATAATCCCAATCTAAATCCTTTAAATTAAAGTAGCCTTCAAATTGGGCAATAATCCCGTCTTCGTTAATTTCCAAGGCCAATTTATTTTTAATATCTTTCATTCGGTGCAATGTTTCAGCCGAGATGCCGGATTTTTCGACAGTTGCCGCAAAGTCGGTTGGCAAAACTTCTTGTAGTCGTGCAATTTCTTCAAACAGCCAAACGACCATCATATTCGTATAGGCGTTGTTTTTTAGACCGCCTTTTTCAGAATTGGGATAGCTTTCGTGAAACTCGTCAGGTCCCATGACATGATCAATGGAGTAGCGTTCTAATTTTTCATCCCAAATTGCAGCACTTTCCCAGAAGTGAGCAATTTCTAGCATCAATTCTAAACCGTATTGCTTCATAAAATCTTCGTCTTGGGCGTTATTAAAGTACTGCCAAATATTATAAGCAATAGCTAAAGAAACGTGGCGTTGCAAGCGACTGTGGTCTTCTTTCCATTTGCCGCTGATCGGATTTAAGTGTAGTTCTTGTGATTGTTCAGTGCCCTCTAAACCAGACTGCCATGGGAACATGGCCCCTTTATAGCCCGCTTTTTTGGCATCGATTTTAGCTGCTTTTAACCGACGGTAACGGTATAACAGAATTTCTCGCGCTGTTTTTGGAAAATGAATAATATAAAACGGTAAAATAAATAATTCATCCCAAAAAATATGACCGCGATAAGCTTCTCCGTGTAATCCCCGTGCGGTAATTGAAGCATCTAAGCCTTTATTTCCATTAGGTGACGCGGAACAGAGCAGGTGATACGTGTGGAGATTTAATAATTTTTGGCTCATTAAATCCCCGCTGACTGTAATGGCTGCTTTGTCCCACAAAATTTGCCAAGCGATAGCTGATTGCGCTGCACTGGTTTTAAAATCAGGTAGCGTAATTGTATTCAGATCAATTTCAAGAGGGGACTCTTCTTTACGGCGTTGGGCCACACTTACGGTTTTGTCCAAGCTGTACCAAGTATTTTTGGCAGCAGAAAAGGTAATTTTTTGACGGATCACTTTATCTGTCTGCGTATTTTCCAATTGCGTTAAATCAAGGGTATCACTGAAAAGTTCAGAATACTGAGTGACTGTAATCTCAGAAGCTTTTGTTTTAGCCACTAAGAGGGCTTTTTTGCCTGTTGCGTGAAGTCCCGTAATATCCAAATGGTCTTTGGTTAAACTGCGGTAACGGGCGACATTGTAGTTATAGACGTCGCCATCTGCTTCTGTTACGACCGTGACAGTACCAGAAAAGTTTAGCGGCATAAAAGCATAATGGATGCTGTATTGCGCTGTATGTTCCATGTTGGCGATTTTTTTGACTTTGATGGCAATATCTTTACCAGACTTTGTGGTCACGATGGCATTAGCGGTAAATAGACCGGTTTTCATATGCAATGTTCGCGTTAATTTTTTGATTTGATCTTTTTCAAAAGCAATTTTTTCATCGTCAACAATCAAGTAAATTTTCTGCAAGTTGGGCGCATTTACAAAATCTTCGTTATAAATTGTCTGATCTGCCACGATCGAAGCTGCAGTGTTATATAGGCTGGCTAAATAAGTAGCAGGGTAGTGGTCATCGCTAATTTCCATTTCCGGCATGGTTCCCCGCAATCCCATAAATCCATTGCCGACCGTTAAAAGTGATTCAACTGAATATTCGTCTTTTCCTGGACGATAGCCGTGATAAGTCACTTGCCATTTTAAGTCTTCGGCAGCTTTAGTAAAATTATCTGTTGCTAAAACAAAAGGTAAATTTAGTTTTTCTGTTAACCACTGACTTAGTTCGAAAATGCCATCAGGTTGATCTAGTATGACCTCATCTCCTGTGATCATTCCACCATTTATTGCTGTGTCAGTCAGGATAGCGACTAATTGCTGCGCTTTTTCGTTGACAGTTCCTGTTACAGTCAGTGTTTCTGTTGGTAAAGTCACTTGCCAATTTTTTTTGTGTGTATTTATTTCTGCCAGCTTCATAAAATGCTCCTCTCTGATACTTGTCTATACATGTATCTTGATTATAAGACAAGTTGATAACGATTTCAACTGTTAAAAGTAAATTTAAAATATAATGATAATAACAGTGGAATTTGAAATTGAAAAAAATTGCTATTTTTAAGTGTGATAATTTCACGCTTTATATAAGGTAAGTAATTTTTTTAAAATGAGAAAATTACGTTTTTTGTTAATAAAACGCTTGCAAAAAAATGGTATGCAAGGTATGATTGCTTTAGTTGATGAACTTATATATACAAGTTTTAAAAATGAAAGGGGTTTTAACAATGGGAAAATTCCAACAAGATGCTGAGCAATTGTTGAAAGAATTAGGCGGTAAAGAAAATATCGCTGCAGTTACCCACTGTGTTACACGGATGCGCTTTGTTTTAAATGATGATAGTAAAGCAAATGTACCGGCCATTGAAGATTTGTCGAGCGTCAAAGGCACATTTACAAACGCTGGACAATTTCAAGTTATCATCGGTAATGAAGTGCCAGATTTTTACAATGATTTTTCAGCAGTATCAGGAATTGAAGGCGTTTCAAAAGAGGCTAGTAAAGCTGCGGCTAAACAAAATCAAAACATTGCACAACGTTTAATTGGCGTTTTGGCAGAAATATTTACGCCATTATTACCGGCCATTATCGTTGGTGGTTTGATGCTAGGTTTCCGTAACTTTTTAGAAGGTGTGCCCCTAGAGATGCTGGGTGGTCAAACGATTACACAATCATCTGTTTTTTGGAATGGTGTTAATGGTTTCTTGTGGCTGCCTTGTGAAGCAATTTTCCACTTCTTACCTGTGGGTATCACATGGTCAATTACGCGTAAAATGGGAACAACACAAATTTTAGGGATTGTTTTAGGGATTACATTAGTTTCTCCGCAATTATTAAATGCTTATGCTGTAAATGGTACGAGTGCTGCTGATATCGCGAAAAATTGGACGTGGGATTTTGGTTTTTTCACCATTGAAAAAATCGGGTATCAAGCGCAAGTGATTCCAGCAATGTTGGCTGGTTTCATGTTGGTTTACTTGGAACGCTTCTTTAGAAAACACATTCCAGAAGCAGTTTCGATGATTTTTGTACCGCTGTTTTCATTATTACCAACAATTTTGGCTGCACATATGATTTTAGGTCCAATTGGCTGGCAGATTGGTTCAGGAATCTCTTACGTTGTAAACGCTGGTCTATCTTCATCTTTCAGCTGGTTGTTCAGTTTAGTCTTTGGTGGTTTGTATGCGCCGTTGGTTATTACCGGGCTGCACCACACCACATTAGCCATCGATTCACAATTAGTAGCTGATTTTGGATCAACAAACTTATGGCCAATGATTATGTTATCAAATATTGCGCAAGGTACAGCAGTATTAGCTGTTTACTTCCAACATCGCGGCAACAAAAAAGAAGAACAAATTTCTGTGCCGGCAACTATTTCTGCTTACCTTGGGGTAACAGAACCGGCAATGTTTGGGATTAACTTGAAGTATGTCTATCCATTTGTAGCTGCCATGGTGGGTTCTGCAATTGGAGGCATGTTGATTACCATTACCAATACTCGTGCTTTGGGAATTGGGGTCGGCGGTCTACCAGGCTTCTTGTCCTTTAAGATTGAAAATTATCCAATGGTATTTATTTCCATGCTGGTTACAATGGTAATTACTTTTGTAATGACCTTTGTCTTCCGTAAGGTTAAAGTTTTGAATAAATTGGAACCACAATTAGACGAAAGCGGCTTTGCTATGGCAACTGCTGGCGGACCAGCTGTTAGCGTGACTCATCCAGCTGAAGGAGCCAGTGTTTCAGATAACGCTCCGGGGGTTGTGACAAAAGAAGATATTTTTGCTCCGGTAGAAGGGGAAGTTATCGCTATCGGTCAGGTATCAGATCCAGTCTTTTCGCAAAAAATGATGGGTGACGGTTTTGCCGTTAAACCTAAGGCACAAGAAATTTATGCACCAGTGCATGGTAAAGTCATGAGTATTTTTGAAACAAAACACGCAATTGGCATTAAAACGCCAGGAGGTGCTGAAGTTTTAGTTCACATGGGCTTAGACACTGTGGAATTGAAAGGCGCACCATTTGAGGTGTTAGTTAAAGTTGGCGATACTGTTACGCCGGATACATTATTATCACTTATGAATTTAGAGGAAGTATTAGCTGCAGGTAAAAAAACAGACGTCGTCGTTGCCTTTACCAACACTGAAAAAATCGCCGGCTTCACCTTAAATAAAACCGGTGAGATTGCCCAACAAACTAAAATTGGTGAAGTTGAGGTAATGGAGTAGGATATTTAGTAAATAATATAAGCCCGCACTGTTATGGTGTTGGGCTTATTTTTTTAATTAAAAATTATCTAATCATAAAATCTGGTAAGGTAGAAGAATAATTCTTCTACCTTACTTTTTCGTCCGATGGTTAAAGTTATTATTAAGGCGTGACAAGAGATAATTTAATGTGTGACAAATTCTGATATGAAAGCGTGAACAAAGTGACTTGAAAAGATTTTATAATGAAAAGTGCCAGGAGGTAATACAAATGAATGAACGTATCCGGAAAATTCTTTCTTTATTGATTCGCAATCCTGAGTTAAAAATGAATGATTTAACAACAAAGTTAAGTTTAACTAAGCGTCAAATTAACTATGCTATCAATACTTTTAATAGTGAATTGGAATTGAAAAAAATTCCAAAGATTAAACGAAACCATAGTGGAGATTTTGAAATTCCATTAGAAGTTATTCAAATGCTGACAGTTGAAGAAAATAAGCAGAATTTTTATAGCATCGCTGATGGTTTATCTGAAAGTGATCGGGCCGCTTTGATCTTAATGCTTTTAGTAACAGATACTGGCTATGTTGGATTGGATCATTTTATAGATTTGTTAGATGTTAGTAAAAGTACAATTATTGAAGATTTAAAGAAGTCAGAATGGTTGGCATCCAAATATGAGTTGGAGTTAGTTTACGATCGAATAAATGGATACAGTTTAAAGGGGTCAGAACACCGCCTTTTGCAACTAATGTCTGATATGGTTCACCAGCATCCTATTTTTCAAGAGGACAAGGTGCGTGATTTTTTAGCAACAAATGTTAGCGAAGAAGAAATTATCCATCTTATTCATGGTATGGAACAAATGCTGCACTTGAGTTACTCAGACGAATCGGTAGACTACTTGCAATCGGCAGCGCGCTTTTTAATTAGTCGTGGTTTACGAGAAAAAAGTAATTCAGACTTTTTACAAGAACGCGTCAGCCAAACCCCTGAATTCAAGTTGCTACAAATATTAGTGAGTGAAACAAGTTGGCAGTTAAATCAAAAATACTTGGAGTGGCTAACATTATTATTTTTAACTTCCAATATTTTTGAGAAAAAAACAACGCAAGATTTTGATTCCGACTTACAACTACGACGTCTTATTCACCAAATGGTAGAAATATTTCAAAATCAGACATTAATTGTGATAGAAGACAGAGAAAGTTTTGAACGGAGAATTTTGAATCATTTACGACCTGCCTGTTTCAGGATTCGATATAACTTGAGTCTAGGTGTATATTCGTTAGAAAATTTAATCCAAGATAGTAATCATGGGATTTTAGTGGAATTGATGAAAGAACTGATTACACCGATTGAAAAATGGTTGGGCAAAGCCTTTCCTGAGGATGAACTAAACTTATTGTCTTACTATTTTGGCTTCCAGTTAACAAGTCATAGCAAACATCAAAAGCAAAAACCCAGAGCTGTTGTTGTTTGTACGAATGGTGTAATGGTTTCAAAGTTGATGCGAGAAAGTTTAAAACAGTTGTTTCCAGAGATCCATTTTCTAGCTTCATTTTCTGTTAGAGATTTTTATCATTTTGAAGAAGATTATGATTTGGTTTTTACCACGACACCGTTAAAAACTAATTTAGTCCAATTCATTATTGATCCGATTATGTCGTATAAAGAGCAGATTAGTTTACGTTATCGTGTACTAAGCGATTTGGGAATTGATCAGATGGATCAGGCAGTGGATGAGCTAATTGGAATTATTCAAAAACATGCCAAAATTAGCAGTCTACGTAATCTAAAAGAAGAATTGCAATATTTTCTATTGCAAGCGAATAACAATACGTCTTTAGAAAACCATAAAGTGTTACCAGCTTTAACACATTATTTGAAGCCTAATTTTATCACCGTTATAAATCAGCCAGTTATATGGCAAGATGCAGTGAAAATCGCGTGTCAGCCTTTACTGGAAAGTCGCATTATTGATGAGCGATTTTATGAGGATTGTATCCGTCAAATTAAGGATGTAAATTACTCTGGTTATCTTGGAAGTCAAACCTGTATTCCTCACACAACCACAGATCATGGTGTTTTAAGAGATGGTGTAAGTTTGTTGATTAGTCCAGAACCAATAGAATTTCCTGGCGGGCATCAAGTGTCTTTGGTTATGCCACTTGCTTTTTATGATTTAACAAGACATCTGCGTGCAATTAATCAAATTGCGGCCATTAGTGAAAATGATGAATTGATTCAAAATTTGAAACAATCCGACGAAGTCACGAGTTATCAATTAATCCGACAACATACGTAACGAAGTAATTGAAAGGAGAAAAAATGAAATTAGAAGAGTATCCCAAATTGACTATTATTATGCGAGGTTATTCTTTTGAACAAGCCGAGGCGATTTTAAAAGCAATGAACGGTTTTGAAAAAGATTATGCCGTAGAGATGACCTTGAATACAGAAAATGCATTGGAAAATATTAAACGGTTAAACGCCCAATTTGGTGACAAAATAAAGATTGGTGCTGGAACTGTTCGAACAATTGAAGATGCTAAAGCAGCCTATGCAGCAGGTGCAAAATTCCTTTTGGGACCACATGTGTTTACAAAAGAAATGTTAGCGTTTGCTAATGAAAAAAATATCTTGGCAGTTCCAGCGGCAATGACGCCTTCTGAAATTGATGAGATGTTTAAGAATGGTGCTGACATTGTTAAAGTTTTTCCGGCAGCGGTTGTGACTCCGCGTTTCTTTAAAGATGTTCAAGCACCTTTGGGAAAATTACCATTGATGGGTGTCGGCGGAGTGAGTACAGATAATGCAAGAGCATTTTTTGAAAATCAGGCCAGTTATTTAGGACTTGGTTCGGGCATGTTTAACAAAGAAGATTTAAAAGAGTTAAATATCCCCAATTTAGCAAAATCGCTGCAATTATTATTGGAAAGGATAAAATAATAAATTTTCAGGTGAGCTTTGAGGAGGAAAACAGATGGAAGTATATCTTCATGAAGAATTAGTCTTTCGTGATCTTGACGTAAAGGATGCAGATGATGCTTTGGGTTATTTAGCAGAGCAATTATTTGAAAAAGGTTATGTAAAAGAAAAATATATTGTAGCAATTAAGGAAAGAGAAAAGGAATATCCAACTGGATTGCCTTCAACCCAACCAGCTGTGGCAATTCCACATGCGAATTATGAGTTGGTAGAAAAAACAACCTTAGCTATTGCAACATTAAAAGAACCAATTGAATTTCACAATATGGAAGAAAATGCAGCGACACTACCTGTTCAAATTATTATCATGATGGCGATTGGCGAGCCCCATGGTCAAGTAGAGATGTTACAAAAAATTGTGGGTTTAATTCAAGATGAACCATTAAGACAAGAAATGGTCAATGCTCGTAATGATCAAGAGTTATTAAAACTAGTAGAAACAGCAATTAATTAAAAAAATAAATTGGAGGAATTTATTATGAAAAGAATTTTAGTAGCTTGTGGAAATGGAATTGCAACATCAACAGTAGTCGCTTCAAAGGTCAAAGATTATTTAACGGAACATGGTGTACAGGTTGAAACGACACAGACAAAATTAATGGAAGTGCCTGGAAAAGTTCAAGGCTACGATTTGTTAGTAACGACAGGTCAATTTGATGGGCAAACAGGAGATGTTCCTGTGGTTAAAGGCATGCCAATCTTAACGGGAATTGGCGCAGATAAAACGATGGAAGAAATCTTAGCAAAACTACAAGACTAATCAATAAATCGGAGGTAGAAGACTAACATGAATATTATTATGAGTGTATTTAATTTCTTCATTGACGCTGGTCCAACCGTAATGTTGCCGGTAATTATTACAATTATTGGATTGATTTTTGGATTGAAAATTACCCGAGCATTCAAGTCAGGGTTGACGCTAGCAATTGGTTTTGCAGGTATCAAATTGATTTTAGACTTTATGACCACCAATGTTGGACCAGCTGCAAAAGCGATGGTAGAACGAACAGGTGTAAAACTAGATGCTTTAGATGTCGGGTGGGGATCAATTGCCGCGGTAACGTGGGCATCTCCTATTATTGCCGTTTTAATTTTTGCAATTTTAATCGTTAATATTGTGTTATTGATCTTGAAAAAGACTCAAACATTAGATGTCGATATTTGGAATTATCATCACATGGCAATTGTTGGGGTTATGGTGTACTTCGTAACAAAAAATGTATTTCTTGGCGTGGGCGCATCTGTTGTAATGGCAGTTATTACCTTTAAAATGTCTGACTGGTCACAGCCGTTAGTAGAAGATTTCTTTGGGATACCAGGAGTATCTTTACCAACCGTGTCGGCATTGTCTTCACTTGTAATTGCATGGCCACTAAATTGGCTGTTGGATAAAATTCCTTTTTTCCGCAAATCAAAATTCACTATTAAAGACGCACAAAAATACTTGGGATTTTTTGGTGATTCAATGATTATGGGCTTGGTTATCGGCTTAGTGATTGGTTTTCTAGCTGGATATGACATTAAAGCTGTATTGCAATTAGGTGTTAGTATGTCGGCAGTTTTGGTTTTAATTCCAAAAATGACAGCGCTATTTATGGAAGGCTTAATGCCAATTTCTGATGCAGCACAAAAATGGTCACAAGAAAAATTCAAAGGTCGTCGCTTATTTATTGGTTTGGATGCTGCAGTAGTTGTCGGCAATCCCGACGTTATTACGACGGCATTGATCATTATTCCATTAACAATTGCAATGGCTTTAGTGTTACCTGGAAATCGCGTATTGCCGTTTGCTGATTTAGCAGTAGTGCCTTTTCGCGTAGCGATGGTTGTTGCTTTAACACGAGGCAACTTATTGAAAAATATCGTGATTGGGCTAGTTGTAACAGCGTCATTGCTGTGGTGCGGCACTGCAACTTCTCCAATTTTAACGGCGATTGCAAAACAAGTAGGCATTGATCTAGGTTCAAGTTCGATGCTGATTTCATCATTTGCTGCAACCTCAATGATTCAAAGCTATTTAGTATTCTTAGCATTTTCTTACCAACCACTTATTGGTATTCCGATTTTACTTATCGTATTTGCCGCAGCTTGGTATTACTTTGATAAAGTAAAACACATCAATAAAGAAACAGAAGAGCCTGTTACAGAATAAGATGAGTAAAATTTCAAAAAATTTCATGCTATTCAGACTGTTAGAAATTAACAGTCTGAATAAAGGAGCGAAGATACTGTGAAAATATCAAATATTACCGTATACAAAGTGAAACCACGTTGGATTTTTGTAAAAGTTTCGACAGATGAGGGAATTGATGGTTGGGGGGAAATGATTTCTGGTACCAAAACAGAAACTGTCGTAGCAGGTGCTTACGAAATTGGAAATCGCTTGATTGGCCGTAATCCTTTTGAAATTGAACGATTATTTCAAGAAATGCACCGTTCCTTTTTCCGTGGTGGCCCAATTAATGGCACGATTGTTTCTGGATTAGAAATGGCATTATGGGATATTAAAGGGAAAGCTTTCAATGTTCCTGTCTATGAATTGTTAGGCGGCGCTGCCAGAGATAAAATAAAAGTCTATTCATGGATTGGCGGCGATCGCCCTAGCGAGGTTGTGGAACAGGCGCAAGATCGGTTTGATCGCGGCTTTACTGCGGTAAAAATGAACGCAACAGAAGAGTTACACTACATTGATTCTTATGAAAAAGTTGATGAGGTCGTTGAACGCGTGGCATCTATTCGTGAAAGATTTGGGGATAAGATGGCGATTGGTGTTGATTTCCACGGTCGGGTTCACAAACCGATGGCTAAGGTGTTGGCAAGAGCTTTAGAACCTTATCATCCAATGTTCCTAGAAGAAGTTGTGTTACCAGAAAATGAAGAACATTTCAAAGAAGTCGCTAATTCAGTTGCCGTACCATTAGCAACGGGCGAACGATTGTATACGCGTTGGCAATTTAAGAATATTTTCAAGCAAGGTGCTATTGATATTATCCAGCCAGACGTTGCTTTGTGTGGCGGGATTTTAGAAACACGGAAAATTGCTGCTATGGCGGAAGCTTATGACATGGCCGTTGCACCTCATGCACCATATGGACCGGTAGCATTAGCGGCAACATTGCAAGTAGATGCCTGCACACCGAATGTTTTCATTCAAGAACAAAGTCTGGGTATTCACTACAATAAAGGGTTTGACTTATTAGATTTTGTCAAAAATAAAGAGGTTTTCCAATATAAGGATGGTTTCGTTGATTTGCCGGATAAACCTGGCTTGGGTTTAATTATGGATGAAGATAAAATCAAAGAAATTGCACAAGAAGGTTTAGTTTGGACGAACCCACAATGGAAAAACTATGATGGTACCATAGCGGAATGGTAGTCATGAGTAGCAAAATAGTTTTATCTTAGGTTTAATAGGAAAGGTAGTTGATTGAAATGGCTGAAGCCATTGTTATCGGAGCTTTTTTGGTGATACTTCTTTTCATTCAAATTAGAGATCAAAAAGAAGTAGTCATTTTAGCAAAACGTAATTTTATCAAAGTCGGCTTAATGTTAACCTTGGCAGTCAGTGTTTTAATTATCTTTTGGCCACAACAATTAGCTGATCAAATCAAACTGGGCATTTTTGCTATTATGATTGCTTCAATCGGTTTATTAAGAGAAGGATTGACACAAAAGCGCTTAATCAAATTTGGTATTCTCACAGGTGATTATCAACAATTTGAAGCAATTCAGTTAGAAGATAGCCGTTTAGGTGAAACTTTTGTCACGTTTTACAAAGGAAAGAATTCCCACTTTTCTACCTTGTTTAGTCAAGATTTAAAGTCAATTGAAAAATTTTTAAGTCAAAATGGCTTGGAAAATAAATTAGTGATTGGTGAAATGCCGGAGGAAAAAGTAACATCTGATCCAAAGAAGAAACAGTCGAAATCTCCAGCAAAAAGACTAAGGAGTACTAAATTATGATTTATCTTGCACGTCATGGTCAAACACAATGGAATGTAGAAAAGAGAATTTGCGGTCGTGCAGATGTTCCATTGACGCCAGTAGGGTACCAACAGGCAGAAAATTTAGCACAAAAAATAGTGGATGAAAAAATTAATCTTAATAAGATTATTGTCTCGCCCTTAAGCCGAGCCCAAGATACGGCAAAAGTTGTAAATGAAAAGTTAAAGCTGCCTATAATAACAGATAAAAGGTTGACTGAAATGGATTTTGGTATTTATGATGGTCAGGCTATTGCAAATGTAGAATTTCAAAAAGTTAGAGTAGAATTGTCACTGCCATTTCCTAATGGTGAATCTGTTTTAGATGTTGCGGGTAGGATTTATCCACTTTTAATTGAATTAGAAGCAGCTAAAGAAGATGTTCTTCTCATCTGTCATAATGCAGTTAGTCGCGTGGTGGACAATTATTTTTACGGAAAAAGCATGAAGGATTTTTTAGATTTCAATTTGGTTAACACAGAAATTAAACAATACAGTGTAGGCTAATTTCAATCTAGGGAGGATGAGCAGATTTTTTCTGCTCATTTTTTTTATCAAAAAGCCCCGCAACGAAATTCCAAATTTGCGGGGCTAAAAATTTTTAAATGTAGTGAACTGACTTACTGGATTGGAATATCTTTACCGTGAATTTCTTTGACGACTTTTTTTGGTAATTCCAAGGTTAATACACCATTTTCAAAGGAAGCTTTGATGTTTTCTTCATCGATATCTTTCATCGCAAAGCTACGTTCATAAGTGCTGCTGGTACGTTCGCGACGTAAATAATGACCGTCATCATCTTTTTCTTCACTATTAGCGGTGTGTTTGGCACGAATTGTCAACGTATCGTTTGCGTAAGTAACTTTGATGTCCTCTTTTTTTATGCCAGGAAGATCTGCTTTCACTTCATAATAACTGTCAAATTCTTTAATATCAGTAGCCAAGGAACGATCTTGCCAGAAATTATTCATTAAGCGGCCAATCATTTCTTCACCATCCGAAAAGCTACGGGGAAATAAGTCTGCCATTTTTTATCACACCTTTCTTTTGCTACTTACATTGTAGGTCCAACTTCATTTTTCTTCAAATATTTTGAATAGTATTATCAATTTATCGTAAAAAGGAAAAATATCATTAAAATAGTGTTTTCAAAGGTTTTTTCTTAAACTATACAATTATCTTCTGCTATGATAGAATACACAACGATTGTGGCAGTTTTTGCGTAAATTGCCAAAAAGAGAAAGGTAGGTGGAAAGATGGAGATCATTGAAAAAGCACCTGCAAAAATCAATTTAGGCTTGGACGTTTTGTACAAACGAGAAGATGGCTATCATGAATTGGAGATGGTCATGGCGAGTGTTGATTTAGCAGATCGGCTGACAATAGAAGAATTGCCAGAAGATCAGATCATCATTGAAACCAATAAAGCCTTTTTACCAGTTGATAAACGGAATAATGTTTATCAAGCCGCACAATTATTAAAAGAACGCTACGGTGTAGAAAAGGGCGTTAAAATTGCGATTCAAAAACAAATTCCGGTAGCAGCGGGACTAGGTGGTGGGAGTAGTGACACTGCGGCTGCGCTTAGAGGGATGAATCGACTTTGGAACTTGGGCCTTTCAACTGACGAGCTGATTGAAATTGGCGTTAAAATTGGGACGGATGTTCCCTATTGCCTGTATGGTACAACTTCTTTTGTCGGCGGAAAAGGTGAAATTGTTGCACCGATTAAACCGATGCCTCCTTGTTGGGTAGTCTTAGTCAAACCACGCATCAGTGTTTCTACGCGGACGGTTTTTCCTAAAGTAGATGTAGATAAAATTCATCATCCGAATATTGCAGCTTTGAAGGCGGCGATTGCAGAAAATGATTATGAACAGATGATTGCCAACATGGGGAATAGTTTGGAAGATATTACGATTGAACGTCATCCTGTTATTCAACAAATCAAAGATCGAATGGTAAAATACGGAGCGGACGTGGCCTTAATGAGCGGTAGTGGCCCGACTTGCTTTGCCCTGTGTCAAAAACATTCCCGTGCGCAGCGAGTTTATAATGCACTAAAGGGTTTTTGTGACGAGGTCTATTTAGTTCGGACATTAAGTTAATAAAGCTTCACCACTTTTTAAACGAGCATTCCTGAAATTGTCGCAAATATACACCCTCAGCGTTGCAGTATACAACGGGAATTTTGTAGAAAAAAGAGCACCGCTTCATTTTCTTCACAATCAAAAAGGCACTTTCTCATTACGAGAAGGTGTCTTTTTTTGTTGTCAGGCTACATACCTTACCTTATGCCAAAATTTCAGGCAACTTTCGTATCAAAAATTGCTCAGCTTCGGTTAAATAAGCATTTTTTCGGTGGCAACAGTACAGTTCGCGCTTTAGTGGATAGTCGGTGATTTGAACATAAAAGTTGTTGTCTTTATTGGGAAAACTATCGCGTAAAAAAATGGCTGGAACAAAGGTGAACCCTTTGCCTAAACTGACCAGATTACTTGCGAGGTGAATATTTTCAGTCTCTAAGATTTTGTTTGGTACAAGCTGGAAGGTTTCAAAAAAGCGATCGGCGATTTCACGCAGTTCGCGTCCTTTTTTCAGTAAGATCATCGGCTGGTTGGCCAAAGAAGCTGCTGAAATTAAGGCGAAAGTTTCAATTGTATTTCTCATTTCATTTTTTGTTGCAAAGGTAGGGGGAACTTGGATATAGATTGGGTTTTCGTAAATAAAATGATAGTTTAAGGCGGAATCATAGTTTTGATAAACCAGTGCCATATCTACGTCTCCTTTTTTTACTAAGTCATACAAAACGCTCATTCGTTCTTCTTTCAAGGTTAATTCAACATGGGGGAATGCTTGTTCAAATGCGTCTAAAATGGCGGGAAAAACGAATTCGCCGGTCAAGGATGTAACCCCAAGTGTGATTTTGCCAGTGTGACTATGGGTTAATTCCGCGATTTCTTTTGTAACAGATTGAAAAATCTGCTGTACATCTTGACAGCCCCTTAAGTAAATCTCGCCAGCTTTACTGAGATGGAGATTGCCGCGATTGCGGATGAAAAGAGAGGTGCCAAGGGTGCGTTCTATATCTAGGATAAAGCGGCTAAGAGCAGGCTGTGAAATAAAGAGTTTTTTGGCGGCGGCTGTGATACTGTGTTCTTCTGCCACCGTCATTAAATAGTGAATTTGCTTTTCGTTAATCATAATATTTCTCCTATCTGAAAGCAGTAAGGAAGTTGCAAGCAGCATGTTCATAACATTGAAGTTATAAAATAATACAAAAATAAGAATTTTACATTATTGTATGCGCTACCTATAATAAAGTAAAGTAAAAAAAGTAGGCCAGCTGTAATGGGCTAAAAATTATCAGCTGATTTTGGAGGGATTAACAATGGAGAGTGTGAAAGTCTTTGTTCCATACGGAGCGGTGGGTTTGAACTGTACAGAGGAGGCTTTTGAAGCGGGGCTTTTGATGAAACCAGATATTATTTCAAGTGATGCGGGTTCTACTGATTCTGGACCGTACTATTTAGGATCTGGTCATGGCAAGTATGCTATTAAAGATGTGAAACGTGATTTAAAACGGATGGTGTTAGGGGCAGACAAGCTAAAAATTCCCATGACAATTGGGACAGCTGGTACTTGTGGGTCTGATGAAGGCGTGGACACCGTTTATGAGCTGATTGTTGAGATATGTAAAGAAGCTGGTATTCACAAAAAAATTGCTAAAATTTATTCCCAACAAGACCGCGAAATCATCAAACAAAAATATCGTACTGGTCAAATTCAAGCACTTCATGGTGCACCCGCTATCACGGAAGAAACTTTTGATGAGTGTGATACGATTGTGGCTTTACTAGGTTCAGAACCATATGAAGAAGCCTTTAAAAATGGCGCAGATATTATTATTGGCGGGCGTTCAACGGATACTGCTGTGATTGCTGCGTATCCATTACTAAAAGGCTGCGATCCTGCGGCTTGTTGGCATGCCGCGAAAACAGTAGAATGTGGCGGCGTATGTACTAGTGCTGGATTACAGGGTGGCGTTTTTATGGAGGTCGATGATAAAGGCTTTACCATTCGTGCCGTTCAGCCGGGAAGTACCGTTTCTCCTTATTCAGTATCGGCCCATTTACTTTATGAAAATGCTAATCCTGTCCAACTGACAGAACCGGGCATTCGAATTGATACGAAAGATGCTAAATATTCTGCACTTTCAGAAACAGCCGTGCGGGTTGAAGGTACAACAATTGAATATCTTCCCTATACGATGAAATTGGAAGGATCTGGTGTAGCTGGTTTTCAAACCGTAAGTATGGCAGGTATTCGCGATCGTAAAATTATGAAGGAACCGATGCAATGGATTGACGCAGTAGCAAAAGCTGGGGTAGAAAAACTAGAGAAAGCTGGCATTTCAAAAGATAGTTATGATTTCTGGTTACGGCCTTATGGATACAACGGTGTTTCCGGAATGGCTGTACCGGAAAATTATGTGCCAAACGAAATTTTGATGATGTTAACAGTGACAGCAGCGACGCAGGAATTGGCGACGCAGATTGCCAAAGCATTTAACCCACTATTACTTCACTATAATATGTTTGAAGGAAAACAAATGCCTTCTTTTGGCTTTATTTTTTCACCGGCGGAAATGGAACGCGGAGCTATCTATGAATTCAAACTGTACCATACAGTGTCACTAGATGATCCGAATGAATTGTGCCGCATTGCCTACGCGACGATTTAATGAAGAAAGGTGGAGGACTAAGATGAAAACAGTTGAAGAAATTGTAAAATATATTCGAAGTAAGAACGCAGGTCCATTTTGGCTTACGATTGATGCTTTTTGCGATAACGTGGCGGATACAGAAAAAATCGTCACCGCATTTGAAAGAGAACGAAAATTGATTGCAAAATCCTTTCAAGTGAAACCAGAAGATTTAGAAATCTATTGTCTAAAAGATATTCACGTTGCCAAAATAAGTTTACCGCGAGTTCCGGTTGAAGGCAGTCGCAATGAACGTGATATGCACGGTGGTCAGCAATATGTGTCGTTGCTGGATATTGTGTGTGAATAGTTCTTTTAAAATTTAGATGTTATTGATGTATTCATTACCAAGGGAACTAAAAGTAGCTAAAACAAACGTCATCGCCTATTAGGTGATGACGTTTATTTTTTTGACTTTTCAACATCTTGCTTATAATTTCACAAATAAATATTTTTTAATCAAGTGGAAAAAATCTATAATTACTATTCCCAAAATTGAAAATTATTCTAGCTGAAAATCGATAGTAAAAACATTTTAAAGTGTCGTATTCAATATTCAAAAAAGTTTTCTTTAAATAAGAAGATTAAAAGCATGTGATTTCTCTGATAATATCTCATAAAATCAAATTATTTTAAGGTTACGTGATTATAGAAATAACTTTATTGATTATATCACAAACATAAAAAAATAAAGGCGGAACCAATTGACGGACCGAACCCTTTTTTTACCTTATAAAATAGCAGGATTATTAAAATAACTAAAGTTCTTAAAAACGATGTTTTTTAAATAGTTCAAAAATATTCTCATGAATTTTGAAAACATATCTAAAACGTGATAAAAAAATGATGATAAGTGGTATAAACCATTTGTTTGGCTTTAGAAAGGTACCTATACTGAATAAGGATGATTCAAAAATTAGAATTATTATTATTTAAAAGGGGTAATAAAATGAAAAATGACAAAATAAGACAGCGCATAATTTACTGTTTGATGACAGTAATTTTGTTGGTGCAAGCTTTTATGCCGCTAACAGCAGTCGCACAAATGTTGCCAACAGACTGGATGTTAGGGACATTGAGCCAAAAAGATGATCAGTTGCTGCTAAAAATTAGTGGCGCAAATGAGAAGCAAGCAACGCTTCACTACTCAAATGAGCTTAATTTGACAGCGGTAAAATGGCAATCTGGGAAAACAGAGCCAGCTTTAACGCTCGATAATAGCAAAAAAGAAATTATAATTGCACCATCTACAGCAGATTATGCCGATACTTTGATTATGACGGGAACACCAAATTTCATTTCGGCGTTGAAATCAGAAGTCGCATTTTCTTATGGCAATCAAAAGGCAACGCTGCCTCTAACAGATGAGACGCAAGCTACAAGTTCTTCTGCTAGTTTTACAACCACAGAAACATCACAGACCACGACGCCTGCCAGTACAGCCGCTGATAAAACAAATTCGTCTACCACAGCAGATACTAAAGAAAATACCAAGCCAACTACTAGTCAGCCGACAGCATCTAAGAGTAACAGGATGCGTGCTGCTGTAAATAATGATATTCGGACATATTTTCCTTCAGGTAGTGGCACAATTATAACGGACAGCCATATTTTATATACCGATCAAGATGGGCAACCGCTAGAACCGCCGATTCCAGCCGATGCAACGGTTCGTTTGACCTACGATTGGGCGATTCCAGAAGATGTGCGTCAGCAGATCAAAGCAGGAGATTTCTTTGAATTTCATTTGCCAGCAGAGCTTGTTCCAAATCGGGAGATGTCTGGGGAGTTAAAAGACAGTGATGGAACAACGTACGCTACTTATTTCGTTGGCAAAGACGGGACAGTTCGGTTTACTTTTACAGAAGATGTAACAAAAGCGAGTGATATTACGGGGGATTTCTATTTTGAAAGCCATTTTGAAACCAGCCATATTGATGGACCAGGTGATATTACCATTCACTATCCTACAGAAGATAATTTACCACCAGTGGATGTTATCATTCGCCCCGCGACTGAAACAGAAATTGATAAACAAGGGCATTTTGATCGCACGCCAAATCCTAGTAAAGTGCAATGGACAGTTGATATCAATCACGCTATGAAAGAAAATACCAATTTGACCGTTACAGAAAAATGGCCGACTGATATTGCGTATGATTCGGTAACAGTCCATGAATTGGTGATGAATTTAGATGGGACTGTTAAAGAAGTCGGGCGCACATTAGCTCCTAGTGAGTACACAGTCGATAAGAATGGAAATGTAACCGTAAATGGTAAAACTAACAAAGCGTATCGTCTTACCTATCAAAGTACAATTGAAGAAAGTGCAATTCCAGATAAAGGTGGCAAAGTCCACTTTGAAAATGAAGCTATTTTAACGAGTGATGAATTACCTGATGAAATTTCAGCTAAGGCGACGGTGACGAACAACTACGGTAAATTAATTGAAAAAAATCAAGCGGGCTATGATGCCGCAAAGCAAGAGTTTTCTTGGAATATTAAATACAATTATGGTGAAAAAAATATTGCAAAAGATTCAGCCGTCTTGACCGACACGATGAGTGATAATTTGACTTTAGATGAGGATTCTTTAGTAGTCCATCGCATTTTGTTTGATAAGAATGGTAAAGAAATCATCGGCGCGACCTTGGTATCACCAACGGATTATACCGTCGTCTATGACAAGGCTAAAAATCAGTTTGTCTTGCAATTTGCCCATGATTTGAACTATGCAGTAAAAATTGATTATAAAACAAAGGTAAATGGATTGGTGACAGAAAATACAGCTGTCGATAATAAAGTAGTGGTCGATACAGGTGGTGATGGCCAAGAAGGTGGGGATGATGGTACTGCGCTACAACAAAATATCATCAAGAACTTAGGGAAAGTTGATTATGCCAATAAGACAGTCGATTGGTCACTAGAAGTAAATAAAAATAATTATGATCTGAAAAATGCCGTCATAACCGATACATTTAATCCCGCGCCAGGACTATTATTACAACGCGATCATACGACAGAAACAGGCTATAAGTTAACTATCGAGACAACAGAGGGGAAACATTTATTTGCAACAGAAGACTATGAGTTGAAAATTCAAAAAAATGAGCACAATCAACAAACTGGCTTCACTATTGCTTTAAAAGGGGCATATGCTCAAACAAATGATGCCTTCATTATTCGCTATACGACGGAGTTTGATGTTTCAGACCTAGATCCAGATGGTCAGACAGGACCAGATTCGTTTTTAAACCATGCCGGTATTGATTGGCAAGATAAATGGGATAATGCTCATCATTCGGAGGATGAAAAGCCATTTAGACCCCACGATCCGTTTTCCTTAAATGCTGAAAAAAGTGGTACGTACAATGCACTGACTAAAGAAATTACCTGGACAATTGCTGTTAATCTAAGTGCCAATCAGCTACAAGATGCCCAATTACAAGATAAAATTTTGGCCAATCAAAATTATATTAAAGGCAGTGTCGCTGTTTATAATGCGCAAACAGAGCCAGATGGCACCGTCCATATTGATGAAAAAAATGATGTCACAAAAGAACTAGCTGTAACAGAACCTACAGAGAAAAACGATCAAACTTTGACTGTTAAATTTCCACAAGGGGTAGCTCAAACGTATGCAATTCGTTTTAAAACTTCTTTAGCTAACCAAGTAATTGATGAACAAAAGGAATATGATAATGTTGCAGAATATATAAATCACGGGGATAAACGAGATGTTACCGGTCAAGTTGCCATTCAACATGGCGGCGAGTCTGTAAAAAAAGATGGTTTGCAAGATCCAGATGATCCGAATTATGTTTTGTGGCATTTAATGATTAACGGTGCCCAATCGACCTTAGATGATGTCACAATCACAGACGAACCGTCAATTAATCAAGTGCTAGATGAAGATTCTGTCGCTGTTTATCAAACTAAAGTTGCTGCAGACGGTACAATTGTACCTGATAAAAGTCAGCCGCTAACAGTTGATAAAGATTATACAGTTACAATTACAACAGATAATGAAACTGGACAGCAAAAATTAGTTGTCCAAATGAAACATATCGAAACAGCCTATTATATGGAATATCGTAGCTTGATTTTATCAAGCGCGACTGGCAATGAAGACAAAGTTTCTAATCATGTCGCAATTAAAGGAACCGGTAGTAAAGTAGTTGATGGCGGTGACGGAGCAGATGTAACAGTTAAAGTGGATAATAGCGGAGGCAATGCTTCAGGCAAGCGTGGTCGCATTGTCATTCAAAAGACCAAAGCTGACGGGAGTACACCGTTAGCTGGTGCACATTTCCAACTTTGGGATGTAAAAAAAGAACATGTTTTACGGGAAGGAACAGTTGATGAACATGGACAAATTATTTTTGGCGGTTTACCATACGGCGATTACAAATTAGTAGAAACCAAAGCGCCAAAAGGCTACACCATAGCAGACGAATTTGTCACTGGCAAGTTAATCAAAATTTCAGCGGCAACAACAGCTGCAGATGCAAAACCACTCGTTGTAGTAAACGAACCAAACAAGGTTATATTGAAAAAAGTGGATGAACAAGGCAACCTCTTGGCCGGGGCCCGTTTTAAACTAGAGAAACTATCCACGGAAATTAACGGATCATCTTTCTGGCAAGATGTACCGTTATTGATCGATCAAACCAACGAACAAGGCATTTTAGAAGTGGATAGTTTGGCAAGTGGAATGTATCGATTTGTGGAAACCTTTGCTCCGGCAGGCGTTATTCGCAACGACTCTCCCCATGTCTTTTTAGTCTATCAACAACATGATGGACAAATTCCAGAAGTCCATGTGACGATGACGAATTATCGTGGTCGTGCTAGCTTAGTGAAAAAAGATGAGCAAGGTAATCCTCTTTTTAAAGCAACCTTTAAAGTTGTGGATGAAAACGGCAAAGATGTTGCGGGACAAAGTGATTTGATCAGTGATGATAAAGGTGTTGTAACGGCCACAAACTTAGCACCAGGAAAATATCAGTTCATTGAAACTAAGGCACCAGCAGGGTATATTTTAAATACTACCCCCGTTGACTTTGTTATTGAACCAAATCACGACGGAAAACCTGAAGTCGTGAATGCAAGCGACAATTTTATCAACTATAAGGGCTCCGCTCAATTGCAAAAAAAAGATGCTAAAGGCAATCCATTAGCACAAGCGATATTTAAAGTTGTTGATGCTAAAGGGAATACGGTAGCGCGCAATCTTGTTTCCAATGCCAAAGGTGTCGTGACCGTAACGAACCTAGCACCCGGTAACTATCAATTTGTGGAAACCAAGGCACCAGATGGTTTCTTACTTAATGATCAAACCGTACCTTTTAAAATTAGTGAAAAGCAGCAGGGTAAACCACATGTTGTTGTCGCTAGTGCTGATTTTATTAACTATCAAGGTGCTTTTAAAATTCGAAAAGTAAATAGTAGTAAAAAAGTACTAAAAGGTGCTGAATTTACGTTATATGATAGTCAAAAACAAAAATTAACCCAAGGGACAAGTGATGAAAATGGGCAGGTGCAATTTAATAAATTAGCACCAGGAACCTATTATTTCCAAGAAACCAAAGCGCCACAAAATGATGAAGGCAATCCGTATGTTTTAAACCCGGCGTTGGTAAAAGTGGAAATTCCAACCCACTATACGGGCAATCCGCAAGTTATTAACTTCGGTGATTTCCAAAACTTTAAAGGAAAAGCTGTAATTAAAAAAGTTGGCTCAGGCGGTTCTATTGCGGGGACGACATTTGATTTATTCCGCATGGAAGATGGAGAAGAAAACTTGGAGCGAAGAATCGTAGTTCCCGATAGCGGTGAACTTGATTTAGATAATTTAGGTGTCGGCAGCTACAAATTAGTAGAAACCAAAGCTGCGCCAGGTTATGTGATTAATAATCAGCCCATTTATTTTGTTGTACAAAAGGAAGGGGAAAACGATCAGATAGATCAGCTGGATTTTGAAAATTATCAAGCAGAGTTTATTGCGCATAAACAAAACGAAGCAAAAGAATTACTTGCCGGCGCGACATTTGCCGTTTTTGCGGCAAAAGATAAACAACCGATCGGTGAAGCCTTGCCGATTTTTGATCACAACGGCAATGAAATTCATGAAATCACCACTGATGAAACAGGAGAAATTTATGGTAAAGGTTTGCCAGCTGGCGATTACGTTTTAATCGAAACCAAAGCACCACAAGGGTACATGAAAGATACGACGCCAAAACCCTTCACCATTTCAGATCAACAAGGAAAGCCTGAAATTCTTGAATTAGGTGACGTTATCAATTATAAAGGTTCCGCCTTACTTGAAAAAGTCGATGAACAAGGAGAGCCACTAGCGGATGCAGTATTTGCGGTAAAAGATGCAGCCGGAAAAACTGTAGCCAAAGATTTAGTTACAGATAAAAAAGGTCAGATACAAGTGAAGGACTTAGTGCCAGGTAACTATCAATTTATTGAAACGAAATCACCAAAAGGCTATCTATTAAACACGACAGCTACAGCCTTTACTATTTCAGCTGAAAATGCTGGACAACCTAGCTTGGTTAAAGTGACAATGAAAAATTATAAAGGAAGTGTCGCTTGGCAAAAAACAGATGAACACGGTCATGCTTTAAGTGGCGCGGTCTTTAATATTTTCAATGAAGATGGAGCTAAGCTGATTGCTACTGCTGATAAAAATGGTAAAGTTGCCCTTACAAACTTAGCACCTGGCAACTACACGATTAAAGAAACCCAAGCACCAAAGGGTTATCAATTAAGCGAAAAAACCTATTCATTTGTTATTCCAGATAAAGCCGCTGGAAAACCAGAAACTGTTAAATTAGCGGCAATTATTAACCATAAATTGCCACCAAAACCAAATAATAAAGAACCAAACACCAAAGAGACACCACCAAAAAATAACGGAAAAATTCGTTATCCAAAAACAAACGATCAGCATAATCAGTCCTTGGTTATTATTGGACTTATCATTTTAGGTGCTGTGGCAGTTTATTTCTGGAAAAGAAAGAAATAAAAGTAAGCTGAATAATCGCGGTCGCTACCAATAAGTAAAGTAGCCGACCGTGATTTTTTAGTTCTGCGTCAAATAATAATGGCAAGCATAAAAATTAAAAAATTCACAAATTAGTTGCTGGTAAGGAACACTAAAACATGACTTTCTGATATTTTTTTCAAAGAGCTGCCAAGTACGCTCAGATTTTCTAGCTGTCTAGCCTTTGAAACTAACTCGTTGTAACAATAAGTCAAAATTTCAAGAAATTTGGAAAACAATTTATTGAAATTTCACCTTATTGCTAGCAGTTGAAGGAGTTTCCTCGGCTCTTCTAGCTGTCTAGCCTTTGAAACTAACTCGCTGTAACAATAAGACAAAATTTCAAGAAATTTGGGAAACAATTTATTAAAAATTCACCTTATTGCTAGCAGTTGAAGGAGTTTCCTCGGCTTTTCTAGCTGTCTAGCTTCACGTACTAGCCCTCAGCTTTTCTTATAATATTATTGTAAAGTGATAAAAATCAGACTTAAGTATGAGGTAGGTGGTAGCCTTAATGGTACAATAAGCTAAAGCCACTGGCGGATGGGAACCGCACTTTTAAGTGGAGGAAAAGAGGAAATGAAATGAAGAAAAGTACTATAACAGTTATTGGTGTAATTGGTATTATTGTAATCGGGATTGTAGGCTATTTTATTGCCACCTACAATAGTTTGGCAAGTGCCGAAAACAGTGTCGATGCAAAGTGGTCACAAGTAGAAAATGTGATGCAGCGTAGAGCAGATTTAATTCCCAATTTGGTGAACAGCGTCAAGGGGAGTATGAAGCATGAAACGGAAATTTTCACTGCGATTACACAAGCCAGAAAAGAATACAATCAGGCTTCAACACCAGAAGAAAAAGTTGCAGCTGACAATAAAATCGATCAAAGTGTCGGTACAATGGTTAGTGTAATTAAAGAAAGCTATCCACAATTAGCATCGAACGAAAATGTAAAAACCTTAATGACACAACTAGAAGGAACCGAAAATCGCATTGCAGTGGAACGCCGTAACTACATTACAGAAGTTCAAAGTTACAATCAAAATTTAGTCCGCTTTCCTAAAAATATCGTAGCGAAAATGCTCGGTTTTGAAAAGAAAGCTAACTTTAAAGCTGACGCTGGTGCTGAAAAAGTTCCAGATGTAAGTTTTGAGTAAAGGTGGTGGGGCAGATGAACAAGCAAAGCCCAACCAGTTTAACTGCTAAAACGGATCAAAAAATTCGTCATTTCTACCAAGATGTCATGAAACGTAACCGTATCATGGGGATGGTCTTCTTTATTGTCGCGTTGCTTTTTGGTATCGGATTAGTTGGCTCTATTTTAGACAACCATACTTTTGTTGAAAAAAAACAACATTATGATACACAATTAAATGATTTGCAAACGCAACGAGAAGATATTTTGTCCGGTAAGATTGAACCACCACAAAAATCTTTTGATGAAGTATTAAAAGACAATCTGGCCCAGTTGGAAGATTATCCAAGTCAAGCGGATAATTATCAAGTTGCAATTAAAGACAGCAACAGCAAAATTACAATTAACAAAAATAACATTTTTGTCTCAGATAATGCCAAGATTATCGATGCTGCGACAAAGAAGAAAATTTACAACTTGAATAAGCAATTAGCGGCAAGTACCCAAGGTGCGCAACTAGAAGTCGTGACGGTAAAAGAGCTACCCGGTGGCGAAGATATTGAATCTTATGCAAATAAGATTTTTAATCAGCTGGGAATTGGGGACAAAACGCAAAACAATGGGGTTTTGTATCTGATTGCTTTAGAAGATCGAAAATTTCGTCTGGAAGTGGGATATGGTTTAGAAGGTTTAATTCCAGATGCGACAGCAGACGATATTATTAATGACGATGATGTCGTCGACTGGTTTAAAGACGAAAACTACAGCAAAGCGATCAATCAAGTTGTAGGAGAAGTCTTTAACTTAATGAATACCAAAACAGCCTTAGTGGACTCACGAATTGCACAAGTAAAGGTGCAAAAAAGTAGACTTAATTTATTTTATTGGGGACTGCGGATTTTCTTTGTGGTGATGATTTTGGTGGCGATTGTGTTCATTATTAGTTTAATTAACGGACGTCGCTATTTAAAAGGGATTTACCAAAAATATCAAGAAACGAGCAATCAGTTGCCGCAAATGTTCACCGATGAAAAAAGTGCCAACACGACCTTGAAACAAACCGAATTGTACTATGTGATGTTGAGTGGATTGTTTGTCGCTGCCACAGTGAGTGGTGTCAAGCGGTCTGTCATTCAAGGAAGACTGTTAAAACAACCCAATGCTAAGAAAATGGGCATGGGGCGTGTTTTAATTGGCGATACGTTATATGGTGGCTATGGTCAAGTTTTGACGTATAGTTATTTGTCTTCTAATTACAATTCTGCTAATCATAACTCTTCTAGTGGTGGTAGCGGCGGCTCTTGGGGTTCTTTTGGCGGGGGGGCTTCTGGCGGCGGCGGAGCCTCCGGTGGCTGGTAAAAAAAATGAAGAAAACTTGCATAGTTAGTGAAGATAGCTCACTTTCTTTGCAAGTTTTCTTTTTTAGCTGATTTATTATATCGTAAAATTTTTTTCTTTTTAGGAAATGAATAAGTTGCGACGACAGTCGGTTTTTAGATTATTTGCAAACAAAAATAAAAAATGTTAGTATATTTACAAATAAATATAATTTTTGTTGAGGTGAATAAGGTGGAAGATGTAGTGATTCAAGAGTATCTACGAGGCTTTAGCCGGCACAAAGAGTACCAATGCCTATATTGTGAAACGACTGCTGAAATTGGTTGTGTGTATCCCTATGGAAAAAAATTTTTGACAGCCGAAAAATACATGGAAGTTCATGTAATGGATGCCCATCAAGGCCCCTTAGCGGCTTTATTACAATTACCCAAAGAGACAACAGGACTTAGTGAAACACAGCAGGAAATTTTGATGTTATTTGCACAAAATGTGGAAGACAAATTTATTGCACAGCGCTTAGGCGTGACAGCTTCAACAGTCCGCAACCATCGTTTTAAATTGAAGGAAAAGCAAAAACAGTCCCAAGTATTTCTTAGTATCATGACGTTATTGGCGCAACCAGATGTCATTTTGCCCCATCAAAATGCAAAAATGTTGGATGATCGCTACAATATTACGCCTGAAGAACAAGAAAAAGTTTTGACAACTTATCGCGATGCATCGGGCTACATTAAAACTTTTCCAGCCAAAGAAAAACGGAAACTTATCTTATTAGCCGACATCGTGACCCACTTTGAATGTGACAAGAATTATCATGAATCCAGCTTAAATGATATTTTAAAACAATATGTCGCTGATTTTGCCACGGTTCGGCGTTACTTAATCGAGTATGGCTTTATGCACCGCACGCAAGATGGTAGTAGCTACTGGCGAGCAAAATAAAAGAAATTCCATTGTGTCGGCGTTTTTGATGCAGTGGAATTTTTTATGAAATCATATAATTTTTGTGGCACGCAAATTCAATCAACAAATCAAAGGATGAAGTTTACTCTTTTGGTTTGTTTTAGTTGCCAAAAAGTGAAAAGCGGTTTATAGTTCATGTAGTTAGCCGGCTAATTATTTGAAAGAGGACATTTAAAATGGAAAAATTTACATTTAAAGATCGCCCCGATGTGCAACGTTTTAAGGCGACGCTAGGAAAGTATCCTGGTTTAACGAGTCCCAAGGTAGCCCATGGGTTTATTACGTTACAATGGACGTATCGCGAAATGCAAAAGAGCTACGATAAGTTACTTGCAAAATACGACTTATCTGAATCTAAGTTTATTATTTTAATGTTTTTGAAGCAGGCGGAAAACCAGCAATTGTTACCGTCAGAAATTGCCGATAAGTTGGGCGCTTCTCGCGCTACTGTCACAAAGATGTTGAATAAAATGAATTCAGATAATTGGATCAGAAAACAAGAGCAGCTAAATGATAGGCGTGCGGTTGCAATCAAGTTGCTGCCGAAGGGAAATAAAATCGTTGAAAAATTTTTGCCGGCAAATTTTAAAGCAGTGGAAATTTTATTTTCAGAGCTCTCTTCTGAAGAGTTAGAACAATTTTTATACCTATTAAATAAGGTTCAATTAGGCACAAAAAAATTAGTTGATGAAATGGAGACTTTATCATGAATAACAACACAGCAGAAAAAATCGATTTATTAAAAACCTATCTAAGTTTATATATCAATCACTTTAAAATTTTAGATACATTAGGAAAAGAAGATTCCCCTTACGTTGTCCTTGATGTTCGCAATGCACCAGCAGCGGTCAAAAAAGATCAAATAAAAGGGGCAATTGCTCTACCAGCTAAAGATTTAGCAAATCATTTGGAAACATTGGATAAAAATAAAATTTACGTTGTTTATGATTGGACCGGCGGCACAACACTGGGAAAAGAAGCACTATTAATTTTATTATCCAATGGTTTTGAAGCCTATGAACTTGCTGGGGCGATGGAAGGTTGGAAAGGCATGAACTTGCCGGTTGAAACAATAGCACAGTAACATTAAGTGAGCGAAAACTTGTCACAAAAGTGGCAAGTTTTTTATATAGCAAAAATTTAGGAAAAGAAGGCTAGAAAAAATCGAGTTAAGGTAACAAATTATTATTTTATCGGAAAAAGCCCATACATTTTTCAAGGGTCATATGAATGAAAAGTCCTTTGTTACGGTTTAGAGGGAGATTTATCGTTTAAATCGTAACTTATACGTTTTATCTTGACGGGTTATTTTTTGTCTGTTAAATTAATTGTCGTGGCAAATCGGAAAATTACGATTTGATTTCAACGTGATAAATTTAGGAGGCACAATTAATGAAGAAATATTTACTAGGCCTTGGTGTTTTACTAAGCGTGGTTTTACTAAGTGCTTGTGGTGATAGCAATGCAAATAATGGCAAAAATAACGACGGCAAAATTAAAGCAATCGCAACTTTTTATCCTATGTATGAATTTACCAAAGAAGTAGTTGGCGATGAAGGTAGTGTAGAGCTTTTAATTCCGGCGGGCACAGAACCCCACGACTATGAGCCAAGTGCTAAAGATATTGCAAAAATTTCTGAGGCAGACGCTTTTGTCTACAACAGTGAAGAGATGGAAACATGGGTGGATAAAATCGCAGACAATATCGATGACAAAAAGACAAAGATGATTGAAGCTGCCGATGAGATTGACTTATTGGAAGCGACAAGTGACGGTCACGATCACGCCCATCATGATTCTGACAGCGATACTCATGATTCTGACAGTGACGAGCACGATCACGAGGAAGACCATGCCCATTCAAAAGATCCCCATGTTTGGACAGATCCAGTAATGGCAGTAAAAGAAGTGAAAGAAATCCAAAAAGAATTGTCGGAAAAATATCCGGCTAAAAAAGCGCAGTTTGAAAAAAATGCCAACACTTACATTGCAAAACTAAATGAGCTAGATCAAGAATATAAGACAGCCTTTGCAAACGCAAAAAATAAAACATTTGTGGTTCAACATGCGGCCTTTGGCTATCTAGCCAACCAATACGGCCTAACGCAAGAGTCTATTTCGGGAATTTCCCCCGATCAAGAGCCTTCACCAAGTCGTTTAGCGCAATTAAAACATTTTGTGGAAGATCATGGCACAAAAGTTATTTACTTTGAAGAAAATGCTAATTCAAAAGTAGCAGAAACATTAGCCAAAGAAACAGGTGTGAAGATGGCTGTCTTAAATCCATTGGAAAGTTTGACACAAAAACAAATGGATGACGGGGAAACGTATCTTACTGTCATGCAGCAAAATTTGAAGGCTTTGCAAGAAAGCATTAAGTAAGGTATTGTAAAGTGCGTATCAATTTTGTCTTACTACTAGCGAGTTTTCGAGTTTGTTCAACTTTTCTTGATCCAGTGTAACAAACTAACTCTCTTCGACAATAAGCCAAAAACTTGAGAAATTTGCAGAACAATTTATCAACTTTTCGTCTTATTACTTGCGAGTTTTCGAGTTTGTTCAACTTTTCTTGATCCGGTGTAACAAACTAACTCTCTTCGACAATAAGCCAAAAACTTGAGAAATTTGCAGAACAATTTATCAACTTTTCGTCTTACTGCTTGCGAGTTTTCAAGTTTGTTCAACTTTTCTAGCTATTTAGTAACTTGATTTTAAAAGAAGAGGAGGCGCAGCTTTGCGCTATATTGATGTTAAAGATTTAACGTTTTATTACGATGATGAACCTGTTTTGGAAGATATTTCGTATCATGTTGAGGATGGGGAATTTGTCATTTTGACTGGTGAAAATGGCGCGGCCAAATCAACTTTAATTAAAGCGACGTTGGGACTTTTGAAGCCCAGTAAAGGCACCGTGACATTAGCCAAAGAAAATGCAGCTGGTGAAAAAATTAGTATTGGTTATATTCCGCAGCAAGTAGCTTCTTTTAATGCGGGATTTCCTAGTACAGTGGAAGAGCTGGTGCGTTCTGGACGTTATCCGCGGGGACGTTGGTTTAAGACCTTGACTAAAAAAGATCACGAACATGTGCAAAAAGCATTAGAGGCTGTAGGAATGTGGGAAATGCGCCATAAAAAAATTGGCGAGTTGTCCGGGGGACAAAAGCAGCGTATTAGTTTAGCGCGAATTTTTGCAACGGATCCGGATCTATTTATTTTAGATGAGCCAACAACGGGAATGGATGAACAGTCTCGTAATGAATTTTACCGTCTGTTACGCCACAGTGCCCATCAGCATGATAAAGCAATTTTAATGATTACCCATGATCATGAAGATATTAAGCAATATGCCGATCGTCAAATCCGCCTCGTGCGCAAAGAAGATTCACCGTGGCGTTGTTTTCATATTGATCGTTAACACAGCTTTTTTTATTAGACTCAAATTGTTTTAGTGAAAATAAACGTGTGGATGTTAACAAAAAGGAGATTTTATTTTTGAGCTTACTAAATTATGAATTTATGCAGCGGGCGATTTTGGCAGCTATTTTTATTGCGGGCATTGCACCGATGTTAGGGGTCTTTTTAGTGATTCGTCGTCAATCACTAATGGCAGATACCTTGTCTCATGTTTCTTTAGCCGGTGTTGCACTTGGCTTTTTCTTAAATTTAAATCCGAATTTAACTACGATGTTGGTGGTTGTGGTAGCGGCAGTTATTTTGGAGTATTTACGGTCGATTTACCGCACGTATTCGGAAATTTCGATTGCGATCTTAATGGCGGGTGGGTTAGCGCTGGCGCTAGTTTTAATGAATTTATCCGGAGGAAACTCTGCCACCAGTATTCAGTCTTACCTGTTTGGTTCAATTGTGACGATTACTAGCGGTCAAGTGATTTTCTTAGGCGTTTTATTTGTTATCGTGCGGGTATTGTTTGCACTGTTTAAACGCCCAATGTATGTTTTAACCTTTGATGAGGATACCGCCCATGTGGATGGATTGCCAGTCCATTTGATGTCGATGGCATTTAATGTTTTAACCGGTGTGGCGATTGCAGTTATGATTCCGATTGCCGGCGCCTTGCTTATTTCTGCGATTATGGTCTTGCCAGCAGCGATTTCAATGCGTTTAGGAAAAAGTTTTGATATCGTTATTTGGATTGCAACTTTTGTTGGTCTTTTCGGAATGTTGAGTGGTTTGACGAGTTCGTTTTACTTAGATACACCACCTGGGGCTACCATTACGTTAGTTTTTATCGGTTTGTTTTTAGTTGTGAACATCATAAAACGCCTTTTTGTCGCAGTCCAGCGCGCTAAAAATAAAAAAGTTTCACAATAAAAATGGCTGTGTTATAAATTTGTAAAAAGAGGAATCAGATGGCGGTGGACTTTCTGATTCCTCTTTTTGAAATTATAGAAAAAAGATAAAAATTTTCAGTGAACAACTTACAAAAATTCCCTGCTTATTTTTTAGAACTGGCAAATGTTATGCGCCCTTTTTATTTTCAATCGTTAGATATTTACCGCACTATTTACAATAATGATTAAGAAAGCGTTCACGTTTTACGAACTATTTTGCATTTTTTTCAGTTAATGCTCGCTTTTTTTGTAATAAGCCCTTATAATAAGGCGAGAAATTTATCAGGAGAGTGAACAGTGTGAAAGTACGTCGTAGTGAACGATTAATCGATATGACGCATTATTTATTGGAACATCCTCACGAGTTGATTCCATTAACTTTTTTTGCGAAACGTTACGAATCGGCTAAATCTTCCATTAGTGAAGACTTAGCGATCGTTAAAAAAACATTTAAAGAGCGGGGAACCGGGATTTTAGATACCATTCCTGGCGCTGCCGGCGGCGTATTATTCGTGCCAGAAATTCCTTACGAAGATGCGAGAAAATATATTACCGACCTAGCAGAGCGCTTGTCTGAACAAGATCGGCTACTACCAGGCGGCTATGTTTATTTATCTGATTTATTAGGAGAACCAGAATTATTGCGCCAAGTGGGAAGAATTATCGCTTCAAAATATTTGGGACAAAAAATTGACGCTGTTATGACAGTAGCAACAAAAGGTGTGCCAATTGCCCAAGCCGTATCTTCTTATTTGAATGTACCCTTTGTAATTGTGCGACGGGATTCAAAAATTACCGAAGGCTCAACCGTTAGTGTGAATTACGTTTCCGGTTCTTCTGAGCGCATCGAAAAAATGGAATTATCAAAACGCAGCTTAAAGCGTGGTTCTCGCGTTTTAGTGGTGGACGATTTCATGAAAGGCGGCGGTACAGTCAACGGTATGAAGAGTTTGATTGAAGAATTCGAATGTGAGCTCGTTGGCGTAACCGTTTTTGCTGAAACTAAATTTAAAGGCATCAAAGCAATTAAAGACTACACTTCTTTACTTTATGTAGAAGATGTCGATACGAAAACCAAAACAATTTCTGTTGTACCGGGAAATTATTTTACAGCTTAAATGTGACGGCGCAAGAAAAAATGGTTTTTTAAGTAATACGTAAAAAAGAAGAACGCATATTTTAAGCATATCCTTTATGAAAGGAGTCAGGACAAATTTTGTTCTGGCTCTTTTTTTGTCTGAATAAAAGATATAAATGAAGCATTTTGACCTGTCAACTGACAAAATTAACAATTTGCTGGTTGGCAAAAGAGCGCTTTATTTGTATAGTGGAGATGAATTTAAAATGCAAAAAGTGAGGCTAGAAAGTGGATACATATAAAATTAATACGGATAATGGGACAAAATTAGATTTACTTGTTTTAAGTCCCACAAAGCCCAAAGCAATTGTTCAAATTATTCATGGCGCACTAGAATATAAAGAACGTTATCTGCCGTTTGCTGAATTTTTACAAGCCCATGATTTTGTGGTTGTTTTGTCTGACAATCGAGGTCACGGAGAGTCAGTATCTGCGGCTGATCCTTTTGGCGTAATGGAAAGTTTCTCGCAGTTAGTAGAAGATCAAGTTATTATCAGCGATTTTATCCAAACGAAGTATCCAAATTTACCACTTTCATTATTTGGGCACTCTTTTGGTTCGATTATTGCCCGCAATTATTTGCAGAAAAATGATCAGCGTTTAGAAAAAGTAGTCTTAACCGGTACGGCAAATTATGTACCCGTAGTTTTCTTAGGAATTGCGGCTGGCAAGTTGTTTTTACGCTTTAATGATAAGCAAAAACAAAATAAATTACTAAATTGGCTTTCTGGAAATATGGGGGTCGAACACGATTGGCTTAGCAACAATCCGGCTAATAATCTGCGTTGTCAGCAGGATAAAAAAATGGTTCCAATCTACCCAGTTAGAAGTTTACTGACGATCTGGGAGGGAGATTACCAATTAAAAAATTACGCTGCTTATACGTGTCAGAATCCGCAGCTGCCCATACTAAGTGTGGTAGGTTCAGAGGATGTTAAAATCACAGGTGGTAAAAAAGGCTTGGCAGATACGGTTGCGACTTTAAATAAAATCGGCTATAAAAATGTGCAGAGTATTGAAATGCCTGGTATGAAGCATGAAGTTTTAAATGAGATTAAATGTAAAGATGTTTATGATGTGCTAGTGGAATTTTTAGCGAAGGAATAAGTTCTCATAACATTATATATCGTTTTATTAATATTCACTAAAAAATGGTGGGAGCCGGTTAATTTCCCACCATTTTTTATGCTACAGTATGGCTAAAACTGGAAACGTTTTTAACAACAAAATAGTAAATACTAAGTGAGGATAACGATGAAAGAAGAATTATTGACATATTTAGAAAATCAAACGGCTTTTATTGATCTTCACCATTTAAGTGAAGTTTTTACCGCGCAAAAATTAGCTGAATTTTTTGACGTGAAACGTAATACCATTAGTCACTATCTCAATCAATTAAATGAAACAGGCTTACTGGTGAAAATCAATTCACGCCCGGTTTATTATTTTCATAAAGAAGCTTTTGAAAAAGAGTTTTTCTTGTTGCGGGATAATTTCTATCAAAGTAGCGAAGAAATTTTGAAAGAGCAACCCTTATTTGAACAGCAAAAAGATTTATTCTCCCTATTTATTGGTCACGACAAGAGTTTGCGTCGTGCAGTAGAACAAATCAAAACGGCGCTGTATTACCCAGATAACGGTTTACCAACGTTAATCACCGGTGAAAGTGGGACGGGTAAGAGTTTTTTGGTCCGATTAATTCATAAATACTGTTTGGAAAATGAACTGATTAAAGAAGATGCGCCATTGATTACGTTAAATTGTGCCCAATACGCTAACAATCCCGAACTTTTAACCAGTAATTTATTTGGCCATGTAAAAGGTGCATATACAGGAGCTGAAAGTGATAAAGTTGGCGCTTTTGAGGCTGCAGATGGGGGGATTTTGTTTTTAGATGAAGTCCACCGTCTTAATGCCGAAGGGCAAGAAAAGCTGTTTACGTATTTGGATCAAGGAATTATTTATCCCATGGGGGCGACGAATCAAGCAATTAAAGTGAAGACACGCCTATTTTTTGCCACTACCGAAGATTTGGAAAGTAGTTTTTTAACCACTTTTATGCGACGAATTCCAATCCAAGTGACGCTACCTCCCATTAATGCCCGCAGTCGCAACGAACGATTGGAGCTGGTGTATTCGTTTTTACTAAGTGAGGTGCGTAAAATTAAACGTCCGCTAAAAGTCAGTGGGCAAGTTCTAACCCTCTTAACCGCAAGCAGCTTTAAAGGAAACATTGGCGAGTTGAAAAATACGGTGAAAGTAACGGTCGCCAAGGCTTTTGCAGAACAAAAAAATGCAGCCGACATTGACGTAAGCATTTATCAACTGCCGGAAAAATTATTAGTACCAACGACAGGGAATTTACAAAGTGTTCTACAAAAAGACACCTTAATTACGGAAAATACGACGATTCCCCAATTATTGGAAAAAAATCATCCGCAACAACAAAGGGTCATCACCACATTCGAGCGCATGATTACCGAATTTTCCAAACAACAGCAACTATCAAAGTGTGAAGAGCAATTAAAGCAAGAAGTAGAAAACTTATTTGATTTTTTGTTATTTGAAACCGATCGCCAGCAAAAGCAGGAGCTGTTGATCTATTTGACCCAGTACATTCGAGATACGTTTAAGCAAATGGAAAGTGCGTATCAAATCAAATTTAACGGCAATGCTGTTTATGCGATTAGCTACTATTTATTTCAAAGAGGCGCAGGAAAATGGTATCCAGAAGATACCAACGTCTTAGGCTTAATTAAAGAATTGGAACAGCAGATTGCCAGTGAATATGCAGCTAGTTATCAGTACGTCAAACGCCTGTTAGAATTATGTCAGCCCAAATTGGATTTAGAAATTTCAGAGATGGACTGTATTTTACTGACGATCTATTTGAATCGTGCCGATTGGCAAAAAGAATTGGGAATTCCAAGAGGGATTATCGTAGCCCATGGTTATGCGACAGCTAGTAGTATTGCCAATGTTGCCAACCGCTTGTTGGGCAAAGATATTTTTGCTTCCTTTGATATGCCACTGGACGTTACCCCAAAACAGATCGCCGAGGAAATTCTAGATTATAGTGAAAATCATGATGTTTCCAATGGCTTGGTCATTTTGGTGGATATGGGGTCTTTAAAAGAGATTTATCAATTTTTCCCAAAACAAATTACAGCACCTGTGGTTATTATGAATAATGTGACAACACCATTGGCCATTGCGATTGGTGAGAACTTGCAAAAATCTTTGCCTTTACAGGAAATGATTGAAAAAGCAGCGGCGCAGGCTCAATTGGATTGGGAGATTATTTATCCAGCTGAAAATAAAATGAAGGCTTTAATCACCACCTGTCAGACAGGAATTGGGACAGCGACACAAATTAGTCAATTGTTAGAAAAAAGTTTACCAGCTTCAGTGGCGCTGAAGATCTTTCCTTATGAATACGATATATTAAAAGAGCAAAAACAAAATGAAACGATTTTTTCTATGTACGATGTTTTGGGCATCATCGGCACAGCTGATCCAGGTATTTCTGACATGCCTTATTTATCCTTAGAAGAATTGATTTCTGGTGATGAAAATCAACTTTTATCCGCATGGTTAAGTACGTGTTTAACGCCAGCGGAAAATGCGACCTTCAATACCAATGTTATTCGTAATTTTTCACTGGAAAAAGTGATTGATTCGGTTACGATTTTAGATACAGAAAAAGTCATGGGGGAAATTGAAGTCTTTATGCGAGAGTTAGAAGCCTATAGCGGTCTTGTCATCAGTAATGCTAAAAAACTGGCATTGTATGTTCATGTTAGTTGTTTGATTGAGCGTTTGATTCGCAATATTCCTATTGATACGTATGCAGGTTACGAAGATTTATATCAGTGTCAAAAGTTGGCCTTGTCGCAAATCAAAAATGCTTTTAGTGTCATAGAAAACGATTACAGTGTCAAAATTCCCGATTCAGAGATTGCTTATATTTATGACATTCTTTACCAAAACATTGATAATACACCACTAGATGAAGATTTTTAACCAAAGCAAGTTGTTTGCCACTAAAGTTGGCACGCAACTTGCTTTTATTTTGGTGTAGGAAATGAGGTGAAGGAAATGGAAAGAAAGATGATTTTAGCTTCCCATGGAAAATTTGCTTCGGGTATTTTGAGCTCGTTGGAATTGATCTGTGGTAAAAACGCTAATATTCAAACATTGGATTGTTACATAACAGAAGACTTCGATTTAACAAAAGCTGTGGATGCATTAATGCAGCAAAATGAAGATGCCGAAGTGGTGGTGGTGACAGATTTATTTGGCGGTAGTGTCAATAATGAATTTTTACGTTACATCAACAAAGAGCATTTTTACTTAGTAGCGGGTATGAATTTGCCGTTTCTAATTGAGTTTGCCACGCAGTTTACGTTTGCATCTGACTTAAAAGAGACAATTGCTATGGTGTTGAACAGTTCAAAAGAAGCCATTCAGTTTTGTAATTTAACTTATAGCACCACTATTGCAGAAGAAGATTTTTAATAAGGAGAGAAAAACTATGATTATTTTAACTCGTGTCGATCACCGTCTATTACACGGACAAGTCGCATTTTCCTGGACCCAAAGCTTAGGTGCGGACTGCATTTTAATTGCCAACGACGATGTACCCAACAATGAAGTACGTAAAACAACAATTAAATTAGCCAAGCCACAAGGTGTGAAATTAGTAATTAAAAATATTGAAGATTCTATCGCGGCATTAAAAAGTGGCGTAACGGATAAATACAAACTATTTATTGTAGTGGAATCAGTCGGGGATGCTTACAAACTAGCAGAAGCCTATACCGAAATCACTAAAATTAATCTTGGGGGGACAAAAGTAAAAGAAGGTACCCGCAGTATCGGCAAAGCTGTAAATGTGTTGCCGGCAGAAGAAGAGCTTTTGAAAAAATTGGTGGATAAAGGTGTTGAAGTCGAAATTCGCCAAGTACCAAATGATAAAAAGGTGAATGTTACTGAGGTTTTGTAAAAGAAAGGTAGTGAAGAAATGATTGTACAAGCAATTTTACTAGGCATTGTCGCGTTTATTGCACAATCAGAATACGCATTGGGGACTTCCCTTTTGTCACGTCCGATTGTGACAGGACTATTTACCGGGATTGTATTAGGTGATGTGAAAACCGGCGTTATTATGGGGGCAACACTTGAATTAGCATTTATTGGCTCATTTTCTGTAGGCGCTTCAATTCCACCAGACGTTGTAACTGGCGGTATTTTAGGAACAGCTTTTGCAATTACAGCAGGTGCTGGTACAGAAACGGCACTATTACTTGGCTTACCAATTGCCACTTTGACTTTGATTTTGAAAAATATCTACTTGGGACTTTTGATTCCGATTATGAACCACAAAGCTGATGATTTCGCTGCTGATGGAAATTACAAAGGCGTGGAACGGATGCATTTATTGGCCGGGTTTGGTTTATCGTTGATGCTAGGATTAATCGTCATGATTTCCTTTATGGTAGGAAGTAAAACGATTGGCAATTTACTTGCGATGATTCCAGAATTCGTACAACACGGTTTAGCGGTTGCCACTGGTTTAATTCCTGCACTAGGTTTTGCAATGTTGGCACGCTTATTGATTAACAAAAAAGTAGCACCGTATTTCTTCTTGGGCTTTGCATTGGCGGCGTATTTAGAAATTCCGGTTACAGGAATTGCCATTTTTGGTGCAATTGTCGCAGTTGTTGTAGTTAATATTATGAATGTTCGCAATAACCAAGGTCCACAAGTTCAAGCCACGACTGGGGAGGTAGTTGACGATGACGAAGACTTCTAATACTGAATTAAAAATTACAAAAAAAGATCTAAGTAAAGTATTTTGGCGCTCATTTCAAATGGAATTTTCCTGGAACTATGAACGCCAAATGAACATGGCCTATGCCTATGCGATGATTCCGATTTTGAAAAAACTATATCAAACAAAAGAACAAATGGCAGATGCCTTAAAACGTCACTTGGAATTTTTCAATACGACGCCACATATTGTGACCCTAATTTTAGGGATTAATGCTGCGATGGAAGAAGAAAATGTGAATGATCCTGAATTTGATACTTCTGCGATCGATAGTATTAAAACGTCTTTGATGGGACCTTTAGCAGGGATCGGCGATTCATTTTTCTGGGGCACGCTACGTTTGATTGCTACTGGTGTCGGAACATCACTGGCTTTACAAGGAAATATTTTAGGACCAATCTTGTTTTTGTTAATTTTCAATATTCCCCATATCTTATTTCGCTATCTTGCGACGAGCTGGGGTTATAAACTAGGGACGGGCTTTTTGAAGAAAATTCAAGCAAATGGCATGATGGAAAGCTTAACTTTAGGTGCTTCAATTATCGGGTTGATGGTCGTTGGTGGGATGACTGCCACCATGATCGACATCAATTTGCCAATGAAAATCGGTTCAGGTGAAAATGCAGTTACTGTCCAAAGTATTTTTGATGATATTGTACCGAAAATTTTATGCCTTGGTGTATTTGGAGCTGTCTTTTACCTGCTGAAAAAAGAAGTAAAACCTTTGACCATTTTGTTAGGGTTAGCTGTAGTGGGGATCTTAGGTTCCTTAGTTGGAATTTTCTAGGAGGCTAGCAAATGGAAACGATGTTGGATTATATCAACGAAGAAGAAGTAACGTTAAAAAATATTTTAGATAAATTTACGCTAAAAAAAGTTTCAGGTTTTGAAAAAATCAACAATCTTTTGATTTTGGCGACAGGCTCTTCTTACAATGCCTGTCTGGCTGCCAAAGTCACACTAGAAAAGTTTGCTAATATCTCTGTCACTATCGAAGAACCGTATAATTTTAATCACTATGGTCGCGTGAGTGCTGCAGTCGATGCTGTTTTAGCAGTTTCGCAAAGTGGCAAGAGTGCCTCAACCATCGATGCAATCGCTAAATTAAAAAAAGAAGGTTTGTTTACTTTAGCGCTAACCAGTGACATCACGAGCCCAATTGCAGGAGCGGTCGATGAGGTTATTGATCTTGAAATGGGGATTGAAAAAGTTGGTTTTGTCACGAAAGGTTATGTGACAACTGTCTTGCAGTTATTCTTGCTAGGGTTAACAATTGGTCACAATAAAGGGACATTGACACCAAAACAAGCTGATTTTTATTGCGACGAGTTGGACAAAGTTATCACGGCCATTCCGGCTGTGATTGCAAAAACAAATGATTTCTTTACGTTGCATGAAGACATCTTTAAGTTAGGAACGCGGTTTGTTGCAATTGGTTATGGGCCAAATTGGGGCACAGCAAAAGAATTTGAAACAAAATTTACTGAAACAGTTCGTAAACCTTCACAAGGCTTTGAACTAGAAGCCTATATGCATGGCCCTTATTTAGAAGCAGATAGTGAGCATATATTATTCTTTATTGAAACAAAAAGTGTCAATGAAGCCCGTTCACACGCTTTGAAGTCCTATATGGCGCCATATGTTGGGAAAACGTTAACGATCACAACACAAACAACAAAAGCTCCAGAAAAATTAGGGCTGGAAATAGAATGTGATGAACTTGTTTCATCTTTAGCGCTTGTAATTCCATTCCAAATTTTGGCTTATAAAATTGCAACAGCTAAAGGAATTAATTTAAGTCAACGAATTTTCGATGATTTTGATCGCGTATTAAAAAGTAAAGTATAAAAGTAAATGACAGAGGTGGAAAAAATGTTAAAATTCAACGAACAAAAACAAATTGATGATATTCAAGGTGCATTAGCATTACGACCAGAAGTAGAAAAAATTGTGGATAACGTGTGGGAAAAGGGTTTTGATAATTTGTATTATTTAGGCATTGGCGGAACGTATGCTTCTGCAATGCAGGCAGTGACATATATAAATGGCAAAAGTAATTTACCCGCATACGTGCAACATGCAGCAGAATATTACACAACGGGCAATAAACGTTTAACCAAAGATTCAGTCGTCATTTTATCTTCTGTGACCGGAACTACCCAAGAAGTAGTCAAAGCAGTTGATGAAATTAAAGAAGTAGGCGCAACCTTGATTGGCTTTATTGATACTGCAGATAGCCCATTAGCAAAAAAATGCGATCATGTAATCACTTATCCAGCACCGGGTACAGAACAAATTAAATTCTTTATGGTAGCAGATCGGCTGATGAAAAATAATGGTGAATTTAACGATTATGAAGCATATTATAAAGAACTGGATGCTAGTCTAGCAAAAGGATTAGTCGAAGCGGAAAAACAAGCAGACGCTTTTGGCTTAGAGTTTGCTGAAAAACATCGTCATGATGCAATGCATTACTTCATTGGGGCAGGTAACCAATGGGGAGCAGTCTATTCTTATGCAATGTGTTATTGGGAAGAACAAAGCTGGTTGCGTTCAAAATCAATCCACGCCGCAGAATTTTTACACGGTACTTTAGAAATTGTGGATGAAACGACACCTGTGACCCTTTTCTTAGGTGAAGATGAACAACGACCATTGGCAGAGCGAGTGAAAAACTTATTACCACGTATTTGTGCAAACTATACCTTCATTGATTCAAAAGATTACGCAGTTGAAGGAATCAGCGAAAAATATCGCGGTCGCGTATTATCATTTCTATTGATGCATTGCGTGACGCAACGAATTGATGCACATGTGGAAAAATTAAATTGCCACCCACTAGAAATCCGTCGCTATTACCGTCAATTTGACTATTAAAAAGTATTTGAAAAACCCCTTGTCAAAAACAGTGGCAAGGGGCTTTTTGCACAGGAAAATAAAGATAAATCAAAATTACTTTTCCACAGTGGATAACTTTTTGACAGTCCAATAAAATTTGACGATGTTTTGTGGACAGTGGGGAAAACTTTGTTATTTCGCCTGTATCGGCGTAAAGCAGCTATTTTAAATTGGTCTATCTCGCTTTTCCTTGATTTGCTTGAAATGAGACGGTGATTGGGATAAACTAAAACGGAAGTTAAAAACTTGAAATGAGGGAAACACATGACAGAGCGTTACGGGATTATTCTAGCGGCGGGCAAAGGCACGCGCATGAAATCAAAATTATATAAAGTTTTACATCCAGTTTGTGGAAAACCAATGGTGGAACACATTATTAACCGGGTGGAAGAAACTAAACCAAAAGAAATTATCACAATTGTTGGTCATGGCGCTGAAATGGTGAAGGAACAATTAGGCGATCGCAGTGAATATGCCTTACAAGCAGAACAACTTGGTACCGGTCATGCGGTGATGCAAGCAGCGCAATTTTTGGAAGGTAAAAAAGGCACAACCTTGGTAATTAGTGGCGATACACCACTTTTAACAACGGCGACGTTGAATAATTTATTTGAATACCACCAAGGGAAAAATGCTAGTGCGACGATTTTAACAGCGCAAGCGCCAAACCCAACCGGTTACGGTCGTATTATTCGCGATCACGTTGGTATTGTGGAAAAAATTGTGGAACAAAAAGATGCCTCCCCGGAAGAAGTACGGGTAAAAGAAATTAACACTGGCACTTATTGTTTTGATAATGAATTACTTTTTGATGCATTAAGTAAATTAAACACCGATAATGCGCAAGGAGAATATTACTTAACAGATATTATTGAAATTTTGAAATCAGAAGGCAAAATTGTGGCGGCCTATCAAACAGAAGATTTCGATGAATCACTGGGCGTTAACGATCGTGTGGCGTTAGCCCAAGCGAATCGGATCATGCGCAATCGCATTAATCACCAACACATGCTGAATGGAGTCAGCTTCATTAATCCTGAGGCAACTTATATCGATGCCGGTGTTAAAATCGGAGCTGAAACAGTGATTGAACCTGGTGTTTATCTAAAAGGTCAAACAGTTATTGGCAGTGAATGTCTTATTACAGCTGGCTCTGAAATTGTGGATAGCCAAATTGGCGATCACGTGATTGTGAAGTCTTCTTGTATTGAAGAAAGCATTGTACACAACCATGTGGATATCGGTCCATTTGCCCACTTACGGCCAAAAGCTGAAATTAAAGAAACTGCTCATATTGGCAACTTTGTCGAAGTGAAAAATGCCAAAGTAGGTGAAGGGACAAAAGTTGGTCATTTAACCTATGTGGGCGACGCAACTTTAGGCAAAGAAATTAACGTAGGTTGTGGCGTTGTTTTTGTCAACTACGACGGTAAAAACAAACACCATACCAATGTGGGGGACAACGCCTTTATTGGCTCGGCTTCTAATTTGGTTGCGCCAATTACTGTAGGGGATGGTGCCTTTATCGCAGCGGGTTCAACGATTAATCAAGACGTGCCAAAAGATGCGATGGGAATTGCTAGAGCACGACAAGTTAACAAAGAAAATTATGCAAAAAAATTACCCTATCATAAATAAAATGCAGCAGTAATTAACCAGTGCTAAAAAAATTCGGAGTATACCTACTTTTATAAAGTCGGCATATTCCGAATTTTTTCATTCTTATTGTTGGCGAGTAAAACGAGCTCGAAAAGCTTTTTTAACTGTCTAGCTTCACAAATCACCCCTTCAGCCATAAGCAAAAATTTACGAAAATGGAAAAGCCATTTTAGCAAATTTTGATCTTATGTCTCAGAGGTGACCGATTTGTTCAGCTTTTCAAACTGTCTAGCTTCACAAATCACCCCTTCAGCCATAAGCAAAAATTTACGAAAATGAAAAAGCCATTTTAGCAAATTTTGATCTTATGTCTCAGAGGTGACCGATTTGTTCAGCTTTTCAAACTGTCTAGCATTGCGAAGTAACTTGCTGTGACAATAAGTCAACATTTCAAGAAATTTAAGGAAGAATTTTCAGAAATCCCGTACTTTTTTTGGCGGGCTGTGGGAATTTGCCCAGTCTTTCTCATGGAATTCACTTTGAAAACACTTTCCTACTTGATTTATTAGGCAAAAATGACTACTATTTACTAGGAAGACCAGACAAAAGTAGTTTTAATTGCAGAAGAAAGCGGAGGTTCTCATGTCAAATCATTATTTCGATCCAAGATTGAAGATTTTTGCCTTGAATTCAAATCGTCCTTTGGCGGAAAAAATCGCGGAGGCGGTCGGTGTCGAATTAGGAAAATGCTCAGTAAACCAATTTAGTGATGGCGAAATTCAAGTCAACATTGAAGAAAGTATTCGGGGTGCTCATGTTTATGTAATTCAGTCCACATCAAGTCCTGTTAATGACAATTTGATGGAATTACTAATTATGATTGATGCCTTGAAACGAGCAAGTGCCAAAACAATTAACGTGGTAATGCCTTATTACGGGTATGCCCGTCAAGATAGAAAGGCACGTTCAAGAGAACCAATTACTGCAAAATTAGTTGCAAACATGATTGAAAAAGCAGGTGCAAACCGCGTCTTAACTTTGGATTTACATGCGGCTCAAATCCAAGGATTCTTTGATATTCCAGTGGATCACTTAATGGGCGCACCATTAATTGCCAATTATTTCTTAGAAAAAGGAATTTCAGGGGATGATGTTGTTGTCGTTTCTCCTGACCACGGTGGCGTAACACGGGCGCGTAAATTGGCTGAATTTTTAAAAGCACCAATTGCTATCATCGACAAACGTCGTCCAAAAGCAAACGTGGCTGAAGTTATGAACATTATTGGGCATGTGGAAGGTAAAGTATGTGTGTTAATTGATGATATGATCGACACTGCAGGCACGATTACTCTTGCAGCCAATGCTTTAAAAGAAGCAGGGGCAAAAAGTGTTTATGCATCATGTACCCACCCAGTATTATCTGGCCCGGCAATGCAAAGAATTCAAGATTCAGCGATTGAACGTTGTGTCGTAACAGATTCCATTAACTTGCCTGAAGATCGTCGGATTGAAAAAATTGATGAAATCTCTGTAGGTCCTTTAATGGGAGAAGCAATCAAACGTATTCACGAAAATAAACCCGTTAGTCCGTTGTTTGAAACAAAACAACCAACCAAATAAAGCAACATTTGACTCCTGCCATTTTGGTAGGAGTTTTTTTATAAAGTAAGCATAAATTTCTCAAAGGGATTCCTTTGGCTTTTCTTATTTTAAAGATCGGATTGTTTTTTTGTTAGTTTAGCAACGTTAGCGCTGCTGTTTTAAAAGTTGCAAACAGTTTTTGCGGCCTGTCTGATTGTGTTGTGGGTAAAAATTAAACGTGGAAAAGAACTTATGCTAAAATTAAATAAAAAGCATAAGGAGCATTTATGAACAGGTATATAAAATTTTTTGGTTTCCTTTTTTTGGCACTAGGACTAGGCGGCTGTCAAAAAGTAGATGAAGCCAAAAACACGATTACAAGCATTGCCCAACAACAAGCAAGCATAGAACAAGCAGATAAAAATAAGACGGAGACCACGACAGCAACAAGCCAAACAAAAGAGGACCCACTAGCTTTTTCACAAGATGATTTGGTTCACAAAGTTTTCAGCGGTAAAGCCCAAAAAAAAGATAATCAAACCGTAGAATTTCAGATGAACTTTAATTTGATGCAAATAAAAGATGCCTTAAATCCCACTGCACCGACGCAAAATAATGTTTTATTAGCCGATGCACAGGGCAATAGCATTATTGGAAATGGGAAATTTGAACAAATCAATCCTCAAACTGTAAAATTAAGTGGCCGCAACTGGACGACTTATGAACAAGCTGCCATTACCATTACGCAAATTAAAAAAGGGCAGTGGCAAGTGACGCTCAATGAATCGGGTCTGCCGTATACTACGGCGACTGTCAGCTATGATAAAGAAAAAACAGCACAAGCATTAAAAGATGCAAGTAATTATGGTCAACGAATGACACCCTATGGATTTGCCAGCACTCAGCTTTTCACCGAGCCTGTGAAAACAATCGAAGCAGCAAGTAAAGCTGTGGAAAAAGTCTATGCTTTAAAAGAAGATGAATTAACAGGGGAAGAAAAAACTGTGGATAACCAAGAAACCTTCGTCTTTACTGTGGGTAAACAAATTAACGGCAAAATGGTACAAGAAGTTGTGGTGATACCTGCAACCGGAGAATATTATACGCGGTAAAACGGCAGTTAATTTTTAGTAGATCTTACTAGCATGACAGCTTTAAGCTGTTCTTTCCACAAATAACATAAAATATGCTATGCTGAGTACGTAAAAAAACAAAATAGAATTCGTTCACAAAGGGGAGCCGCTTGGCTGAGATTGTAAGTCTACTAAACCCTTCGTACCTGTATCGATCATTCGAGCGTAGGAATTGTGACAAGTTTGAAGTGCTACTTCTCCTTTGTCCCGAATAGAAGTTTGCGGCGTTTTTGCCGGTCGTAAACTTTGCGTGACGGTTCTTAAAGGAGGATTTTTTTTATGGCAAAAAGACTAGAATTACAAGTATGGGTGGAAGGAACGGTAATTGCTGCAGCGGCAATGGTGCTATCTTTTATTCCGATTCAAACTGCAAATTCGGCCTTTGATCTATCATTGGGGATGGTACCACTTGTTTTATACTCCTACCGGCGGGGCCTTATACCAGGACTAACAGCTGGTTTTGTTTGGGGGCTGTTAAGCATTGTCATTGGGACAGCAATGAAAAATTTTGTTTCAGTACCACAAATAATTTTTGAATATCCCTTTGCTTTTGCATTTGGTGGTTTTGGCGGAATTTTTGCTAAAAAAATCCAGACAGCAGTGGAACACCGGCGTAATACCGCGGTCTTATATGTTGTTTTAGGGGGCGTAGTGGCTGCCTTTGCCCGTTGGTTTTGGCATTTTTGGGCAGGTGTTTTCGTTTGGGGCGCCTACGCACCAGAAGGGATGAACCCTTACTTGTATTCCTTTATCTTAAATGGTGCTTCAGCTTTGGCAAATGCGATTTATGTGGCGGTGGTGTTAGGTATTTTGGTGAAAGTAGCACCACAACTGTTTATTCCAAAACGCAGCCATTTCATTTCAGCGGCGAAATCAAAATAAAAAATAAGGCTTGTGGCAAAAGATTTGTCGCAGGCCTTATTTTAATAAAGGTATTATCAGTAAAATATTTAGTGATTGCTGAAAGATCTGGCGATAACTAGCAGATCTGTTGTAACGTAAGTACCAAATTGGTTTTTGCAGTCAATGGTGTGGGTGGTTTAATTTGGCATTAACAATAAATCGTTGTCTTCATGTTTTAAGTACCAATTTCGTTCTGCTTTACTGTAAATTAAAGTAGCCACCAGCATTTCTGGTTTATCATAGCCGAAAGTGACGCTTTGGCGTAAGCCGCTTTCTTCAACTAAATAAATCGGAATGTGAAATTCTTTATTAACGACTTCACTGCTTTTTAGACAGAAGATAACTCCTTCTTGAAAGAGTCCCTTCATTTCTTTTAAAAGATTTAAATCAAGTTTTTCCACAGGGGTTGCTTTTCTGAAAAAACTGCGACGATCATTTAATTTACCTAATGCAACGCGGGTAATTTTGTCAGCTAAAATACGATAAAATTCGTCTAAATAGCGATAGTAAATTCGCGTTAGGCCATCTTTTAAATCAAAGAAGACAAAATTGTTTTGCAACTTATAAAAAAACGGTGAATGAAGATGCGTTTTCATGTGGCCAAAATATAACAGCTCAGAAATTTCTAGCGGCGTTAATTCTTTTAGCATGGCTGCATCGCTAAAATCAATCCACTTTAAATCTTCGGTAATGCGCCCTTTGCGTACTTCGTCAAAAAAGCGATCAACACTTTCGTTGCCTCGAATAATCTTCATACCGGTATGTGCTTCAAATTCACCGTAGTTTGAGGAAGGATCTAATAAAAGTAAATTACTAGGATAATGCACAATGCCATGAACAAAATCCGCCGGTGTGATTCCGCGGGCCAAAATGGCATTACTCGTTGTATCAATATGTACATAGACCATTTCTGGCATTTTGCCCACTCCTCCTTTATATCACTTTAAGTTATTTTACAATAAACAGTGAGAAAATGCTTGTATCTTTTCTTTTAAGATTATGTTACAACAAGAACACGTTTTTGCAATTATTTCAAACCAATTGTAATAATTTTGCGCTGTGTTCAAGTTGGATTTTCAAATTTTTATGGTAGGTTTATTGAAAAGAAGGGCAAAGTATAAAACACGAGCTAAATATGCTAAAATGACAGTAACAAATAAAAAATTTAACACGAAAATATTTGGTCAGTAAAACCAAATGGGATGTAGTAAGTGAAAGTGGTAGAAAAAATTGCGAAATCAAGGAGAAAAATAACATGAAAAAAAAGTCGCGCCTAAAAAATTGGCTGATTAATTTGTTGTTATTATTATTACTTTTAGTGGGATTGGGTTTAACTTTTAACAATCAAATTAAAAACTTTCTAATTGAGAAAAACGGTGAAAAATATGCCGTATCTGAAGTCACGGCGGCAGAAATTGAAAAAAATCAAAATAAACCAGCTTCCTTTGATTTTGATGCGGTGGTACCTTCTAGCAGTCAGGCAGTCTTTAAAGCACAATTTACTAATCGTAATTTACCAACAATTGGTGGGGTTGCGGTCCCTAAAGTTGGCATTAATCTACCAATCTTTAAAGGGTTAGCAAATGAAGCCTTGTTGTGGGGAGCGGGAACTTTAGAACCCAATCAAAAAATGGGGGAAGGCAACTATGCGTTAGCTTCTCATCGCGCCTATGAGCCAGATTTATTATTCACACCATTAGAGAAAGTGAAAAAAGGTGATACCATTTATTTAACGGATTTAAAAAATATTTACACCTATGAAACAAAAATCATTGTCCGAGTACAACCGACAGAAGTGCAATATTTAGATGTCATTAAGGGAAAAAAACTCGTCACCTTAATTACCTGTGGGGAAATTGAAGGGATAACACGAACGATTGTGCAAGGTGAATTAAAAGAAGTAACACCAGTGAAAGAGGCAACAAAAGAAATGCGGGATGCCTTTGCTTTGAAATCAAAAACTTATTAAATATAAAACAGGTCGCAAGTCTTTGTTGGTTTTTTTATGAAAGCCAAGTAAAGAGATGTGACCTTTTTTCTATTTTCAGACATGAGATTCATAGCAAGAGGCAGTTAGGTTAACTTTTGTTATACTAAAAATAAGCAGGTTTCGTAAATTTTGCAGCATATTTAAGTAAAAGAGGTGAAATAATGCAGACGATAAAACTATATCCCTCTGATTTTATTGACTACCAACCCGTTTTCAAACGTAGTTGTCAACTCTTCTTCTTTTTTGCCAGTAATAGCGCAGCTAGAGCAGATATGAAGCAAAAAGTAAAAGCGGAAACCGTCTGGCAGTTAAGAAAAAAAGATCTGACTGTTTATTTAACTGGTAAGTTGGCAGCTGATAATTTTTTTGATTTGACCAATTTTTTATGGGACAGCGAGCAAAATGGTAGTCGCAAAGGATTGTTGCAATTAGTAGACAATTTTTGTCGCATGAATTTTTTTTCAGGCCTACGCTTTGAACTTGATCCTAAAAGAATTTCAACTGAAGTTTTTAACTGGCTGATAGCTAATGATTTTCACGTAGAAAAAGGAGTCTTTAGCCGCCGCTGTCAGTATCAAACGGCGCTAGTTTTAGGCGGTGGTGGAGCCAGAGGAGCCTATCAAATTGGCGTGTGGCGGGCATTACAAGAGCTAAAAATTAATTTTTCCATTGTAACAGGAACTTCTGTGGGCGCGTTAAATGGCGGTTTGATTTTATTAAATGACTTAAAGGCAGCTAGCCAACTTTGGGAAAGTTTAAGTACCGATCAAGTATTGCAATTCCCCGCGGCCACAGCAGATACTCACGCCTTAAATTTATTATTGCGCCAAGTTCGCTCCCTTACCTTTACTGCTTTGCGGGAAAATGGTGCGAGTACGGAACCGTTAAGTCGTTTAATGCAAAAAATTTTTGATGGAAAGAAAATGTTACAAAGTAAAAAGCAGTTATATGTTTGTACCACGCGACTGTCAGATTTTAGTGAGCATGTGTATCACTTTAAAAAAGAACAATTAAAAACAGCGCTCCAGTGGTTAGGCGCCTCTGCGTCTTTTTATCCGGCGATGAAAGCTACTGAGATTGCGGGGGATTTTTATATCGACGGGGGGTATCGTAATAATGTACCTGTTGATGTTGCTGTGGCAAAGGGGGCAACAGAATGCATTGTAGTCGATGTAAAAGGTCCTGGTTTCACTAAAAATTATCAACCCCCATCAAATGTGGCTACGATTTCGTTATCTTCACCTTGGACATTGGGGAGTTTTTTGGTTTTTGATCCGCAGCGTTCCAAGTACAATTTACGGCTAGGCTATTTGGAGACGCTGAAATATTTTCAGCGGTATACCGGTTTTTGGTATACTTTTGTAAAAGAAGATTTCAATGGATTATGGCAGCAATTTTGCAAGCAATTACGAAAGCAACAGCATCCACTATGGCAAATTATTAAAGCGCCTTATTTTTGGCGTAAGTTAAAAAATGCTTATGGGAAAAAAGTTTCCTTTGAAACTGCCGGCTTAGCCATAGCAGAACTTAGTGGCGTTTGGTTAAATGTCTTGCCAGATGAAATTTATCAACAAGAGTTTTTTATAACCCAAGTAAAACAGGCTTGTGCAGGCCAAATGGGGGAATTTAACGCCACCTTATCTGTAGCAGAGTGGCTGCATTTATACCGAGAACGATTAGTTGCATGGTCAGATTCCCGGTTGTTTTTATCTTTTTTTCAATTAAAAGAATACCCGTTTAATTTCCCACAAACTTTACTGGAAAATTTAGCCATCAGCATTGTTACCGCTGAATTTAGCAAGTACGTGTTTTGTGAGTATCCAGAAGCTTTGTAAAAGAGGTGATGCAGCAGATTTCTTAGCGGCTATTTGCTGATTATCAGGAGTAAGGCTGCCTCATTGCGCTATTAAAATGAAAGGTAACGAAGCTATCGCTAGTGAGAAGGAAACTAGCGGGATTTATCGTGAAAGGAAATAGTTTGTTAGGAAATTACGTATTATAATAAAGAAGAAATACTGGGAGGAAGACAAATGGCACAAGAATTTTCATATGAAATTTTAGAAGAAATTGCCGTCTTATCTGAAAACGATAAAGGCTGGCGCAAAGAATTAAATATTGTGAGTTGGAACGGGCGAGCGCCTAAATTTGATTTGCGGGACTGGGGTCCAGATCATGAAAAAATGGGAAAAGGTATCACCTTAAGTAATGAAGAATTTTCAGCTTTACAACAAGCGTTAAAATCGATGGAGTAGGAGCCAAAAAATATGAAGAGTATGACAGGTTTTGGTAAAGCCAGCGTAGAAAGTTCAGCTTACCAAGTGGAAGTCGAAATAAAAAGTGTCAATCATCGTTTTTTAGATTTGCAAATTCGCAACCCAAAACAAATTAATGAATTGGAAAATAGTATTCGCCAAACCGTGAAAAAATCGGTCCAAAGAGGGCGAGTAGAGGTCTTTGTCACCATTAATGAACTGGGTGATACCAATAAAGAGGTGATGATTCATTGGCCGCTTGTAGACAAACTGGTGAATGAATTGCAAAGAGAAGCGGCTGCTCGTTATGGAGAACCGCAAGTATCGGTGGCCAGAATTTTAGAGCAAGTCATAACGCTGCCTGATTATGTGGAAGTAAAGCAAGATAAAGCAGATAATACGCAATTAGAATCCTTCGTGGTGGCAGCCGTAAGTCAAGCGACTGAGGCATTAAATACTAGCCGTCAACAAGAAGGAGCAGCTATTTTAGCGATTTTAACAGAAAACGCACAGGCACTTTCAGGACAATTGGAGCTGTTAAAACAATTTAATAAAACCTTCGAAGAGACCTTTAAAACACGTTTCGAGCAAAAATTGCAAGAATATCTTGGGAATCAAGTCGATCAAGAACGGTTATTAACCGAGATGGCGTTATTAATTGAACGAGGGGACATCCATGAAGAATTGGATCGCTTGGCGATTCATTTGCAAAAATTTGCTGCTATTTTACAAAAAGAAGAGGCCGTAGGAAGAGAATTAGATTTTCTTATTCAAGAAATGAATCGCGAGATCAATACTATTGGCTCCAAAAGTTCGGCAATTGAAATTAAGGAATTTGTCGTACAAATGAAAACAATCGTGGAGAAAATTCGTGAACAGGTGCAAAATATTGAATAACAGTATGTGATACCAAAATAAGTTAAATAAAAAAATTGGTTTAGAAAGGATGAATTAAAATGAAATATTATGATATTACTTTCCATGAAGTTTCCGGTCGCGCTGTCATAAAACGAGGGGTGCCTTCTGAACAAGCGCCTTTTGACGCATGGAAAGATGCTTGTGTCAAAGTTACACCTGAACAATTATTTTTGATGGTAAATGAAACGAATGTCATTTTGGAGCGAAAATTTATTACGCGAACGGATGTTGAAGAAGTCGCTGATCCAATCGATACAAATCAAAAACGTAAAGATGAGTTTACGACGATTGTTAATACATTATCCAATATGGGATTTTAAATTATTTTTAAAGGATAAGGAAAATAACGAGTTTTCAAAAATCAGCCCCTGATGGCACAAAAGCTAAGGAAATTTGCCAAGGTTTTTTACTCAAAATAAGCTTTTTATTCAAAGGTAGCAATTTTGGACATTTGCGTCTATAATAGAATCACTGTTAAAATTTGCGTAAAGTAAAAGTTGACCAGCAAACAAGAAGTGAAAGGACGTCAGTATGTCAGAGCGAGGCTTATTAATTGTATTATCAGGGCCTTCAGGTGTTGGTAAGGGGACTGTGCGAAAGGCAATTTTTGAAAGTGATGATAATGACTTTCAATATTCCATTTCCATGACTACCCGTGCAATGCGAGAAGGAGAAGTTGATGGGGTCGATTATTATTTTCGTACCCGGGAAGAATTTGAAGAATTAATCGAAGCTGGGCAAATGCTAGAGTATGCGGAATATGTCGGCAACTACTACGGCACCCCTCTTTCTTATGTTGAAAAAACATTAGATGAAGGCAAAGATGTATTTCTTGAAATTGAGGTCCAAGGAGCCCGCCAAGTGAAAGAAAAAGTGCCAGATGGCGTTTTTATCTTCCTGACACCGCCGGATTTACATGAATTAAAATCCCGCATTGTTGGTCGCGGAACAGATGCCGCTGAAGTGATTGAAGAGCGGATGAAAGTTGCCAGAGAAGAAATTGAAATGATGGCACTTTATGATTATGCCGTTGTAAATGATGAAGTGCTCCTTGCAGTAGAGCGAATCAAAGAAATTATTGCCAGCGAACACTTTAGAGTCGATCGCGTGATCGGCAAATACATTAAAATGTTAAAGGAGATGTAGTCAAAATGATGCTACGCCCATCTATCGACTCATTATTAGATCGAGTAAACTCAAAATATTCATTAGTAATTTTATCAGCTAAACGCGCCCATGAATTAGATGCAGGGGCTAAACCAACGTTGGATCAATTTGAATCTGTTAAAAACGTTGGCCGTGCGCTAGAAGAAATTGATGCGGAAACATTGGTTAACGATCCTCATCCAGAAGTAAAACGAGCACGTTTGAAAATGGAACAAGAAGAAAACCAAGCGGTACAAAAACGAGAACAACAAGAATTAGAAGCTCGTATTCGTGAAGAACAAAACTTATAGACTTATATAGACAAAGGATGTGGCATGTTGTATTCATACAACGTGCCACATTTTTTGGCAATTACCATTCAACTAAAGTGTACACGGCCTTAGCTAAGCGCTAAGCGAGTTTACAAAGCTTTTCTTATGTAGTTTAATGGCAATTTCTAAATTTTCCTTTATTAACAGACAAACTTTCCTATTTTTAGTAGAATATAGCGGAGAAGGAGGGGAAGTGACATGTATCCTCTAGCAGAAGTCATCGTGGATGTACCAACGATGCAAACAGATCAGCCGTTTACATATTTAATTCCGGCTGATTTACAACCGGTGGTAAAAAAAGGGATGCGTGTTGAAGTCCCTTTTGGTAATGGCAATCGTCATATCCAAGGGTTTGTAGTGGATATAAGTGAAACGAAAACTTTAGATGAACGGCTTAAGCCAATTGTTCGCCTATTAGATATTGCGCCGGTTTTGAATACAGAATTATTGGCCTTGGCTGATTATATGAAAGAAACGACCTATGCCTTTAAAATCACCTGTTTACAGACAATGCTGCCGAGTGTGATGAAGGCAGAATACAAAAAAACGATTCTTTTAGTGGATAAAAAAAGTGAAGCGGCCCACTATTTTCCAGCAAGTGGTGAAATTGATTACGACGAAGCGCAAAAAAATGGGCACTTACCTAAATTAATGAAATTTCGACAAGCGGGCATTGTGGATATTCGTTATGAAGTCCATAATAAAAATCGCGTGAAAACTGTCCGGATGGTGAAGGCATTAGTTGATGCAAAAAAAGCTGAGGAAATATTCCCCACGCTGCGTAAGGGGTCTTTGCGAAAAGCCCAGCTTTTAGAAATTCTAGCTGCACAAAAAGAAGAACTACCAGTAAAATATTTTACGGCGTTAGGTCTAACGACTGCTCATTTGAATCAAGGGGCAAAAGATGGTTGGCTAGAACTCTTTGAAACAGAAACGTATCGCGATCCTTTTGCTGAGCATGAGTTTGAAACGACTACTAATTTTGTCTTAAATGAGGAACAAGAAATGGCGGTCGCAAAAATTTTAGCTGCTTACAAAAAAAAACAAGCTGAGACTTTCTTATTAGAAGGAATTACCGGCAGTGGCAAAACCGAAGTGTATTTGCAAGCTATCCAGCAGGTTTTAAAAGACGACAAGACCGCGATGATGTTAGTACCAGAAATTGCGTTAACACCGCAAATGGTGGAGCGTTTTAAAAGTCGCTTAGGGGATGCGGTGGCAGTCTTACACAGTGGTCTATCCCAAGGGGAGCGCTATGATGAGTGGCGCAAAATTGAACGAGGTGAGGCACAAGTTGTCGTTGGTGCTCGTTCGGCCATTTTTGCCCCACTAGAAAATATCGGCTTAATCATTGTCGATGAAGAGCATGAAGCAACCTATAAACAAGAAGAAGCCCCCCGCTACCACGCCCGTGATTTGGCCATTTGGCGCAGTCGTTATCACAAGTGTCCGGTCATTTTAGGAAGCGCGACGCCTTCTTTGGAATCCCGAGCTCGTGCGCAAAAAAAAGTCTATACGTTGTTGCCATTACAAAAACGAGCTAATCCCAATGCTAACTTGCCTACAATTGAGATCGTTGATTTAAAAGACGAATACAGCAAAGGCAATATGACTTCTTTTTCTTTAACATTGCAAGAAAAGATGCGAGATCGTTTGGCAAAAAATGAGCAGATTGTTTTATTGTTAAATCGCAGAGGTTATTCTTCTTTTATGATGTGCCGCGATTGTGGTTATGTCCTTGATTGTCCGAACTGTGATATTTCATTGACCTTACACATGGATACGAAAACGATGCGTTGCCATTATTGTGGTCATGAAGAAGCTATTCCACATAAATGTCCGGAGTGCGGTAGTAAAAAAATTAGTTATTACGGTACAGGGACACAAAAAGTGGAAGCAGAACTGCAAGAATTATTACCAGAAGCGCGAATTCTACGGATGGATGTTGATACAACCCGTAAAAAAGGCGCCCATGAAAAAATTTTGACTGCTTTTGGCGAGAAAAAAGCGGATATTTTATTAGGAACCCAAATGATTGCCAAGGGTTTGGATTTTCCAGACATCACTCTAGTGGGTGTGTTGAATGCAGATACAGCCCTAAACTTGCCAGATTTTCGTTCCAGTGAACGAACCTTTCAGCTCTTGACGCAAGTTAGTGGTCGCGCTGGTCGTGCGCAAAAGGCTGGCGAAGTTGTGATTCAAACCTTCAATCCAGAACACTACGCCATTTCTTTAGCTAAAGCTCAAGACTACGAGCGTTTTTACCAACAAGAGATGCGCATGCGACATCAAGCGGGGTACCCCCCTTATTATTTCACCGTGAAATTAACGGTGAGTCACGAAACAGAAGTGCAAGCAGCACAAAAAAGTTTTCAATTGGCACGACAATTACAAGCAGCCCTCAGTCCCAACGCGTTATTGCTAGGGCCAACACCTAGTGCCATTATGCGGATTAAAAACCGCTATTATTATCAAATTATTATTAAATACAAAAACGAGCCAGCTTTAAAACCGCTCTTAGAACAAATTTTAGACGAGAGTCAAATAGATCAGAAAAAAGGACTCTACGTTTCAATTGATAATGAACCTTTGAATTTTATTTAGTTGCTAGTGTTCGTAGCAGGCTTTGTAAAAAAATGCTACCAGAAAAGTTAGGAGTAAATATGCCTTATCCAATTTTATTAGATCCAGATCGCCGCTTACGGCAAGAAAATAAAGAAGTAACCGAAATTACCGATGAATTAGTCATGATGATTGATAAAATGCATGAAACAATGCTGGCTCATGATGGAATTGGCATCGCCGCACCACAGGTTGGCAAAAATCTGCAAGTTGCGATTGTCGAGCTGGATGAAGAAGAACGTTTTGAAATGATCAATCCTAAAATTATTTCAAAAAAGGGTAGTACAATTGATGTGGAAGGCTGTTTGAGTATTCCCCATGTCTATGGTACCGTCAAGCGATACGACCTTATTACAGTTCGTTTTTATGATCGAGAAGGCGATGAGCTGGAGGTAGAAGCAGACGGATATCTTTCACGGGCGATCCAACATGAGATTGACCACCTTCACGGTATTTTGTTTACCGATAAAGTGATTGATTACATTAAAGAAGAAGATTTAGAAACCTATATGGAGGAGCATGAGGATGACTAAAATTGTTTTTATGGGAACACCGGCTTTTTCTGTACCGATTTTAGAAGGTCTATTAGCGGCAGGGTATGACGTGCAGGCAGTTGTCACACAACCAGATCGTCCAGTAGGGCGTAAGCATGTTATTACACCGCCGCCAGTGAAAGCCGCGGCTTTAAAACGTGACCTGTTAGTTTTACAACCAGAAAAAATTAGTGGTTCACCTGAGATGGCTAAAATTGCCGAATTGGCACCAGATTTAATTGTGACAGCTGCCTTTGGTCAATTTTTACCGGAAAAATTATTGCAAATTCCGCGACTTGGTTCAATTAATGTTCATGCTTCCTTGTTGCCAAAATATCGTGGCGGTGCGCCTGTTCATTATGCCATTATGAATGGAGATGACAAAACTGGCGTAACGATTATGGAAATGATCAAAAAAATGGATGCTGGTGCAATTTATAATCAGGCGGAAATCCCAATTACAAAAACAGATGATGTGGGAACGATGTTTGAAAAATTAAGCCTATTAGGTAGAGAATTGCTTTTGGCAACATTGCCGGAATTGATTAAAGGTAATGTGACGAAAATCCCACAAAAAGAAGATGAAGTGACTTTTTCACCGAATATTAGTCGCCAACAAGAAGAAATTGACTGGCAAAAGACAGCTGTTGCCATTGATAACCAAGTTCGCGGCTTACGTCCTTGGCCGATTGCCTTTACAACTTATGAAGGTGCCCGGTGGAAAATTTGGAACGTGACACCGCTAGTGGAAACGACCCAAGAAGTTCCAGGTACGATTATTAAAAAAGATAAAAACCAATTGTGGGTAGCTTGTGGCAAGAACACAGTTTTAGCCCTGAATGAACTGCAACCTGCCGGTAAAGGTAAACAAGATATCAAAGCCTTTTTAAATGGCGTTGGTCAAAAAGTAGCGCAAGGAGAAAAATTAGGTGAGTAATAAAATTCCCAAATCCATGAAAAAATCAGTGCGTTTTGTGGCATTGCATGCGTTAGAACGCGTTGAAAAAGGCGGCGCTTATTCAAATTTGTTAATCAATGATGCCATTTTAAAGGGGAAGCTTTCAGATAAAGATGCTCGTCTTTTAACCGGCCTTGTTTACGGGACAATCTCCCGACAACTTCTATTAGATTACTATTTGTCCCCCTTTTTAAAAGGGGCTAAAAAAGTTGATACGTGGGTGCGTTTATTATTACGCCTATCACTTTTTCAATTACTTTATTTAGACAAAGTGCCAGATCACGCCATTTTAAATGAAGCCACTGAAATTGCCAAAGTGCGAGGAAATGTTGGGATTGGCAAATTTGTTAACGGCGTTTTACGCAACGTGCAACGTCGTGGTGTACCAGAGATTGCCGCAATAGAGGATCCTTTAGAACGATTAGCCACAGAAATTAGTATGCCGATGTGGTTGACTGAAAGATTTGTCCAACAAATTGGTGAAGAAAATACTCGTAAACTAGGCTTATCGTTATTTGAAGTTAGTCATGTTTCTGCCCGGGTGGACCTTAGTAGTATTACGCGCGCAGAAGCCATTGCGACTTTAGCAGAAGATGGAATAAAAGCAGAAGAAAGCATCGTATCTCCTTATGGTATTGTTGCTAAAAAGGGCTTTTTGGCGGGGAGTCAACTTTTTCATTACGGTGCACTAACTGTACAAGATGAAAGTTCGATGCTCGTTGCGCCAGCTTTGCAAATAGAACCGGCGATGAAAGTTTTAGACGCGTGTGCTGCTCCTGGGGGAAAAACAACGCATATTGCAACATTTCTTGATGCCACAGCCGGAGGAAAAGTGACGGCATTAGATATTCACAGCCAAAAAGTGAAACTCATTAAAGAAAATGCTGCCCGTTTACGCGTAGAAGATGTTGTTACGACACAACAATTAGATGCCAGAGAAGCTCATGAAGAATTTGAAGCAGGAACTTTTGATCGTATTTTGGTGGATGCACCTTGTTCTGGTTTAGGTTTAATGCGTAGAAAACCAGATATCAAATATCAAAAACAAGCGAGTGATTTTGAACGCCTGCCGATTATTCAAGGTGAAATTTTAAATAGTGTGGCGCAAACATTAAAACCTGGGGGCTTGCTGGTTTACAGTACGTGTACCATTTTAAAAGAAGAAAACCAAGAAGTTGTTGCACGCTTTTTACAAGCTCATCCTGAATTTAAATTGGTACCTGTAGTTGCAAATGAACGTATCACAAGTAAACTAGTAGATGAAATGTTGACGTTATATCCACAGGACTTTATGACAGACGGTTTTTTCATTAGTTGTCTGAAAAAGGAAAAATGAGGTGGCAAGATGCAGATTAGTTTTCAAACGGATGTAGGCAAAAAGCGTAATAGCAATCAAGACTATGTAGCTATTTTTAAAAATAAAGCCGGTATTACTTTAGCCATTTTAGCTGATGGCATGGGGGGACACCAAGCCGGAGATGTGGCGAGTAAAATGGCGGTGGAAGGTATGGGGGAAAAATGGCAAGAAACCACCCTCACTTCGCCAGAAAAAGCTTGTTCATGGTTTGTTGCGGCAATTCAAAATGCTAACGAGGCTGTTTATAATTTAGGCCAAGAAAAAATAGAGCTGCAGGGTATGGGGACTACAATTGTTTGTGTGGCGGTTTTTGAAGAGGAATTCGCGCTAGCACATGTTGGCGATAGCCGCATGTATTTAGTCCGGGACCACGAAATTACCCAGCTGACAGAAGATCACTCTTTAGTAAATGAGTTGGTGCGCTCTGGTGAAATCACAAAGGAAATGGCAGCAACGCATCCTAGACGTAATGTGTTGACCCGCTCTGTCGGGATGCCAGGATCAGTGGAAGTAGATATTGCCAGTCATTTTTACAAAGCTGGCGATTATCTGTTACTTGCTTCAGATGGCTTAACCAATATGCTAGCAGATGATGTTATTAAATGGATTATTGATGAACCCATCACACTGGATGAAAAAGTGGCCAAATTAATTTCTGGGGCCAATGACGCCGGTGGTGCGGATAATATTACCGTTTTACTAATCGAAATTGGGGGCAGTGCTCATGATTGAAATTGGTAAAAAACTAAGTGGCCGCTATTTAATAATTGGTAATATCGGTAGCGGTGGCATGGCGAATGTCTTTTTAGCCCAAGATTTGATTTTGGATCGCGAAGTGGCGATTAAAATTTTACGCTTTGACTTCCAAAACGATCAAGATGCGATTCGCCGCTTTCAAAGAGAAGCGCTAGCGTCAACAGAACTTGTTCACCCGAATATCGTGACAGTTTACGATGTGGGAGAAGAAGACGGGATGCAGTATTTAGTGATGGAATACGTTAAAGGGATGGATTTGAAACAATATATCAAAAAAAATTATCCTATTCCCTATCTCACTGTTGTTGAGATTATGCAGCAAATTTTAAGTGCTATTGCGCTGGCCCATCAACATCGCATTATTCATCGGGATTTAAAACCGCAAAATATTTTGATTAATGAAGACGGTGTGGTGAAAATTGCTGACTTTGGAATTGCCATTGCTTTAACGGAAACGTCGATTACCCAAACCAATACAATGCTAGGCTCTGTTCATTATTTATCACCAGAGCAAGCTCGTGGCAGCATGGCGACCAACCAGTCAGACATTTACGCTATTGGAATTATTTTATATGAAATGTTAACCGGCCGGGTGCCTTTTGACGGAGAGTCAGCCGTAACGATTGCTTTAAAACATTTTCAAGAAGAAATGCCTTCGATTCGGACATTTGATCATAACTTGCCACAATCATTGGAAAATGTCGTTTTACATGCAACGGCTAAAAATCCTGCCGATCGCTATAAAACTGCAGATGAAATGCGAGAAGACTTGGCGACAGTCTTAAATCCGGAGCGTTTAAATGAACCACGGTGGCAACCTCATGCAATGGATGATGCAACGAAAGCACTAACACCGATTCCAGAAGAATTAATTACCCAAACGCCACCCCAAGAAAAATCACAACCACAAGAGAAAGCTCAAGTAAAGAAACCAAAGAAAAAACGTAAATGGTGGCTAGTTCCGATACTTTTATTTGTTTTATTATGTGGCGGCTTAGCTTATGCCTTCTTTTCTGGTGGTAAAAGTGAAGTAACTGTGCCAGATGTTAGTGAGATGACGGTAGCCGCAGCAAAAGAGAAACTGCAACAAGTCGGTTTAAAACCTGGCAAGATAGAAAAAATCCCCAGTGAAACGGTGGAAGCCGATCGAGTAGTAAAAACAGATCCGGCAATTGGCAATGTCGTCAAAGAAAAAACAGAGATCACGATTTACGAAAGTATCGGCCAAGAAAAAATCGATATGAAAGATGTTACAGAAGAAAACTACGATGACGCTTTACGGATGTTAAAAAATCTTGGCTTCCAAGAAAGTAATATTAGCCGTAAAGATGAGTACAGTGATACTGTTCTAGAAGGCAAAATTATTTCCCAAGACCCAACTGAGGGAGAAAAAGTTTCACCAGAATCTCAAAAAGTTGTTTTAACAGTTAGCCGTGGTGTTAAACCGGTAGCATTGATCGATTATAGTGGTTACACGTACAACGAAGCTGTAAATGATTTGATGGAAAAAGGGATTAAGGAAGCTCAAATTAAAAAAGAAGAAACTTACAGCGATACAGCACCTGCAAATCAAGTTATCGCCCAAACACCCAAAGATGGTCAAGAAGCTATTCCAGATAAAACCCAGATTATACTGACAGTAAGCCTTGGAACAGACAAAATTACGTTACCTGACTTAGCCGGCAAGTCTGATGTAGAGGCCAAAAATACGTTGAAAGATTATGGCTTGGACTATGAGAAAGCTGAAGAATTTTCGGATACTATTGCCAAAGATCAGGTTATTAGAACTGAACCGGGGGCGGGACAGACGGTAAAAATTGGCGATACAGTCAAAGTGATTCTCTCAAAAGGACCAGATAAAAGTGATGCGCCAGAGACGTTTAAAGTGAACTTATCGGCAAGTTACAAAGGAACCGACTCCAAAAATCAACAAGTGAAGGTCTTTTTAACGGATGCTAATGGTACGAAAAAGCAAGTCGCTGACTTTACCTTAGCACCAAATGATACCCATAAAGAAGCGATTGATGTCACGGTCAAAAAAGGTGAAAGTGCTACTTTTTATTTCCAAAGAGACAACGGTCATGAAAACAGCCAAGCTGTTAGTGGAGCTGGCGATATTGAAGTACCTTAATTAATCACTCATTTAAAAGAAGATGAAAAACTAGGACAAAGCCCATTTGCTTTTGTCCTAGTTTTTTTGTAAAAAAGTTTTGATACGAAAAAGCTAATTGATAGAAATTTTCTCGCGTTTTTTGGTGCTTTTTATTTGTTATAAAGCACGCGCTTTTTATTTCAATTACGAATTGGCAGCTAATCGGTTATTGTTTACTTTTTGAAAAAATTTTGTGTCGAAATGGACGTTGCTTAAAAATATGCTATACTTTAAATGAGGATATTTTAATATTAGGTGGTGAGAAGATGAAACGCCAGATTGAACTACTTGTTTTTACGATTGTTATTTTTCTCGGTTGTTTTGCAGTAGCAAGGCCAACCTTTGCAACAGAAGAAATTACATTGCGTCTGCATAAGCGCATTTTTTTCGATATTGAAAATAAGATAACCTATGATTTGAAGGTAGCAGATGAAAAGAGAGCCTTTCTTAGTCAAACATTGCCACAAGATGGGGCTAACTTTATCATTTATGATTTAACCCAACCCCTCGATGCAAAAGCAAAACCTAAAAAAATTGTTTTAGCAGATTGGAAAGATGCGACACGTCGCGATGTTTTTGAGGCAGCCAAAAAATATAAGATTGTTGCAAAAGCACAAACGACTTATGACAAAAAGACAAAACAAGCTGGCGTTGCGACCGTGAATCTTCCCCGACAGCAAGCAAAAGACCCCTTGTATTTAATCTTAGAAGTCAAAGCAGAGCCGAATTCAGAAATTAACGGGGTGCAAGAGCAAAGCGTGGTTCCTACCGTCTTTGATCCCCAAGAATATCCTGAAAACGAAGTAGATTTGTATTTGGAAACAGTATACTATTCACGACATCCTTATTTTTTCAATTATGGCAAAATGAGGGGCACCGGTGAAATGCCTTTAGCTGGTGTGGAGTATGTGTTGTATAAACTTAATGATGAAGCGAAAAGACTTTACTTGGAAAAAAATGATGGCAGTGATACGTGGTATTCCTGGACATTTTCTGAGCAACCTAGAAATGATAAGCGCCTAGAACACTTTGTATCCGATGAAGAAGGATTAATTACTACGAATCATCGCAACTTACCGCCAGGAACTTATTATTTTCAAGAAATTAAAGCAGTTCCAGGTTTTGATAAAAATGTGCAAATCAGCGATGTCGAAGTCTTCATTCCAACGTCCTGGACGGATTTAAAAGGGGATTTTTTCCCAGCCACTGTTAATGGCGTAGGAATTTGCGAAATGCGAGATGGTAAAGTACCAGAAATTGTATTACAAAAGGCGACACCTAAAGTGCTACACGTTCAACGGGCAAAAAATAGAGTCCAAGGTTTTAGTCTGAATAATGTAGTCTTGGCTACAAAGCAGTTACCTGAAAAGTTTAAAAAAGGCGAACTAGGTTTTGAGATTATGTTGATTGTACTATTTTTACTGCTGTTGTTTGGATTTTCCATACGTAAATTTTATAAAGATAAAACCAAATAAATAAGTAACCTTAAATAAAAGCCAAACCTGACCGAAATCACTCGACCAGGTTTGGCTTTTATTGCTTTAATTGGCAGCATCGATATCTTTAGACATTGCTTTGTCGCATTCACCGTTTAAAGAAGATAGTTGCTGACAGTTTTTTCTTTGCAGCTTAGATTGCTGTAATGTTTTTTGACGATAAGCATGCCAAAGTTGGGCAAAAAGTTCTTTTTCATAACTGCTATCTTCGATTAATTCAACAATGAAATTTGGCTTTGCTAAATTATCAGGTAAAAGAACGTCAAAGGTACTGATGAAAAAATCAATATTAGGATCATCAAAGTTCGTAAAATAAACTTGAACAAAACCAAACTGATTTAAAACTTCTTTGACGGTTTGCATAATAAAGTAATCAGGAATTGTTAAAATACCGACATTTAGTGTTTGGTTGTCGTAACAGTTTTTGAAGGTCGGCAAAATATTATAGGTCACATCTTCTACTAAATCATCACAACAATCCGCAAGCCAGGCAAAGTTTTTACGACGGCAGATGCGACGGAAAAAATCACCATTTCGCTTTAATAATTCAAGATAGGCATCATGTTCATGGGCGTGTTCATGACGCGTAATATCCATAATTAAAGGAGAATCACCTTGATGAATGACATAATTCATTAAGGTTACGAATAAGTTGATATGTAATAGAAAGGACTCTTCATAATCAGGCGTTGTTTCAGGGACTAATTCGGTAAAGAAGTATTGCTCATACTCTTCAATTAAGTCGATTAAACTATTTCCGGCTTCCTTTAGTTCTTCGTAATATTCGTTAAGCTCTTTGATTCGAAAGTCGTTGATGTTGATATAAAAAGGCGTGAAATACAACATGTAGGAAATAAAACGGCCTTGTAAGTATGCCTGCTGTGGATCGGTGATGAATTTTTCACAATAAGTTGTCAACGATGGCAAGAACTCACTAAAAGGCAACGTTTGAAATTTAGGTAACTCCAGTTTGTAACCTTGTTCTGCCCGCAAACGATTAACGCAAAGGCGAAGAAATATTTCCCGCGGGTGCATGAAATTCGCTTTATCAAAATGAAGCTCCCGCATAATCTTACGTTCATCGCAAAAATTGAATTCACTTTGATGGATATCTTTTCCTAAATTTCCCGCCCACAAATAGGTGGTATAAAACATCCGTAGCATCGCTTCATTTCCGTCAATCTTCATTTTAAAAGCTAGTAGACGAATTCTAAAAGAATTTAAATACTTTTTCAAAGGACGTAATTTCCGTAAAATCGTTGATTGACTCAAGTAAAAATCTTCACAAAAATTTTCAAAAGTTGCTTCAGGTTTGATTAAGGAATACAAGATGAAATTATACGGAATAGAAGTCCGAACGAGATATTGAATGTATTCGTTGTGATGATAATCTGCCGGGTGCCATAATATTTTACCGTTAGCGGTTAAAAAAGGCTTCCCTGCAAGTTCTAATAAATTCTCATGAATTTCTTGTGTCAGGGTGCTTAAGGTTGTATAGGACAAATTTAGTTCAGAGCAAAGATAATTTATCGAGTAAGTGCCTGCTTCCTTATCTGAAAAAAACTCCATCACGCTGATTTTCTGTCTGGCGGCGTCATCTAAAATTAATGGGCTTAGTAACATTATTCCACCTCCTTAAAGAATACTTATCTAATTTTTATTTTATCATGATATTGTTAAAATTAAAAAATTTATATATGGATTTGTTATTTTGTTATTTGGGAAAGCTTTTAAAATGGCGTTTATAGCTTGCTTTAAACTAGGTGAGTTGTTTGTTGATTAAAAAAAGATTAGATGATATTCTTATTTAAGTGATTTATTTGAAGATTGTAAAAGCTTTTTTGGTTGGAGAATCATTACATCTAAATCAATTTTAACAAATAATCTTTATGTTTTTAATAAATTTTATCGAAACATAAGATTAAATAATGAAGGAAAAAGAATCGTTTGAATTAGAACGCTAGCTTACGTAAGGTTAAATAACTTTAGTTTTCTATTTTTTTTGAAGGAAAAAATGTTTGGGTAAAGTGAGGAAATCAATCGGAGTGTGTACAATAAAAGTGTACTCCCGATTCTAAACTTATTTATAAGTAGATAGTTAAGTGGAGGGGTTATATGAAAAAAATAATATTTTTATTACTACCATTATTTATGGCCGGTTTATGTTCAGTTTTTTTTGCTGGAAAATCAGCGGACGCAGCGGGTGAGGCGATCGATATCGTCTTGCACAAACGAATTTTTCGGGATGTGCGTTGGCGAGCTAATGAAAATTTGGATTCTTGGTTTTATGATAATGACGGACTTCCTATCGATAAAGAACAGGAAGACGGTCAAGGTCAGGATAATACATTATTAGAAAATTCAGTTCCGCTAAACGGCGCCCAGTATAAAATATGGGATGCGACAAAATTAGTGGATGTAGCAACCTTTAAAAAGTATTACCACGACAGTGAGATTCAGGATGCAAGAGATATCGTACAAGTCTTTTCTCGCATGACAAGAAGTAATGCCATTAAGATTGCTGAAAATGCGCAATTACCACAAATGAGCATTGCCAACAGTAAGACAGTAGTAACCAAAAATGATGTGATCACAAAAGATAATCCCGCTTCAAAGCAAGCGGGAATAGCTCGTTTTACTAATTTGCCACGTAAAGAAGGCGATACCTTTAAAGCCTATTTAATTGTGGAAACAGCGGTATCTGAAACAAAAGAATTAAATGTTGACTTGGAAAAATTTGCTAAGCCGATTTTGGTAACATTACCTGTGATGGCAAATAATGAAGAGTTAACAGAAATCCATCTGTATCCCAAAAATGTCGGCTATGTTCGTGATCCATACTTTTATAAATTTGGTCAAAACCGAAGCGGTGAAAATCTAGGTGCGCTAGCAGGAGCAACATTTGTTTTATATCGGGAAGAAAGCGGGAAACGGCTTTATTTGGACATGAGCCCCACAACGGATCTGAAAAATAAATGGGTAGAATCTGAAGACCCCTTAAACGATGAACGGGTAAACAAATTTATTTCAGATGAAACGGGCTTAGTTAATACCGGTGAACGCTTTTTACCTTCAGGAACTTTTTATTTTGAAGAAGTTCAGGCAGCAAACGGCTATGAAATTACCGCGGAAGCGAGAAAAGTAGAGGTCGTCATTCCAGCAACTTGGGAAGAAGCGGTAACGATTAACGGCCAAAAAATGGAAGAACTTATCACGGGTATTGTGCCGGAAGATGCGCAGCAAAAGCAAATGCCGCGTGTCTACAATACGCAAAATGAAGCAGTTCACTCCCAGCAAGAAACTTCAAACAGACTACGTTTACCACAAACACTTGGTCAGTTAGTTGCGACAGTTGAAGCAACCACCCGCCGAATGTTACCGCGAACAAATGAAGGAAAAGCTGCATTTTCAGTGATTGGAGTAATTATTCTTATTGGTGCAATTTTCTTGTGGCGCAAAAAAAATGAAGATAACTAAATTTAGTGAGCTAGTATGGTTATAAAATAATGGGCAAAGGAGGCGGGACAAATGAAAAAGAAGATGATTACAGGAATCATTATCGCGTTAGTGTTGTTGCCGTTTCTTGAAGGCTTGTTGTCGGCATCATCTATCTGGAAAACATCTGCCAGTAATGATGAAACAGAAGACGTAATCAAAAATGATAATCTTTTGTTGACGCAAACACTGCAAGAAAATGAAACGGGGCCGTATATTCAAATCAAGTATCAAAAACGGCCACATCAACCAGATGAAACTTTACGCCTCCATTTTTTAGTAGCCGATGAGGAAAATAAAAATATTGACTTAGAAGCGGCCACTGATTTTGGTAAAACACCAGAAGGTTGGTACTCTGAACAACAATTGAAAGAAAAAGGAACGTTCAAAATCCCTATTACAGCGGGGAAACGTTACTATTTAGCAACGCGTTTAGTAGCAGAAACACCTGCGGCAACAGGTGAAAATGAAACGGCGCAATCTTCGGGACAAGTTGTAGAAAATCCTTTGCTTAGTGAAAAAGAGCAAGCAAAAAAAGAACTAATTTTTGTGCCGAAAAAAGATGAATTGGATTTGACTGATTTAAGAAATGCTAATGATAAACAAACTCTGATTCAGATTAAAGGACTAAAAGTCAGCTATACGAATACGCTAAAAGATAATGGCGCAAAAGCAGACTGGCAAGTTACTTTTACTAAAGCTTTTTCAGAAAATCAAAAATATAAAATCAGATACCAAATTTTAAATCCGAATAACAAAGCCAATATCTCAAAGGATAACGTGACAGAAGATAAAGGAAATTATCGCGAAGAGAAAAACGCTAACCCAACGAGTAATTTCACAGCAGAATTTGGAACAGATACAAAGCAGATGAAAATATCTGTCTGGTTAGTGGATGAAGCTAAAAAAGAAACGCAACTGTTGGATAAACAAGTCGTGACAGCAGAAGAGACTCAAGCAAGTGGAGGTGCTGGTAGCAACAGCTCACAAACGACTTCCACAAGACAAATAGGAGCAGAAAATTCTCCAACATCAGCAGATGGATTGTCCTATGCTAAGACGGTTTATGATGATGAACCCTCCGCACGATTGACAACGTTACGAGCAGCGGGCTTGTTCCATGTCTTTGCAAAAAAAATTGATTTAGGTCAACATTTGAATGGAAATTTCGCCGCTCCAATCGCTAATGTAAGAACGAATACGGGAGCGGGTTCGGCAAATGAACTTTTTTATGCCGGAGAGCTGGGAGATGGCTTTAATGGTATTAACAAATCTTCGCCACAAGCACCGGCTAAATTTGTACTGGGGTCAGGTATTTCTTATCGTAAGAATGCAAATGAAATATATTTAAATAATAGGAAGGTTGATTTTAGCGGTAATATAAGTTTTGAGCGGGAAAGTTCTATACCTTACATCAATTTTGAGGAGGAATTTACTTATTTAGAAAATCTAAATAGAGATATTGCCACTTGGGAGCCAGACATTGTTGTTGATAAAGCTTTCTTTACGGATAATAATAATCAGATTCATGAACAAAAGATTGATTTAACCAAAGCACCCTACGACAATATGGAGTCTATCGTGATTAAAATCGCGCCAAGTGCCCATGAGGTTCAACGTAAATTAACCATTAAAGGATTAGAGCCCGATCACTCGGGGAAAGTGCGCAACGTCTACTTTAATGTGGAAATTCCGGCAGGTACCAAAAATTTTAATTATAAACAAGAAATCGAGCTCCAAGATTCTGATGGTCAAAAGATTAATACAGGAGAGCATTCTGTCTTTACAAAAAGCCCTGTGCTGTATAATTTCTATTCAGCAGGTAGTGACGCTTTATATAAAGAAAACATTAATATTGGTGCAATTATCCAAGGTGCTATCGTTGCCCCGAGTGCCACAGGCAAAGCGAGTACAACAATTGAAGGAAATTTGATTTTCTCAGAGTGGAATGGGGGAACAGAAACCCATAAATGGGATTATAAACCTAAGGGTAGTGTGACGATTATTAAACAAGATCCTGTTGAAGATGAATATCTGGGCGGGGCGGAATTTGATTTATATGTAATTGAGCAAGATAAACATGTCAAAATAAATCCAGACGGTCAGCCATATAAGACGGATGCGCAGGGGCGCCTAACAGTTAGCGGTCTTTCACAAGGGTATCAATATTACTTTGTTGAGATTACCCCACCAAAAGATAAAAATGGGCAGTCTTATCCGGCTTATACGGATAAAATTTATTTTAAGATTACGCCTGGTACAGCGACTACCACAACTTATCACCCTGTCTATAATGTAAAAGCACAAGCGGAGTTTAAGTTTGGCGCTAAAAAATTATTAAAAGATACTGTCGACAAAGAAACGAATTTCTTGTTTGAAGTTCAAAAAATTGTGGAGGGTAAAGCAACTGCCACAGCTGCTTACGGTAAAGTAACTTACACTAAAAATGACGAGAGCAACACTGAAAAAGTTATCAAGTTTTACCCTTCAGCAGGTGATCGTGATAGCGAAAAAAATGAAATTGGCGATAGCGACTGGGGAAAAATACTTGAAGATGGCGCAAATTATCAATTAGTGGAAACTTCAACTCATGGTTACAATGTGAAATATTCGGGTTACGGCGGTGAAGGGAATAATAAATTTACTGCTAATTTTGCCAAAGATAAGGCCGTTCATATCAACTTTTTAGTAACAAATTATGAAGATGAATTTACCATCAAAGGCAAAAAAGAAGTTTCAGAAGCAGTTGCAGCAGATAAAACCTTTAAATTTGAAATCAAAGAAAAATTGACAGATAACATCTTGGCCTTTGGTAAAGCAGAGGTCAAAAAAGGGTAAAAAACAGCGACTATTAAATTTTATAAGGATAAAAACTATCAAATTAGCATCAGTGGTAATGATTGGTTTGCAATTGTGAATCCAGACAAGACATATGTGATTGTTGAAACGGAAAAACAAGGTTATAACGCCAGTTACAATGTGAATGATGTTGCTACGGATGAAATCAAATTCGTTGCTGGGGCTGTTAATAATATTGGACTTGTCGTCAAAAACAGCAAAGATAAAGAATCACCAAAAATTAATTTGACAGGTAGTAAAAAGGTAACAGGAGAAAATTTAGAAGAAAGCAAAACTTTCAACTTTGAATTACGCAAACAAGATGGTAATAAACAAGCAACAACCGATCCTATAATCGCAAATGGAGAAGCTATTGTCTCTGAGAAAAATAATCCTGCTCCAATCGTTTTCACAGACCCTAACAATAATAATGCTGAAATTACGACTAAAGATCAATGGACAGCGCTGTTAGGTGAGGGTAGCTATTATATTGTGGAAACAAATAGTGAAGGGTATAAAGTTGTTTATACTATCCGCGGCAACTCTGATGAATCCCAAGGGAATTCTTTTGATGTCCCGGCTCAATATAATGAAGATATTACGATTAATTTTACAGCAGAGAATACCAAAGAAGACATTTTTGAGTTTGAAGCTGAGAAAAAACTCACAGGTAATGTGCCGCTTCCTAATGGTGGTAAAGAATTTGAATTTGAAATTCAAGCTTTGGACACAAATAAACCAGTTGCTTATGGTAGTGTCAGTGTTTCTGCAAAAGATATTAAAACAAAAATTCGCTTCACTGATACAACACCAGCAAGAAATACCATTACCGATTGGACAAAAATTTTAGCAGATGGCAAAGAATATCAACTTGTCGAAACGACAACTGGGTATCACGTTCGCTATTTGGACGCGAAAAGTAAGCCAATAAACAATACTTTTACCGTGAATTATGGTGAAAGTGAGAAAATGTACTTCTTGGTTCATAATGAACTAGATGTAGGGGACCTGCCTTCTACTGGGGGAAGTGGAATCGTGAAGTTCATGCAATTGGCGCTAGTTATTTTGCTAATTGGTGGTCTAATTGGCGGCTATTACTGGTATCGTAACAAACAAGTGAAGTAAAAATGAGAAAAGAGTTGATTAGCATTTTGCCTAATCAACTCTTTTGCGTTGTAAATCATTTTATTTTTAAGACAACTGATAAAAATAATCGCAAGATTATTTTGAAATAAAAAAAATATAGCATATTCTAATCCTAAAAGTTCATTAATAATCCTGTTATTTAACTGTTTGAAATACTTTAGTGCACGATAAATACGATTTGAATTATGTAATATTATATTTTGATTAAAAGATAAGTTTTTGATAAAATTAGACTATAAAACTAATTTTAAATATAAGTGATTTCAAAGTAAATTGTTGAAATTTTGTTTAGGCAGAAAGGAACAGGCTAATGAAGAAGGGCAAATACTTATCATTGTTTACCGTTATGCTATTACTCGTGCCTTATATATTTATCTTAGCTGGGGTGAATGCCAAAGCAGATGAAATTTATCAATATCAGGACAAGCGTTTTATTGCCACCGAAGAAGTTGACATTTCTTACAAGTACACGGTTAACCAAAAAGAAAATAGTATTTATTGGCAAATTGAATTTACCAAAAATGCGATTCAAGATGAAACAAAATTGGGAATCCAAGTGGTGGATGTGGATGACAATTTAGTGGCCGCCACTAACACCCGATTTCCAGAAAAAAAGTTTAGTCGTACGACCAATAGTGCCAAAGAAATCGGCGTGGTTGAAAAGACAGCAAATAAAGTCAAGGAAAAAACTACCTATCAAATGGTTTTTCGGACGCAAATTAGAGTTGCAAAGCCGACTTATCGTTTAGGAATTCGCCTGCTGGGACAGCGGTTGAATGCAAATAATGGCCAATTACAAGAAATCAATTTTCATAGTGCGGGAAAAGTTTTGGAGATGGAAGCTGCACCAGTTGATAAAATTGAAATCATCTCACTGGATGCATTGTTACCAAAAAACAAAAAAGTTTCTCCTATTTCAGAAAGTGTATTAAAAGTTTTTGCTAACGGCAGCTGGCAAGATTACAACACAGTGCCAGATGTTGTCATTGACGAAGGAACCGAGCTACATTTAGAGCAGATCATTGATATTAAAAAGTTTATAGCCAATCCAGCTGTCGCTCAGGCAATCGGGCAAGCAGAAAATCAGACTGCTGCTAGAGGTAAGGAACTACAACTTAGTTACACGTTCCAATTTGGGATTGATAAACGGTTTAAACTGCCAGAACAAGCTAGTACGATACAGCCGATTCGCTTGGAGAATAAGGACGTTAATTATGGCTATTATAAAATTAAGTCTGCCAAAATGGATAGTCAGGAACACATTTGGGAAGTAACCTTAAATCAAAATGCATTTTTTATCGATGATTTAATTTTACCTTTGGTGTTAGAAACTGGTATCGAATTAGAAGATGATAGTGGTCATGCAAATTTATTATTGGCACAAACGGCTACGGCTAAAAAAGAGCAAGAAATTAAAACAACACAGCTAAGTTTTAAAATTGAAGAAACAACATCGCCAAACCAGACATTGGTGTATGATACCCAACTTGGTGGCGTCCCCATCGTATGGGAGACGACCGTTACACCAAAAAAAGTGGCTGGAAAATATGCCAAAATTAATAGTATGACGTTAACAAGCGATGACATAACACCACCTTATAAAGATGACGAAACCAGTAGCGGCGACGGCTTTGATTTTTTCTTTACCAACGAAAAGTTAAAGGAAGTTCTCAAGCAAAAACAGCTGCCGCTGTTTGATATTACAGCGTACGATGAAAGTGGACAAAAAGTTGCCGTTCCCCGCTATGAATTAGTTCACGTAGATGAAAAAACCAATCGCTCGCAAGTCGAATTTGTTGAAGAAGTTGCTGTTAAATTGGTTATTAAGACGACAACGGTAACGCGTAAAATGCATGCAGCTCGAAATGTGGTAAATCGGGTCAGTGGGACTTCTAAAAATGCAGGCAGTGCAGTGAGTGAAAAAACATTGGCAGTACCTGAGCATCGGCTGCATTTAGTAAATGATAGTCAAGCTGAAGAATCATTTGAATGGCGGGCTGCTTATTATCGAAATGCGCAAAGCACCGGGAAAATGACAACCACAGGCACACCAGGAACTGAAACAATCACATTAACGGTGAATGCAGGGAAGTTGGATAGCGACTCGATTAAAATTTTTGATGAAGATGGAATTAAAGGCCGCAAATTAGATGAGCGCCTGTATTCTGTGGATAAAGTTGACGATCAGACTGTGACAATTACTTTTTTTGATTTTGTGAAAAATGATCCAAAAGCAAAATTAACCGATGGCCGGTATTATATTTGTTATAACTCGACAGAAAAAGACGCACAAAAAGTTGTGGCTAAAGTTTTTAGTAATACAGGGTTAGCAGCTGAGGTCACTAGTGAGAAAAAAATGGCAATCGCCGTTAATCCAGTCGCTTTTAGTGGCTGGCACAATACGATGTTGTGGGAAGTAGAAGCCAAGACGATTCGTGCAAAAGGTCCGGTCGAATTAGCCTTAACCTTGGAACAGCGTGGCCAAAATTTTTATTTTAAAAAAGGCGATGTGCCTAAGACCTATGACTCAGCTGAGATTGAAAGATTAACGAATGAAAAAGGCGTTGTGGTAACAGCAACCAATGCGGCCGGTGTTACTCGTTATTTAAAAGATGACGAATACACGTTGCAGGTTAGCAATAAAAAAGAGCTGACTTCCGCAACGGGTGCGTGGGAAGGCAAGAGGGCGGGATTACAGATTATCGTGCCAGAAAAAGTAAAGGCCGCAACCCAAAAAATTACGGTCTATTTGCAAACAAGGACAGGTGGTATTGCCGATATTGAAGCGATGCCGGCGAAAAAAAATAATATGTATCTTGACGCTGCCCTAACACAAGCCAATCATAGTGTGAAAACAACCGGAATCTCCACGATTAGTGATGAGCGTTTTTTACAAAATATGGATAGCCAAGCAGTCTACAATGAAAGTCGTAGTAAGATTGACTGGATTTATTTTGCGAATACCCGCCGTTACGATTTGAAAAAAGAGCAAAGCTACACCATTTCCTTAGACAAAGAGCGGGTAATCAAGGCAAATCAAAGTGAGTATCATTACTTCACCGAAAAAGATTTAAACCAAATTCGTGTGTATCAATTAATTCCAGATGAAAATGCCAAGTCAAAAGGAATTTATGCCAATGCTAATAAAACCTTATTAGCTAAATCGCAGTATCATATTGTAAAAAAAGAGCCCATAACCCAAGGCGGGGAAACTTTTTACAAAGAAGTGGAAATCATTTTAGATGAAGACTTGGGGTGTTGTGGCTTAGCGATAGAAGTTTCTTCGACCTTTGATCAAAGTGCGGATTTAAACCAAGAGACAGCTAGTGGAAGTTACAGTTTCGTTGGCGATTTTTCATTTGAATATGGCGGACGCAAATTTCAAAAGAGTGAAGCGGAATATTTGTTAAAAAGAGATCGCCTGTTTTGTAATGAAGGTTTTTATGACGCAAAAGACAATACTGTTACCTGGGATATATTGGTAAATGCTCAAGGGGATAGCCTAGAGCAGCTAGTAATTGAAGGTGCCCCAGTGGAAAATCAAGTCATTGATTTAACCAGTATTGAAGTGTCTCATCCGACAATTATTGAAGGAGAATATTTTCCTGGAAAAAAAGTCAACAATGAGGAACGCTTATTTGATGTTCGGCTAAATGCCGATGATAACTATCAAAATGGTTTTCGCATCGATGTGAATCGCAAAGTTGATTTTCCTCTTTACATTCGTTACAAGGCTAAAGTAGTAGGGGACAGTCAAGCGGTTAGTAGTAAAACAAGAGTAAGTGCAGCTGAACAAAAAACACTAGAAGTGCAGCGGGAATTGGGTCTGCATAATCCGAATAAAGCCCAAAAGCAGACGAGTTATACGTTGAACATTGCTAATTTGGTTAAAGGGCCGGCCACACCAATTAAAAATTCGCAATTGCGCTTGGAGAAAAAAACATCAAGCGGTTGGCAAACCGTTACGACTGAAATTAAGACAAACGAGCATGGAATTGCCAAAGTAGACAATTTAACAGCGGGAGAATATCGAATTAATGAAATAAAAGTTGCGGGATTTTTGTTAAATGAAAAACCCTATTATTTTAAAGTTCCCTTTAATCCAGCTGAGATAGACACAATTAATGCGGATAAGTTTTTGTTGACCGGCCGTAATGAAGTGATTGACGTAATCATTTATAACGAATTAAAGCCTTTTGATGTGACCATAATTTATAAAGATAATGAAGGAGATAGGTTAACTGGCGGGCGGATGCATTTGGCAAATCAAACCGGCGAAATTTCCCATAACCTCCCTGGTGTCGCATCACCAGAATTAGCCCAATTTGTGGTGAAGGACTTACCAACAGGTATTTATCAGATAAAAGAGTTACGCGCACCAGCAGGCTATCAAGAAATGGCGAGTTCCATAACGTTGTCTATTGTCAACACTGGCAGTGTTTTAATCAATGGGGACAACACCAACTTGGATTATTTAGGCGGGTTTGTAAATGGGGAGGATCGCTCATTTGTGAAATTAAAGGGCGGTAGCCAAAACAATCAAGTTATGATTGAAATTTTAAATCACCCGATTGCGGCCACGAGAGCTGAAAATCGCCATAATCGCGAGTTCTTCACAGTTGGAGTAGCGTCAATTTTTGCAATTCGAAATATCGCGGATATCTATTATGTTTGTTGGAAAACACCAATTCGAATCGTGGACAAAAATAACAAAGGGAGCAGAAAAGATGAGTAAAAAAAAGGCTAATAAAAACAAAATGTCCAAAGATGAAAAAATTAATTTAGCTCTGAAATTTACGATGGTTATTTTGTTTTTAGTCGGAGCAGGTGTTTTTTCGTATCCTTTTGTAGTAGATTCTTTAAACAATTATATTGATCAGCAGCGGATTGAAGCATATCAAAAAGAATTACAGGAAAAAAATGAAAAAGAAGCCGCCGCGATAAAAAGAAAAAAAGCGGCAGAAAATGCCAAAATGGCGCAACAAGGCACGAGTATTCCAGGCATGGGGGTAGTAGAAGATCCCTTTGAAGAAAGTGTAGGCGACAATTCTTCGCCAGGAAGAGCCTATTTTGCCAAGCACACAGTCGGAGCAATTTACATTCCCAAAATCAATGTTAGTCTACCTGTTTTTGACACGACCAATGATGTATTACTGGATAAAGGCGCAACAATTTTACAAGGCAGTTCATTTCCAATTGGGGGTAAAAGCACACATTCAGTCATTACAGGTCACACGGGACTGCCCGATAAAATGATCTTTACGGATGTAGATAAGTTAAAAAAAGGTGATAAATTTTATCTGGAAATTTTAAACGAGAAACTCGCTTATCAGGTGACAAAAATTGAAACAGTATTACCTAATGAGTTAGATACGTTGAAAGTTGTGCCAAATCAAGATTTGGTAACGCTGGTTACTTGTACCCCGTATATGATCAATTCTCATCGCTTATTAGTCACAGGAAGTCGTATTCCCTATGAAGAAGAAATGACAAAGCAAATTCAAAAGGCAAAGGAATATCATAAGCGACGTCTGGTTGAATACATTGGGATCATTGTCTTAACATTAGGAGTTTTCTTGTATTGGGTTTGGCGTAAATTCGTGCTGATTGCTAGTCGTAAACATCGTTACGATTTAGTTTTTCAAGTCATTGACGGAAATAAGCAGCCTGTTGCAGGCAAAACTTTTCGTTTACTAGATTATCGCAGTCGGCAATTGGAAAGTGCGCTAGGTGATTTTCCTAAAGTCGTTACAAGTGATGAAAATGGGCAAGTCTTGTTTAAGCAAATTCCGGGAAATATTTATCGAATTGTTTGGGAAGATACCGATAAACCCTATTTGAAAGCAAAAATTGGTCGTGTGAAAGACAGTCGTTTTAAGCTAAAAACGAAAAAAGGACTGTTGGAAAAAGTTGGTAAAAATAGACAACGCAACTATCAAATGAATTGGCAAAGGAGCAAACCATGAAGAAAAAAGCGCCTAAAGGTAGTGTAAAACGGCTCATTGGCAGTATCATGATAATTTTAATGTTTGCGATCGGATCCTTAATTGCTTTATATCCATTTTATATTAATGCGTTAAATGACTTTTTAGATGAAAAACGATTGGAACAAGTTCAAAAAGATTTGGCGACAAAGCAAGATGAATTGGAAAAAAAGCGTAAAGAAAACGAAGCATTAACAAAGGGCGGGTTCGCACCAGGAAATGATCCTTTCGCAGAAGAGATTAGCGACAAGCAAGACGAAGCATATTATCAAAAACATTTGATTGGTAGAATTGCCATTCCTAAAATTGAAGTGGATATTCCATTGTTTGATACCACCAATCACTTTCTTTTAAATCGGGGCGCGACAGTTTTACAAGGGACATCTTTTCCCACTGGAGGAGCAAATACCCATACGATTATTTCAGCCCACAGTGGTTTGCCGGATAGAATTTTATTCACAGACTTAGAAAAAGTAAAAAAGGGCGATCAATTTGTGTTAACTGTCTATGGAAAGAAATTGGCCTATGAAGTCAATAAAATCGAAGTGGTGCTTCCTTCTGAAACAAGCACCTTGAAAATTGAAGCAGGACAAGATCTAGCGACGTTGATTACCTGTACGCCGTATATGATTAATTCCCACCGTTTATTAGTTACCGGACATCGTGTGCCTTATACTAAGAAATTGGAAAAGGCCGTAGAAAAAGGGAATACTGCGCGGGAACAAAAAAATGTTTTGATTATTGCCGGCACAATTTTGTTAGTATTACTGATGCTTTATTTATTGTATCGTGCGGTTAAGGCCTTTATTTTAAAACGGCGCCGTTTTGATTTGACCTTTGTCAGAGAAGACGATACCGGAGAAAAAATTGCGACAGCCCACTATATTTTATTTAATAAAAAAGGCAAGGCACCGGTGATTCGCAATGGGGATACCTTAAAAGCTACGGCTAACGCCGATGGAATGGTGACGTTTCAAGATTTACCAGGAGCTATGTACACCTTAAAAGAAATCAGTCCAGATAACACTTTATCGCTAAAAGTTGGCGTTAAAGGCTGGCGACAAAAAGCAATCCAGTTTTATCCAAAGTCAAAACAAAAAAGCTGGGTAGTGCATTCAGACAACCCAATCATTCGTAAATAAAGTAAAAACAGGTCTGTGATAATTTTTATCACAGACCTGTTTTGTACGCCATAAAAAAGAAAAATAAACTGATTTTACCAGGCCTTTTAGTTACAGTCGGTTTTTATTAAGGTTCAATTTTTAGTAGCAGATAAGCAATGTTCAGAAAAACCAAAAGAAATTTTTCAAACGAAAGTAAAAGCAAAACTATGGTAAAATATGGAAGTATAGTCTTGAACTTTATAGGAGGACAATGGGTGAAAGGTCAAATCAGAAAAGCTTTAAGTGGCTTTTATTATGTAGTAGCAGAAGATACCACGTATCAAACAAGAGGACGGGGAAATTTTCGTAAGCGTAAATTGACGCCCTTGGTTGGAGATTGGGTTGAATTTGAAAGTAGTAATTTAACTGATGGTTATATTTTGGATTTGTTACCACGTAAAAATGAATTAGTGCGTCCCCCAGTAGCCAATGTTGATTTGGGAATTGTCGTCATCAGTATGGTGGAACCGGCTTTTTCTTACAACTTGTTAGATCGATTCTTGGTCAATTTAGAATACAAAGAGATTGAGCCGGTCATTTATTTAAGTAAGTTAGACTTATTGCAGGATACACAGCAGCTTGCGCATGTTAAAGCGGTTTACGAAAAAATCGGCTATAAAGTCATTGCCTCAGAAAATGAGAAAGTAAATATAGCCGCCTTGAAAAAGTTATTTAAAGACAAACTAAGTGTTTTCATGGGCCAATCAGGTGCCGGTAAATCGACTTTATTAAATAAAATCCGACCAGATTTAAAATTAGCTACGGCTGCTATTTCGGACTATTTGGGGCGGGGAAAACATACAACGCGCCATGTCGAATTACTGCCAATCGACGGCGGTCTTGTTGCAGATACGCCTGGGTTTAGTTCATTGGAATTTCAAGATATTACCGCCTATGAGTTGCCTCGGATGTTTCCAGAATTTGTCGCTGCGGCCCCTTTTTGTAAGTTTCGCGAGTGCCAGCATGTCAATGAACCCGGCTGTGAAGTCAAACATCGCGTAGAACAAGGTGAAATTGCATCAGTACGTTATGATAATTATTTGCAATTTTTAGCAGAGATTGAAAAACGGCGTCCAATCTATAAGAAAAATAAATAACCTTTTATTTGAAAATTGTCAGGAGGAGTTTTTATGAAAATTGCACCATCGATTTTAAGTGCAGATTTTGCCAATTTAGCAAGAGATATTCAACGCGTTGAAAAAGCAGGTGTTGATTACATTCACGTTGATGTAATGGACGGGCACTTTGTTCCCAATATTACAATTGGCCCTGCTGTCGTTGCAGCGATTCGTCCGGTAACGAAATTACCTTTGGACTGTCATTTAATGATTGAAAATCCGGAAAATTATATCTTAGACTTTGCTAAAGCAGGAGCAGACATCATTAATGTTCACGTAGAAGCAACACCGCATATTCATCGGGCGTTGCAAATGATAAAAAATGAGAATGTTAAAGCAGGGGTAACCATCAATCCGGGCACTCCGGTTGTGGCCATTCAACACGTATTGCAGATGGCTGATTTAGTATTGGTGATGACTGTAAATCCTGGTTTTGGCGGCCAAGCCTTTATTAGTGAAGCAGTTGAAAAAGTTAAAGAATTGAAAGCTTTAAAAGAAAAATTCGGCTATCACTACGAAATTGAAGTAGATGGCGGAATTGTGCCTGAAACAGCAGAAATTTGTAAAGCGGCTGGCGCAGATGTTTTTGTGGCCGGTTCTTATATTTACAATGCTCCCGATATAGAAAAACGAATTGCCGCTTTGAAAGAAGCTTTGGCCAAATGAATATTTTACTAGTGGCAGGTGGGGATCCTAAACTTTGGCCAGCAGATATTATGGCCAAGCCCTTTGATTTATTTGTCGGAATTGATCGCGGTGCACTTTTTTTATTGGAAGAAAATAAAGAAGTGGCTTTAGCAGTAGGAGATTTTGATTCCTTAAGTAAAAAAGAGCATGACCTAGTGGGACAAAAAGCACAGGAAATCCTATCAGCGATTGCTGAAAAAGATGACACCGATACCCAACTGGCCTTAGCTTCAATTTTTGCAAAATATCCTTTAGCCCAGGTGACGTTAATCGGCGCAACGGGTGGTCGTCTTGATCATTTATTGGCTAATATTTGGCTAGGCGTAGAACCACGCTTTACACCTTTTATGCAGCAAATTACGATTCGTGATAATAAAAACTGCTTAAGTTATTTGCCAGCGGGAAAACATCGCGTAAAAAAAATTCCGGGGCTAAAATATTTAGCTTACTGTTGTTTAACACCTGTTTCAAAACTTACGTTAACAAAAAGCAAATACACATTAGACCAGGTAGAAGTATTACAGCCAACGTCATATGCTAGCAATGAATTTATCGGCCAAGAAGCTGAAATCAGTTTTGCCAGCGGCATTGTAGCAGTCATTCAAAGTCGGGATTAGTAAAACCTAATTTAGCTTTAGCTAAAAAGTAACTAAGCAAAAAAGCTGTTTGAAGTAATTTTTTGTAACAGTTTCTTACTTGAAGCCCAGGCTAGTTCTCTAGTGGTGCTAGCTGGTTAGTTGTCAGTAAAAGTGAAAGCTGCACGTTGTAACTTTAAAAAACGCTCTTATTAAAAGGGGTGTTACGCAAGGTTTGCAAGATGTTTTAATGAAAATAAGTCGGATACCTAAAATGCGCGTAGCAATTTTTTAGGGCCGGCTTATTTTTTTTACATAGGCCTAGCTCGTTCATTTTTTCTACTGGATAAAAATCGCACTTGACGGGTATACAATTACAGTCGCTAAGTTTTAATTTATCCAATTTGTGTAAAGAAGATGATTATTTTACAAAAAATCTCTTAAGAGTCTATACCTGCCTTTTGTTTAAAAGACTTTAGTGGTAAAATCATTACTATCAGTCGCACGCAACCGTGCCGGCTTTTTTCTTGAGGGGTGTATTTGTGAAGAAATTTAATCCGAATAAAAATATTATCATTACGCTGATTTTAGTCATCGTGGTGGTTTCTGTGATAAGTATTACGGCAGCCAGAAGAGCCAATAGCGAAAAAACAAACTTGGGTCAGTCTGTTGCAAATGATAGTGTCGCAATTGTTGACCGCGTTATTAGTGCGCCAGTTAAATTTGTTGAAAATACTTTTAGCAATGTGCACAATTTATTTGTGACTTATAGTGAAAATGAACGGTTAAAAAATAAAATCGATTCTTATGATGAATTGGCACAAAAAACTAAAAATCAAGAACGAGAAATAAAGAAACTACAATCTGAATTGAAGTTAAATGAGACGTTGACAGATTTTGAAAAGGTTTCGGCTAACGTCATTACCCGCTCACCGGATGCTTGGCAGGATATGCTGGTCATTGATAAGGGGTCAAAAGACGGCTTGAAAGTCAATATGGCAGTTATGTCACAAAAAGGTCTCGTGGGTCGGATTGTTGAAGTCAACTTAGCTTCTGCAAAAGTCGAATTACTTACTTCTGCGAATCAAAATTCCAATCATTTTCCTGTTCGAATTTCCGGCAAAGACGGCGAAACTTTTGGTCTACTGCGAAATTATGATGAAAAAACAGGGACGATGATTGTCAATCAACTGACCGGCGAGAAAAAATTAAAAGCTGGCGATGTGGTCCAAACTTCAGGCTTAGGCGGAAATTCTCCGGCGGATTTACCAGTTGGAACAGTCGTTGAATTTAAGTCGGACGATTACGGTCTAGACAAGCAAGTTTATGTGAAACCTTATGCGGACTTATACGATATGTCTGTTGTCACGGTCGTAAAAAGAGCGGTAGGTGACAGTGACTAATGGTAAAAAAAGATACTGTGAAATACTATGCGGCCCCAACTTTTTTCATCTTAATGCTGCTGGATGGTCAGTTTACCCGCTTGTTGGAAAATTGGAGTCGTAATTATTACATTGCCAATGCGCATTTATTGCTCCTTGGACTTATGTGTGGCTGCATGGTTTTATCAAAACGCTACATGTTAATCACCTCAGTAGTATTGGGAATGTTGTTTGATATGTATTATGTCGGCGTATTAGGTATTTACATGGTGGCTTTGCCACTGAGTGTCTGGTTGATGTATGCCTTAGCGGATACGCTGTATCGTAACGTTTTCACGATGTTTTTTGGCATGATTATTTTTGTTACTTTATTTGAACTGGTGACACTGAGCATTCAAATGCTATTTAAACTTGCTGATGTAAGTGATACGTTTTTTATCAGTCGTTTTTTAGGCCCGACCTTGTTAATCAATATGCTTTTATTCATAATTTTTATTTTTCCCTTCAAAAAATTATTTGTTATCGAATAATTTTTGAAGGTTTTTTTTTATGCTTACAACTTTGTCATATAAAAAAGTGCATTTGAAACATTTTTGTAACATTTCGTTTATCTTAATGTCATATGGCTGTGGTACAATTTTCATGTCGTCGGGAAAGGTCTAAAAAAATTCCCGAATAATTAAGAAAAAATTCAAAGTAAGCCAGTCGGAGGAATGAAGAGTGAAGAAGAGTTTGTTATCAGCATTGTTAGTTTGCTCATTAACACTTACAGCAGTTGCAGCTCCCAGTGTAGCCGCGGCAGATACTATCGATCAAAAAATTGAAAATCAAGATAAAGTAATCAACGATTTAAAAGGGCAACAAGCTAGCGCCCAAGCACAAATCGATACACTTGAAAGCGAAGTTGCAGCCATTACAGCTAAAGCCGAAGCTTTGGTTAACGACCAAGTTAAATTAAATAAAGACACACAAAAATTACAAAAAGAAATTGCAGACTTGAAAGTTCGGATTGCAAAACGGGAAGAAGCGATTAAAAAGCAAGCCCGTGACGTCCAAGTGAATGGCCAAAGCACGAACTTTATCGATGCAGTTGTAGAATCTGATTCTCTAACAGATGCTATCGGTCGTGTTCAAGCAATGACAACAATTGTTAAAGCGAACAACGATTTAGTAAAACAACAAAAAGCTGATAAAAAAGCCGTTGAAGATAAAAAAGCTGAAAACGACAAAAAATTAGCCCAAATCCAAGCAAACCAAGCCGAACTTGAAACACAAAAAGCAGATGTTCAAGGCAAACAAGCAGATTTAAATGCAATGAAAGCAGACCTTGCTTTGCGACAAAATACTGCTGAAGGCCAAAAAGCTGGCTTGCAAAAAGAAAAACAAGAAGCAGAAGCAGAACAAGCGCGCATTCGCGAACAAGAAAAACAAGCGGAAGCTGCACGTAAACAAGCACAAGAACAAGCAGCGCAAGATGCTGTAGCGCAAAGCGCAACAACAGAAGAATCTAGTTCAGCTAGCTCATCAGCAAGTAATGGTTCTTCAACTGGTTCAGCAAGCAACTCCAACACATCTTCAAGCTCAACTGGTTCATCAAGTACGAATAACAATAGCAATACTGAATCATCAAACAACAATAATAATAATGGTGGTAGTTCTGCTGCAGAAACACCTAAACCAGAAATTCCAAAACCAGAAATCCCAGCGCCTTCAGGTGGCGGTGTGATTGGTTACGCACAACAATTTATCGGCGTCCCTTATGTTTGGGGTGGTAAAGATCCTTCAGGCTTTGACTGTTCCGGTTTTGTTGGCTACGTTTACTTACACGCAGCTGGCCGTAACATTGGTACTTATACAGTAGCGCAAGAATCTGCTGGTACTATTATTCCTGTAAGTCAAGCACAACCAGGTGATTTATACTTCTGGGGTTCACCAGGTAGCTCACATCACGTTGCAATTGCAATGGGTGGCGGACAATATATTCACGCACCACAACCTGGTCAATCTGTTTCAATCAGTTCTGTTTCTTACTTTGCACCACAATTTGCGGTTCGCATGTAATAAATGAAATTCTGACACGGTCTTCATTTGGAGATCGTGTTTTTTAGTGTAGTCAATCAGTAAAAAGCGTGCTAAAGTAAATATAAATTTGCAACTCGTACAGATAGGTATTTTCTATTTGCTACTCGCTTTAGATAAGGAGAAGAAAACAAATGACATTTGAAGAAATTTTACCCCGCTTAAAAAAAGGAGAAAAAATTATTCGTAAAGGCTGGAGCGGTTTTGAACTTTACGTAACCTTAGTAAAAGGAGAAGTGTATGATAATTCCCCTGTTACGCCTTACTTTTTAATTAAAACTGCTGATGAAGGATTTTCGAGCTTTGCTCCAACGGTTTGTGACATTTTGGCAAATGATTGGGAAATTGTCCATGAGTGAGGATGATAACAGCGCGTTTTTAAATCAGGTGGTTTTCGTGACAGGGGTGGCTTCTGGGATTGGTCAGGCACAAGCTAAAGCTTTTTTAGCTGCCGGTGCTAAAGTCTTTGGTGTAGATGTGCAGGAAGACTTTAGCCAAAATTTTGCAGATCATGGGGAGAACTTTGTTGGTTATATCGCGGATGTATCAAAAAAAGAAGATTGTCTCAATGCAGTTGCCGCTTGCATAACCTGCTTCAATCAAATTGATATTTTATTAAATACCGCTGGGAAATTGGATAACTACAAACCGCTTTTAGAAACCGATGATAATTTATGGCAAGACATTCTTGCGACAAATTTAAATAGCATCTACTACATTACCAAATCCGCTTTACCCGCTTTGATTAAAGCTGAGGGAACGGTTATTAATATGTGTTCAATTGCCAGCCTTGTCGCAGGCGGTGGTGGGATTAGTTATACCGTTAGTAAACATGCTATTGCTGGATTTACGAAGCAATTGGCATTAGATTATGCCAGAAAAGTTCACGTGGTAGGGATTGCACCAGGAGCAATAAAAACACCAATGAATGCCGCTGACTTTGCTGGGGATGGTAAAATGGCTGCTTGGGTAGCGGAGGAAACGCCAGTTAAACGGTGGGCGCAACCTGAAGAAGTAGCGGATTTAACCTTGTTTTTAGCTAGTAGCAAAGCGCGCTATCTGCAAGGCAATATTGTCCCAATTGATGGCGGTTGGTTATTAAAGTGAAGACAGTTTAATAACCAATATAAAAAGAAGCTTTTTTTTGTTCAGGGTCTTTGCTATAGTTAAAGACAGGGAATAAATCCCACTGCACCACTTCAATCCTTTGGGTGCAGTTTATTACCAAGGTGGATAACCTTGCAAAGGAGAGAGTCAATGGATAATCAAATCAAAAAGTTAGGTTCAGTTCACTGGAAGACAGATGAAGTTGCCAAAATGGCCGTTGTTGCGGCGCTATATGTGGTGGTTACGGTTTTTTTAGCTCCTTTTAGTTTTGGCCAAGTCCAATTGCGCGTAGCAGAAATGTTCAACTTTTTAGCCTTGTACAACAAGCGCTATGTGTGGTCTGTGACCATCGGTTGTGCTATTGCCAACATCGCTTCCCCCAATGGGATCCTTGATGTTTTAATCGGAAGTGTCTGTACTTTTTTTGTGTTAGTTATTTGCCGTAAAATTTGTGCGAGTTTTACGGATATGCGGATTAAAATTGCGATTTGCGCTGTGTTATTTGCCTTTTCGATGTTTACTGTTGCCGGGCAACTAACTATTTTATACAAAATGCCATTTTGGATTAATTGGGGATATATTGCCATTGGCGAGTTACTATCTATGACTATTGGCGGGATTATCATGTATACGATTGGTCAAAAAATCGATTTAACAAAATAAATTTCTAAAGCAGACGCGATTGAAGGTCTGCTTTTTTTGTGCTCTTTTACAAGGTAGTTTTCAAAAGAAAGTTGGACGTTTGCAGACTTTCACTGCGGCTAAATCAGAATTTCTTTTTTGTTTTGATCGAGCTACTAAAAATTATCATTGCAAAAAAGGACAGTGACCAAAACGCGTCACTGCCCTGCCAGGTTTTAAAATCCTTATTTTACATATTCTTCTGTTAGTGTCATGAAGTCGTTGATATCATGTAACACCATATCGATTCCTGCTTGCCAGAAATCTGGTTTAGTTAAATCAACATTTAAATGTTTTTGGGCCAATTCTTCTGTTGTCATAGCAGCAGTATCTCGTAATAAAGCAATGTATTGATCTTCAAAATTACCATCACTTTTCATAGCTTGGGCATAAATTCCCATACTAAACAAGTAGCCAAATGTATATGGGAAGTTATAAAATGGTACATCATCAATAAAGAAATGTAATTTTGCTGCCCAGAAATGAGGATGATATTTTGCTAAACCATCGGCATAAGCTTCTTTTTGGGCAGCTACCATCATTTCTGTAATTTTTTCTGGTGCCACTAGACCCTGTTGGCGGGCAGTGTAAAAATCATTTTCAAAAATAAAGCGGGCATGAATGTTCATAAACATCGCAATCGCATTTTGCATTTTTGCATCTAATAAATTGATTTTTTCTGCTTTGGTTGTTGCGCCTTTTAACGTTGCGTCAGCGACGATTAGTTCTGCAAACGTACTAGCAGTTTCGGCAACGTTCATGGCATAATCTTGATTCAAGCGGGGAATGTCCCATAAAACACTGCTGTGAAAAGCATGTCCTAATTCATGGGCTAATGTGGCCACTTCGTTAATAGAATTGCTATAGGTCATGAAAATGCGTGACTCTTGTGTTTCTGGTAATTCGGTACAATAGCCACCAGGACGTTTGCCGGGACGATCTTCTGCTTCAATCCAGCTTTTTTCAAAAGCCATTTGGGCAAAATCTGCCATTTTTGGACTGAATTTGCGGAAGTTATCTAAGATAAAAGCAGCCGCTTCGTCATAAGTGAAAGTGCGTTCTGTCATACCGTCCAAAATAATCGGAGCATCTTGATCTTGCCATTCCATCTTCTCTTTACCGAATAATTGTGCTTTTCTCGTTAGAAAGTCTACGATTGGTTGCTTATTTTTTTGAATAGTTCCCCACATCGCATCAAGTGTGGCTTTTGACATCCGATTGTATTCCAACGGTTGTTTTAAATAATCGGTTGTGCCATGTAATTTGTAAGTGGATAAACGAAAACCATCCAAATGATTTAACGTATCGGCAAATAAATCGGCTTTTTCGCGCCAAACATTTTCCCAGGTGGCAAATAAAGCAGCCCGGACCTTTTTATCAGGATCTCCCATCATTTTATTGAAAGCTTGACCGGCAGATAGTTTTTGGACGTTGCCTGCTTCATCGGTAAAAGGGATCTCAATGGTTGCAACTAGTGTATCGTAGTGTTGACTCCAAGCGTTCAAGCCATCCAAAGATAACGTATTGATAATATTTTCAGCTTCTTCAGATAACAATTCATTCCCATCGCGCCGAATTTCGCTTAAACGAAAGGCAACAGTTTTTAACGCATCGCTTGTTAGGAGGTCAGACCAATCTTGATCTGAAATTTCAGTGAATTTTTTCGCTAAGATTGTTTCACTTAATTGAAAGATTGGTGAGAGTGAAGTTAATTTGCCATAACGGATTTTGGCATCCACATCGGTTACATCAGCAGACATTAGTGCGTTTAAAAATGAACTGCATTGAGAAAAACCGTTGGCAATCTTTTCTCGTAAATTTAATAGAGCTGCTAAATTTGCGGTAATATCACGATCTTTTACCTCAAAATTTTTGACCTTGCTTTGATAGTCTTTTAATTGCTCTTCTAAGAGTTCCATCCGGTCAGTCAGTTCCTTTGATTGACTACCACCAGGGAAAATACTGTCTAAATCCCATGTTAATGCGTACATCTACAACACTTCTTTCTATTAATTTAATCCTTTTTAGTATAGCACAACAAAAGTATTCAGAAACTTCTGAGAGCTTTGAATTTTACAATTATATTGAAACCAATCCTAAAATAATGACCTGGTATTAGAAAATTAAATAAGTCTATAACTATAAAGGAAGATAACAATTACTCGTTTGTGGTAAAATTAGAAACTGAATTGGAGGCGTCATATGAAACGAAATTTTAAAAATCCATACGTGTATTTAGGCATTGCCATTTTCATGATGGTGATTTTATTTATCAGTTCTTCGCAAACGTACCACCAACAATCACAAATCGGTTTTTTGGAAACACTTTTAAAAAATGAGCCCTTAAAAAAGCCCCTAAGTCAGATTGCTTTTAACTATGCCGGCAGTGAAGTCAGCATTGCGGCTAAAGGCTATTTTTCCTTTGTGGAGTTTTTTATTCGTAAAGGAGCACATTTTATAACCTACTTTATTTTAGGCGCAAGCTTGACATTGGCCTTATATTACCGTCAAAAAAATTTCTGGTGGGGTGGCTTCTTTGGTCTCTTAAGTGCCACCGGTTATGCTGCTTTGGATGAATTTCATCAAATGTTAACAGGGGATAGAACGCCGCTTTTTCAAGACGTACTTTTAGATATGTCAGGGGCACTAACAGCGATATTCATCATCTTGCTTTATCTTTTGGCTACTAAAAAAAGACTTTCATAGCTAGATAAGACCTGTGGCAAAAAATGTCAGCGGTTTTTACTTAAAAATAAGGTTCTCGTCATCATTTTGTTCTAACTTATTTTTTGATATGGTCTTTGATTTGAAAAATGTGGATAAAGGGCTACAATAAAGAGGTGAGCCTAAAAGTTTAGGTAAAAGTGTAACGAGGAGGAGTTTAGATGTCAGGACATTCAAAGTGGAACAATATTCAAGGTCGCAAAAATGCGCAAGATGCAAAACGCGGTAAAATTTTTCAAAAATTATCCCGGGAAATTTATATGGCAGCAAAATCTGGTGGTGGTGACGTGGCGATGAACCCAGCATTACGCTTAGTGGTAGATAAGGCCAAAGCTGCCAATATGCCAAATGATAATGTTGATCGGGCCATTAAAAAAGCAACTAGTTCTGCCGATGAGGCAAATTATGATGAAGTAACCTATGAAGGTTATGGTCCTGGTGGGGTAGCAATTTTAGTTCATGCCTTAACAGACAATCGCAATCGCACTGCCACAAATGTCCGCGTAGCTTTTACGCGTAATGGCGGTAATTTAGGGGAAACAGGTTCTGTTAATTATTTATTTGAGCGAAAAGGGTATATAGCCATTGAGCGTGAAGGCCTTGCTGTAGATGAAGATACGATGTTTGAAGATGTTTTAGAAGCAGGTGCAGAAGATTTGATTGCTGCTCCTGAAGTTTTTGAAATTTATACGGCAGCAGAAGATTTTACCGCAGTTAGAGATCAGTTAGAAAAAGATGGTTTTACTTTGGCGCAAGCTGAATTGACCATGGTACCACAAACCACGATTGTTTTAGATGATGAACAAAAAGCTAAATTGGAACAACTTGTAGACAAATTAGAAGACGATGACGATGTTGCAGAAGTCTTTACCAGTATGGAAAATTAAGCATGCAATTACCCAAGTTTAAATTTCTCGACGAACGGATTGCCATTCATGAAAGCTTACCGGTCGGAGTCATGCTGGCTATGGCGGGCGGTTTTTTAGATGCTTATACGTATTTATTTCACGGTGAAGTTTTCGCTAGTATGCAATCTGGTAATGTCATTTTACTGGGCTTAAATTTGGCGCAAGGTAATTTTGACCACATCATTCGGTATGTATTTCCCATTTGTATCTTTTTGTTGGGTATCTTTTTTACTGACGTGTTGAAATTTCGCTTTGAACATGAGCGCTTTGTTTGGCAAAATGTTGCAGTCGCCATTGAGGCGGTGGGGATTTTTTGTGTCGGGATTTTTTCTGATTCTGGTCATAATTTATTGATCAATTCTTCGTTGTCATTTTTTGCAGCCATTCAGTTTGCTACATATCGGCGTTTAGCAGGCTTGCCTTATGCTACGACAATGACGACTGGAAATTTGCGCTCAATTGCAGATTATACGTACCAACATTTTTTCAAAAAAGATCCAACTGCCAGTTTTAAAATCAAATATACGGCCACGATTATTTTTGCCTTTTGTTTAGGGGCGATTTTAAGTACGCTGTCTGCCCATCTTTTTGCTGGAAAAGCAATTTGGTTGGTATCCTTATTGCTATTTGGCGTACTTGGCATTACCATTTATCATCAAAAATGAAATAAGCCTAGCTTAGAAATTTTTTCTAAGCTGGGCTTATTTTATGCATAAAAAAAGACTGCGACAAAAATCTGTCACAGCCTTTTGGCATAATCTTTATTAGACATCATTTTAGCACGACGATTTTAGCAATTAAAAAACTAGGACCGGTGTGCCGGTTGAAACCATGTTGAATAATTTTGCCATTACGTCTGGTGGTGTGTTGATACAGCCGTGGGACCCACGTGTTTTCCAAAGATCGCCACCATAGGCTGGTTGCCAGTCTGAATCGTGAATACCAACGCCAGTCCAATCAATAGGCATCCAGTAATCTACTGGACTAGCATATTTTGTTCCGTCATCATTTTTGCCTCGGAGTGTTTCGTTGCGAGATTTTTCCCAAACATAGAATACGCCAGGTGGTGTTGGTGATTTTGGTTTACCCGAAACAATATCGGTTTCCAGTGCAACCGCACCATCTTTGTAATACCACATATGTTGATTTTGTAAGTCTACTTCAATATACGTATTGCCGACTAAAGGTTTGTCAGCTGTGCCACTGCCTTTTACAATTGGTGAGCGCGTGAAGTTTTCACCCTTCATAATTTGTTCCATTAGTGCGGGTACTTCTTGATCTGTTTGGATAGTCCAACTTAAAGTGCCATCTGGAACTGTCACATCACCCCGCAGTGTGCTTTTGAAGTTTGTGGGATTACTACTTGTATTATATTGTTGACCTAGTTCGGTTACATAACCCGTTACTTTGTCTTTATTTAAGGTAACTTTACCATCTTTATATTCCAACCAGTCCATGATAGTGGTTGTTGGAATTTGGAATTGGTCACCATTAATGGAATAATTTGCTTGAATTTGGGCAACTTTATTTAAAGCATTTAATTCTTCTTTTAATTTTGCATCATTGGCGGTAACTTTTGGCTTTTCAGTATAGTTGGTTAACTCCAAGCTGTCTTTATTACTGCTGACTGCTTTTTTGACGTCAGCCACGACAGCTGCAACATTAACGGAATTTCCTTCGACCTCAGGAGTCACTGTAAAACCGCCAGGACCTTTTGTTAAAGTAGCATCTTTTGTTTTTGTACGGCTTTTATTAAATTCATTTAATTCATTTTCAATTTTTTTAATCGCACTGGTAAGTTGATCTTCGTTGACTGCCACGCCGTCTAATTTATCGTCACTTTCAGCAAAGACATACGCCACGCCCCACTTCCAACGATTTTGGGCATCTTTGATTTTTTCCAAATCTTTGGTGTAGTCAGTTTTTAAACCTAAGTCAACTTTTTTTATCGACTGCCAATTTGTGCCATTATCTTTAATATCAAAGGTTTGCTCATCGGCGGCCCCTTTTAGTTTCGCATTGGCTTCTTTGACCGTCAAATTTGCAATGCTTGTTTCATTAATTTTTGTATTGGGTAAAAAATGATCGCTATAATGAAAGCTCCGCGCGGCATAGGCGCCCCCGGCAATAACGAACAAGGCTAAAAAAATAGCAAGAATCACTTTAGTATGTTTTTTGTGGCGAGAAGCTCTAGTCATCAGATATCTCCTTAAAGCGTTTAGTTTTATAATAAAATTATATCGAGAATATCATAGCACAGATTGTGAAAAAAGCGAAGATTATGCTTAAAAGACAATAAAAAATTTAAAACTGCTATTTTCATTAAGTCTACCTTTAATGAAATGATTAAGGAACCTTATTTTGAAATTTTTTATCAAAAAAACCTGCCAACAAAAATGCGGGCAGGTTTTTTGATTAGATTGAATTATTTAAGCTTATTTAGCAGCGTCTTCGGCTTCTAATTTTTTGAATGCTTCATCTACAATATCTTTTAATTGTGAAGCAGAAGCGTTCATACGGTCTTGTTCTGAGTCAGTCAATGGAATTTCAATAACTTGTTGAATTCCTTGGGCGTTAATGACAGCAGGTGCACCGATATAAATATCGTTTAAGCCGTATTGACCTTCCAAGTAAACAGATAATGGGAAGACTGCATTTTCATCATTTAAAATAGCGCGGGTAATTCGTGCCAAGGCCGTTGCGATACCATAGAAAGTTGCGCCTTTTTTATCGATGATCGTGTAGGCTGCGTCACGAACACTAAAGAACAAGTTAACCATAGCTTCTTCATCGACGTCAGGATTGTTTTTAATCCATTCGTAAATTTGTAAGCCGGCAACGTTAGCGTGTGACCAAACTGGAAATTCTGAATCGCCGTGTTCGCCTAAAATATAGGCATGGACATTGCGGGCATCTACTTTAACTAATTCCGCAATTTTTTGGCGGAAACGAGCAGAATCTAAGGAAGTACCTGAACCGATAACGCGTTCTTTTGGAAAACCTGAGAATTTCCATGTTGAGTAAGTTAGAATATCAACTGGGTTAGCGGCAACCAAGAAAATGCCGTTAAAGCCAGAAGCCACGATTTGAGTTACAACGTCGCGGTTAATTTTTAAGTTTTTATGAACTAAGTCTAAGCGAGTTTCACCTGGTTTTTGAGGTGCACCAGCAGTAATAACAACTAAATCGGCATCATGTGCGTCTGCGTAAGTAGCTGAGTAAATTTTCTTAGGAGAAGTCCAAGCTAGGGCATCAGTTAAATCTAATGCGTCGCCTTCAGTTTTTTTGACGTTAATATCGACGATCCCAACTTCTTGGGCGATATTTTGAGTTACAAGTGCAAAAGCATAACTAGAACCAACAGCTCCGTCACCTACTAAGATAACTTTTTGGTGGTCTTTTAAGAAAGCACTCTTTTTTCCATCTGTCATGTTTGTTTCATCCCTTCTCAGATTATTTCCTTCACAAGCAATCCTATCATTTCAGTTATCTTTTGTCATGCGATATGCCTCGATATAATACAGTTTTATCAGCTGTTTCTTTTTGTGAGCACTTACATTATTACAAAAGTTTGTTTTAGTTTGAACAATGGATTTTAGTGGGAATATCTCTAAAAAAAGCTAAAGAGCGCTTGCAACTTTTAGCTAATCTGTAAGTTTGTGTTATAATACTAAAACAATACAGTTAATAAAATTTTTTAATTAATGTGCAATTAACGAAATAGTGAGCGTAGCTAACTTGATTGCAAAACTAGACTAGGGGATAATTTGTCGCCTGGCCTTTTGGCGTGTTTTAGTTAAAGTGAAATGAGGAATAATAATGAAGATGATCGTTGGCTTGGGAAATCCTGGGTTGAAATATGCAAAAACAAAACATAATGTCGGCTTTATGACAATTGATCGTTTAGCCCAAAAGTACAACGTTACGTTTAAACGCAACAACTTTGAAGCTGAACAAGGAGAGCTTTTTCTTGATGGTGAAAAAATTATTTTAATTAAACCCCAAACTTTTATGAATGATTCTGGTAGAGCTGTGGGACCTTTGATGACGTATTTGGGTGTTTTACCCGAAGAGTTAGTGGTAGTATATGATGACTTGGATTTAGCGGTAGGGAAAATTCGTTTACGGCAAAAAGGCGCATCTGGTGGCCATAATGGAATTAAGAGCATTATAACACATTTAAAAGGCAGCCAAACTTTTGATCGAATTAAAATCGGCATTGGTAGACCGCCTCAAAATATGACAGTTGTCAATCATGTACTAAGTCCTTTTTCACAAGATGATTTACCATTGATTGAAACCAGTATCGACCATAGTGTCGCTGCTTTAGAAGAATATTTTAAAACAAATGATTTTATTAATACGATGAATAAATTTAATTAATAAAAACAAGATTAACTGAGTAGCTAGCGCAGCAATAAAAAAAGCGTCTTTAGTGACCGAACTCGTCACTTAAAGCCTCTTTATCTTATTGCTCGCTAGCAAAACGGTTATTTAAAACATCTTAATGAAATCGAGTTTTAAACAACCTGCCAGCTCCACAATAAAAAAAGCGTCTTTAGTGACCGAACCCGTCACTTAAAGCCCCTTTATCTTATTGCTCGCTAGCAAAACGGTTATTTAAAACATCTTAATTTAGGAGGTAAAAATATGGATTTGCTTGGTTTGTTTGATAAGGTACCGCAGATTGGCCAATGGCAAGAACAGTTAGCCCAAAAGAGTAAACGGCAATTGTTAACTGGCCTTTCAGGTTCGGCCAAAACACTGGCGCTGGTCAGTACATTAAAAAAATTGCAAAAATCAATTTTAGTCATTACGCCGAATTTGTATTATACCAATCAATTAGTTGAAGATTTGCGTAATGTAACAGATGCTGTTTTTGCCTTTCCAGTGGATGAAGTCCTATCAGCAGAAATGGCTTTTGCCTCACCAGAAGCAAAAGCAGAACGGGTGCAAACATTAAATGCTATTTCCCAAAATGAATTGGGAATTTATGTTATGCCAGTGGCGGCGTTGCGAAAGTACTTGCCTACGCCTAAGACGTGGCGTGACTATCAATTGCATTGGCAAATTGGTGATGAGTTAGATTTAACAACTTTACCAGCGCAGCTGGTTTTAATGGGGTATCAGCGGGAAAGTATGATTGCTAAACCCGGCGAATTCAGTATTCGTGGTAGCATCATAGACATTTATCCTTTACATGCAGAATATCCGGTGCGGGTGGAATTATTTGATGTTGAAATTGATTCCATGCGCTATTTTGACGTGGAAACACAACGTTCTCTAGGGAATGTAGACCATGTTTTGATCAGTCCAACCAGTGAGCTGGTTTTTACTGACCTTGAGCTCAAAACAGGTGCCAAAAATTTAAAAATAGCTTTGGAAAAACGTTTAGCAGTCACCAGAGAAAAAACAGATCAAGAGTTTTTAAGTGAATATTTTGGTCAACTGCAAAATGAGTGGTTGAAAGGCGAGCCAGGAGAAAATGTCAATTTTTATCTTGATTTTCTTTATGAGCAGCCAACGACGATTGTGGATTACTTTGCAAAAGACACGCTTTTAATGGTAGATGATTATCCCCGCATCATGGAAACCAATCGTGAAATTGAGCGAGAAGAAGGGGAATGGCAGGTTCAAAAAATTAGTGAGCTGCGCGTCTTTAGTGAACAAAAATTTGGCGTAGACGTGCACCAGTTCTTCCAAAAGGAAACATTTACGACTAGCTTTTTTGCATTATTTCAAAAAGGGATGGGAAATTTACGTTTTGGCGCGATTTGGAATTTTCAATATCGGCCGATGCAACAGTTTTTCAGCCAAATGGGTCTATTAAAAGCCGAGTTAGAACGCTGGGAAAAACAGCAGCAGACGGTTTTATTTTTAGTAGCAGATGAAGAAAGAGCACAGAAGTTGAATCATAATTTCCGTGATCATGAAATTTATGCACCGGTGGCCAAAGGGGATAAATTAATTACCGGTCGCAGTCAAATCGTGGTCGGTAGCTTGCAAAGCGGTTTTGAAATGCCGCAAGATCGTTTAGTCGTTGTGACAGAAAAAGAGATTTTTCAAAAAGTAAAACGAAAACGCGCGCGGCGTCAAACAATTACCAATGCCGAACGATTAAAAAGCTATAACGAATTAAAACCAGGGGACTACGTTGTTCATGCTAATCATGGGATTGGGAAATATATCGGCATGGAAACCTTGGAAGTCGATGGCGTTCATCAAGATTACATCACGATTTTATATCAAAACGACGATAAGCTCTTTATTCCCGTTACGCAATTAAACTTGATTCAAAAATATGTTGCTTCAGAGTCCAAGACCCCTAAAATTAATAAATTAGGTGGTAGTGAATGGAGTAAAACAAAACGAAAAGTCTCCGGTAAAATTGAAGATATTGCCGATGATTTAATTGCCTTATACGCAAAAAGAGAAGCAGAAAAAGGCTTTGCCTTTGCACCAGATGATGCGTATCAAAAACAATTTGAAGATGCTTTTCCATATACGGAAACAGATGACCAGCTTCGCAGCGCTGCTGAAATTAAGCGAGATATGGAAAAAGCAAAACCGATGGATCGCCTGCTGGTGGGGGATGTTGGGTTTGGGAAGACCGAAGTAGCGCTACGGGCTGCCTTTAAGTCTATTAAAGAAAGTAAACAGGTTGCCTTTTTAGTCCCTACCACAATTTTAGCGCAACAACATTATGAAACGATGCTTGATCGTTTTGAGGGTTTTCCAGTCAATATTGGTTTGCTTAGTCGTTTTAGAACGAAAAAACAACAAGCTGAGACACTGGAACAAATTCGCACCGGGCAAGTGGATATTGTAGTAGGAACGCACCGCTTATTGTCCCAAGATGTGAAATTTTCTGATCTAGGATTATTGGTCATTGATGAGGAACAACGTTTTGGTGTGAAGCACAAAGAACGTTTGAAACAATTACGTTCTCAAGTGGATGTTTTGACCTTAACGGCGACACCGATTCCCCGCACGTTGCACATGTCCATGTTAGGGGTACGGGATTTATCGGTCATTGAAACACCACCGGAAAATCGTTATCCTATTCAAACCTACGTGATGGAAAAAAATCCTGGCGCGATTCGAGAAGCGATTCACAGAGAACTAGCCCGAGATGGTCAAATTTTTTATTTGTACAATCGAGTGGAAACGATTGAAAAAAAAGTCGATGAATTGCAAGCTTTAGTCCCAGAAGCCCGGATTGGTTACGCCCATGGTCAAATGACAGAAATTCAATTGGAAAACACGTTGTTAGACTTTATTGAAGGGCAATATGATATTTTAGTCACCACGACGATTATTGAAACAGGAGTGGATATTCCAAACGTCAATACGTTGTTTGTGGAAAATGCCGACTACATGGGTTTATCTACTTTATACCAATTAAGAGGGCGCGTTGGTCGGAGTAATCGGGTAGCTTATGCGTATTTCATGTATGAACCACAAAAGATTTTAAATGAAGTAAGTGAAAAGCGACTCCAAGCGATTAAAGATTTTACTGAACTAGGCTCTGGTTTTAAAATTGCAATGCGAGATTTATCGATTCGAGGCGCGGGTAATTTATTAGGTGCCCAGCAGCACGGCTTTATTGATGCGGTTGGTTTTGATATGTATTCGCAAATGTTAGAAGAAGCTGTTGCCCGCAAGCAAGGTAAAAATATTCAAAGCCAAAAAACTTCAGTGGAAATTGACTTGGGGATTGACGCTTACTTGCCGGGTACGTATATTACTGACGAACGCCAAAAAATTGAAGTATATAAACGGATTCGTGAATTAGAAAACGAAGAGCAATTGGATGAATTGCAAGATGATTTGTTGGATCGTTTTGGAGAATACCCGGATGAAGTTGCCCATTTATTGACGATCGGTCAAATTAAAATGGACGGCGATCGCGCTTTATTGGAAAGTATTCGCAAGATTAATCAACAAATTAAAGTAACGTTAAGTAAAGTTGGTACAAAAACGTATACAGTCGAACAATTATTCGAAGCGTTGTCTGTGACCAAAATGAAAGCTGCAATGGCGGTAAGTAACGACAAAATGACGATTACATTAACCATTGGGCAAAAAATGACGCAGGCTGTCTGGCTTCATGAAATTCAAGAATTTATTAAAGCGTTACGAGAAGAAAAATATAAGCGCGCGATTGTACCTGAAACGAAATAACTTAGCAAAGTTTAAAATTACTTTATTTTAAGTAAAGAAATGCAGATCAGATGTTCTTTCATAGCAAATTGAGGCACACTAAAAGAGCAAAAAGCAAGAGGTGAGAAGATGAAGGCAGAAAATGCCAAAGAAAAAGTAAGTCAAATGCAAAAAATGATGCAAGGCGCCTTTGTGCTAACTGCCGCTTCTTTTATTGCCAAAGTATTAAGTGCGATTTATCGCGTTCCCTTACAAAACTTGGTGGGAGACAAGGGCTTTTACGTGTACCAGCAAGTATATCCTATTTATGGTTTGGCGATGACCTTAGCGCTATCGGGACTGCCCCAATTTATCTCCAAATATATCGCAGAAATAAATGGTGTCAAAGAACAAAAAAATGCCATTCAAAAATTAATTCCAGTCGTATTTTACTGCGGGCTAATCTTGTGGGGAGTGACTTTTTTTGGTGCTGGTATTATTGCACTTTTAATGGGCAATGAGCTGTTAACCCCGTTAATTATGATTGTATCGTTCACCTTTTTATTGATGCCTTTTCTCGCTTTTTATCGTGGTAACTTTCAAGGGCAACTGCAAATGGTTCCCAGCGCAGTTTCCCAAGTGGTGGAACAATTTGTTCGCGTCGGTGTCATTATTGCGGCAGCGCTTATGTTTCAAGCTGGCATTTTAGATGTCTATGAAACCGGTACGCTTGCTATGAGTGGCGCTGTTTTTGGCGGACTGTGGGCTGTGGTATTGCTCGTTTATTATCAAAAGAAAATCAGTGGCGTCAGTTTGAATTTACTAAAGGATTTTCATTTTGGTAAAATTGATAAGAAATTAGTGCGGCGCTTTGTGGTTGAAGGCGGCTTGCTGTCGATTTACACGGGGTTTTTGATTTTGTTTCAATTAATTGATTCTTTTGTCATTGCCAATGAATTACAAAATTTTGGTTTTAATCAAACGAACGCACAAATTGCTAAAGGAGTATATGATAGAGGACAGCCCATGGTACAATTAGGTTTGGTAGTGGCTGCTGCCTTAAGTTCTACTTTTTTACCAGCCTTAACGAAATATCTAGTTGCCCGGAATCATAAGTTGTTTCAAAGTTCAGCCAAAATTTATTTGCGCCTGACAACGAGTATTTCACTGGCTGCTTCTTTTGGGTTGGCGCTGGTCATGCCTTCTTTAAACTATGCTCTCTTTAAAGATCAGGCCGGTAACGACGTCTTACAAGTTTTTGTTTTTTCTGTCTTTTTAATGGCAGTCATTCAAGCTTATCAAGCAGTCGCCCAAAGTCAAAATCATTTTCGACCGGCTTTAAAAGCGGCGATTGTAGGCTTAGTGGTGAAATTTGCCACGACATTAATTTTGACCGCCACAATGGGAACGTTAGGGGCCAGCGTGGGGACGATATTGGGTTTAGTGGCGACTTTGTGGCGTCTCATTCAAGCTGAAGATCAAGTGATTAATCGTTTTTGGCGTGAGCGTTTCTTTCTAAAAAAAATGATAAGCAGCTTATTAGTTATGAGTGGAGCTGTGGTGCTATTTTATTTTTTAGTGGCTCTTTTTGGCGGATTCCAAACGCGTTTTGGAGCACTTGTAGTGACTATTTTAGCGGTTGCAGTAGGGGTTTACGCCTTTTTAAAAGCTGCGATACGCTTTGATTTGTTGACACTAAGAGAATGGCTAATGTTGCCTTTTGGTAAAAAATTATTACGTTTAAAAAAATCTAAATAAAGAAAACGAGGGAAAAAGATGCGTTTAGACAAATTTTTAAAAATTTCACGGATCATCAAGCGGCGTTCTGTCGCAAAAGAAGTAGCGGATAAAGGTCGCATCCAAGTAAATGGCAAGCTGGCCAAATCTTCTAGTACGGTTAAAGTTGGCGACCAGGTCAAAATTGGTTTTGGAAATAAGACCTTAGAAATTAAAGTCTTAAAATTACATGAGTCCACCAAAAAAGAGGATGCTGCTCAAATGTATGAAATTATTAGCGAAATAAGAAACGAAAATGTCTAGAAATTCATTAGACAAGCCTACTTTAAGTTGCTATAATTAATTTTGGATTATCCAATTTGCGCAAGGTAAGGAAAGGACGTGACAGACGTGATAAATGGCCGCAATCAAAATGTTGAACAACTTGACAATGAATATGTCAAAAAACAAATTGCCAAATATCAAGAACAACATCGGAAGGTTGTTTTTAAACGTCGTCGTTTAACGTTACTTTTAGTCATTACCTTTTTGATTTTTGCTTTTGTCGGTTTCCAACTTTTTTCAGATCATCAACGTTTGGTGAAATTAGAAGCGATAAGACAAGAAGCTCTGGCAGATAATAAGGTAGTAACAAACAATGTCGACCAATTGAAAAAAGAAGTCGCTTTGCTAAAGGATGAAGACTATGTGGCAAAACTTGCCCGCAGCCGTTTTTATTATTCTAAAGACGGTGAAAAAGTTTATCCTATCGCTGGAAATAATCAAAGCAATAAACAAGAAGACGCAAAAGTGGAAAAAGCCATTGATCGGACGAATGGGTCATCTACTGCTGAAGAGTAGTAAATATAAATTTCAGGTTTAAACTAGGAGGAACAAATCTTTTATGTCAATCGAAGTAGGAGCTAAGCTGCAAGGAAAAGTGTCGGGGATTACAAATTTTGGTGCTTTTATTGATTTGGGTAACCGTAAAACTGGTTTGGTGCATATCAGTGAAGTATCAGATGGCTTTGTCAAAGACATCAACGACGTTTTAAAAGTCGGAGATGAGGTAACAGTGTTGGTAACATCTGTTGGTGATGACGGCAAAATTGGGTTATCCATTCGCAAAGCAGTAGATAAACCACAAGCAGAGAAAAAGGAATTCAAAAAAGAACCAAGTCGTCGCCCAGCTCCTAAGAAACCATTTTCTAAAGGACCTAGCGTAAGTGCTAATAAAAAAGAAGACTTCGATTCATTGATGAGTTCATTTTTAAAAGACAGTGATGATCGCCTATCTTCACTTCGTCGTAATACAGAAGGCAAACGTGGTGGCCGTGGCGGCCGTCGCAGCTAAAAAACTGTACCGCAAAATTATTGCGGTACAGTTTTTTTCTTAGCTCAATTGATCATTTTTTATCAGGCTAGAATAATAGGGAAGCAATTATTAAGGCAAATAAAAGGATAAGGGATAACAACATGCCTGCACTAATAATAGGGTGACTATTTTTGAAAAATTGCCAAGCTGTGGTGTTAGTAGTTGCTAATTGCTTTGTAAAATAAAACAATACCAGCATGTTTAAAAGCATACCTAAAGACAAGCAAACCATGGCAAATAAAGATAATTTACCAAAAAAATTTTGCGTAACAAAAGTTAGACCGAAAATAATATTTGTTACCCAACTAATAAGAAAGTATTTCTCCGCTATCTTTGTTGCCTCGATTTTCTTAATGTTTTCTACCACATTTGATCCCTCCAATAATAGATTATCAAGTGATAAATGAAAAAGTTTGGCTAAAAGAATCAGGCTATCAATATCTGGAGTGGTTTTATTGTTTTCCCAATTTGAGATCGTTTTTGTTGAGACAAAAATTTGCTCAGCTAGCTGTTCTTGTGTCAATTTGCGGGCTATTCTTTTTTCTTTTAATAAATTTCCTATTTCCATTTATCTACTCCTATAATTTACCCACAGGTAGGTGTTGTTTCCATCCAATATATTGCAGATCATACAATAAGTCACGAGTAAAAGATTTCTAATCCACAAGCTTAGTGAAAAATTGACTAGAAAAATATTACAATTCTGATTTTAAGGCACTTTATCGATGAAAGGAATGCGTTACTTTTCTTTTTTTGCTGGATACTGTTACTTCTTATTTTGCCGCAATCGTGTAAAATAGAAGGTAACAGCAAAAGACGCAACCAGCGATAAAAGTGTTGGTGCCTAAAGAAGGAGAAAGATGGAACGAGAATTTGAACAGTTGGGGAATAAACAAGCCTTTTGGCAACAAGGCAGTCGAATATTATTAGCGGTTTCTGGTGGAGCAGATTCTTTTGTGTTGCTACGTTTAATGGCAAAAATGAGTCGAAAATATGATTTTTCCATCGGAGTTGCCCATACTAATCATCAACTAAGACCAAGTTCAGCCAAAGAAGCGCAGAATTTGGCTCAGTATTGTAAGGAACACGCCATTTCCTTTTATGAACGAAAATGGGAGGACGTTCCTCATGCCGGGGTAGAAGAAGCGGCACGAAGGTTTCGCTATGCTTTTTTTACTGAACTGATGCAGGATTATTACTTTGACACATTGATGACTGCTCACCATGCAGATGATCAACTGGAAACTATGCTGATGAAAATGATTCGAGACGGCCAATTGAAAAATGCAATGGGAATTAAAGCGCGCCAAGCTTTTGCTGGCGGCAAATTAATTCGTCCCCTTTTACCCTACAGCAAAGAAGAGATTTATGATTATGCTAAAAAAGAAGCGTTGCCGTATTTTGAAGATGAAAGCAACTACTATTTAGATGTGCAGCGAAATCGAATTCGTCAACAGATAACGCCGCTTTTAAAAGCAGAAAATCCCCAAATTTTAGCGCATTTTCAGCAATTATCCCAACAGTTGATTTGGGCAGAAGAAATTATTGAAGACAAAATGGCAGCTTGGGTTAGCGCAAATGTGACGCAAATAGAGCAGAGTTTAAGTTTTAAGGTTAGCGCCTTTTTGACCTTACCAATAAGAGAACGTTATTTTACCTTGCAGTATTTGGCTCAAAAACTAAAACGCAGTTGTGAGGTGACCATTACTGAAGAAAACTTGCAACGCATTTTGGCGCTTATGAAATCAGACAAAGCCCAATGGCAATTGGATATTGCAGCAACGTGGCAAGTTTTAAAAATGTATGATGAACTGACGATTGGCAAAAAGCCAACTGTTAATAAGGCGCAAACTTTTCATTTTAAAGTAGGCGATAGTGGTTTTTTGTCTGAAAATGAATGGCTAGCTATTGTTTCTGTAGATGAAAATGTTAATCTTCCCGAAAAAGTCAAACTTTGGTCAGAAATCAGTCAACCTTTGGCATTAAACTTCCCCAATGAGGTGATTATTCGAAAAAGAGTGGATGGGGATCGCATTCAACTAAAAGAAAGCTTACGCAAAAAGGTTAGCCGCATTTTAATTGATAAAAAAATTCCCAATGATAGACGGGAAAAAACGTGGGTTGTGACAGATACGAACAATCAAGTCTTGGCAGTGCTACCAATTGCCTTTTCTTATTTGAGTATTGCTGTAGAAACTGATAAAATACACTACAGACTGCTTTATAAATACCAATAATCTATCCATTGGTGATAGTAAAATAAGGAGACAGACATGTTAGCAAAAGATATTGAAAAAGTGCTTGTATCACGAGAAGAAATCAACGCCCGCTGTAAGGAACTAGGAGAAGAATTAGCAGCAGAATACAAGGATAAAAATCCCCTTGTGATCGGTGTTTTAAAAGGTTCAATTAATTTTATGGCGGATATTTGCCGTGAAATGGACTGCTATTTGGAATTAGACTTTATGGATGTTTCAAGTTATGGCAACGCTACTGTATCTTCTGGTGAGGTTAAAATTTTAAAAGATTTAGATACAAATGTTGAAGGCCGGGATCTATTAATAGTAGAAGATATTATTGATAGTGGCCGGACGTTAGCTTATTTAGTCGATTTATTTAAATACCGCAAAGCCAATTCAGTCAAAATCGTAACATTATTAGATAAACCTGAAGGCCGCGTAGTAGATATTGAAGCGGATTATGTTGGTTTTGATGTGCCAAATGAATTCGTCGTAGGCTATGGCTTAGACTATATCGAACAATACCGCAACCTACCCTATGTAGGCGTTTTAAAACCTAGCGTTTACGAATCAAATTAATCCGCTAAATGAAATGACTTGTGATACAATAAAATGGTCAGGATTGATAAAAATCACACAAACAATATTTGAAGGACCTTTTTTAAACGGAAAAGAGTTGTTTTAAAATAACGATTTTTCAAAAAAAAAAAAGACTTTCGATTAATTAAGGAGGGCAAGCATGAACAAAAAAGGTAATAATGGTATGTTAAAAAATACCTTATACTATGTACTCGTGCTTTTGGCCATGATTACGGTGGTTTATTTCTTATTTGGAAATAATAGCCAACAATCGCCAGATATCGAGTACTCTACTTTCCGCCAACAACTATCTGACGGTAAAGTGAAGTCATTTAGTGTACAGCCGGTGAATGGTGTTTATAAAATTACCGGGGAATACAAGGACAAACAAAAAGTAGAAAACAATAATGGGTTAACCGTTTGGGGCGAAACAAGCAGCGAGTCAACGCACTTTGCCACAACGATTTTACCAAACGATAATACATTGAAAGAAGTTACTGCACTAGCGGATCAAGAAGACGTGAAAACAGTAATTAAAGAAGAGTCCAATAGTGGTCTTTGGATTTCTCTTCTAATGACCTTCTTACCACTTGTGATCATCATTTTCTTCTTTTACATGATGATGGGACAACAAGGTGGCGGCGGTGGCGGTGGCGGCCGTGTTATGAACTTTGGCAAATCAAAAGCCAAAGAAGCTGACAAAAAAGCCAATCGGGTTCGTTTCTCTGACGTTGCCGGTGCCGAAGAAGAAAAACAAGAACTAGTCGAAGTAGTTGAATTCTTAAAAGATCCACGCCGCTTTGTTGAATTAGGCGCAAGAATTCCTGCTGGTGTGTTATTAGAAGGACCTCCCGGAACTGGTAAAACATTACTTGCTAAAGCCGTAGCAGGCGAAGCTGGCGTACCGTTTTATTCCATTTCAGGTTCTGACTTCGTTGAAATGTTCGTCGGTGTCGGAGCATCTCGGGTAAGAGACTTGTTTGAAACTGCGAAGAAAAATGCACCTGCGATTATCTTTATTGATGAAATCGATGCTGTTGGTCGCCAACGTGGCGCGGGTATGGGAGGCGGTCACGATGAACGTGAACAAACCTTGAACCAATTACTCGTTGAAATGGATGGTTTTGATGGCAACGAAGGCGTTATCGTTATCGCTGCAACAAACCGTTCTGACGTATTAGACCCAGCGTTATTACGTCCAGGTCGTTTTGACCGTCAAATTTTAGTTGGTCGTCCTGACGTTAAAGGTCGTGAAGCAATTTTACGTGTTCATGCCCGGAACAAGCCGTTAGCTGACGATGTTGATTTGAAAGTTATTGCCCAACAAACGCCTGGTTTTGCCGGTGCTGATTTAGAAAACGTCTTGAACGAAGCTGCTTTAGTAGCTGCTCGTCGGAATAAGAAGAAAATCGATGCTTCTGATATTGATGAAGCAGAAGATCGCGTTATTGCCGGTCCTGCGAAAAAAGACAAAGTAATCAGCAAACGGGAAAGAGAAATGGTGGCTTACCACGAAGCCGGACATACGATTGTTGGTTTAGTTCTATCTCGTGCTCGTATTGTTCATAAAGTAACGATTATCCCACGGGGTCGTGCTGGCGGTTATATGATTGCTTTACCAAAAGAAGATCAAATGTTAATGACCAAAGATGATATGTTTGAACAAATCGTTGGGCTTTTAGGTGGACGGACTGCTGAAGAAATAATTTTTGGTGTGAAATCCACAGGAGCATCTAATGACTTTGAGCAAGCGACAGGTCTTGCCCGCAGTATGGTAACTGAATACGGAATGAGTGATAAATTAGGTCCGGTTCAATATGAAGGCAATCACCAAGTCTTTGTCGGTCGTGATTATGGTCAAACAAAAGCTTACTCTGAACAAGTAGCCTATGAAATTGACCAAGAAGTACGTCGTATCCTAAATGAAGCGCACCAAAAAGCGCATGAAATTATTGAAGCGCACCGGGCGCAGCATAAGTTGATTGCTGAAAAATTATTAGAGCATGAAACATTGGATGCTAAAGCCATTAAATCCTTGTTTGAAGAAGGTAAAATGCCAGCAGGAACAGAAACAAAAGAGTATCCTTCTGAAAAAGCACAAACCTTTGAAGAAGCTAAACGCGCATTAGAAGAAAAAGATGCGCAAAAACAAGCCGAAGAAAAACAAGATTTTGAAGAAGCAAAAGACTACTTCGATGCTGAAGCAAAAGAAGCAGAGTTCCATCCAGAACAAGAAACAAAAGAAGTTCAAGATGAATTGAAACAAGAAAAAGATGAAACAGACAAAGATGCATAATCTTATGTTTCATAAGACGTGATAGTTTTTACTATTGCGTCTTTTTTTCATATAATGAAGCGAATTTATATTAAATAAAGAAATGAGGAGTCTGTGTGAGAAAGCTTTATATCAAACAAAAAGTGTTTAGTATTGGTGAGAAATTTAACGTGACCGATGCCGACCAAGAACCTTTATATCATGTCCAAGGTAGTTTTTTGAAAATTCCAAAGCAGTTCACGATTTTTGATCGCAATGATCACGTTATCGGTGAAATTACCAAAAAAGTTTTAGCGCTTTTGCCTCAGTTTACAGTTATGATTGATGATGAGGCGGCCATTGTGATTAAAAAGGAATTGACTTTATTTAAAGCGCGCTACCATATTGAAGCAGACGGAATTAGTGTGCAGGGAAATTGGTGGGATATGGACTTTGAAGTTGTAAAAGATGGTCTGCAAATTGCAGTTATCAATAAACGCTGGGTTTCATGGGGAGATACGTATGAAGTCACAGTTTTTGATGAACGTTATGAAAAACTAATCGTTGCTTTAGTCGTAGCAATTGATTGTGTCAAAGCAGATGACAATGCAGCGGCATCTTCTGCAAGTAGTTAAGCTAGTGGCGGTGAAAGAGGCTTCTTATGGCAAGAGGTCTCTTTTTTTGTCAGATAAGAAAATATAAGTTTTTTTCACCAGTAAAAACATTACAGCAGCCGTTATAACGATGTCTGGTTTTGTAAACTCGCTTAATCGCCAATAAGCAAAAATTTTATTGCGTCTAAGCAGCGATGTATCGAAATTTTAGTTTTATGGCTTAGGCTTGAAGGATTTCTTCAGGTGTTTTTTGCAAGGGGATGACAAGAGTGAAAAAGTACAGGGAGTTTTTTCATACTTTTTCTTAATTCAATCTGATAAAGTTGAAAAAAATGCAACTTCCTTGTATGATTCAGAAATGAATGCCAAGTCAGTTGCAGGTTGGACTGTCAGCAAGTGAAATTTATCTTTTAACTTGCCACGCAATTATTAAACGACAAAGGAGCAAAATCATGAGTGATTATTTAATTAAAGCATTGGCTTATGGCGGTTTAGTCCGAGCATATGCAGTAGATGCTACAAAAACAGTGACAGAAGCCCAAAAACGTCACGATACATGGAACACGTCTTCGGCTGCATTAGGTCGTACTTTAGTAGGAAGTTTATTATTAGGGGCTACTTTAAAAGGTGACGATAAATTAACGGTTAAAGTAGAAGGAGATGGTCCTGCTGGGGCGATTGTGGTGGATAGTAATGGTTATGGCGATGTAAAAGGCTACATTAAAAATCCGCACTTAAGTTTACCCCTTAACGAAGCTGGCAAAATTGATGTACGGGGAGCAGTCGGGACAAAAGGGATGTTCACCGTTATTAAAGACTTGGGATTAAAAGAACCATTTTCTGGTCAAACGCCGCTTGTTTCTGGTGAATTGGGGGAAGACTTCACCTATTACTTAGCTGTTTCAGAGCAAATTCCTTCTGCTGTCGGTTTGAGTGTCTTAGTGGATACGGACGATAGTATTAAAACTGCTGGCGGTTTTATGCTGCAAATGATGCCGGGAGCTACAGATGAAATCATTACAGCTATTGAAACCAACTTAGCCAATATGCCACGGGTTTCTGATTTATTAGATGCTGGGAAAAAACCAGAAGAAATTTTAGATGCGTTATTACCTGACACTGATTTAATGATCCTAGAAGAAAAATCCGTCCAATTTAAGTGTGATTGTTCTAAAGACAAGTTTGCTGAAGCAATTATTGCTTTAGGACCTGATGAAATTAAAGCGATGATTGATGAAGACCATGGCGCTGAAGCAGTTTGTGCGTTTTGTGGTAATAAATATGAATACACGGAAAAAGACTTGGAAGCTTTAATGCAGGAGGCAGTAAAAAATGACTAATCAAACATGGAAAATCGGCAACGTGGAAATTCCTAATCGGGTTGTCGTAGCGCCAATGGCGGGGATTACCAATGCCGCATTTCGAGTAACGGTCAAAGAATTTGGTGCAGGCTTAGTAGTCTGTGAAATGATTAGTGACCAAGGAATTCATTTTCGTAACAAAAAGACATTAGAAATGCTTTACATTGATGAAAACGAACATCCTTTAAGCGTTCAAATTTTTGGTGGCAATAAAGATTCTTTAGTTGAAGCTGCGAAGTTTGTTGCTGAAAACACCCAAGCAGATATCATTGACATCAACATGGGGTGTCCGGTTAACAAAGTTATTAAAGCCGAAGCTGGTGCGAAGTGGTTACTAGATCCCAACAAGGTCCATGAAATGGTAGCAGCAGTAACAAGCGCAGTGAATATCCCAGTTACCGTTAAAATGCGAATTGGCTGGGACGATCAACACGTTTTTGCTGTTGAAAATGCGAAAGCTGCCGAAGCTGGCGGGGCGTCAGCAATCGCAATGCACGGTCGCACGCGGGTACAAATGTATGAAGGAAAAGCTAACTGGGATATTTTAAAAGAAGTTAAAAAGAACATTAGTATTCCTTTTATGGGTAATGGTGACGTGAAAACACCGCAAGATGCTAAAAGAATGCTAGATGAAGTCGGTGTTGATAGTGTGATGATTGGTAGAGCAGCATTGGGTAATCCGTGGATGATTCACCGTACCGAACGCTATTTAGCTACAGGTGAGCTCATTGACGAACCAACTCCAGCTGAAAAAATTCAAACTGCTAAAGTTCATTTGCAACGTTTAGTTGACTTAAAAGGTGAGATGGTAGCGGCAAGAGAATTTCGCCAACATGCATCCTATTACTTAAAAGGGATTCCGCGAGCAGCTAAAACAAAAGTAGCTGTTAATCAAGCAGAAGATCAAGCAACAATTGTCGCAATTTTAGATGATTTTGTCGCCAAAATACAAGGTGCGCAATTGGCCCACAGCGCACATTAATCTAAGTTTTTTTTCAAGCCGAAGCTGATTTTCGGCTTGCTTTTTTTTGGTTTCATTGGCATTATAAGGAAGAATAGACTAGAGAGTTATAGTAGTTGGCAATTTTTTTGGTTACAAAATTTAACTTGTAATGGATAAACCACTACTTCAACTAAAAAACAAGGAGGAAAACGCGTGACTGAGGAACAACAGCAACAGACACAAGAAGAATTGAACGATCAAATGCTGGTGCGTCGCCAGAAGATGGAAGCACTGCAAGAAAATGGAATCGATCCTTTCGGAAAACGTTTCGAACGCACTCACAATTCCGCAGAATTACATGAAATGTTTGATCAACGGACTAAAGAAGAATTAAGTGAAATGAACCTATCTGCTAGTGTAGCAGGTCGTATGATGACAAAGCGCGGTAAAGGTAAAGCAGGCTTTGCCCATTTACAAGACCGTGAAGGCCAAGTCCAAATCTATGTGCGTAAAGATGAAGTAGGAGAAGAAGCCTACGAATTATTTAAACATGCAGATCTTGGTGACTTTTATGGTGTCGTAGGTCAAATTATGAAAACTAACACGGGTGAAGTTTCAATCAAAGCGCGTGAGTTTATTTTATTATCAAAAGCATTGCGCCCGTTACCAGACAAATATCATGGCTTGACCAACGTAGAGCAACGTTACCGTCAGCGCTATTTGGATTTGGTAGCAAACCGGGAAAGTTTTGACCGTTTTACAAAACGTAGTCAAATCATCAGTGAAATTCGTCGTTACTTAGATGGTTTGGGTTATTTGGAAGTGGAAACTCCAGTCTTGCATAACCAAGCTGGTGGTGCTGCTGCACGTCCTTTTATCACACATCACAATGCATTAGATATGGACTTGTATTTGCGTATCGCATTGGAATTACATTTAAAACGTTTGATTGTTGGTGGAATGGAAAAAGTTTATGAAATCGGTCGTGTCTTCCGTAATGAAGGGATTGATACAACCCATAACCCTGAATTTACCATGATTGAAGTGTACACGGCCTACACCGATTATCGTGACGTAATGGATTTAACAGAAGGTATCATTCGGAATGCTGCACAAAAAGTTTTAGGTACAGGTAAACTTACTTATGACGGTAAAGCAGTTGACTTAGACACTGAGTTCAAACGCGTCCATATGTTAGATGCTATTAAAGAACAAACCGGTGTTGATTTCTGGCAAAAAATGTCTTTAGAAGATGCACGTGCTTTAGCTAAAGAACACAATGTTGAAATTACAGATGCTATGGAAGTTGGACATATCATTAATGAATTCTTTGAAACGTTTGTAGAAGATACCTTGATTCAACCTACTTTCATTTATGGCCATCCAGTAGAAGTTTCACCATTAGCGAAGAAAAATCCAGAAGACGGCCGCTTTACAGATCGTTTTGAATTGTTCATCGTTGGCCGTGAGTTTGCGAATGCTTTTACTGAATTAAATGATCCAATCGACCAACGCGCTCGCTTTGAAGATCAAGAAAAACAACGTGAAGCTGGTGATGATGAAGCTCATGGCGTTGACGAAGACTTCCTAGAAGCTTTGGAATATGGTATGCCGCCAACCGGTGGTTTAGGTATCGGGATTGACCGTTTAGTTATGCTTTTAACAGACGCACAATCAATTCGTGACGTATTATTATTCCCAACAATGCGCTAGAATTTCTAAGAGTTCTTGAAAACCAGTTTCAAATTGATTTTCAAGAACTCTTTTTTTTATGATTTACCAGCGAAAAACAAGTGAATAATAAAACTGAAAAAGCTTTATTCACGAATGATTATGATGTAGCAACTTTATATTAATCGGGTATACAAAAAAACAAAAAAATATAGATAAAATCGTTGACCTGATACGATTTAGTTGGTATATTATTACTTGTCCGTTAGCGACTTGGCTATTTTCAAAAGTCACAAGAAAAAAGTTTTGAAAAAAACAAAAAAACTTGTTGACAGCAAGCTAACTACTTGCTAAACTAACGGAGTTGCTTGATGAGCGGCGAACTTCTGAAATATCATTTCAAAAAGTTTTTAAAACTTTTTGAAAAAAACAGTTGACA